>NZ_JBKGFP010000001.1:0-600704 GCF_046557535.1 Pseudomonas sp. S1(2024)
TACAGATAAGATCACCTACTGTACTAAGATGATCGTGGGCCATTAACCATGGGGGCTACAGCCGCGAGGGATGGTTAGTATATGTACTATGTCTATGTACTACAAGCCATCTCCACGCAGCTGTGTCAGATCATTCGATTTCTTTCAGAATTTTCCGAATTGCAGGCACGTACCCATGCTTATAGATCTCACCTGAATCGCCTTTCACCTGGCCCGCCCTGGTCACCATCCAGCCTTGCCTATCGAAGAAATCGTCCGATACCGCCGCTCTGAGGGCTGTGATCTCCATGTCACTAAGAACCCCTGTCAATGAGGGCAAAAGCTGAACTGACTCCCTCTCTTGAGGTATCTCGACCACATTTGGGCGGCGGTCGACAACGATGTCCTTCTGGGATTTCAGAAGGTTGAGTTCAGCCAAGTAGCGACGGCGCTCGGCCATAACCTGTGTAAACACCGCACGCAGAGCTGGATCGTCAATACGTTGAAGCAGCTCGTTGTCGCTTGGTATGCCCTGTTCCTTGGACTTCGTAGGCAGTCTCCTATCCGTGCCCACACTTGCAGCCCAGGCCTCAATCAGCTGACGGAAACGAAACCCTCCGCTGTTGCGGATCGTTGAGGCAGATGGCCCGCCAGCCGCAACGGATAGCTTGGCAATCGTGGCAATCGAGAAGTTGCGACTCTTCGTTTTCTGATGTGCCTCCAGGACGCCATGCAGCACCGTCAGGGACTTGGCTTGCTGTTTGGTGGCCTGGCTTACCAATTCTTCAAAGATGAGCTGGGGATCGATCACGGATGGCCTCCCGGACGTGTTTTGAGGTGGTTGTGATCAGATCGGATAGCTTCGCCACCGGTTGCTTCGTGAGGCGCTCCAGCGGCTCCATAGCGGCTGGTAGAAGCTGTAGGCCTTCTCCTGCCTCAAGCAGGCTGGAAACCTCACGGAATCCCTCCATTCGGTCATTGGGAGACAGCGTCAAAGCCATAGACCTCATCATCGCATTCCCGGCAATAAGCTGGAGGCGATCATCCATTCCCATCAAAATAGGTGCGTAGCCGCCCCGCATCAGAAGGTGATTCAAAGCGCGAGAGCGCTTCTCGATGGCAGGTGTGGCCCTCAGCTCATCCGTCAAATCAGCATAGATTTCAGCGTTTTCGCACAGCTGGGAGATCTGCCACAGCTCACTACTGGTCTCGATGAATGAGATGGGCTGATGAATGTCCTCCAAAGATCCCACGGCTACCAACTTCGTGGCCGAATCACCTGTGTCCCGACCCTCTTCGATTGAGACAATCTTGCTGATGATCTGGAAGCAGGAGATCAGGTCTTTCGCGTACTCGTCAGCCTCTTTGATTTGCTTCTCATAGCGTCTTTGAGCCTGTTGCAGCTCTGCTTGTAGCAGGAATGGGCGGTTTTCCTGCTCAGCAAAGTACATCTCGTCTAGCAGATCATCGCGCTGCTGCTCGATCTCAACGGCAAGCGACGAAACCTGGGAGGCTCGATAACTCAGCATGTTGAGGTGGGCCACAAGCGCTGGTAAATAACGTGCATCGGTGATGAACCAGCGGCAACGTGGGCAGTTCTCTAGGCCATGTGGGACTGGGCCATAGACAGGCCCTTTATTGCCCCGAGTTATGACCTCCCCACCGTTCCAGCATCCGCCTATGTTGCTCATTTCGTCAGATCGAGCGCTGTTTCCACCGACAAGGCACAGCCCGATGTGACGCTGCTCCCAGCCGATTGCATTGCGATTCGCCAACGCAATCTCGATTGCGCTGCCATCAATGAAGGCCGTTTTAGAGTGGATCTGACGCATGTCAGCGTCCCGAAGGAAGATCTTCAGATTTTCATCCTGCGTAGCGCTGATGCGTCCGCTTGCAACGTCCATTACCTGGGACACCATAGCCGGGGTCGGCTTCGTGTAGTGCAGCGTCATGATGATCCGAGAGTGACCTGCAATCAGCTTGGATAGCACTTGAATCGGGACGCGCCCCTCCATGGCATAACACGTCAGAAGCGAAACACGGAGGCTGTGGAGTGGGAAATCCGTTTTGATCGGCAGCACATTCAATTTGGGGTCGGGAGGCTGTACGAAACGCAACCTAGAGCCGTCAGAAAGGGTCTGGCCACGTGCGGCAACCCGATCTTCTAACGTCGAGAGCAATCGATACCACAGGTTAGGCAGTGTGTAGCCTCCCATGGGCTTGTCACGCTCTCCTGGAGGCGCCGTGGGGTCGCGGAAGAGGAAGCAGATCGAGCCCATGTCTTTCTTCTGCTCGGCAGTTTTGACACTACCGAAGTGCTTCTCTGCCAGATCAGCACAGGAGGTTGGGCCGTTAATGGGGTTGTACTTCTCTTGCCAATTCCTCAGGCGCTCCAGCCAGTACAGGACATCTTCGTTCTGCCATGGAATCGTGTAGCCTCGCTCACGAGACTCCTTGTTCTGGTCTGCCGTTTTGTTTGTGCTGACGTAGAGACCGGTCATGATTTCACCGATGTCCTGGTCGTGGATACGGCAGAAGATTCCCCGTTTCCAGGGGTTTCCCTCGCGACCTAGAGAGAACCCATGGCGATTGTTCAGAACCCAGTCGCCACCCTCATACCGCCACGTATCAGCCTCGCCAGAGTCCAGGAAACGTACCTGATAGGTACGAAGCGGCAAATGAAGCTTTACGTGAAGCGCCATCGACCGAACAGGCGACCAGATTTCGTAGCGATCATTTTTGTAGCGCCATACGCAATCCGGGTCATCCTCGTCGATAACCGACTGCTCGACCGGGAACCAATCTCCAAAATCAGAGCGCAGTTGACCGGACTGTCGCTGAGCCCACTCCCAATCGCGGAATGTACCCCTGGGCTGCGGGCACAGAATTTCGCGAAGTTCACGAAGATATGCGTAGGGCAACGGATTGTGCACGGTCTCGGTGATTACCGTCTTTTCCTTGCCCTTGGCGAACGGATTCTTGACCAGAGCCATAGGGACGCCATGGTCATTTGGCTCGCTGTAGCTGTGGATGATGATCCAGTCGAGCAGATCCACGATCCAGTTCTGGTTTTTCACGGCAGTCGCAGCGTTCATGGATGACTCCATGAGCGGCCTCAACTCTGGCAGCAAACCCTTCTCCGCGACCTGAAAGAACACGTCAGGACTAGATCCGCCTGGCACCGTCGGCAGGTAATTGGCCATGAACCAATTCATCGCGTTGATCTTCACACCAATTGAGCCGGTCTGCGTTGCAATCCAGCCGGATAGGAGTTGACGCCAGCGCTCCCAGGCTTCGCCTCGCTCCTGCACAATCCAAGTGAAGTTCGTGTCCGAAGAGCGACCGTCTCGTGATCCGCGTCGTGTTGTCTTAGTCAAAATTTCTTAACTCTGTACCTTGTTTGTGGCGATTCGAATGCTTCCAGAGTCGCTGGTAGCGCTTCGTCCCAATCGTTGAAGGGCGAAATGATCTGGCCGCTGTCGGTCAGCTCGTCGAGCCTTTCCCCTGCGGCGGTAAGCGCAGAGGAAACGTCCGCGATACCTGGTGCGGTATATCTTTTCTGCGAGTCCAGGGAGGTGTGGTGCATAGCCTTGCGGATGATCTGCGGGGGAACCTCAGCCTTCCTCAGGCGCCGACCAAAAGCGTGCCGATGGCCATGGGTGGATCGACCCTCAGGCTTCGATACGGTTTGCCCAATACGCGCCAAGGCTCGCTTGTAATTGCCGTTCAGTGCTTGAAGGGTGTATGGCTGGCCTGCGACGGATTCTTCGTAGGAAACGAAGGCGTAAGGATGGTGCCGCTCTACAGTCGCCAAGTATCGGATATGAACCTTCCAAAGCATCATGAATAGCACGCTGAAGCGTGTAGGGAACCAGTACAGTTGGATGTAGTTGTCCGCGTGGTCGACCAGTCTCGTTTTCCACCCAACACGCTTCGTGCCTTGGCGAAGGTTCCTGGCCGTTAGGGCATACTTCTCCCTCAAGTACGCTGCGCGAGTCGTGGTGCCCTTGCGGCCTCTCCAGTTGTCTGGGGCCTTGCCTTCCTCGGGATGATAGACACGAACCATGGCGCCACCCTCGATCAGAGGGTGATCTTCGACATCCACTACCCAGAGGTGCTGTGCGTCGCTCTCTCGTAAGCCCGCGCCGTGCATCATGATCAGTATCAGTTGATCTCGCACTGCGCACCTAGGATCAGGAGCGCCACCGAAGCCCTCCATGTACATCGCTTGGAAAAGCTTCTCAGGGAACGCGATGGCGTCATCATCAGCCTTGCTGAGTGCGCGCCGGCCTCGAATATTCCGCGCCTGATCGACGTTCTTCGAGAGCGCTTTGCTTTTGATGTGCCCTAGGAAATCATTGCTGTTGCGGCGGTGCCAGGCAGCGTAATTAAGCCGCTGATCATAGGTACTGGCGGTCATCAGGGGGTTCATGGCCGGAGCGTCGTACAGATCAGCCAGATAGTCTGTGAAGCCCTTGAGGACTGAGATATGACGGTCTGATGAGTTACGACTGGCTGGCACCCACCCTAAGCCAGATGGATCTAGCCCATCATCTCCGATTGTTCCCGTATAGAGACGTGAGGCAAAGGCCTGGAAGAGAGAGCGGGGGTCGGAGAAATGGTGCTGGTTGGCCTCCATGTACTCCAGCAGCAGCTTTGTGGCCTGGGTTACCGCACGCTGCCAACTAGGGCTCAGATGATGGTTGGCCAGGAGGTAGTCAATCAGCGAGGAGACCACACCGTGCTCTGTGATCAAGACAGGAATCTCGCTCTGGATTCCCGTGCCGTCAACCACCACCTTCGCTACCACCTGAACCACTGCCATCCAATGCACCCACCCAAAAAGGTGCGGATGGTACAGATAGTACACCTATAGATGTCAACACCTTGATTTTTAAGGGGAGGGTGGAGCTAGGTTTCACCCTAATCTAGTGTACTTAGTATAGTTTTAGGTGATACCAATACTGACTATTTAGTAGAGTTAGGTCACTAATAGACCATTCAGTCATTTAGGGGAAGGGTCGTACAGCTCATCCCATCGGGATGGTTTGCGTGCTGCAGGCGCTGCGGAAGGCTCAGGGGCCTCTTCAATGACATAGGCCCAGTGATGGGTCATGTTGTCCTGACGGAGCTTGCGCAGACGATGGTAGCCATCTTCCAGGTGGAAGTCTTCTACGAGCAAGGGCGGCATCGTCCCAATGGGGAGGCTGTCCACGGCTTCCTGCCGGCCCTGGCTAGGCTCGTGATGGTCTGAGTCATAAAGCAACAGGGTGTCGAGCTCAATCCAGGTCAGCTTGGCCCGGCAGCCAAAGTATTGTTCCTCGATCTGCTCAAGGGAAACCTCATACGGCGACAGCACGGCAACGTATGCGGCGATCGCTTCAGCACTGACCAGGTATTCCGGCCAAACCATGTGCTGTGGGGTTTCCTCTGGGGTTAGGTGTTTATTGCTCATGTTCGATCCGTGGCTAATTTTCAGGGCTATTACCGCAGCGTCACACATACCGCATGCGCAAGGGAAGTCACCTTCAAAATCTGGTTCAATCCAGGGTGAAAACCGAAGCTTCTTCCGAAGCTTCGCTTGACACGACGAAAATGTAAAGCCATTTCGACGTCTTTTAAAAATGACCAATTCTAAAAATGTGAAACCCCGCCATAGCGTAGGGATTGACCATTTTTAAAAGTGCTCGCCGCAGCTCATATCCATGAGGTGCTGATTGCTCGCAAAGCCCTGGCCTGCAAGGCTTTCAGGCTGGAACTGTAGCCACCACCTAGCGCGCCATTCAGCGGGTCTGCCACACCCAGGGGTTTCAACCAATTTTAAAAGTCAGCTTCGCTAGAAGCCCCGGACTGCAAGGGCTTGAGGATTCGACCATTTTTAAAGGAGGCTATCCGTCATTTTTACGGGTTGGACAAACCCGCCAGATTCGTGCCTTGGCGACCAATCCTTGTGTAAAAAGCGCAGTCCATAATCCCTTAGTAATCAACCACTTAGTGCGCATAATCTATCTTATGTTAAATTGGTTGTATGCACATGTATGTACAGGCAAAGACCTGTTTGATCATATGCCAGCCCCGCTTCGTTCCGATGTCATTCCCCCTCGTGGTGCACCCGCTTCCTCCTCAGGACGATCCTGATTTTTTGTAGGCAGCCGAGATTACTGTATATTGGTTGCGTGCCCACAGAACCGTATGAGGAAAACATCATGGCTGCAATGATGGGATACATGATCACCAGGGCTGGCGAGCAAGATCGCGAGCTGCGTGAAGTCATCACGCTCCACAACTTGTTGAGCCCTACAGGCGGCGTGTTAACGCTGGATAAGGCTGCTGAGTTCCTCGGCATGGACACTGCCGAGCGGACACTGAGGATGATCGACCGATCGATTATGGGTATTTTCGTCCTGCGCGATCTGTACGTGCCCTTGTTTCAATTCCAGGGCCAGTACCATATCCCGCATTTCCATGACCTCTGGGATGTTCTAGCGCCGTCCTGCAGCGAGCTGGAAATGGCCCATTTCTTCGTCGCTGAGACGCTGGCGCCTGGCGGGCCTACGGTTCGCCAACTGCTCGTTTCCGAACCCGCCGTAGACGTACTGCAGGCCATTTTTGCAAAGGCTGCGGCATTCAGATCGCCTACCTGGCGCTAGACAGTGTGCTGCTGTGTACCCGTGATCATGCCGCGCTCCAGGCGCCTGGAGCGCATTGGAAGGCTCCATGTGGATTACATCTGCCCCGCTTCATCTTAAAGCTAATAATCAAGGCTCGTAGCTGTTATCACTTTTGATTTCAGCACGAGCTAAACTATCAGTGAAACTACCAAGTGCCAATGGAAGGCCTTTTAAGTTTCTGATCTGAATTTTCAAAGTATTAACGCAAAGAGATTCAACAACGACTTTGACCCAGTTTGGCAAAGGTTGTGAATCGTCAATTTCCAGCACGCCTTTTTCAAGTGTAGCGCATAGCTTGGCAACTTTGCTTGAGTTGTCCCAGATGGCTACGCGATTTGCAATTTTGCTGGCCGCAGTGAAGTTATCCCTGCTCTCATCATATCTCCGCCTTATGACTTTTTCATCAATGTAGTGGCCACCTTTTGCAACACGATTCGCGACTCGCTCTACATTAAGATCGGCAGACTCTAGTCCAATATAACGGAGTTCAATGGTAAATCCCGCATCCTTGGCTTTCTGCATTCTCCCAATAATGCTCTTTCCAGTAAGCGTTGTTTCCATTGTGAAAGGCTCTAAATTTTCAATGGAAAGATTGAAGAATTCCACAGCCTTCTTCCCAGCAGCCACATCCATAGATCTGGGGTGATTTGGATTCAAATGCCTAGCAATGCTATCGGGATCGATATGCATGTGTATGCCAGGGTCAGAGTAGAGGCCACGCAGCGTACTTTTTCCTGAGCCATTCGTCCCCGCATAAAAGACTGCGATGGGCCTCCCCTCAGATGGAGGGCGTTGATTCTGCATGCAGTTTTTTCCTTCTGCTTTGACGCTTCAATCTGTCAGCTATTACAAAGGCTTTATCCGCTGGGTCTTCGGTCTGATGGACGTAGCTGTTTCGCGCCAAAACTGCAAAGGATTCTTCAACTGCTTTTTCCTTTGGATTTCGGTCTATGAAGGTTTTCATGTTCGTGAACCACCCTTTTTTAAGGTATCAGCTATTATATCATGGGCACGCTGTTCGTTCAATGTCAATACCATGCAAAGGCCTTTTGAGCAATTACGCTACAACCCAAGCCCAACCTCAGGCTTTCTCGGTTTGTGCACGGTGTCTCGGATGGCAACCAAAATACTGGCCGCCTTTTCGAAAGCTTCGTCCGAAGGTACTGGCAACCCCGCGTACTCGAACGACGTACCGCCCTCATTGGCGCTGTAAAGCACCAGGTGCTCACCTTCAGCCAGATTGAAGATCCACGTTTGATAGGTCTTCTTGCCGTTGAACAGGAAAGCCGGCTCGCCCCACAGTTTTTTGTAGGCATCCACATGGTTGCGGGACAATCGATAGTATCCGTCCAGGTTGGTGCTCATCATGTCGGTCATAAATTCATGAAACTTGTCGATCATGAAGATGGGTTCCGGACGGGCCTGGTCTAGCCAGGTGCTATCAGTCTGGAGCAAATCCAGAGATTTCAGATCAATTCTTCTGTTCATGGTAACTCCGAAGCTGCGCTCAATACAGGTATTGTAGGCATGGCAAATCCTGGAAGTCACCTTCAATTACCTGGCCCAGTGCTGTGCGCTTGGGAGCTCATTTGTAAGATTTCAGCACATTCGAGACGACCCTCAGCCTACCCTCTTGCAAAGCACCGGAATAAATCCTTAAGCCTGGGGGACGCATCCAAGAGCCTTGTTGTGAATTGATTCAAGATCAGGCTTTTACCAATTGATCGGAGGCATCAGCAGTGGCCATACTGATTGAAGCCTACAAATTGGAAATCCCGTCATGTCCACCCTATTGCAAGATGTCAAAGATTTTCACGAAAGAGCCATGTTCTACAACCTTTCCAGGGTGGAGATCAGCAACACCGTGGCTGCTTGGCAGCAAGAGCATGGTCAGGTTGCTGCGCAGGCTGCCATGAGCACGGTTGACCCATCTGGTGAAATTTTTGGATTCCCAGCAAAGCCAGGGGATATCCTGAAAGCCAGATTGGTGCTGCTTTTCGAGCAAGCCAAGCTGTGCAGCCTTACTCCCGAGGAAGTGCAGGACAAGCTTGTTGCGTTGGTTGTTGAAGGCCATGGGCCGGATGAAATCCGGGAAATGTTGCCCGTTGTTGATCCCGATCGACTGGTCTTCAGCTACCCCATACAGCCAGGGGACAGGGGCGTTCATGGGCTAGAGCTATGGGCGAACCGCTATGACAACTTCAGTGACACCTACGGTCATCACCTCATTCACTCAGAGCATATCTCTAGTGCGTTCGTAGAGGCTTGCGAACAGCTCTGGCAAGAAGGTGTCCTGTACGACCATGGTGGGCTCAGCGTTGACAAGGCGAGCCTTCAGGGTGGCTATGCCATCGTGGTGGCTCTCGAAGCCCATGTGAAACCCGACAGCAAGGATCTGGCGCTGCTCAACACCAAGCATGCTATGCACTTTGAGTGTCTCTCAATGGTGCTGAAGCACGACCCGAAGGCTTTTGGGGCGGAAGTGGTAATGACCACATTGATCACTGACCCCAGCAAATTGATACTGGTGCCTGATATCGCCCAAAGCATGCAGGATGTGGCTGACAGGTGGGCAAGGCATCAACTCCAGGTAGCTGACAATACCCCGACTCCCTAAGCACGATACCTGCAGGCGACGCTGCCAATGGCTTTAAGCGACCTCGGATCTGCAGGTATTACCTGAATGGCTGAGAGGTTACTCCAAATGGATGACCTTTATACCCAGATGCGCTTGCCACCCCATAGAACCTGCTCACACAAACGCGTTTGCAGGCAAATGTTGATTGCGTTAACGGCCAGGCACCAGGCGCTTGAACTGGCCAGGTTTCTGATGCGTGGCATGAGGAGCCTGCAACCCCATTTTGGTGTTCTGCGGGCAAGCCGCTGGGTATCCTTGTGAACAATGACGTTGAGCCGATTGACCTCAAAGCCCCCGAGGTTCTCGGGTTGGCCAAGTACCTGGGATTACACACCCTGATCCCAACGTCAGTCCAGGTAGGTCGCCATGGCTGCTGGAGGAGGCAATAACCGAGCTCTTCGAGCATCCGGGCACTACGGCTTCAAGCGAGGTCACTATTTCTTCCGCTTGGCTGCGTAAGCATTTGTAACACATCAAGGGCTAAAACCTCAGTGACTTGCTCCTCGCCCTGAAGGGGCGAAGAGTCCTTCTACAAGCGCCTTGTTGGTGAGCGGTGAGGCTAAGACTGAACTTACCCTGAGTGATCCCGCCCCTGTGCCTGGCTTTTTGTTTCGTGCTTAAATGTTTTATTGGTTTTGCATAGCTGGCATTGCTCCAGCTTTCAGACATATAAATAAGAGCAAAACACTTTGGATAGCCGCCAAAGAAAAAGAGCCGACCACCCCTCCATGCAGCACTGATTCCCTATGATTTCGTGCTGGCTGCCTTGCAATCGACGTAGTCGTCTGTGCAAGCGGGAGAGATGGGAAGCATCTGTCCAAACGTCTTGGTGGCCAATGCCATTGCCCTTTCAAGTAACCCTTAGTAAAAAATTTTGCCTTTGCCTCTGAACGAGTAAACAATATACATGCCAGCCGCACTGCATTGAGCCAAAGTGCTGCATCCTGCACCTGATTGCGACGCATCCACCTCAATCGTGATTGAGCAATCATAAGACTTCAAGGCTCCAGTGCAAGATTGACCTTTTATCTCTGTCAATAATATTGCCCTCGATCCACTTTCGTCGAACGCATCGACAGAATTGAAGTCAATCGGCAAAACTGAAGTAAATGTTGCTGTGACCACATTCCCAGTCTCGCTATATTTATAGCTCGCAGGTACAAGTCCGCGACTACTGGTAATTGAGTGTTTGTCAAAAAAACCTACAACATCAACAAGGTCAAACTCTGGCTCCGGGGTTTTTTTCATGGTAATTGGAGCACTCACTCTGATTATATTCTCAGCATAGGTGAGTGGAGAACTCATCATTAGGGCGCACAACGCCATTTTTGCAATCACCGCTCGACTCATTTGTTTCTCCATAATGATACACGTATTCGTTGTTTACGGGCTTTTCAAGCCTAAAATCAACACTAAGCTAAAGGGCTCTAAAATTCATGCATCTGTCATTTTCAAAGCCTGGGTTGCAAAGGCGTGTGAAAGGCCTTGGCATTGATGTGCGCATGAACATCTCCGTATCCTAAGGTCGTTTTGGACGACAGAGACACTGGTGCTCATATGTCAATACTACGCTAAATCGAGGCCGTTGATCAATCCTGTCACAACTGAAGACTCAGGTGGTCGCCAGGTCAAGCGAATTCCAGCAAGTCCGGCGCTGTACAGCCCAAACGAGGCTTCAGGCAACCTGCACCTCACGACGCGTGATCGTCGTCAAATTCAACAACCAAAGACTGACGTTTTCATCATGGCTTTCGGGCGGAGTCAGAATATTGACGCTAATGCTTATTGCACTACACACCTAAATGCTAGTAGTTTCCACTCAACGTCGACGAGAGATCCAGTGCTGTGACTCAGACTAAAAAGTTATCGTATACCTTGTACCCCCTCCTGACCAATAAGATCGTTAGCGGCCTTCGACAGCACCTACCTGGAAAGGAGCGCAGATCTTTTTCAGATGCTACGGTGCTAAGCGACTTCATTCGGCGCCAGCCTGACATTCAAAACGATCATGCGTTCTACATTATGGCCGAAGAGCTCTTTCTGCAATCGCATAACAGCCAGGTCATCTTCCCTGAGTCACCCCTCGTCCTAGATAACCTGCTCAAGGCTCGGTACTCGCTGTCCTCAAGCGAAGGCCTAGACATGCCGTTCCCATCCTTCATTCTTGCTCCACCTCGTGGTTACGCTTTTAAAGGCATTGAGATCCCAAGCCTCCTGGTCTGCTGGGTCACTGGGGATGGCTTCAAGGACGAGGTGCTACGCCCTTTCCTCGACTACATCAAGGTTCCTGCTGACCGGGTGTCATTCTCAGAGCTTCCCCAGGACGGCATATTGAGTTTGGTTTATCGAGATAAAACGGGTGAATGCTCAAGAACCGTTATCTATGGCCAAAACATTCCCGTGCTTTTGGGTGCAAAAAACCCACAGGCATACCGCGAGGCCATGGTCAGCCAAGGCCTTATCCTCGCGCAAGAGGATCTGTCAGAAGCAGACAGCGACATACAGTTCTACAGCTTGAAGTTGATTGCCGCCCTTGGCGTTTATCACGTGGCCACCCAGGGAAATAAGCTCAAGCAAGGCTTCCCGACGCCTCAAGCACCGCGCATGGAGGGCCGCCGCTCTGAACAGAAGGTTGCCCCAGTGACGCTGGTCAACAGTACGCCGCCGCTGGCAAACAGTGAGTCAGCCCGGCATGATGCAGGCCGCACAGCACATTACCGCGCCTGGCATTTCAGGCAGCTTCGGGATGAGCGCTATTACCGAGGCGAATACGCCCATCACGCACCGGGCACCCGGTACATCTTTGTAGAAAGCGCTTTGGTGGGTGTAGACGCGGCGCCAAATACTCAGTCTTGAGCTAACAGATGTACCTGCCTTGGGATGTCGCTCAAGGCAGGTGCTGGTGCGCTCATCTGAGAAAATGCTTGATAGCATTGATAGATAGGCACAATTTACGAAATAAGCGAAGTATTTTGCACGCTGAAGCGGATATTCCTTAGAATATGAGCATCTTGAATTGAGGTGCGTCATGAAAATGATAAAACGACTGCTCTGGGGTGCCCTGCTCTGCTTGCCGCTCTGTCATTCAGCCATAGCCGGCAATGAAATTCGTATGGAGGCCCCTGTCCGCTATGTGACAGCAGGAGAGTGGCTGCCCGCCGATCCTTTGCTGGGAGAGCCCTACGACGTCAATGAGACCTGTGACGATTGGGCCCCTAGTACCGACAGCATGATGGAGGGCTTGGAGTTCGAACAGTCCACAACCTGCACGACCACCAGCAGTCAGAGTGTTCAACAACGCGAGCTGTATTCCACCACAGGTGTGTACCGCAACGTGGGCCCTACGACTGTAAAAACCTCCTCCAGGGAAGAGCACAAAACTCAGCAAGCCATCGGTACGCAAACCTCCACCTCAGGCTTTACCGTACTCAATGCGGTCGCAGGACGTAATGGTATCTACCAGGTGACAAATGGCTCAACCACTTTTAGCGCCTACGTAGACATGACCACCGATGGTGGCAAGTGGGTACTGGTGGCGCGCTGGACGAGTCTGGCTAACGCAACCTTCAACAACGTGGTGGTCAAGGGGCAGCCAATCAAGGGCGTGACGAATGACAGCGCCAACTATCCGATCATTCCAGCCGGCATCATCAACAGTTCAGATAAAGTTCTTATTGCAAATGGGAACTCAAGCTGGATTCAGGCTTACGGTGCTTGGCAACGCTTTGAAACCCTTCCTGCAGACACAAACCTGAACTATAGTGGCATTCCTGCTGTTAGCCCCTCGGGTAGCTATCTTTTCTATCACCCTGGAGCAGGATGGGCCTCTGCACAGACCATGACTGCACCGTTTGGGCTTTGGACGACACCGAATCGCAGTGGTGCGTGTGGTGGCGCAAACACTCCAGGCACCAATCGCATGTGCCCGGTATTGGGGACTACCTACGCTCAGCATGCTGATTCGACAAACGAGAAAAGACTGTATTTGAAGGCGCGTTGATACCGGCAGGATCAGGGTGGTGTTGACCCCATATGACCCACCCAGTCCGATGAATAAAACAAACTTCTGTTGATCAAGAGGCTTTGTTGGCACAGTAAATAGCCAGGGACTTGATCTTTAGCGCCACCAGGCGACCGCCAGGATTGAGTCGTGGGCCAAGCCTGACCAGTCGGTTTAAATCACCCTTCATGACCGCCCCATCTGTGACGTTCGCGGGGTAGTCATCACTTTTTTACTATCCCTCAACTCTGCTGAGGCGTGCAATTGATTGACAAGGCGTTTGCCAATTTCATGCAGTTTTTCCACTTGCTCCTGAAGGTCGGAGGCTTGCATCGAAACACAACCATTCCTGGCTTCCAGTGTTTTTATCTTACTCAGGGCTTCCATGAATAGCTTGTCTTTACGAACCTGCGCCGGACTCCGTTTACCCAAGCAAGTAACGAGCATGATAGATCTCCGTCAGCATTTGCTCTCATAATAACAAATCGGCACCTGCTTAGGTAGGCTTCATAACGGGCAGAGGATGTGCGCCCTACCTGTGTTCGCCCGTGTTCGATTGGTGCTCCCAGACGCTTTCGCGCCCTTGCATAAAACCCCGCGTCAGCTATCACAGGATTCCAGCCTACCCGATTGGCAGGTTCATTCGTACTGGAGTATGCCTTGGACAGACCCTTGGCACACATGCAATAATCATGAAATGTCAGGTCAAATAGTAATAATGACCATTTTGCGCCTCGTGGATCGTAGCGACCCCTGCTCTTCCCGGAGCGCATCACATCAATGTTCACCACGCTTGGAGTTTCAGTGCTATGGATCGAATTTTTCTAACCGATAAAACCACAGACTTTATTGATATTCTGGTCGATGAGCTCCAGCCGATCAGCAGCATCGTGACATTGAACCTGAACAGCCCACTGTCGGAACAAATGGAAGCTTTTTTCAACGATCACGATCAATCCCCTGTGGTTGCAGTTATTGACATTGGGGGTGGTAAGCCACTGGATTGGAACAAGCCCTTGGTCGCCGCGCTGGATAGCAGGGTCATCGGCGGTGTTCAGCTTCCAGACCAGTCTTCCATCTTTATTCTGACCGAATGGTCGATCGCAGACCTGGTTAAACCAGATTATGGGGCCCCTTTTCATGAGCTGACATCGAAAGTTCGCTTGACCAACGTGGCCCACGATTTCCTGGTTGCCAACAGCGCACATTGGTTCAGTGAGCCCGCTGCCCAAGAAACCTTAGGGTACGTCTTCAAGAACGTAATTGAAGGGATTCAGAGGGCGCGTGGAGAAAAAACCAATGAAGCCCCCGCGTGTCGTCGAATGGGCTTGCACTACGCAGCAACCTGAAATAGCAGCGACTACCCACCCAAAGGGCTCGCCATCAGCAACCCGTTTGAGCGTTGGACTATAATTAGTCCAGCACGCCCAGCCAAGCAGGTTTCTCATGGCGAAGAAACCCCAAGACCCCAACCAGCCCAGCCTCTTTGACGACATTGCCCCCGCAATGCCGATACGCCTGCCAGTTGAAGCGGAGAGGCCCTCCGATTATTGCCTTCAGCACCTTGATCACATTCACCTCTTTCGTTCGCTCTTCGTTGGGCGGGACGATGTCTATGCCCAGCGCTGGGAAAACCCAGACAAGAGCGGCTACGCTCCCGCGTGTCACAACGAATGGGTGCCCGATGTGTGTGGCAAGAAGGGTGGCCAGGTCAAATGCTCAGAATGCCCGAACAGTCGCTTCAAGGCCTTGACCGATGAGGTCATTGCCAGACACCTGCGCGGATTGATTACGATCGGCACCTATGCCCTATTGTTCGACAACACGTGCCGGTTCCTAGCTGCCGATTTTGACGAGGAGACTTGGCGTGATGACGTCCAAGCGTATGTCCGGGCTGCCTGTTCAGTAGGGATGCCGGTTTACATAGAGGTGTCTCGCTCTGGCGAGGGTGCGCACACCTGGATTTTTTTTGAGACGAAGGTGACTGCTGCGGCCGCCAGGGAGTTAGGTACCGCCCTGGTTACCCTGACCTGCAAAAGCCAGAGGCAGCTGAAGTTAAGCTCCTACGACCGCCTGTTTCCCAGCCAGGATGTGATGCCATCTGGTCATCTGGGTAACCTGATCGCCCTCCCCCTGCAGGGTCGAAAAACCGAATCCGGGGGCAGTGTCTTTGTAGACAATGACCTTGTGCCCTATCAAGACCAATGGGCCCTCTTGGAAGGCATTCACAGGGTGTCAGAGGTAGACATGAAGTCCTGCCTTGAACGAATTGTTGTCAACAATGATCCGCTAGAGGTGGCTTTTCTCAACCAGGAAAAGAGTCAGGGACTCATCAAATCTCCCCAACATACTGCCAAGCTCATGGGCCCGCTGCCTCAAGCCTTGAATCTAACAATCGACAGCGCCATCTCGATCAAGCGGGCCGATATCCCTTTGGCACTGGAACACGCGCTGTTGCGCCTGGCGTGCTTCAAGAACAAAAAATACTACGTCGACATGATGCAGGGTTTTTATGTTGGTAATACGCCCAGGGTGATTCAGGAGCATAGCCTGACGGGTGACGTGCTGAGGTTGCCCAGGGGGCTGCTGGACACTGTTCAGGCGCTACTCGCCTCACATGGCGTTGCTACGAGTCTCACTGACAACCGTGCTGCCGGCAGTGCTCTGTCCATCGCCTTTAAGGGCGTCTTGCGGGAGGATCAGCAGCGAGCCTTTGCTGACATGGTGAATGACCACGATGGCGTCCTGTGCGCACCCCCTGGCTTCGGTAAAACGGTGATTTGCGCTGCGCTCATCGCTTATCGAGGTGTGAGCACCCTGATCATTGTAAATTCAACCATCATCGTCGAGCAGTGGGTGAAACGCTTGGTGGATTTCCTGGATATCGCCAAGGAAGACATTGGTAGGCTGGTGGGTGGCAAGGGGGTTTTGCGTGGCCGCCTCGATGTTGCCTGTGATGCCTCTCTGGCTGGCCGTGATGACCTCCCTGAGCTGCTAGTGCAGTATGGTCAGATCATCATTGATGAATGTCACCACAGTGCGTCTGAAACAGGCAGGAAATGCCTGGAACACGCCCAGCCTCGCTACATCCTGGGCGCTACCGCTGAAGATGAGCGCAGTGATGGCCATCAACCCCTGGTGTTCATGCGGTGTGGGCCCATTCGGCATAGGGCTGAGAAAGCCAGCAATGCCCCGACGAACCTCAAGCTGATCGTCAACTACCGCAGTCGTGCGATCGATCTGAAAAAGGGTGTTGAAGCCTACAAGTTGTATCAATGGCTACTGGAAGACCATGAGCGCACCCAGGACATCGTTGCGGACGTGCTGGAGAACTATGCAAGGGGGCGGGTGTGCCTGGTGTTAACCCAGCGAATTGAACATGTAAGGGCCATGGCGGAGGCGCTTGAAGGCAAGGTCAAATTGTTTGCCTTGCTCAGCGCTGGTAAAGGCCCGCAATCGAAAACGGCCATCATCGAAGCGCTTGCACAGATGCCCCACGATGAGCCGCATGTGTTGATCTCGACCACCAAGATGATCGGTGAGGCGTTTGATCACCTACCGCTGAACACGCTGTTTTTAGCAATGCCCTGCGCGTGGAAAGGCATGGTGCGCCAAAACACTGGGAGGCTAGATCGGCCTACCGAATTCAAGCTTGACGTAACCGTGCATGACTATGTCGACGTAGGTCACCCCAGTCTGATCAATATGTGGAACAAGCGCCGTGCAATGTACAAGAAGCTGGGGTATCGATTAGTGGATGAAAACAGGCCGGATTTTTTCGATTAATTTTAGAAAGCACATCTCAAAGGTTGCATTAGAGAGTTGATCTGTATTGCAACAAAAACAACTCTCTGAGAAGCTCACTTGACTAGGTATGGCCTGTTTATTATATCTGCCATTTCAGGCCCCTTGTAATAAGGCTTTATGAAAATAGGCTTTATTAAGGCCCTCGCTTCTCCATAAGGTTGATCCCGCCAATGCCCCCGGACAATAAATCTTCGCGTCAACCTCAGATGGTTTACCCCATCAGACTTGGCAGCCTCGCCATCCTCTCGATTCTTGATAACAATAGCCCCGATGTTATCCCCGACTATGACACCGCCAACACTTGAATATTTATTGATTCCCCTCATTATTTTTTCTTTCTGCTTTGAAGTAGAAGCCTTTTTGGCTTTCTCACGAATCTCATCATGCCTAGAGGTTGCTGGCACTAAGTCGGCACCGCTAGAGTTGACATATAGAATTGAATTCAGTATGCAGCGATAATAGGCGTATCCCCCCTGATAAAAATCTTCATCTGAGGCAGGTTCAAGTGATTCATAAGAACCTTTGTATCCGAATCCGATGTCATTGGGATTTATTTCTTCCCAGTCTGTGCGTATGCAACTATCTATACTTGAGCCAGGGATGAGTAATAGCTGACGCTTTGACGTTCCATAAATATGATCGTGATCTTTCCCATGAAAAGATATGATGGACAGCATTCTATTATTGCTGTTCTTGTAATTATCATGCATCGAAACAAACACGGATAGCGGGGCCTCGTAATCCATCAGGTCACTATTAATATTCATGATCCCGCTCGTGCCAAACGATCCATGAAAGGCATCAATAATCGGTTTCGAATGGTAGGTGAACAAACACGATTGAAATGGCAATCTGATGAAGTCAGATATCATGTTGGCTTCTGTGTGAGATAGGTGTTCGCACAAATTTTCTTCAAATTGGAAAAGTTTTCTGCCAAACAGATTAAAATTAACAAGGCTGCAGTATTCAAGGGTTAATTGAGTGGTCATATTCACCCATCCTTGAATATTGGGCGAATCTTGCAAGGAGCGCCAATTGTTAATAATATCAATCTTTGATAATCCGTAGTTTATTTCCATCCAATCATAAAATTTTTTAAGCTCATTATCCTCCAGTTGAGCGTAATTACTCCCACTAAATTCAGTCGACATGATTGGCTGTTGGCTTGCCCCAGCAGCAAGCAATGAGTTGGCGTCAGCTTCTATGGCTTTAAAAAAGTCTGGGCGCATTTTTTTCACAACGTCGTAAAAGCTTTTCTTTATCATTCTATTCTCCTTGCAATCCAGTTTTATTACCCATATCGCCAACTAGCTGGTTGCTGGCAATCCTTAAGTGTAACTGCATGCAATGTGCTGTCAAATAAAAACGCTATTTTTTCATTGTTCCATTCATTTGACTGTACAACATTGAGTGGAACTCAAGATTATGATAGCAAGTCACTATGTCATTGTTTTTAATGCAGTTTGCAGCGACAACATGAATGAATGCAGGCGACCTGGCGACACTCCGACCCGGAACGACATGGGTATTTTCGATGGTTCTTCATGAAAAATTGATAATCAGACAAATGGTCGAATTTTTTAAAAGTTTCCGTATGCGAACCCGCGCTAAGGCCCGCAGGTAATTTTAGAGCCCAAGTTTACAAAATATTACTCCCAGATGATCTCTGATTTCGAATGCCCTAGGCCGCTATGCGATCGAAACCCAGATCAGGCCGGTAATTCGCAAGGTGAAGAATCTAGCGGGTGACGAACGTAACAATATATGCCAAAATCGACGAAAAATAGCGGTGAGTCATCATGCATAGAGTCGCAATCGTCGGGGCATACGGAAATTTCGGACGCATCATCTACAACAAACTCAAGGGTAAGGCCAATGCCCCCTTCATCCTCGCAGTTGGACGTGACGAGCAGAAGCTCAACACCCTCTGCACGGCGGGCAGGGGCGCCTATTGGGCGGGAGATGCTCATTCTGCAGCGTTCGTGGAGGTGCTGCGCAAGCATCAGATCAACCTGGTGATCCACACGGCGGGCCCGTTCCAGGGCCAGGACTATGCGGTCGCCCGATCGGCAATCACCGCAGGTGCCAACTACTGCGACCTGTCCGACTGCCGCCATTTCGTTCGTGGCATCTCGATCCTGGACGACCTGGCGCAACAAGCAGGCGTTTTCGTTCTGAGTGGCTGCAGTTCGGTACCGACCCTCTCCTCTGGAGTGATCGACTACTTCGAACCGCTGTTCAGGAAGATCCACACGATCGACTTCGGCATCACCTCATCTTCCAAAATGCCGGGTGTATCTACGGTGCGGGGTGTGCTTGAGTATGCCGGCAAGCACATCGAGCAATTTGAGAATGGAATGGTCAAGCGTGTGTTTGGTTGGCAAGACCTGACCCTGCACCGTTTTCCTGGTCTGGGCAGTCGCCTGTTGGCGAACGTGGATGTTCCGGACATGGACATTTTCCCAGGTCGATACGGGGCACATACCGTACGGTTCCAGGCGGGCGCGGGTCTGAAGCTTGGCACGCTCGCAAATTTCTGCGCCGCCTCTCTTGCACGCCTGGGTGTTGTCCGATGCGCCAGTGTGTGTGCCGATTGGCTTCATCAAATTGGCAAGCGGTTTGAATGGCTGGGGGACAAGAAAAGCCTCATGTTCATCACGATTGCCGGCATCGGCATCGACGGCCTGCCCTACTCCCATCGCTGGGAGATCGAGGCCTGGGATGACAAGGGCCCGACCATACCCGCCTCAGGAGCTGTGGCCTTGACCACAATGCAGATGGCGGGTGTGGCGATCGAAGCAGGGGCCCGCGCCTGTGTGGGCGTCATTCCAATGGAAACCTATCTTGAGGCGATCGGAGAACCCTTGATCACTACCCGAGATCACTCAGGAAGCTGACATGGCGTATCTGCTGCTCAAGTACATGCATATTGTAGCTGCGGTGTTTCTGTTTGGTTTCGGCATGGGCTCCTACCTCTATTTTGTTGCAGCCAACCGGACAAGAAACCCTGTCGTGATCAGCGCCGTGGGGAGAATGGTGGTGTGGTTTGATGCCTGGATCACCACCACTGCCGGAGTTGTCCAGGTAGTCACGGGCTACGCACTGGCCAGCCTTGCCGACCTAACCCTGCATGCCCCCTGGGTCTTGTACTCGGTCTGCGTGTTTGTCCTGGTGGGGCTGCTCTGGCTGCCTGTCCTTTGGCTCCAAAAACAGCTCAGAGACATGGCCCTGGCCTCAGTTGCGACAGGTGCCCCACTCCCCGTGAATCACAGGCAGCTTTATCGCTGGTGGTTGTGGATGGGGGTGGCGGGGTTTGCAGGGATGTTCTTGATCGCGCTGGCCATGGTCACGAAAATGACACCCGTGGAGCTCCTCCGACTTTTGGCATGAAGGATCGCGCTCGCGACGATTAATCCCTCACACTGCTTTTCTTAATGTGGCAAGATGCCCTATGTTGCCGGGCGTATTGCCAATCCAGGAGGCCATGTGAGAGCACGAAGAACCCAGAGAATGAAAGATTCGGTTCAGGCACAATGCGCCTCTTTCGAGTTACAGAGGCTGTCAACCAAGGGTCACACCGGGCTCTTGGTGGAGGGCGCGATTGCCATCTGTGGCGAGGTGCTGCGAGCCTTTGATGATATCGACAGTGCCTACTGTTACATGGAAAGCTTGGAGGCGCGCAGCGGGCTGAAAAGCGCCTTCGTGCATGCTGCGTCCGTACCCCACCCAGACTATGGTGACTTCGCATTCCGGATTTCGACGTCGCACCAATGTTTTGAAGCTGGCCATGACTTTTCCAGTCTGTTCGGTGCCGTAGGTTATGAAAATCTCCAGATCCCAAAGCTTTGGTTGGATAGCTTCAAGCCATTTTGTGCACCCAATTACTACATGCGACTCTTCCCGGCAGCCTTTCGGGAGCAGGTTCGCGAGATCGTCCTGCACAACATGGACAACCTGGCGCCGTTTCTTGCAGAAAATGTCGTGCCTGGCAAAGGAGATTCAGATGGTGGCATGCACATCTTTAGCGAACTGCTCTGCGGTGCACACGCCGTGCGCAGCGTCATTGCCGACACCTTGTTTGCGCTGCAGGTACCGAAAGATTTCTATGCCTGGCCGGAAATTCTGCCTTACGTTTACCCCGACCATTTCTGCCGGATCATCGAAGCGGTCGTTCATGACTATCAGGGGGCATCGCACGTCGAGCGCACCAGGGCATATTTCGACAGCTTCATGTCTGAACGGGCTCGCTTTCCCAACACTGACCGTGACGGCTATGGCGCGGCATTCTCGAATGCGGTTCGCGATCATCTGACCGGGGAATCGTATGCCAGGGCGCCAAGTCCATGGCCGTGCAATGATGAAGGCCTGGCGACCCGCAAAGTCTTTGCCAGCTGGGCCTATGCTCACGAGCCTGAGTTATTGGAGGTGGTGACTTCTGCCCTGAATCTCTTCGAGAAAAAGCACCAGGGGAAAGAGGTGTCCGAGCTGCTCAAGCTCATCAACGAAGAGGCCATGACGGAGGATCGCTCGAACCAGGATTTGTGGCTGGAAGCCGTCCTGAGCCAGATACCCATTGCGCTGATCATCAGCGGCCAAAAAACTACTGATGTTGAACTGACTAGGCTCTCAAAGATGATAGTCTCATAAACCAGATTTCTGCAGACATCTCACTACCCCAAGACTCAAGGGTGCATTCATGGCCAGCCAGCGTGTCTCTCCCACCAAGCACTCAATGTACGCCCCCCTCAGGTATGAGGCGACACGTCCCTTCGCCGTTAGACTGGGGACGCAATATATCGCACGCTCCAAAGGCACGAGTCAGCAGAGGCGGCATTTTCTAACGGAAGAGCTAGCTCCAGCCATCCATAAGGCACTTGATCGGATGGGGCCTCAGCCAGGCCCTGGCCCAGCAGAGGCGGAGATCACAAACGTCCAGGTTTTTTCTGGCTTCCTGGACGGAGGCCGTATCATCTATGATTTCCATAAAGGGCTGACAGTCGCATTGATGCATACGGATGTGGACTCTCTGCCGATTTCCGCTATCCCCAAAATCAGCTCGTCGCTGTACCTGCATTTTGGGCATCAAGTTGTGGAAGCGCTTGGCTTTGAAGGTGCTTTCGTTAGCTGGAAGATTTTTCCTGGTGAAACGCCTAGGCTTAACGTGCGCTTTACCACTCATAATCAATTTTCAAATCCTTTCTTCTGGGCTAGCGAAAAGGGTGAGCCTATGATGGGAGTGCCCATTGACGTGTCCGATCCCAGCCAAGGTATTGCTGCAGCCATACAAGCCTCATCAGAAGCGATCGTCGCATCCAACGCCGTGATGCTGGAGCGGATTCGCCAACAAGAAGCTGACATTGCTTTGCGCTTTGGTCTGCCGGCCACTTCACTAAATCTAGGCTCTACTCTCATGATGGATAGCGCCCAACTTAACAAGGGAGTCGCACTGGCGGTAAACTGCTTGCTCTTTCTGTCCATCGCTGAGCATGACGTTGTCGAGCGCTGGGATGACCGTGCCCCGAGCGACCTGGTACATCAGGCTGAGCATGCAGACAAACCAGGTGCCCGGAAGACCGCCGAACGCACGCTGTCCAACCGGGACTATCTGAAAGTTCGTCTGGTGGGGCACAAATTTGCGGCAAGCGTGGATTACGGTGATCATCATGAGACAGGGCGTACCATGGTCACACACTATCGACGTGGCCACTTTCGCAACCAACCGTATGGGCCAGAGCGCGCCATGCGCAAGATTGTGTTCATACCACCAGTAGTCGTCAACGCTGGCCTCGGCGAGCCCCCTGGACGAATTTACGAAGCTTGATAGTGTTCAATAACATTCGCAGATGACGGGTCGACAGCCGTGCCTTTCTACCGATGAGCATTAACCTCCTCGTGAGGAAGGTTGGGGGCTCACTGAACTTTCGGACAAGGGTGAAGACCAGTCTAGCGAGTGAGATCATCTTTCTGAGAATAATCCCGTGACGCTATAGCTTTAAGTGATTTACCTTGCTCTTTGGCAAAGGCAACAAATTCCTCGCCAATCCTCGGGGACAGCTCTGCGTCAAATACGCCCTTGGGGTACAGCACGGGATCAGCCCCACGGCGGGATTGATTCGCTAGCACCATCAGCCTTGAGATATTCTCCCATTTGGCTTGAGAGGGCGAGCCGCGCATGCCCAGGGCGGGGAAGCGCCGGCAGTACTCAGGGTGCCCGAGTAGAAAGCCCTTGATCAGTGGGTGTATGCCGAAAGGCCCAGATTCCTGGTCGGCAACCCACTTCGCGCAGATTTCAGCATTGGAGGTCGTGGGCAAGCCATCTGATCTTGTCCGGACAACGCCAGCATTGCTGGTCTCCCTGGGCTTTATCAGGGGAGGGAGAACGCTCTTGGCGGTGTCCCAGGCTTCGTAGAATTCCTTGGTGCAGATCTCGTTACCCAGCAGCACTGCTTCTTCAACTTCCAGCTGAGAGGTCGGCCCGGTAATGACCATGTCGTTTTTCGAGGCAGTCGTATAGAACCACAACCCTGCACATTCAGGGCTGGAAATATCGGCCAAGATCAGCACGGGCTCTTCGGCAGATTTGGCGTGCATCTGAAGCGCAATTCCCGTATTGGGCATCTCGGGAAAATCACGGTTGCGCCAATCCATCGCCTCTTCCAGCGATGGAAAGAGTGGCTTCAGGGCCCAGCCAGGGCTGTCAGCGTAAACCAGATACGCTTCAGTGCCATCCCTGAACTTTGCGATACCGTACCTGAACGACATGGTGTCAATCCTATGTATTTATATTGGGGGCTTATTCAACCAGTTTACGCGCCTGCCATTTTACACTCAAGAACGACAGGCTTATAAATAGGCTGTTACAGCCTTGGCTCAGCGTCATGGCTGGCCTTTTTTTCCAAAAAATTCCGGGCTTTGCCAACAAACTCGGGCTCCTCATCGAAGATATTTCTGTCGCCATCGATGACATCGAAATTGTCCCACCATTTCACAACTTCCGCTGCCATCTCGGCAAAGGTGACGCCATACTTCTGCCAATACCAGTCTGCTTTTTCAGGATTACGGATGATTTCAATCTGCCTGATAAACATGGGGTCATTGTCAAAAACGTTCCACTCACCTCGGTCTCCGGTGGTCAGAAACTGCGCATCCTTCCACCAATCCGAAATGGCATCCACCAGGAGCTTTTGCCCCGGTGCCAGTCTGTCGTAATGCTGAATGGTTGCTGATTTCCCAGGTTCTGACATGTCGTCCATCCTTACCCTTAACTTGATTTATACTCCTAGTTTGACACAGGCAATGCAGGCTAGTCGATTACAACCGAAAGCCAAATCCTCATAACCGCCCCTAAGCTGTGATTGCGATCTTCTGCATTGCCCTCTGAGACCCCGGTAATCCCCGGTGATTGCAGGGGGCTGCACTACCCATGGTAAATTCTAAAGAAAAGGGTGCCTGATGTGATTTATCTCAACGTTCCAACTGAAATATATGACCGTTATTCATCTGGTTGGTGCATGCACCTGGCGGCAGCGCTCCATCGCAAACTCGGGTGGACAATCCAGGCCGTCATCTGCGATGACATTCAGCCAGGCTACGTTGAGCATGCCTGGGTAATTCCCCCTGGAGGCGAGTTTTTTCTCGATATCGACGGACTGACCCCAATGACCCAGAACGGTTGGATCAGGGGGCATGGACAACCCTATTACGAAGAGCTTACCGAAGCGAAGCTTAAGGAGCTCACCCTGGTTGGCAGCTACCGATCCTTCACTCAAGAGCAGTGGAATCGGGAGGTTGCAATTGCATTGCGCGACATTGACGCACATTTCACCTATCAGGATATGGTCGCCATTCTTGATCACGCTGCTGCCAGCACTGGCGGATCAAAGATGGCGACGCCCTCCACTACCTCCCATGAAGAGAGCTGCAGGCAGTATCAACAAGGCTACAGCGAGCCGTCATTCAATTGATCAAGTTGTTCGTACATCCACAGACAGCTAACAAGGCCTGTAGATTCGAGCTTCACGCGCTACAGGCTCCCCGGCTCCAAGGCTGCCACCAACTTCAAATAATGCCCCAGCCGTGGCCGCTGATTGTCTGGAAGCTGGATGCAGGGCTGGTACACCTGCTGCTCTTTGTCCCAGACGCACCATTGCTCCGGATCACCGTACAGATGCTGAATCAGCTCATGATCGTTTTTGTCGAGCAAGTCGAACACAACCTGAGCGGTTCGTTCGGCATAGAGGCTGATCCAGATGTCGACGACAAAGCGAGAGTTGAGCACCACAAAGGTGTGATGCCCGCGTGGATAGCAGTCGCCGGCAGCAGTTTGGTTATTGATAATTTTGAATCCATAACGGCCACCCTCCTCCTCTACCGAATCCAGAATGTATTCAGCGCAGTTGCAGGCATCGTACATCGGCTTGCCATTGGCCAGGCGATGGGTCGCTCGAAACATCACGCCACAGTTTTCCGGGTTGGCAGTGAACGCCTCCTCGGTTTCATTGGTATTCAGATCCGCAAGATACGCCCCGATGGCCTGGAGGCTACCGAAGCGTTTGTGGAGCTTGGCTTTGAACTCTCTTGCGCGATTCATGTGTTTCTCACAGGCTGACAGCGGGCTCGACGCTTGGGGACGCGGGATGCAAACTCCCTTTCCAGAATGCCTTCAGATTTTTGGCGTGGGAGCCATAGACCGAATTCGAGCGAGGCTGATGGGTCATGCATTGGTTGATGGATAGCCAGGAATTGCGGTCACTGGTATCCAGATAAATGGTTTGGGCAAATAGCTTGCAGCCATGAATCTGCAGGGCCTCGACCTCATCCATCAGCTCGACAACATTCTGCCCACGCTTTCCAAGCGACGAGAGGATCTCGTCAATGCGCTTGTCGATCGCTTCGAGCGCCGGTAGAGCATGCAGTGCATGGTGCAAAACGAGTGGAGCCTTTTTCGGTGAGGGGCCATGTTTGATTTCAAACAGGGGTTTTGGCTTTCCAGTCTCATCGGTTTCGTACAGTTCAATCAGCAATGGATTGGGTTTCATGGTATCTCTCCTTTCTTCACAGTTTGATCTATGAGTTAAATCTCAGAGAAGCGCTACTGCTCCACATGCTGCAAAAAACTGGCAATACCCTTCGCTTCATGGTGTTCAAAATCCAGACTTTCCCCCAGATCCCAACGACCCTTCACTGCCAGGGCAAGACGCACGCCTTCACGGAATGGCTCACCGTCATTGACATATTGGACAACCAGTGTTTCGCCCAGCGAATTTTCCAGGTGCAATGAGCTGCGCAGCTGATCCAGAGCGCTGCGCTGGCCACTGAAGGCGCAGATGTCCAGCATCTGCTGGGCAATTTGCGAGGCTTCATCCTGGCCGACCTCGACTCCCAAGGTGGCACCCTCGGAATGGATGAATAACTGGAAACAATCTGCGCTCGACTTGACGATATCGAGTCGCCCACCCGACCAGGCGCGGAATTCTTTGCGGTGGACGCCCATCAGTAGCTTCATAACGCAAAAACCTCGCAATAGTAGTTCGGGCAATGCGCCTCAAAGCCTTGCCATTATAGTAGTGCATATCATGACGACTGCCAATATCAAATGGCTACTATTCTTTACACAATATTAACAAATGAGCGGGAATTTCATTTCTTTGATTTATTGAATAGGTCTGCATAAATGCGTGCGTCTTTAAGCGCGTGATGCGGCGCTGCAGCTCGGTATGTGGCAATTTCCTCTTTACTCAGCAGAGAACTGACATGAACCCAATGGATGCTCGCGTTTTGGGGCCATAGGCCGACGTCGAAGGTGAGTTGACACAGAAAACACCAGTCGAAATCGGCGCAGTCGGTCACAATTTTGACCGGCCTGCCGAGCGATTCCACAAATTCCTGGATTTCAATGCCTGCCTGAAGTGCGCTGCGTCCATATTCCAGAGGGGTCAGCTGCGGCAGAACTATACTCTTCACAAAATCCGAGCAGCTGTCTACCGACCACCCGTTGGTGATCTCTACGTAATACTGCTCACCAGTGTCTGCGACCAAGGCCAGGGAAATCAGACAGGCTGATTCAGAAAGCTGTGTGAACTCTGTATCGAGGAAAACGAACCGATCGCGCATGGTGAAGCCCTTTTCAAGTTGTTATTTAAGCATCTATAGCCAATAATGGCTTAAACCGTGATTGACTTTGATTCTACACTGCAGCCCTTCGACTGCGTAGCGAATCAAGCTCAATGCAATCATTGCCGCAGCCCTCGGGATGAAGCCCCGAGGGAAGAACCGATTGCCCTGGAGCAAGGCCCTATGCCCACTTCACAAGACCCCACAGTCATCGTCGCAGTCCTCAAGGCAATGCGCGAGTTCACTGGCGAATCCATTACGAACTGCCAGAAAGTCTTGCGCGCTGCCAATGGCGATCCGCTGCTTGCGGTCGGCCACTTGCGAACGATAGGACTGTGTGTTCATGTCAAAGGTGATCGTCTTGCTTGGCAGCTTCGGCAAGCCCAAAGCTATGCCAGGGGACTTGAAATGGGAAGCGATGGCAAGATTCGCCACGTGGATGTGCAGCTGAGCCCTGTCGAGCCTTGATTTCAAATGAGCGGGCGGCGCCTTGAAAGCCCTGGTCGCCAGCGATATCAAGAAATGCTGCCTGGATTGCAGGCATAGGGTCAGCACCCAGCGTGAGCTGATCGATGATGACAGTCCTGCGCCCAGCCTTGTGAGAGACGATCCAGCACTGAAAAGGCCGACAGGCGCCCTTTAGCGCGGTCAGGGCGTTAAGAAGCCATGGGTGATGAACCCGCCCCACCAGGCTGCAGGTAGCGCGCACCTGCTACACGCCTGGCGTTTGCAAGCAAAGGTCTCAGCGAGAGCTGATCAAGCCGCCATCCGGATTTTGTTGAGGGCCTGCTTCTCGATCTGGCGTACGCGCTCGCAGGAAACCCCCATTTCTTCCCCCACCAGGCGCAGCTGAACAGGCTCGTCCTGCAGCACCCTGGCGCGGATCACGGTCTGCTCTCGATCGGTGAGTACGTTCATCAGGCGGTTTACGATTTTCACCGTATCCGCTTGCTCGTCAGCAGCGATCACCTCGTCCTCCAGCGTCAGTCCATTGGACAAACGCGATTCCAGGGGGTCTGCCTCATCGTCGATGCCCTGACTGGTTGATTCATAGGTGGCAAAATACAGCTCATAAGCCGCCTGGAACTCATCTTTGGTCACAGCATGGGTTTTGGTAAAGGCCCTGATCTGCGACTCAGTGGGTGGCTTGTCGGCACTGAACTGATGCATACGGCGATAACATTTCAAAATTGCCCGGTTCTCTGGCACCTTGATCAGCCGCGATTCGAACAGCAGGTGACGGCGAAGGCCCAAAGTGATCCAGGTACGCGCATGGCTCGGAAAATGAGTGGCGAAACCGTCATTGAACGTGCGTGTCGCATCCATCAGGTTCATGCAGGCGATTTGAAACAGGTCGTTGACATCACCCCGGTGGCGAAACTTCATGGCCACGCTCAGAGCCAATGGCATGAAGCTGGTCACCACCGCATCAAAGGATTTGCGGCAATTATCCTGCCTGACATTGACAAGCAACTCATTGCATCGCTCGTGCGACAAGGGCTTGATCCGACTGACGTGCGTGGCGGTTGAGGCGTTCAAAGGGGTGTGTGCAAACATCGTCGTGATGTCCTGTGTTTTTCCATGAATTCGAGTTTACTATTTATTGGCAATTTGTCAACGATTTCGCCAGAAAAGCGCCGCCATTGCTGGGCAAGCCCCTTCCACTTAGGGATTTTAGAGCAGGCACGTTGGCGGGCTTGAGCGATTATTGACAAAATTCCTGGCACCCCTAATATGGATCACTACCTACCCCCATTTTCCGGAGTACCTATGTCTCAATCCCCCCAGAAGCAGCAAGCGCTTTCTGCCGCGTTGTCACAAATCGAACGCCAGTTCGGGAAAGGCGCGGTCATGCGCATGGGCGATCACGATCGTCAGCCGATCCCAGCCATTTCGACAGGATCTTTGGGACTGGACATCGCGCTGGGGATCGGCGGTTTGCCGAAAGGCCGCATTGTTGAGATCTATGGCCCTGAATCCTCCGGCAAGACCACGCTGACCCTTTCGGTGATTGCCCAGGCGCAGAAGCTGGGTCACACCTGCGCGTTCGTTGATGCTGAACATGCGCTCGACCCTGAATACGCAGGCAAGCTGGGCGTCAACGTGGATGACCTGCTGGTCTCACAACCAGACACAGGCGAGCAAGCTCTGGAAATCACCGACATGCTGGTGCGCTCCAATGCCGTCGACGTGATCATCGTCGACTCCGTGGCTGCCCTGGTACCTAAGGCCGAGATCGAAGGCGAGATGGGGGATATGCACGTGGGTCTGCAGGCCCGGTTGATGTCCCAGGCGCTGCGCAAGATCACCGGTAACATCAAGAATGCCAACTGCCTGGTCATCTTCATCAACCAGATCCGGATGAAGATCGGTGTCATGTTCGGTAGTCCGGAAACCACGACCGGTGGCAATGCGCTGAAGTTCTATGCCTCGGTACGTCTGGACATTCGCCGTACCGGCAGCGTGAAGGAAGGCGACGAAGTGGTGGGCAGCGAAACCCGTGTCAAGGTGGTCAAGAACAAGGTCTCCCCACCCTTCCGCCAGGCAGAGTTCGCCATCCTCTATGGCCAGGGCATCGCCAAGCCGCTGGAACTTGTGGACATCGGTGTTGCTGACGGTCTGATCGAAAAAGCGGGGGCCTGGTACTCCTGCAAGGGGAACAAGATCGGCCAGGGCAAAGCCAACACCGCCAAGTACCTGCTGGATAACCCTGCCATCTCGAACGAAATCGAAGCAGCCATCCGGGAAAAGCATTTGGCCAAGGCCATCCCGGCTGAACGAAACGATGCCCCCCAAGCTACGGTAACCAGCCTGGCTTCTGCCGCCAAGTCAGTGGCCAGCCCACAGAAGTCCACAGCAAGCGCCCCTGCAGCGTCCACGCCGCACAGCGCGGCAGCCAATGAACCTGTTGCGAAGGTGACCTCGGTGTCGGCAGCGCTGATTAAGTCGGCTACAGGAGAGCTTCCTCCGGTCAACGAGCAGCCCGATCCGGATGAGATCCTGCTAATTGATGTGGCCGTGGAGTGCGACGTCATCGAGCAGCGAGCGGATGGCTTCTACTTCCAAGATCGCAACATCGGTGCCAGCCGCCTTGACGCCCAGAAGACCCTGGATGACGATCAGAGCGTCCGGGTGTTGGTTCAAGGGTTCATTGACTGATCATCGCTGTAGGCAAAGGCCAGGATTCGTCATGAATGCCTGGCCTTTTTGTATCTGGATTCCGGGCAGCCAGGAAAATGCATGAGCTTATGCACGCTTTAACCTTGATTGAGCGCGCTGTCTAAGCTGACAATACATCAATAGTAGCCATAAACGAGAGTCTGCCATGATCCTGAAAAAACCGTCTCGATTCCTTGCTTCTGCACTTTTGGTAACCTGTGGTTTCATGGCAGTTCAGAATTTTGCCAATGCCGCTGACTTCCAGGTGCAGCCTGAACAGGAGGTTGTGCAGGACAATGCCATGCTGAAGTCCTCAGACTTCGCCAGCAACCGCTACTTTGCGTCCAAAAGCATGGACGGCCAGAAGGTTCGTTTTCTTGTTGAGGGCCGTGACGTTACCTACGAGGGCTTGCCTGATGTGCCCAGGGCGACACCCGTGGTGATGGACATGAAAGACCCTGGTTGTGTGGTCAACTTCCAGGATAATGGTTGGGTCAAGGCGGGTGATAACCTGTCCTTCCACGGTGCCCGTGGCGACCTGCTCCTGGTCAATTCCGAGCTGGCGCGGGTGAGCAATACCAACCACGAGATGGGCCATTGCATCGACTTCTCCGTCATGCCAGGGCTCAAGGCAGACCTGGCAGGAACCGGTGCCAACATCAACTCGGTGATCAATATCGCCCTGGTGCAAGCACTGGAAGGTGATGGCGCGGTCGACCTGGTCGGAGTTGCTGCCAAGGGTGCCGACTATGTCCTGGAAAATCGCATGGCGGCGTTCGATGCGGGTCTGTACACAACGGCGGTGAAAGAAGCCTATGCGGATCTGCACGCGGTGTACCAAACGGCAGCACTCACCGGCTCGTACGACGGTTTCACGGGCGTCATCAACAACTACCGACAGGCCGTGAAATGGGATTTCGACCACGCCGATGCCTTGGCGGTCTATCGCGTCCTGGCCGATGAACAGGCCAAGGGCGTCAATCCTGCGGACTTCATTGGCAAGTCGCATGAGCAGGTCACGGACTACGTCAATCAACTGTTCCAAGACCATTTCTACGAAAACGGCAAGCTCTCGGTCAATTCCCCTGGCTTCAAGTCGATCGTCGAAGAGGTGCATATTCGCGGGCAACTGACTATCGGGGTGGAGCCTGGCAAAAGGGCCATGATGGAGCGTTTCGACGCGCTGCTCGATGACGGCGCGTTGCACCGAGCGACCATGGAGTTCATGGCCCTCAGTCAGCAGTCAGTTGCCAATCAGCAACAGGCGCTCAGCGCTGGCACCGTCGATGCAGAACATCTGACCCAGGCGATTGAGGTGGTGGAAAAACAAGCCATGAACCATGAGGCTGCCCTCGTGACGCTGGGCATGACGCAAGTCCAGGTTCAGCAGCATATTGAGGGCAGCAAAGGCCTTCGCGATCTCTTCGCTGGCACCACTGCCGAACGCACGGCGGAAAAAGATGCCATCTACCAGCAAACCAGCGGCGGCGTGGTCATGCGCAGGGCGATTCAAAGTGGCAGTGATTATGGGCTGAGTGATGCCACCAACCTGGTGCGAGCCAGCTTCAAGGAAGCGCTGAAGAAGCAGGATCTCATCAAGGATCAGGCATCCATCACACTTGAGCGCTGAAACCACCAGCATCAAGGCTTATCTGAGCGGCCAGCCTTACCTGGGCTAGTAGCACACTGAGGGTGCATTACGCTCACAGCCTCTCAATCTACAGGGTTATGCCAGGAGTACATTTGTACTCCTTCGCCCAACCTGGGGAATGTTCGATGAATCTGCCTGTGTTTAGCTATCATCCGGATCCCTTCGAAACGGACACCTTCATCCCTTCCGATCAGGCCTGCAGGGTGTGTAATCAATGCCGGGGCTTTCAGTACATGGGCCCTGTCTACCCTAATTTAGGCAACCTGATCCCGATCTGCCCCTGGTGCATTGCCAGTGGAGAGGCGTATTCAACGCTTGAGCTGGAGTTCTCTGACCCTAACTTGATCCTGAACGATCAGAATGACCAGGAGGTGAGCCGGGCGGTGAAAGATGAAATCTGCCAGCGTACACCGGGCTTCAACACCTGGCAGGATCAAATTTGGCTGTCCCATTGTGCTGATGCAGCCGTGTTCCTGGGGGCTTGTGATGGTAAGACGATCCGGCAGGAGCACGCCGAGGTGCTCCCGCAAATTCAGGAGAATTATTGCGGCGAACACGAGACTCTCGATGAATATGTTGATGAGCTGGAAGCGGAAGCTGGCTGGCTTGTCGCCAGGATTTTTCAGTGCCGGCACTGTAGCCAAAAACTGGTGCACATCGAAGCGGACTGACAAAGTAGTGGCTAGGCCTTTACACCTCATTGCAAATACGGCTCGAAATAACGGTTTCTAGATAAATTGCTAAGCCAATTTTTATGCATTCAAAATCGGGCCTGTTGACAATATTCGTATAAAGGATATGATGGGAATTCGGCCAATAACGGCTTGCAAGCCTGACGGGAGAATTCTGCATGGCTAAGGAAAAGTTCGAGCGCACCAAACCCCACGTCAACGTCGGCACCATCGGCCACGTTGACCATGGCAAAACCACCCTCACCGCCGCCCTGACTCGCGTCTGCTCGGAAGTGTTCGGTTCGGCCAAGGTTGACTTCGACAAGATCGACAGCGCGCCCGAAGAGAAGCAGCGTGGCATCACCATCAACACGTCGCACGTGGAGTACGACTCGGCCACTCGCCACTACGCACACGTTGACTGCCCCGGCCACGCGGACTACGTGAAGAACATGATCACCGGCGCTGCCCAGATGGACGGTGCGATCCTGGTCTGCTCCGCCGCTGACGGCCCGATGCCGCAGACCCGCGAGCACATCCTGCTTTCCCGCCAGGTGGGCGTACCGTACATCGTTGTCTTCCTGAACAAGGCGGACATGGTGGATGACGATGAGCTCCTGGAGCTGGTGGAGATGGAAGTGCGCGACCTGCTCAACGCGTACGAATTCCCTGGCGATGACACCCCGATCGTCATCGGTTCGGCGCTGATGGCGCTGAACGGTAATGACGAGAAAGGCCTGGGCACCAGCGCGGTGAAGAAACTGGTCGAGACCCTCGACAGCTACATCCCGCAGCCTGAGCGTGCAATCGACAAACCGTTCCTGATGCCGATCGAGGACGTGTTCTCGATCTCCGGTCGCGGCACCGTGGTTACCGGGCGCATCGAACGCGGGGTCGTGCGCGTGCAGGAAGAAGTCGAAGTGGTTGGCCTCAAGCCCACCATCAAGTCGACCTGCACGGGTGTCGAGATGTTCCGCAAGCTCCTGGATGAGGGGCGTGCCGGCGAAAACTGCGGCATCCTGCTGCGCGGTATCAAGCGTGAAGACGTGCTGCGTGGCCAAGTGCTGGTCAAGCCAGGCACTGCCAAGGCCTTCACCAAGTTCGAAGCGGAAATGTACGTGCTGAGCAAGGAAGAAGGCGGTCGTCACACCCCGTTCTTCAAGGGCTACCGTCCGCAGTTCTACTTCCGCACCACCGACGTTACCGGCAACGTCCAGCTGCCGGAAGGCGTGGAAATGGTCATGCCGGGTGACTCCCTGACCTTCTCTGTCGAGCTGATCCAGCCGGTGGCGATGGAAGAAGGCCTGCGCTTCGCGATCCGTGAAGGCGGTCGCACCGTGGGTGCCGGCGTGGTCTCGAAGATCCTGTGATACCCGCGTCACACACTGCTGAAACGCCCGGCTTGCCGGGCGTTTTTGTTTGATTGCAAGCGTCCATTAGCTTGGACGGCTGTACGTCGCCCTGTTCCTCAATCAAAACTGTTCGAGCAAGCTTTTGTCGACCTCAATAATTGTAGTCAGCAGCGCGAATTCCTGGCGCTGAGAGTTAACCCACTTTACCAGCGCCTCTAGCACCCAATCACGCATCGAAATTTTTCCACCCTCACGAGAAGTTACCTTCTTGACGCCATCACGAATGATATCCCTAACGCTGGGCGGAAGACGAACCACAAACTTCTGGGGCTTTGCACAAACGGTGAGGTCGAATTCCCCCACTTCGGCCATGACCTCAGCGCTCAATCGCCTGCCGAGGTGAGCTTGCAAAACCCTGACCCTCGCCGTAGACCGTAGATTGCCTTCCAGGCTATCTAGAATGGCTGCAACGGCTTCAGAGTTCATGCTACGACCCTGGTGCAAGCCAATCCCTTTGAGCTCCTCGAACAGCTCCACATAGCCTCTGATAACAAATTTGTCGGCGGTGCGGCTACTGAATCTCGGGCGTGGTCGCGGGCCCGCCCTGACCTTGGTGAGTGCTTTTTCGAAGGCTCGAAGGGCGACAGGGTTCGAAAGCTTCAACATTTTCTCCGGTAGCGTTACGATCAGCTGATGAATGGCGGGGACGCATTTTATACGTTGTCCCCCTAGTTCGCTCGACTTCTTGTAAGCTGACAATGTTGCTTCGGCCACAGTGTGCCGATCTAGACCACTCGGGCTCTTTTGCGACCGAAGCTTTGGTTGTCGGCCTATTATCGATTCGATTGGCTTCGAAACATCCCGTAATGGGATCATCTAACGGAGTGTGCAAGGTGATACCACAATTCCCCGCACTGCTGCTTGTCGCAAGCCTGCAACTGGTTTCCACAGCCCTTTCGGCCCAGGCACTGCAATCTGGACAGTATGAGCAGCTACTGCTGGCGGTGACGCCCGATGGCTACGTTGAAGGGCATTACTACGATGAAATGCCGGGCGCGACGCGGATCACCTGCTCGTTCTCCATGAGCGGCCAGGTTGACGCAACGGGCCAGGCCACTTTGGTGACCAAGGCGCCGATGGGCTTCGCCGGAAGCTTGCGACCAGAGGGAGATGGCGTAGCGTTCTCGATTGAATCGGCCACTGAGATGCCTGGGTGCGGCATGTTGCTCCCACCTGAGATCAACACGGGACTGGCGTTGAGCATGGTCGAGCCCAAGCAGTGGATCGGGATGGCCAGGGTGAAAGACCCAAGGGCCTACCTGTATCAGACCCCACAGGTGCATGCGACCCATGATCGGTACATCGTTCGGGACGATGTGGTGGGCATCCTCGTCTGCACAGATTCATGGTGTCAGGTCGAATACACCAACAAGGCCGGTGATTCGCACCTTGGCTGGGTCAAGCGGCAACACCTGGTCAACCTGCGTGACCTGAGAGCTTCTCGCCTGTAAGGCATCCCCTTGCTTTCATGGGCGGTCAATTGATGCCCAGGGAGGCGAAGAACGCCTTCGTGTCCGGGTACTCTGTGGTGGGAATTTCCCCGGCATCGTACGCATCGCAGAGCGCCTGCGCCCGCGCATTGAGCTTGGGTGCCCCTTCCATGTCGAAGGGGAGTTTGTTCTGAATGACGACCTGGCGGAGCATCAGATTGATGGCCTGAGACATGGTGATGCCCTGGCCATTGAGGATGGTTTCAGCGTCGGCTTTCAGCCTGCTGTCTACACGCGAGCGAACAGTGGTGTCCTTGCTCATGGGATTTTCCTTTTGTGGCTACATTGTGCCTACATTATCTCGGGCCTGAATGCCCTTGACAACGATTATGCGGTTGGCAATATTGCGATTAAGGCGTATATTGATGTGAATTGGTTTCAGGATATGAGTGATGGGCATCTATCGCTTCGGCATCAGCCTTTATCAAAAACATCTGTCGCCGCGCAAAGGTTACCGCTGCGCCCATTCCCTTGAGTACGGGGGGCCAGGTTGCTCAGGCGCTGTCCTGGAGATCCTTGAAACCCAAGGCCTGATTCGCGGCCTGAGTTCGATCAGATCACGCTTCCTGTCCTGTCAGGAAGCAGCCGAAACGCGCCGGGAGCGCAAAAAGCGCGAAGCGGAAGACCGCAAGCGGCGCAACGATAGCTCGGGAGGCGGTTCTCCCAACAGTAGCTGCTGTTTGACGGAAGTGGCGGGAGATGCTGTGGACTGCCTGCCAGACGCGTCCAAATGCCGGATTCCGGATCTCCCGGACTGCGGATCCTGTGGCCCTGATGCCAGCTGCACCTCTTTGAAATTCCTGTTAGGACGTGGACACCCATGAGCATTCAGAAGAAAATCGGCTTCTACGCAGTTTCGCTTGCAACCCTGCTTGCTTGCGGGCAAGCCCTGGCGGCTGCAACCCCTGAGAACTCCCCTGTGCCCATTCAGGTGGAGGTTGCCCAGGCTGGTGTCTCACTGCTGGAAATGAAAGGTGTCATTCAGCATTCGGCCAAGTTCAAGCTGTTGCAACCGGGAAGCCGTTCTGTAAACACTGAAAAACGCAAGCAACTCCTCGATACTTACTCTGATGTGAGGCTTAACCTTGATGTCGCGGACACCACCCGCAGCACCGTGACTTTGGCCGTCTATTTCTCCGATAGCACTGCTGTTCATGGGTATGCTCCCAACGATGTGACCAAGGGGGAGTACGAGACTGCTAGCGTGTTTGTCCTGGAGCGTGGGAAACCGTTCAAGCATGAGTACAACCTCTGTCTGGATGCCGCCAAGCCCTGGTGCAAGGGTGCCTTGAACATCACGGTCGAATGATTTGAAGGAAAATTGAATGAAACGCCTTGCCCTCATGCTTCCCGCCCTGCTCCTCTCCTCGGTAGCCTTGGCTGCCAAGCCCGTCACCTACGATGTCAAGATCGTCGAAGATGGCCATCTGGTGTATAGCTTTACCACCAGCGCACCGATGGGCAAAGGGGTTCACCTGGCGTCTGCACAAATCGATCGCCAGGATCAGGATATGGCCCTGGACTACCTCAACGACCAGGTCTCCATCGAGCTGACCGGCAACCTGGTCGACGCTAAGGGTATTCTCACCTCGAACCTTCTGTTGGTCGATCAAGAGAAATTCATCGACGCCAAGCTCGATAAACAGCCACCCTTGGTCAACATGCCGAATGTCGCCACCAGCAGGCTCAATACACCTCTAAAGCTCACCAACGGACAACCTATGGGGGTTAGCTATTCGTTGGGCACCACGGGCGCCCAGGATGGCAGCAAGCCGGCGAAAGAGCCTCGCACCCTGCTGATCACCGCGACTTGGGCGCACTGACTGCTGTCCAGGCACGGTGAGGCGCTTGAACAGCAAGCCTCGCCTGCCTGGACGCACAATACAGGATTTTGGTACAGCGTTGGGATCTTCGACCATGCTGCATACCTCTGCAGATTTCATCAGTCTGCAGAGGTATGCATCAAGGGCGCTCACAGCCTGTCGTCCTCGCCGCATTCGCGGTACGGTGAAAGTGAGAGCGGTATGATGCCCTTGGTAGACTCTTGCCAGGCTTCGAGAATGAGGACTCCGAACCCGCTCTGCGGTGCCTGGAATGCTGGAGCGCCAGACATGAACATTTCGCAATACAAAGCGATGGCCAAACTTCGCCGCACATCGATTCAGGCAGTACTGGGAGTGGCTGTCACCCACTCGCAGGCCCTGGAAATTGTTGCCAGGGAGCACAACTTCCCCTCCTGGGATGCCCTGTGCGGTAGCCAGGGTCGCTGCCCACCCAGCTATCCGCTGAAAGCCAGCGTCCAGGTGGAGACTGCGCCATTGGATCAGCCCGAGGCTGAAGTGCGCTTCAGGGGGCATGAGCAAATCATCGCCCACCTCGGCCAGCGTCTCCAATCGGGCGCTAAACCCAGCTTGATAGTCATTTCCAGTGCCCCGAGCTGCAGCGCATCGGCGACCACGCGCCTCGTCTTCGAGCAGCTGCTCAAGCATCAGGTGGGGACTGACGCGCCGCCCGCCCCCACGACGAACACGGGAATCGATGCCTGGCGTGAAGCACTCAGATGTGCCATGCGCGCCGATCCGGATCACGTGTACTTCGGCCATGTGCAAAGCCAGATCGTCCTGACCGAGGTGATGAAATGCGTGGCCCAGGGGCGACATGTGATCATCAACCTCACGGCAGATGATGCCTACAAAGCTCATCAGCAGCTCATGGCGCTCATGCGTGGAAATGAAGCGTATCGGCGCGAGGTGCAACAGTTGATTGAACATGAGGCGCTCTACTTCATTCATCAGGGCCCTTGCGCCTAACAAGAGCGCAGAGCCCCTGCGGGGGCTCTCGCTGTTTCAGCCCAAACCATGATCGAGGGCGTCATGCCAGAATTGCCGGAAGTAGAATGCGTCAAAAATAGCCTCGCCCGCCTCAAGGGGCGTGAGTTCACCAGGGTGACCACCCTCACCTCGCGTTTGCGCGAGCGGGTTCAGGATGATCTGGAGCAGCACCTGGTTGGCCGTACGGTGGTCGATGTGCAGCGACGTGGCAAATACCTGGTCTTTGTCCTCGATCGCGGTTATCTCGTGGTTCACCTTGGTATGACGGGCAAGCTGCTGATTGACCCAGCACCGGCCAAGCACGACCACGTTCGTTTGGGTTTCTCGGACGGCAGCGAGCTGGTCTACAACGATGCCCGAAAATTCGGGTTCCTCTTATACGAGCAGGATTTGTCGGAAAACAAATACCTCGCCAACGTTGGGATGGAGCCTTTGAGCGCCGCTTTTACCGCAGATCACCTGTTTGCCTTGACACGCAAATCCAGGCGCCCGATCAAAAGCTTCCTGCTCGACCAAAAATTTGTGACAGGGATTGGCAACATCTATGCGTGCGAACTGTTGTACCAGCTACGAATCGACCCTCAGATGCCCACTTGCAGGCTGAGTCTTGGCCAGGCCCAGGCCATGGTGCCGGCGATCAAGCAGATGCTGCTGCGCTCCATTGAGTTGGGTGGCTCCTCGATTTCCGATTATGTGGATGCAGACAACAAGAAGGGTGGTTTCCAAGCCACCTTCCAGGTCTACGGGCGCAAAGTGGATCCGCTCGGCAATGCGGTGGCCGTTTCGAAAAAGGGTGGACGCAGCACCTACTACGTCCCGGCGTTACAGCTGAGTACGGTTGCCTGAAACACAGATTGATCAACAACAAGAGAGAAAAAGCATGATCGTCCATCACCTCAAAGCAGCACTGAATCCTGCCCTGTTATGCCTGGCGCTTGCCGGGTGCGCCACGGCATCTCTGCAACCGGCGCCCACCACACCCGAGCAGGCGGTGAAGCCCACCATCAGCACCCTGCCATCGATCAAGCCTGCGCAAAGCTCGCACGCCGAGGCTACGCCACAGCGACTCAACGAGCTGCTGACTGTCTGGGTCGCAGGCTATTGCCAGGGATGGGCCGACGTGTCGGGTGATAGCTTTGAGCGGTGCTTCGAGCTGACCCTGCAGGACACTTTCAGTACCTACAAGCAGCGCACTGGGGTGGATCTGACGGCGGCAGCCAAAGAGGCCATTGCCAAGTAGGGCGGCTGCCCTTACTCGGTGTCCACATAGCCTTCGCGGGCCACCTTGAGGCTGTCCCAGTCGGGGTGGTCATCCAGCTTGTTCAAGGCGTGTGCACCGTACGGAATGACCCACCCCTGGAATTGCCGGCCCTGGAGCTGATCTTCCATCGGAAATGGCAGATAGTTCAGGCCGTGATCCTGATGCGTGATCTGATCGCGAATGGCGCCGGCCATCAGACTGTTGGCAAAACCAAGCATGACCGCAGGCCCGGTGTACGTCACGGTTACCGAATCGTCTTCATACCGGCATTTGCTTTGGCCACAAATACAGGTTCTCTCGCGGTCTTCGCGAACACTGAAAACGTCTCGGCAGACCAGGCAGTACAGCATTTTCATCGAATTTACCTTTTGTATAGATCGGCAAACCGAGCGGCGCGCCGATTCAATTAATGAGTCAGGCTCGCGTGCCGAGCATTTCGGCAATCGCATCCTCACCGAGCGCCCGATGTTCGGCAATCATGGGCTTCACTGATGCGCGTTGCCGGGCCAGCAGCTGCTCCTTGGCCGTTTTCAGTCCATGCCCCTTGGCCAGGACTTCTTTTATGACGGTACCCTGATCCACAGCGTGGATGGTCAGCATGGCCTTCTTGAAGTAGTCGGCCTGGTGATAGCTGGTCGGCACCACCTTGGAGCCGTCCTTGAGCAAGGTCAGGCGCCCGTAGTTATCAGCGGCACAGGCCAGCGCCACATCGTCGAGGATGTGTGCGTCATGGCGCAGCTTGCGGCTCAGATCGAGGGTCTGGTACAGCGAGACCAGGCCATGGCCGCCTGCTTTGAAGATGCCATGCACCTTCTGGTGAACCAGTGCAACGCCGGCCACAAACTGGCGAACATCGCCCGGCATCTTGATCCGTTCCGACAGCGCCTCCAGGGGAGGCCCGAAGCGCTCAACGTCTTCGTGGCCATGGTGACTGCCGATCAGTTCACCGTTGTCGGCCCACAGTTCCTCGAACGGCGTATTGGCTTTGCCCAGGTCGTGCAGCAAGGCAGCCATGCGCACGCGCAGCTTGCGGGCATCGCCCAATTCTGCGCTGAAGGCGCAGGCTTGCTCCAGTACCATGCGGGTGTGCACCCAAGTGTCACCCTCGGCGTGGTAATCGGGGCGCTGCGGGATATCCTTCAGGCAGTGCAACTCGGGGAAAATCCGCTTCAAGGCCCCACAGGCGTCCAGGACGTCGAAGTAGATGCCGGGATGATCGGTCAGCATGGCCTTCTGGGTTTCTTGCCACAGGCGCTCTGAAGAGAGCGTCTCCAGCATGTCCTGCTTGACCATGCGCCGCATCAACGCCATCGTCCCAGGGTGCACGGTGAACTGGTACCGCGCAGCAAAGCGCGCCACCCGGAGGATGCGCAGCGGATCTTCCTGGAAATGACGGGACACCTGGCGCAGCACCCCGGCGTCCAGGTCGGCCTTGCCCCCGTACGGGTCAATCAGGGTGCCGTCCTCGGCCAAGGCCATGGCATTGATGGTCAAGTCGCGCCGGAACAGGTCGTCTTCCAGGGTTACCCCTTCCCAAGCGCACTCGAAGGCACCATGCCCATGGCCAGTGCTTTTCTCGGAGCGGGCCAGGGCATACTCTTCCTGGGAGACCGGGTGACGAAACACCGGAAAGTGTTCGCCGCTGAGAACGTAGCCCTGGGCGCGCATGGAGTCCGGACTTTGACCGATGACGACATAGTCACGATCATGCGGGTTCAGGCCCAACAGGGTGTCCCGGACGAAACCGCCTACCAGTAATGCTCTCATGTGCACCCTCCTCCATTGCCGTTTTGCAGGTCATACCTACTCAATATACTAAAAAAATGTAGTTTTGAACAACCAAGCTAAGGGATAATGGGGAAACGACTGCTCCGGAGCGACAGGCCATGGAATTCAGGATCAAGGACGCTTGGGTGCTGTCCCAGGAAAAGCTCATTGAGTGTTTGGATAATGATGCCGTCGAGCTAGGGGGCGCCTATCCCTTTGACACCCTCAGCGAGGTGCAGCATCTCAACGGCAACTCGGCACGTATTCGCGGAATAAAAACGGCCTACATGCGGGCAGGCAGTGCCGATCCGGCCACGGCATTGACCTTGATTCACAGTATGTTCCATCGGCTGGAGCGTGATGAAACGGCGCTGAACTGGGCGTTGCACTTCGAACTGACGCAAGGCTGCTACCTGGCCGGCAATGACCTCAATGTAATCAACCTCGTCAAATCGTTGCCTCCGGCCTCGAAGTTGGCTTTGGTGCTGCTTCTGGGTGGCTTGAGACCCTCCCCTGCTCTCCAACACACCTACCAGGCTAACTTGGACTCGGCGATCAACCAGATTTGCGACCTGTGCGCCGACCCTCAAGCGCAGAGCTTCCAGATTTTGCCCACGGACACGAGTTTGTTGGCCATGGCCAACTCCACCACGGGCGATCCACGCACCAGCGCCATCAGTCACAATGCATCAGCCCTGCACACACTGCCCAAAACTTTGCTGATCAAGGCCAGCCTGGGCCCCAGGTGGTCATCCCTGCAGGCTGGAACCCGAGAACTGGCGAGGCAGTTCCCCATGGCAGCGGCCCATCAGCTGGAGATTCTGGAGGAGATGAACACGCCCGGCAGAGGCGTTCAGGTGATCACCGCCATCAATAGCCATCTGCAAAAAAACTTCGGTGACACAGTCTCATTCGAAGATTTCACCTTGACGCCAAGCCCGGTGGTGGGAGGTTTTCTGCGCGCCAAACGAGTTGGTTATGAGCGATTTTGGCCAATATTATATGAACTCGGCGGCGAGGAAGGTGCCTGCGCTGATAAGTTCATACGCCTACTCGCCCATACCTACGCCATGGCTGATCGGTCTGGGCCGACTATCCTGACATCAATGGGGGCAACCCTTGCCCAGGAACTGTACAAGATTCCTGGCCTTCCGCTGATCAATAATTTCCTGGATGCGACCCCTACCCGTTTGACCACAGCACTGATTGATGACTATCTCGACTCTGGTGCGGATTCGACCGTTAGCGTCAATGTCTATCGTTATCTCATGCCTGATTGGAATTCGACGCCTTCGCGCAACTTTCAGCTGAGACTCACTACTGCTGACAGCACTGATGGTCTGTTCCACGAATACGGCCTCGTCCGACTGGCGCTGGGTTGCAAGGAGTTCCTGGCCAAGAACCTGGGTCTCGTGCAGATTGACGACAGTTTTGACCATTTTTGCCAAAAGCTAGGTGTCTATGAGGTCAACTTTGACAACCAGTACCAGATATCACGGAAGCTGGAAGCTTTTGAGCTGCTGCCGGAGCGCTTCAAAACGGCGGAAAACAAGCTCTTCTTGGGTGGCACCTTATCCCCCGGTGAGCTGGATAGCACCCCTGAAAGGGTGTGGGAACGCGCCCTTGCTCAAGACATGGGGCTGTAAACATGAGATCAAGTGAGTACGACATGAAAAGGCCGGTGTTTGACATAGAGCACCTGCAAAACCAGAAATCTGGGCAATATGATTACCGCCACCTGTTGGAGATTTTGCATTCGGGAACGTATCGCTTGTCGACAACCTACCCTTTCGACAACCTTGGCGATGTGCAGGGCGTTACCAATTTCGGGGTTACGCCTCCGGGTAGAAAAGCGATGCAGTTATTCAACAACCTTGTGACGCGCTATCACTTCAGAAATGACACGCAAGAACATGATGCAGCCGAAGAGGTCATTTCATTGTTCGAGCATTTCAGGGGAGATGAGGACACTCTGAACTGGATGGTGCACAACACGTTCTGTGAGCTGTGGATGGCGGGAAACGATCAGAACCTGGTGGATCTGGTGCTGAGCCTATCGTTGGAGCAAAAGCAGGCGGTGCTGCTCTGGTCGAGCACGCTGCCAAGTCTCCCCGCGTTGGCGTCCGCCTACAGTGGACATCTGGATTCAGCGTTCAGGCATATCTGTGGGTATGCGGAGCAACAGCGCTGTCAGTCGATTGACCCAATGCCTGTGAATTTCACATTGACAGATTACAATAAGATGAACTCCGAGAATGGACGGCCAGGCTATTCCACCGTGGTGCTGAACGCGTCGCCGGTCAATACACTGCCACGTGCTTTGCTGCACGAAATAGCTTCGAGAAACCGCGAAGCCTCGCTGCCCATTGAAGATTCAACCCTCAAGCGCATCATGCGCTTCACCATTCCCACTGAGTTGGCTATCCAAGAAGCTGAAAATTTCGTGAGGTACTACATCGGCTCTGACAGCAACTCCATGGAGTTCAGGAAAAACATCCGCCACCAGTCCGGAGGGATTCTGGCTTTCGAAGACCTTTTCACCACTTCCTGGAACACCTTCTATCCGGTAAGCGAATTCTCCTTCGATGTGGCGGACTACCTCAAGGTACTGACACCAGGCCAAAGTAGATTGCACCCGCAAGATACACGTGTGATGAGCGCAGCCTTGTCCAAGCACCTGGCCCATGCCTCGCTGAGCACCTATAACCTGGAGACTATCGCCAAGCGTCTTGAAGACCTCAAGGTCTTTTTCGAACAGGCTTTCGTCGCCCCCGAGCCGTCGTTGTTCCACAATTTCATGCACTTGCACGGCCCTTTTGGCAAAGCGCAAGTCGATCGCTACATCGCCCAGTATGAGGATGAAATCACAGGTGGGTACCTGAGCCGCTTCTGCAGCGTCCGGGCGCATCCTGGTGAGCTTGGAGAGCGATTGCTGAGCTATTTGGGATCCCTGCATGCCACGGCCACTGACGTGCCTCCTGAAGACGCCAACGGACAACTGCACGCCTATGCAATGGCCAAGCTGGTGGTGTTGACCTTGCACCGGGGGCAGGAGCTGGGTGTCTTTGATCTCAAACAGCTGAGCCTTCGCGAGTTCCTGAAAAAGTCCGGGTTGAACAGGTCAGATGAAGCTCGATTCAATGAAGATCTGCGCCATGACACGCGGAAATTCACTGCAGCCGTAGCTGCACTGCCAGCCCCTTTACTGACCACTGATGTATTGCTCTGCTGCGGCCTGGGCCTTTCCCCAGCCGCGCTGGAGAACGCCACGGAAAGTCAGCGTGAGCGCTCTCTCATGCTGGATTTGGGCATGTAGAGCCATGACATCTTCCCAAGCTGATGCCATCAGATCAACCGTACCCTTTTGAGTAGCCCAATGAGCCAGTTCAACAACCTGCAAGACCTGTGGAACCAAACCGATGGCAAATATACCAGCGAGCAACTCAGGGCTGTCCTAATACTCAGGAAGCCGTTGTCGTCCCCCTATCCGTTCGCGCATATCAGCGAGCTGCAAATCCTCTGTGGCGCCGACTCTCCAGGGCCTGAAAATAAAGTGGTCTTGTGCATGTATGGGTTGTCAGGACGGTACGCTACCAGAAAAGCCGCCGAGGACGAGTTGGATGTGGCCTTATTCATGGAGCGACTTGAACAGGATGAGCATGCGCTTAACTGGATCATGCATGCCGAATTGAGCGATCGGTGGCTGGCGGGGAATGACCAGAACCTGGTCGACCTCGTGTTGAGCATGTCGACAGTACACAAGTGTGCGCTGCTGTGCGCGGTATCTTCCTTTGGCGAATCCGATCTCATGCGCCTGCGGTTTGGTCAACACCTGGATGGCGCGTTGCGGTACCTGTGTGAGTACGTGTCGCAACCCAGATGCCAGGCAATCGATTCGCTGCCGGTCAACTTCGAGCTCAATCATTTCAACCCGACCATGTTCAACGCCGAGTCAGGTCAGCCAGGACGCTCAACCGTCATTCTCAACGCTTCACCAATCAACACCTTGCCGCGCTCGGTATTGCACCACATTGCGTTTCATGGGCATAGCCTGGAGGCCATTTCAGCTTCGACCCGCGTCGCCATCAAGCGCTTCGCACTTCCCACGGAGCTTTGTCATGAACTGGCCTACAGATGGCTGAAGGAATTTCTCAAGCCCGAGACGAATTCAGCAGAATTTCGCAATGAAATCGATCGTGATACACAGGGTACCGTGAGCTTTGAGGACGTTTTCACGACCGATTGGAACTGTCATTACCCGGCACTGACTGCCGAATTCGATGATTTCACCGTAGTCGGCACGGTCTTTCCTGGAAATCACCGGCTGAACAGGGCTGACGCCCTGCAGATGTGTAAAGTATTTTCAAAGTTCATTGCCTATGGCGATCTGGGCGGCCTGAGCAATTCCATGATTGCCCAGCACATGATCGATAACCGGGAGTTCTTTGAGCAGGCATTCATCCGCCCCGAGCCATCGCTTCTGCATAATTTCTCCCACAGTGACGGCGCCTATGGCCGTGAGCAGGTCGACACCTACCTGGATCATTACCACGACATCATCACCGGCAGCTACATCAGCCGTTACAGCTCCGTCGCTGCCAACTCGCCGGTAATGGGCGAACGCTTGCTGGCCTATCTGGATCGGCTCCACAGCCCGGCCAAAGACGCAGAGTCAACCGAACACCTGTACCACTATGCATTGGCCAAATTGGTGGCCATGACCCTCAAGCGAGGGCAAACGCTGGGTGTTTTTGACCTCAAAGAGCTTGTCCTTGCGCAGTTTCTTCGGGAATCGGGAATGACCGCATCGGTAAGCAGTCGGATGGGGAGACATCACTACGATCGACATCTTTTCGAAAGGGCGCTGTGCGCCCTGCCGGCTGAGCTTGTGACCCCGGATGTTCGGCTCTGCTGTGGTGTCGGGTTAACCGGGCAGGAGCTTGCCGATGCATCGGAAGATCAGCTGGCGCGGTCGCTGACCCTGGACATGGGGCTGTAAAAGAGCAGCCGCGCTTTGCGCCGAATCGAGGTGTGGGCACCAGCTTCTACGCAAGCTTTTCAAGCGCAAGGCTGAGCCGCGCTTCGCGCCGAATCGCCAGGCCAGCGGTGAATTGTCTGTTGCGCCTGGTCGTTGACTGATGCAGGCGCGCAGGATGGGGGCCGTAATTCGTCCGCCAGGCACGTGCACCTCACAAGCAAAAAGCGGAGCCACGCTTTCGCGTCGAATTGGTAAATGCTCCGCGCAAGACCCGCTCCATCAGCCCAGTAGAGCATGGCATTCAGCCGCCTGCGGCGAATAAAAAATCACAGGCCAGAGAAATCCGACATTTAGCAATCAAGCTTGTTTTCCGTATATTGACAATATGGCAACGCTAGGTATACTGAGTGTATCTGAAGTCGAGGTGCACCATGAAAATCACCCAATTCCTGCTGGCAAGCGCCCTCTCCCTCCTAGCCCTGAATGCGGCAGCCGCGAACCTGTACCGTCCAGGCACCCAGGGGCATGAGCTGGCGGCCTATGCAGAAAAGGTGCTGCCATCGGCTGTAAGCCCATATTTTGTTGACGCAAAAAATCGGGCAAAATTTTATGAAGAGCTTCTGCCTGATGCCATGGATAAGATCGGTATCTCAAAATCCAGCCAAGCTTCTGCCCCTCGCATCAACGTGGAAACCACTTCAGACGTGACAGCCCTGGCTGCATACGATAAAGCGCTGCCGGAGCGAAAGGATCGCAAGCTATGTACTGTAGTTTTCCTCCGCAAGGGTGAAGCCGCAGTGGGCTCCACATTAATGCACGAACTGATGCATTGCCGGATTCAGGCTGCAGAGATCACTGCTGGGTACACCGACCAGGTAAGACGCGTCATCGCATTGGAGCCATCGCTCACAAAAGGTAAGCAACTGAGGATGTTTGAGGAGGTTCTTGCAAGAGCGATGTCTTTTTCTTTCCTGGTCAACCAGAACATCAAAGAAGATGGCGAGTTCTTCCGAAACAGACTGTCCAGCCCATACCCTTCCAATCCAGGCCCGCTCAGCGTGCGTCGTGCGGTAGAAATGTGCATTAACAAGGGGGCATGCTCGGTTGATCCTGCAGATCTTGCCAAAACCCTGTTGGATGACAAAGCGTTTGTAGCTGCCCTCAAACAGGACATGGTTCAAGGCGCAGCTTATGATAAGAAAATGGGTTTCTAACCCCCGGCAAGCCGGGGGTCATTTTCACAGGGTCGGAGGGGTAAAGCTGGTGTTTTTGTTCGCATACCTCTCGACCGCGTCTTTGAAAGCCCCTGTCTCAGGGGTCGACGAGGTTGGACTTTCCTGAAGCAAGGTTTCGAGCTTTGACTTGATATCTGGATCAACAGGTGGTGTTGCGCTCACATCGGGGATAGCGCTGTGATCCACGGTGTTTCCAATCCCAGCCTTCGCCACGATGTCTGCAGCTTGATCATCAGCGAACACCATGCTCGATGGGAAGCTGCCGTTGTTGCCAAGCAGTTTGTTCAAGGCATCGAGCTCGCTTGTTGGTGCTGCTACCACAGGTGCTACGGCCTCTGGGGCGACTGCTGCCGGAATCTCCGCTACGGGGTGAGTGGCAAACAGCTCCGGATTGATATGCAGCTCTTTACCCGGAAAAATCAGGTCTGGGTTAGCCCCAATCATTTCCTTGTTCGCTTCATACAGGGCCTTTGTGGCCTCAAGAATCTGCCCGTTTGATGCCTGAACTCCGTTTGCTTCAAACTGCTCTTTGGCAATTTTCCAGAGCGAATCACCTTTTTCAATGGTGTGAATGGTGTGAGCCTGAGGTGCAGCACTTGCTACCTGCGTATCAGATCCTGGTGTCGGCTCAATGTAGTCTGGCGAATGCCCAGCCGAAGGGATGATGGAATCTGGAGCGCGGTTGGCTGTCACCTGGGTTTCATCATAAGCAGATGCGGCATCTGCTGGTGATGCAAGAGCATCGTTCACAGTCGCTGGCGCGTCAGTGCCGGCCACCAGGTCGCCAGCGCCAGTGATGTGGTCACCAACAGCATGCAAGCCGTCTCCGACGAATTGGCGACCGCTGTCGACCGCACTCGCCAGGCCGTTGGCCGTGGCATCGTACGCGGACGCCACGTACTCTGATGCCGCGCCTGCGGCTTCAGTGGAGCCTTGGACGGCGGTGGCGGCCACATAGCTCGCGGCGTCGTAAGCGGCGCTGGCGCCATCGGCCACCAGTTCGGCACCTGCTTCCACGCCGTGAATCAGGGCCTTGCCGGCGACAATCACGCCAGTCTCAGCGGCCCGGAAGGCATCTACGGCAGTGTCAGCCACGAAGTCCATGGTGGTGCCTACGCCACCAGAAAGCGCATGGGCAGCGTCGGAGCCGAATTGGGCGACCGAGTCATAAGCCGCGACAGATGCGTCAGCGACCAGGTCGGCGGCCTTGGAGCTGGCTTCCAGGACGGCTTCGCCAGCCACCTTGATCCCCTCGTTGGCGGCATGCGCGCCTTGCGCACCGAGCTCAACGCCGGCAGAAGCCAGGTCAACAGTTTTGTTGAAGCCGTTGGTGGCGAGGTCGAGGGCCTTCTCGTGGTTGAAGTCGCCAAGCATCAGGGCGCCCATGGCAATGCCGGCCAGGGCCAGGCTTGGTCGGCCATAGCGCTGGAAGGTATCGGAGGCCATGACCGCACGGGCGTTATCCTTGAAGTCCTGGAACTTCTGAGCAATCGAGCCAGTCGGGACACCCATGCGCTCCAGGTAGTTGCCCACCCGGCTTTGCATCTTGGAGGCAAACGCCTGCACCGACTCGTTTCCGATGATCTGGCTGGCCACGAACGCACCGCCACGCAGGGCCATGCGGGTGACAATGGCGCCGGTACCAATCGAGATACCCAGGCTGATCGCAGTGAGGGTTTTCTTGCCGCCTTCGGAGTTCAGGGCGTCGAACAGCGCATCTTTGCCGTTGGTCAAACGCGTCAGGAGGCTGTCGTTCTTGTCAGCGGTTGGGAAATGCTCCTGGAAGACATCAACGGTGGCAAAATGCTGGACGACTTCAGGTGGCAGCGAGTCAATTTCTTCTGCGCTGTAGCCGGCGATGACAAGCTTGGATTTCATGTCCACGGCTTTCACCTGGCCATGGATCTGCTCCCAATAATCGCCATACTGCAGTTTGATGTCGAGCGAGTTCGCCGGCGAGAACGACTTGGAGATCAACTCGAAGGGTGCGTTAGCGGCGGTATTCTTGCCAAGTTGATCAGCGATGCCCCTGAAGTACGGATCAAGCTCGTTGTTGGCTTCGGCCTTCTGCAAGACCATCAGGGACGTGAGGTAGTCGTTCACCTGGTTGAGGTCGAGAGGCTGTTTCAATTCCGACATGGCAGCACCTGCGTATTATTGTTCGAATTATGCTTATAGGCTATCACTCCCAATATAGCGGTAACAACACTTTGTTGCCCCATTTTTCCGGGTCAGCCATAATCGAGGAAAGCCATGGAGCCCTTTAATGATCACTGCCTTCTTCACCCAGATTACCCTCAACCCAGACGGCAGTGTCGCCAAGGTTCAGTCCCCACCGCGCAGTCCATTTCCCCAGGTCATCCTGGCCGAGGTCATTGACGGACGAATCGAAGCCTTCAGCTGTGCGAACACCTCCGCCGCGCTTGTCGAGTTGCATGTCCTGGACGCGCCCGATGCTGCGGTTGCGCGGGTTAAGCGGGACATAGGTGCCAGGCTCCTGAAGCCCGAGGCCTTTGTCGCAATTCACGGCATAGAGAAGATTCGCCGTGAAGTCAGTGCTGGCGCGTTGAGGCAGTATCCTACCGGATCGAGCAGCAATCAGGCCGTGGTGGCGTTGGACATGGTGATTCGAGGTCAGCGAGCCGCCTTGAACCATGCGATCAATGCGGCCAATCCCGAGCATTTCTTTGAGTCGCTGGAGGCGGCCTGGTTGTTCTACCCTGCCTTGAAGGACGAACTGGCCCCTCTGTGCCCGGCGCTTGGCGAGGCATTGTTCCGGGGTGCAAAGGCGCAAGACCTGATGAACAACCAAGGTCGGTGGGAGATGAGGTTGCTCGGGCACGAGGCCGAGCAGCAGATCCTGATCGAAGCGATTGTGCATCAAATGCTCAACGGGAATGGCGGCTTCATCCGGGTCATAATTGACAACGCGCTGATCCGCACTATTCTCAAACACCCGAGGATGCCCGAGGTTGAGGCCTGCACGGTGAATCAGGGGATCCTTGCGCTAGCGCACGAGATGGGGGTTAAGTTCCATGTAGATCCTGACCGCACACCGACCGCCTTCAGGAAAGAGGAACACATCGGGAGCTTCATTCTGGAGGGTTACGACTGGACGTTACTCCCCAATTTGACCCACTACCCATCTGAGGCGGGCGCTGTAGGTAGCCTGGCCCAGTACATGACTGAGCAAGTTACCCCTGCCTTGTCCTTCACCCCCGATTCGCCTCAGTTTTGGGATAGCAGCAAAACGTCCGAGTATGACCACCACAAACGGATAGTGCAGGCCATTGCCAAGGTAGATCCGGAGCAGTTTACCCAGGCGTTTGATCTGCTCACTCACAATCAGCGCCTGGCCTGTGTGGCCCAGGGCTATGTCGATCGTGCGTGGATTGATTTGGAGGCGGTGCCGCAAGTCGGCCTGGTCAAGATCCTCGAAGACGATCTAGGGCTGTAGCCGACGCGGCAACACGAGAGGGGCCCGAATTGCGAGGGCCTCGTTTGCTTACTGTGTGACGGGCATGTTTGGCGGAAGCTGTGCGGGGGCTGGCAAGTTCGCTGGCAATTGCACAGCTACTGGCACATCGGCTCTGGCCGGTGGCACCCCGCGATCATGCGCTGGGCCGTGCGAGAACTTCTTGAAACCTTCCAGGGCCTTCACCTTCTGCTCTGGGGTCAGTACTGCCAGAAATTTCGCGAACTGTTGATCATGACTGGCCTTGAGGTCGGCAGCCAGGGCCTCACGTTCAGCTTGAGGGAGCTTCTCCAGGTAGCGGCTGACAATCAGCCTCTGCTGCCCCATATCCTCGCGCATGGTCTGATGCAGCACCCTGCGCTGATCCTTGTTCAGGTTCAATTCTTGAGTGAAGCCTTCTGCACGCGGGCCAGGCTGGTGCTTGGCGGGGTGGTCTGGGCGTGGATTGTCATGCTTGTGGGTTGGTTCTGCCGGTGTTACTTCTCCAGCGACAGGATGGGCACCGATTGGCTCAGCTGGCGAGGCCGGGGCGGCAAAAACCGAAGTGCTGGCGAGCGCCAAGGCAGCAGCGAGGGCAAAGGTGGCTTTTTTCATGTTCATGGATAAGATTCCTTGTTGTTATTCTCTATTTGCATGGTAAGGATGATCTGTTCCGGTGTCAGTCAATATAAGGTAAATGGAGTGTAAAGGTGGAAAATGGATTTTCGCCTATTGAATATATTGAGTTTCTGGTTGCAATTGAGCCCAGGTAACCCGGCCCACCTGGATCAATTCATGCTCATTGTCCGGGTAAGTGTCGCATTTGATCAGATGCTCGATGTTGGCCTCGAATAAGCCAGCCCTGGGTGCGCCGTATGCGCTGGGATTGTAGCGTTCATTCCAGTAGACACCGTCCAGCGTGGCGCGGTGATGAATCCGAGCCCATTCAATCAGGGCAAAGTCAAACGCATCGGCGTCTTCTGATGAGCGCAACTTATGAATTTCGCACAATTTTTCAGTCGGAGCATGGATTGTTACCTGATCAATTCGCTCGTACTGGTCAGGTTCCGCGTCGTCGACGTCTTGCTCAGTCAGTCGAACCAGGCACGTTTGCTCCAGCTCGTCATCGTAATACTGCCCCTGGAGAATGCTGCGAGACTCAAGCAGGCCCTGCTGGTAAGACCACCGCTTGACTTGAGCGTGCAGTTGGCGCCCTGCTTGGGTGGCTGGGTGCGTGATAGAGAGCATATCCATCAGTGTGTAGCCAGCATTCCCTTCATACAGGTCAAACCCACCGAGCTTTACAATCTCTCGCCAGGCAGCCGGGCAGCGTGAAACCGAAAAGAGGTTGCCCTCCTGGCTCCTACCACAGGCAAATTTTCGGGTGATATCCAGGTCGCCGATGTGCCAAAGCTGGTCAACCTTGATGATGGGAACACGCATGGCCAAGCCTCCAGAGTTTCTTGATCATAAGCTTCTGGAAGTTGGGTGTTCAAGGGATGGGTCAGTTTTACAGCTGGCCGCCCGTTTCATTCAGGAGCGTTTCGGCCTCACGAATGGCCCGTGCATGCTCTGGATGTTTGACTGCTTGCAACAGTTTTATCAACCCCTGCTGGGATTTGGTCAGCGCACGAACCCTTTCTCTCAGCAGATGGGATTCTTCGGCAGCATAACTTCCTTGGGCGGCATCGAGCTCCAACGCGGAAAACCCGAGCATGCAGTCGGCCAGCAGGGAAACAATGCCATTGGCCATGTCCATGCTGATCGAGATCTGGTCAACCTCCCCCTTGCCGACCAAGCCGAACAGTTCCGGGGTGTTGCTCAGCTCAATATGCCCCTTTATCTTTCCGATGCAGGACTCAAGGCGACTTTGCAGTCCATCCATCGAATTCGGGTTATCCAGGGTGATCGCCATATTCTGTTTACCTTCGGGTCTTAGGCGGAGAGTACCTAGCCATTGCCAAACTGTCAATGTTGCACACACCACCGGCACGAAATCAATTTTCTTTAGGGCATCTTTAGCGTTTTGTTGATAATTTTTCCCATGATTATCGACCAATAATCAGCCCAGAATGAAATTTCACCAGGGTGGGTAGTGTAGCGGTAGGCATTGTCAAGAATGTCAGCATGGCCTTGTTCACGCACATGGTTGGCGAACGTTGTCGGACTGAGAATTTCCTGGCAGTTATCAAGGTGATCTTGGAGATCCTGCGTTATGTCTTGGGACACCAATCCGGCTGCAGCCAATTGCTTGATGTTCGCAGCCGCTTTCTCGAAAAAGAAGTCGAAATCGAGCAGCGGGGGGTAGCAGGTACTCCTGGCGTGCTGGGCAAGGTATTCCGCTCTTAGCTTGCGTAGCCCAGCGAGGTTGTCGCTGTCGACATTACAGAACTGCAGGTGGCGCATGCCGGCCTCGCCAGTGATCGCGATATCCAGGTTGTTGCCACTCAGGGAGGCCATCACCAGCCATTTGACCCCCATTTTCGGGTTCGCGGGGGTGACAATGAAGCTTGTAGACCAGGCAGGCGTGACGCCAGCGACGAAAAATTTCACATCTGCCTCCAAAAAGTGAGCACGAACGGTTGAGGCTGACCAATATACAGAAAAACAGTTCATGAGAAACGTCATTTTAGTTGCGATCAGGACATTTGGTGCACTCCTGATCGGTTTTCTGTGGAAAAAATCCTGGTGGAGTGTACCGGCATACGAGGTCTGGACGATTTACCCCTCATGACTGCTCAATGGCCGGCTCCTTGGGTATCATGGGATAACAGAGTACTGCTGGCGCACGAGCGGGGCCAGGGGTAGCTCGTCAGGCACCTATACTGGGAGCATTATCTTGGACGCTTACGCTGGATTTGAATGGATCTTCGATTGCATTGAATACATGACAACAGGTGATACGGTTGCGTTGTCCAAGCTCGCCGATCGCTCATTCCTCAATCACAACACCGACTATGCGCTCTATCTGGCCAAACGCCTGGGTCAGCTGTGCGACACCCTGCCGGAACCTACGATGTTTGTGCGCATGTCAGACCTTTTGGAGCAGTCAAAGGCGGCCACGGCGATCGTAGCCCTCTACGACCGGAACATCAGGGACTATAAGGCCGCCAGGGAGATCAAGGAGCAGACCACCAGTACCAACAACCGTCTGCTCTTCTGGGGTGGTTTGATGGCAAAGCTTGAGCCCATCCGTTTTGGCACGGCGACTTGTCCGGCATTTCACGGCGTGCGGCATGCATGGATGATTCAAGCGCTTACCAATGACCCTGCCCACGCCAAGCGTCAGCGCTTCTTGTTGCGCCATGGCTTTGAGCAAGAAGAACTCGATGCGGCTGAGGCTGGATACTGGCGCCAAATCAAAGCCTGGCTGCCGGCTCATGATGTGAAATTTTTCAATGCAGTCATGGACAGCTCGCTGGTGCTTGAAAAGCTGGGGATGCAGAGCTTCACCGACTTTGCGAATCGCTACTCAGTCAACCTTCAAGCCAATACGGATGAGCCAGCAAAATGTAAGCGTTTCATCCGGTTGTACACCGAGGGGGTGCTTCGTGGTTTCCTTGAGCCAAAGCCGACGACGCAGAACTACACGTGGTTCCTCGCCTCCGAGCAGTTGTTGCGGCAACCCTCCCTTGTGCAGGCCATCGAGGATAGCTTCAGGCGCCTGACCGCTGTTGAAGGGGCTAAGCTGGCCGACACCCTGGACACCCTGCTTCATTACACCCACTTCGACAAGGTGTTGCCTGAGTACGAAGCCCGTCCAGATTTTGCTGCTGCCCTGGGCAAATTGAGTCGCGATCAAGCTACAAAGCTGATCGAGAAATCCGTGATGCGAGATCGCTGGCTCAATTGCTATCCTAAATTATCAGAAGACGTCCTTATCCGAGAGCTGGGGTTGTGATGAATAAACGGAATCAATACGCGATCCAGTGTGACCGCCTGCAGATGAAAGTTGAACATGGCCGGGAAATCTGGAACAGCCTGATCGCAAGCGCCACACGCATTCAACCTGCCGAGTTCGTCGCGGCCTGCGACCTGGATGGGCTTCTTGATGAAGAGGAGACCTTGGAAGATTACGTGGCCAGCGACCCTGACTGGGCCTGTTATCGCTGTGACACGGCCCAGGGTCAGGTGTACATGTTGCAAACCGCTGGCTTTGAGTTCTTCTTCACACCCGATGGTTTAGTGCCAGCCTATGACCCACATGCCATCATGGAAAGCCATGATGAATACGGCCATTCGGCGTTGGCGCGGCTGCTTTTTCACAGCAACCACCCGCTGCTGCAGAATGCCTATGGTTTTGAATGTGATGCAGTGGAGATCGAGGAAGACTTTACCGTCATCAGGGGGACAGGTATTCGTTTTCAAATCCTGGAAGACGGTCATCCGGTGGCTGGCATGCATGTGCTGGGCAACCAGATCCAGGACATTTACGTCAGTCGTGCTCGACGTCGCGAAGGGCTGGCGACTGAGATCGTGGCCCGTGCCGAGGCCTTTATGGGGCGCCTCGAACACTCGTCTAGCTTGACTGTTGACGGAAAAGCCTTTGTCGAATCGCAGCGGCGAACCGAGGATGATGATTCACTCGACCTATGACGATGGTTTAGATTTGATTTCATGGTATATTGGTGAAAAGTTTACAAGATCACTGTCATGCCTGCCGAGCCTGCTGCCAACCCTGGGGACATAGAGTCACGAATTCGTGAGTTATTGCGCGGTATCGATCCGCGCACAGTGGCGCAGAACGAAGCTTTGCCCGCGCTTGAAGTCGAATTGCTCAGGCTCACCAAGTTGCCAGCTTTCAAGCAGTCCTTGCTGGCAGGCAATCGCTACAGCTGGTTCGCACTCTCCTCCCTTGAAGTCGCTCACGAAATGGCGTTTCTGTGTTTCTGCAGTTGGGGAATGCCACTGGAAAAGGTCATGGCCCTGCTGATGGCCATGAAACCAGCCAGCCCCGCCCCTTCATCTTGGCGCGTGAGTTATATCAAGCTGTTTGCTTCCATCGCAGCCTACCGCTGGCAGCCGGCGTCTCTGGTGATGGCGCTGAATCAGATTGAATCGAAAGCAGGCATTTCTGCTGTCAGCTTGCGCATTGTTCTCAAGCAGGCCTACCGGGCCAAGGTCTTTGTTGATCTGGTAATGGCGCTGCGCACTTACCTGCCTGAATTGAATGCACGCTTGGAATTGGCGTTGAAAGGTTTTCTGAGCGATGTTGATAACCGCCAACTCAAGATCCAGACCCTGCCTCGTGAACTTTTTGCCCCGCACAATCTGTCTGCTGGCAGGCTTGGCGCGTCGAGTTGCGCGGAAACACGCAAAAGTCTTTGGAGCACCGACCTGTCATTTGAGTCCAGGCTTGCACTGGGTCGCACGGATGTTGTCTGGCATGAGTGCAGCCTGGCGCGGCAGCTTAATTGGCGCGGGGTTAGCGACCTCATCGAGCACATGAAGCAGTTGTACGAGAAGGTTGGTCAGGATCAGGTGCGGCAGCACTTGGCTGCCAAATCCCCCGAGATGGCCCTGGCGAAAACCGCGTTCTACCAGAGCTTCACCTCCCTGGATCAACTGTCGAATTTACCTGTGGAGATGGCTGTGGCGCTGTTCGACATGGGCTTTGTCAGGGGTGCTTCGGTCACCACAGGCGAAGGTCGTCATCCCCAGTTGCAGCATCTGTTGCTGCGCAATTCAAGCGTCATTCCGAATCAGGCTTCGAGCGCATTATAATGATCAAAATTGCCTTGGAGTGTGCGTGATGTGGATCGAACTGCCGCGAGATGAACGCGCTAATGATGTGATGAGGGTCGTGAATCTGATCATGGAGGAGACTCCGGATCGCTTCTGGTTCTGCAGCGATCAGGAGGGCATCGAGGTGCAGCAACTGCGCGTCAAGTTGCCGGTGCTGGAAGAAGATTTGCTCTATGACATACGGATCCTTACCGCACAATTGAAGGCTGCTCGCCTGGCGGCCTTTGAACTGGGTCAGGCGCCTGGCCAGCGGATTGCGGTCACGCCTTCGCTGATCGATTTGATGGGACTGTTGCGTGAAGAAAGCTTCGAGCTGCGCAACGACCATGACGAGGGCATCCTGATCGAAATTGTTGTGGATGCCGAGGGGATCACTCATGAAGTGGTGGATGAGTTGCTTCTGGCGTTCCGCAATAACGGCTACGTCCCGCCCATGATGCGCGCCATCAACCCGATGGTGATGGCTCAGCGCCTGCTGGATGCCCGGACAAACCAGCAACTCGACCACTACCCCTTGATTTGATTTTCGCTTTGGAGCTCACGATGACTGCCCGCACCAAAATCAACCTCATCCTGGCCACTGGTAAGAATGGTGAGGTCGGAGATAACGGCGCCCTTCCCTGGAAGAACCCGGAAGAGCTGGAAAATTTCAAGAACGCCACGTACAGCCACCCTGTGATTTATGGCCGCAACACACTCGTCTCCATGGGGCGTGTGCTGCCAGGGCGGCGTAACATCATCGTCAGCTCCCAGCTCAAGTACATCCCTGGTGCCGAAATTGCACCGTCGCTGCAGGCAGCCATCGACATGGTGCAGGGTGTACCCGAAGCGTTTGTCATTGGCGGTGTAGGTCTGTGGACGGAAGCCCTGCCAATTGCGGATGCAGCGCTGATCAGTGAAATCGATTTCTCGGGTGACGTCGACACTGTGCTGCCGAAAACCTTTTTCGTCGATCTGCATGCACTGTACGAAATGAAGGGGTTTAGCGACAAGGGCAGTTTCACCGTCAGCTACTGGCAGCGGACGGGATCAGATTTCTACGGTGTCGAAGACATTTCGGTGCCAGCTTAACGCAAAGGAAGCCCAGGCGCCCGCAGCTTTCCATCCAGCCGGCGCCGCCCACTGTATTCGGCTCATTCCGTGAGCCGAATATTGTCGCTATTCGGCTCATCAATGCTTGGTGCAACTCATGTCATCGTCGATCGAACCTGCGCTGGATGAAACCGGCTTTTTTTCCCAAGAACATGGTTGCGACTGGCGAACCGTCCTGCTGCAAGAGATCTCTCAGCGGCGAGAAGATGGTCAAGTTCAGCCTCGGATCCCAGAAAGCATGCTACGCGCCTATTTCTGGCCAGATGGCTTGTCTTACCTGCAATTCAAAACGCTGATTCTCGACGAGCGATTCGATTGGCTGTCGATTCTGGCAACAGACCATGTGGGCGGGAAGGAGCGCTCAATGCTCTCCTTCCTGATGAGCCGCATTCTGTTCAGTGATCATTTGGCGTACGACCCTGTCATTGGCGAATCACTGCGCAAGCGCTACAACCCAGACCAGATCGCCCTCATCTTCAGTTCGGCAGCCTGCGTCCCCTGCATGATGGGGTCTCTGGGTGGCGGTATTGATGAGCGCAATATCGCACTGGAGCGCATTGCTTGCATCTTGAGTGAAGATCAGCCGACGCTGGATGCCTGGATCACCTTGATGCTCAGGAGTATCAACAGCCGTTTTCCTGCATTGGGCAAGAGCCTGTCATCAGGCAAACGCATCAACCAGGCATTCCAGACGACAGCCGCGTTCGAAAGCCTTGCACAAATTGACGAGTCCTGTGCGATGGAGCGCAATGCATCCCTGCTCACATTGATGTGCGTTGCCGCGTTCCTGTCAGTGTTCGAGCCTGAGCCAGTGAAAGCATCCTTGGCGCGGTTCACCAATGCCACCATGTACCACCTCGCCGATACTGAAATCACCGGGCTGTTCGACATCAATGGGAACCTGGTGCACCGGGCATTCGCTCAAGGCCTTTACCTCAATGCCGGGGATGCTCAGCCTTTTGCGCGCACCCACTTGAAAAATGACCCGCTACGCGAGCGCAATGTGGAGCTGTGCGGTGTGTTACTGGCTTGTGCGCCGTATATGAGCCGGCAACCCTACTCTATTCGCGCCCTGCTGGATGTGGCGCAGGGGCAAAGCTCCGGCTTTAGCGTCTTCGTCAGGAATCACCTCTTTTCCTGGCGATTTGATCTGATAGACACCCTATTCAAGCATCGAAAAATGGCTCCGTTGCGGGCACGCCTGCTGACTCCGGAGCATGTCCTCAGCTTGTATGGGGACGAGATGAGCCGCACGTCCTTGTCCAGGCCACGTGTCGAAGGCGCGAAGGTGCTGTATGGGCATTTGCCAGTCAAGCTGCGCCAGCAAGTCCATGAACAGATTCTGCGCCGATTGGCGCGGCGCACCACCCTCAAAGATCTGCAAAGCCGAGGATCAGCCCTGACCTTGCTGGCCTATCTTTCTACACCTGAGCAAGCGCAAGCGATGCGCACGCTGGTATTGCCGATGTTGGACGCCCTCATGGCCCGTGTGACTGACCAGCCCGATAATCCTGACGCCGGCAGGCAGCTTGGGGACTGGCAGTTGCGGGCAGCACTCATTGATTTACATGCCAAGGGCATCCTCTCGGCCTCAGATTACGCCCCGCATATCAAATCGGCGAAGGGCTTGAACACCCTCGCGAGGGCCCTTTCCATTGATCCGGTGCGATTGATTGAACATGCCAAACCCAGCGTCAGAAGCGAATGCCTGGAAACTGACATTGGGCTGTAAAGCCCTGCTACTCCAATGCCATAATGCCAATATAAGAAGAATAAAAGGGTTGCCTCATGCTCGTCGTGTTCAGTGAATCTTCCCGTGAAGACCTAGCCCAAAGTCTGGGTATCGCTACGTGGTACAACGAATTTCGCAACGAAGACCTGGATTACTGCATTCGTCGCGAACGGGCTCAGGAAATCCTGGCGTGCCGGGCCTTGAAGATTCCCTATGTGGTCGTGGCGGAACCGTCGTTCCTCGGGGATGAGGCGGATGAGCCCATTCTGGACACCAACTGCGAGCTGGCGGCGCTGGATCCGTCGACACCACTGGTATTGCGCCTCTACGGTGATGCGTCATTGCCTGACAAGCTGCGCGTATTCCCTTTATTGGTGTCCAGTGGTCATGAGCGACAGGTGGAACAGTGGCCGAACCATATTGTCTCCCCCGAATTCTTCCTCAAGCGTCAGGTCATTCAAATGAGCCAGGCCTTGTTTTCCGCAAGCTTTCATTCCGGAGACCTGGTCACCCCACTGTTTCTGAAAAGCACCAAGAAGTCTGTTTTGCACCACGTGGTGGGATCATCGCTGGAGCTGAACGGACTGATCAAGCCAGCAGGTGTTATCACCAGGGACTTCCCCTCCCTTGCTGGCCAGGTGAACAAGTTGCCGGCAGAGCAAGTGGTGGCGCTGCACAAGTATCCTGATTACGACTGCCCTTACCGAGGGCCGGTCAAGGGTCACTTCAAGGTGATTGACCTGAGCGAAGGGGTGATCATCTCATCGGTCATGAATATTCTGCGCGAGCCCGACCATCGTGGCGAGTACCGGGCTTTCATCGTAAATGGTGAAGTGTCGAGCATGTCTGCATACCGGGACTATGATCATAGCCCGGTGCCCAATGAAGTCAGTCAATTTGCCCATGCATTTGCCGAGCAGCACCGACATGTGGCGCCCGCCTACGTCGCCGACTTCTGCCTGACCGACCAGGGCCCAGCACTGGTTGAGCTCAATGGCCTTGCCTATGCAGGTCGCTACGTCGACAATGATCCAGGCCTGCTGTATTGCGATCTGGAGCGCTTTGCTGGGGTTGACCGATCGGTACTCTGTGACCCGCGTGTTGCGGTTCCATCGAAGGCTGAGACCCACATGCCTGAAACGGATGACGTGGTTGTCGACTTTGGGGAGCCTGCTCTGCCCTGGGGCCTCAGTGGCATAGATCGCCCGGAACCAGAGCTCAATCATGCTTCGGATACTGCCCTGGTGCAGCGCTTCAAAAATGCCCTGGTCGACAAGGAGTCGCACAGGGAGGATGATCAACCCGCAGCAGACTACTTCAAGTTGGGCTAACGATGATACACATGGAGCTTTCCCTGGAGGCGCTGCTCAAGCAGGCGCGGGGTACTTGCAAGACGCACTTGGCGGCCTACAAGCAGGCCCTTGACAAGGGCACCCAGCCAGCAGTCGACAGGATTTTACAGGCAGCCCTGGATGACGCCCAGTTGACCTTCAACAAGGGCCTGGGAATCAACGATCCCAAAGTGCTGGCCCAGTGGGCCAGCGAATGGAGCAATTATGACCTGATGCTCTCGGAGTTTATGCTGTCGGTACCCAATGCCCTCCTGAGGCTTGGTCTGATGCGTGCCTGCATCGACATGACGGACAATTGCGATTTGCTGATGCCGTTTGCTCAAAATTGCATCAAGGAGAACTTGCCAAAAAAACTGGAAGCGCTCTTTGAAGCAGGTTACCGCCCTGCCCTGGATGCTTTCGAGATCAAGGATTTCCTGAGGCTGGTTAGCGACGTCAGCCAGCTCAAACGCGAACTCTTCCTGCCCTTTGTCGAGGCCGCCATTGAAACTTGCCGCATGACGAAGCTGGTGGGCAATGAGTTCCTGATGGCCATGATCGGGCGCTACCTGGGGTGCAGAGGCGGCGCCGGGGCGACTTACCAGGCGTTCAAGCACGAGGTGTGGCCCACGCTCAAAAGCCTTGATCACCTGCACCTCACGGATGACAAGATGCCTTCCGTGCTGCAGGCTGCGGTGGCTGAATACACGACCGTGAAGACTGTAGGCCTCCTGAAAATCATCGCCAGCGATTGCCGTAAGAGCCCGATGTTCCTGTTGGACAAGGCGATCCAGGGTGGTCGTTTCAGCCGAAGCTTCCGCAACACGTATAATCCCTATGAAGTCAATGCCATTGCCCCGCATATTCCGATAGAGATCCTGCCCACGACAACCTTCTTCACCATGATCAACAACGATTCGATGAATGAAGAATTCATGTGCCACACACTGCCCAGGCTGCTGGAAAGCAAGCAGGCCTACCAGAAGGATCCGCAGTACCTGAAGATCCGGGAGCGGGCGGCAGCACTCGACATGGTCGATCTGATGCTGGACAAGCCGAGCATTGCACAAAGGGCTGCAGTTCTTCACATCATGTGCCTGGACAACGACAAGTTCGATGCCCTGTTTGCAGGGCAACATGGAAAGGCAGCTTTGCTGTTATTCGAAGACCGTCTACCCCACTACCTCGAAGCTTCCGGACGCAGGCCTTACGCTGTCGCGGACTATTTCAGAGATATCAGTGAGTGTAGCGTGCCGGATATACATGCCGACGAAGCTTATCTGGACAGCGCGAAGAGCTTGACTTCCGACTTCACGCAGGCAAGGCAGGCAACCATTGACTACAGCCTTCTCCTGGTTGAGCACGCCAGCAGCTTTGACAAGTCCAAACTGTACCTGGAAAGTCTGAAAGACGTGGACGAGCAATATGCTCTGCGGCTCTGCGAGAAATTGGCCATAAATCCCGTCTGCCCTGAAAAGGATCCTCGAAAACTGATGCGCACCATCAGTTGGGAAAATGAAAGCATTATGGCCGATGCCCTGTCGGAGGATCTTGGGCTATGAGCTATGGGCAGTACACCGCATTAGAAAACCCCGGCTATGACAGCTTGTTCAAGGAAGAAAGGCTGGCGATGAATACTTCGGGGCCAAGTGTTGTAAGGGCCTACGTTTCAGCGCCCACGAGCTGGCCTTTCTTCTATGCGCTGCGTCACGGGAAAGGGCTTGTCGACACTCTCAACCTGCGGGCGTTTGAGAACGTAATTGGGCGACTCAACCTGACGGAGCCTGAGCTTTGCAAGCAAATCTTGACCGAGCAAATCCCCAACGTAGGACTCAAGACCACCCTGCGGGTCGCGGCGGAAAACAACGTCGGGCTGGATTTTGAGCAGGTTTACAAGCAGCTACCTGCCTGGACAGCGCGGCTTCGCCGCATGGACAGTGGGCCAGATCCTGACCGCAGTCGAATACTGGAGATGGAGCGCACATATGGTCTCAAGGTGGGCCCTAGCCGTTATGTCACTTCGATGATGGATTTTGCATTGGAGGCGAATACACCGGCCCAGAAGGCTGCACTAAAGCGTTACTTTGTCCAAGCCCCTCTGCTTCCCGCCGATGTTCTGGCGCTGCGCCTGCATAAAAACTATCGTTCCGCGCTCGAAAAAACCTGGTCATTGTCAACGACCCTGTCGCAGGAGACTGATGCGCCGAATCAATTGATCGCGATGGTCATGAAAGACGCCCTGGACTTTGAGAAATACGAATCCGCTGACCAGGAGGCGTTGGTCAAATGCCCTCAACTGATAAAGTTGCTGGGCTTTGAGGATGTCGATTCGTTTGATCCTAAGGAATGTTTAGCGTGGTATGTCCACCCCTTTGTGAACAGCAACGTTGCAAGGCGCATTGCCTTCGAACTCGCGCTGTTAACCCACCTGGCCAACCTTGGTGCAGAGGAGCGGGATCAGTTCTGCAGCGGCCTGGCACACGGCCTGCTCAAGTTTTTGGTCAAGCCGCCAGGTGCCGAAGAGATGAGCCCCTTTATGCAAGAAGTCATGGCTGACACCTGGGACAGCGACTTCAACATAGAAGCGTGTAGCTCGGTGGTTCGGTGCATTGCCCAATCCGCCCTCGAAGGATCGCCTGCCGGCCTCATCGAGCTGGCGAATGCGGTCAATACTCCTGAAGGGCTCCAAAGCTATGACCGCAAAGCATACATGCGGGTGCTGAAACTCGGACTCTTCGATGTGGGTGCGGCAGCGAAGGAGCATGACCTGCTTGGCGCTTTGAGCCATAGCTATCTTCAGCGGCTGCAGGAACATGGTCTGCAGCAGCTCATCAGTAATGATCTGAAGCCGGGGGAATACGCTCGATGGGGCTGTCCTCGCCTCGATATGTCAGCACTGCCCCAGTCGCTGGCCAAGCCGCTGGGCGACATAGTCTGCGGTATCATTTGCGCCCGATTCCGCAGAGGCAACAACATGACCACAAAGGTGCTTCAGGAGATGATCGATCTGGACGTGCTGACCCCAAAGCACATTCTGCGGATTTCGAGTGACGATTTGGCGGCAAAATCCTTGCTCAGAGTCACTCTCCCGCAAAAGCTCCTCGAAGCCTCGGAGTCCCTGATGGCCCGAAAGCTCGAAACCGACCTATCACTTTGAGCGGCAGATCGACATCATGGAAAAACGCCCAGACTATGACCACCTGTTCACTGATCGAATGGTGGAGCACATCATTGCAAGGCCTCGCTTCAACGCTGAGCCTTGGATTATCGAGGGCCTGCGAGAGCATGGTTTTTTTGGCTTCATGCGGGAGAACAGAGGTCGGCACCTGTGCGACCCCTATCCCGTTCTGAAGCGAGTGATCGCCGAAATTGCCATTGGCAACCCAGCGCTGGCCACAACGATCGTTGAAAACGAATTCGCAACAATCGGGTTAAGAGCGGTGGCCATGCTCGCTGAGGATCATGACATTCGTTATGAGCTTTCAACGATATTCAACAGGCTAGAAGCCTGGGTTGAGCGCGTGGAAGCCGAGCAAGTTAAGGAGCTGCAAGAGCAGAACATTTTGTCGATTGAAAGCCAAGACGAAATATCAAGGAATGCGCGTATCCCCCGCTTGGTTTTTGACATCATCTTCAAAGCGACAACGCCCCAAAAAAAAGCGCTGGTGACGAGGCTGTTCGATATTACCCGTTTGGATGCCCATGATTATGATGCCCTGATATTGTGCAAGGAATCAGGCAAGGGCGTGCTTAACGCCTTGCGCCTGCAATATGGCGGGGATAACAAGCAAGCAGTGGCAGAGCGTGCCATTCACCTGGGGTTCTCAGGTCGTCTTGATGCAGAAAAGATGCAGCGATACTTCAATGATGAAAAAAATACCAACGACATTGTTGCAAAATTTCTGGTTCCTGAGTTGTGCGAAGATGCGGCGATACATCTCGGAAGGGGGTTGTTGTTTGCGGACGTTGAAGAGCGACATGCGTTGGCCATGCTGCATGGGCATCTCTTTGGCTTCTTTCACTCCATGACGACTGACGCAGCACGCTCAGCCTGGCTAACCTCCCTGGCGAACGGACTGCGGGAGGATTATGTTCGGTATAACGAAAAATTCTTCACCAATATTGAGACAGGCGGGCTCCTGGTGCGCATGATCGTTCAGTTCGCCGAGCGTGATCCCACCCCCTTCATGGCATTGATCAAGCAACTCAATGAAGATGATCCTCTGCCTAAGTTCCAGTCAGCTCTGCGCAGGATGATCTTTGATGTTTGTTTCTCTGATCCGGTGCGCTTGAAAAAATCCAGAATGCTGGGGCGATATCCTGAGGAAAAGGTACGCGCCCTGGTTGAGCAGGGCATTATTGGATCAAGGGGCAACAACTATGAATGGGCTCCTGTGCCACCAACCAAGCTGCCAGAGAGTATCCGCAGACTGTATGCTGACGTCATCGTAGGATGTCTATGTGATTCCGAATTTTGCACCGAGCAAAAAATCATACCAGAGCAACCCATTGCCCAGCGCATTGTCGATGCCCGAATCCTGACGCGCCGGCATTGGCGGCAAATCAGTGAGCATGATGAGGCATCAGCGTTTATGACTAAAGCGACATTGTCACCCGGCATACTCGAAGTCGTAGGTGAAAAAATGCGGGAGCAGAGTTTGAGCAACGCCTTGGGGTTGTGATGACAGCATTCCTCCAAGTTGGCCCAACCCAAGCAACTAGAATTCGGTGAGCTTATTCATGAATCCCATCCGCAGCGACTACGACAGGCTATTCCAGCAACACTTGCTCACCTCCATGGCCCTTGAGCCGTTGTTCCAGCTAATGACCGGGCCAGTCGATGACCTGAGACATCGAGGCTTTTTTGAGTTCATGCGGGATCATCACCGCACGCCGAATATTAACTGCCGCAACACCCTGTCCGTTGTGCTTCAGCAGATTCAGGCTGACGATCCAGCCCTGGCGAGCTACATCCTCGAAACCGAGGTGGGCGTCATTGGCGTGAAGACCACTGCCATTCTGGCTTCCAGGCTGGGCATCGAGGTCAACGTGAAGCATTTGTACGAACACCTGGGTCAGTGGGTGGAGCGCCTGGAGGCCCTGCAGGGCATGTCGCTGACGCACACGGAGATCTCCACCACCGAGTTCAGAGGCATTACCGAGGATGGTCGCCTCCTCCCCCTGTATATCGACCTGATTTTCGACGCTACGACTGCTGCTCAGCAGGAGGTGGTCAATCGCCTGTTTCGGATGGCCCCGCTCAACCCCACAGAAATCAATGCGCTCACCTTCCATGTGAAATACAAGCGCGAGGCCCTGCAGAACTGCGCCGCCGAGCATGAGCCGAATGATTACCGGAAAATCACCTGCAGTGCGGTGCACCTGGGCCTGGGGTTCAGCTTGCGCGACGGGCATGAGCGTGGCTATCGCGATTACCGGGAAAACCACCTGTACACCGGCAGCTGCGACGCACTGCTGGCCCAGTTTCTGAACCCGACACTCCAGGACGGCGCCAAGGATCAGATTGGCAAGGCGCTGATGTTCTCCAACATCTATTCCCTCGAAGCACTGTCGTTAGTCCATGGCCGATTGGTAGATTACCTTGACACCCTTGGCAGCGACACAGCGCGCAGTGCGTGGCTAACTCGGCTGGCTTGCCAGATGCCGGTGGATTTCAACAATGCAGATGAACAGGCAAAGGTCAACGTAGCCATGGGCACCCTGCCCATTCGGCTGATGGCGGATTTCGCTGACATCGACCCCGCTCCCCTTCGCACCCACCTCAACTTCCTGGCGGGCAATCAAATCTCCGAAGATTATCGCGAGTGGGCTCGCGTCATGCTCTTCAAGGTATGGTTCGCCAATGCGCATTACGTGCTCCCAGGCGCCATCAAGGGTGGGTACTCTGCCAGAGCGCTTGCAGGACTGATTGAGAGCAAGGTTGTGGTTGATGAGGGTTCGGCATTGATCTGGCGCCCAAAGCCTCTGGACGCCCTGCCAGAGGTGCTCAAAGCGCCCTTGGCTGATGCCCTGCTGGGTATCCTCTGTGATCCCAAGCTGCGCCGCCAGCACGACCTTGATGTCGATACCCCGATGGCTCAACACATGGTGGACGCGCAGATTTTCGGCGAGGGTCATTGGCGGCGGATCTCGGGCAATCGGCACGCGGCTGAAATCATGGCCAAGGCCAGTCTGCCCACCGAGGTGCTTGGCATCGTAGGAGACCGAATGCTGGAGCTTTCACTTGGGGTTGGGCTGGGCTTGTAGGCCTCGGGTTTTACGCCTATTGATAAAGAGCGTTGCCTTCGAGGATCCTTCCATCATGGCCGAAATGGGGTTATACAGTGAGGGCGCCCAGCCGGATTCTGGCCAGGCTCAATCGATCCCGCTTGCCCAGAGGAGATACCGGATGAAGGTATGGATTACACGACCGTATTGCGTCGAGGTTTGCATGGGCGGCTTACGCTCTGTTGATGTCTGGGTGGAAAAACCATTCTTTGATCAAAGGCCACTGACCTATGACTTCGACTTGTACCGCCCAGATACAAACACGCATTTCGCCGAAGTCTACCAGGAGCAAGGCTGGTACTCGCCCTCAGGCAGCTGCCGCGCCAAGCGCTTCCTTAAGCAGGATGAAGCGATCCTGCAGCAGGTATGGGCCTTGATCCAGGACTCGCTAGCACCCCTGGACAGTGCGTACCAGGACGCACAGTCTCCACGCCTTGGTGAGTATGATCATCTCATGGATCCCACCTATGAAATGAAGTGCAGGATTCACTGGAAGCGATTTCTCCTGGAGCTTGATCTGCGCGAGGAGACGGTGAAGGTGGTGGAGGCCGAGGTTCTACTCGTTGACGGTCAACCCAGGGGCAACTACCCCATTACCCCAGAGACCGGTACCACCTCGCTCTTCCTGGATGAGGACATTGCCAAGCCGTTCTGGTACGAAAAATACGACGGCTATGAGATAAGGCGCGGTGAGCGCTTGTAGAGCGTCCTCGGGCATCTTCCAGGGAACCTACCTTGCCCCATGGGGAACTGTCCGTAGGCAGAAGCTTTCACCCGGCGTTGTGCCTGGCTTATGATGGAAGAAAAAGGTGTTGGGTTTCATGACTATTGATAAACAGGCCGCCAGGCAACGGGTAATGGACTCGCTGCTGGAGAATTACAGTATCCAGGAAATACAGGAAGCCTTCGCCACATTTCGCGAACAGAAGCAGGAATGGGCCGACAGGATCGAGGAGAGCCTGGAGGTATTTCCATTCTCGTTCGAGCAGGTCAAGGCCATGACTGCCACCAAAACGATCAGCTGGCTGCACCCGCTGACGCAGATCAGCCACGGCTTGCTCTACCATTTCAATGTGATCGACGAACCGCTGATGCTGCATTCCAACGATGTGGATGCGGCCTCCGGGCAGGTGAAAAAGTCCGGCTGCCACTGTTTTTATGCGACCGTGACCTTCGAAAATCATGGCATCACCGTGTATGACAATCTCGGCATGGGCGGCATGTGCCCGGAGGAAGCCAGGTTCGTTTGCGCCTACATGCCGCTCCCCGAGTGGATGGCGCCCCACCTGCAAACCCTGCATGCCATGGCTGAGGAGGCGATGAAGCAAGGCGTGCAGGAGTATGATATACCCATTGCCAACTACACGTGGCCCAGCATCAAAACCTGCGAGCGAACCGCCCGACAGGACGCAGAGCCTTCGCCCTGAGAACCGGGGGCACGGTTAGAGCCCTAGATCCTGGCTGAGCGTATGCTCCATGGCCTCCTCCCCTAGCTGATGCAGATGCTCACGGATAACAGTCTGGCTAATATTGCAGACCTTTAGCAGATCCATTGAAGGCTGACCCTTTTCACACAGCGCCCTGATGATCAACCGCTGCTCATCGACATCTGCAGGCCTGAATCCGTAACTATGGAGCCCTGCGGCTGCGAGGCGTGTTGCATCCATGTCCGGCAGTGAGTAGTCCAGCAGCATCAATGCCGAGCGCACCATGATTTTTTCATGCGCCTTCTTTTGTACCACGGTCGGAATCTTTGCCCGGACATTCAAGAAGGCGGGATTTGGCATCGCGTCAATATGGTCTTCGATTCCACGCACTCTTCTGAGGTGGGCAATTTCACCGATCGCCGGCACCTGCATCAAGTGGCTATTCAGCAGCTCGCTGGGCTGGAGAGGGCCATCGATTTGCTCAAGCGAGCTCAGCAAGAGTGGGAAGGACGCCGTGGCGTTAAACGATTGCAGTGGCTCCAGGCGGTGGGCCTGCAAGGGCCCGGCGTAAACAAGGTGTTCAAGCCGTGTATACGCCCTGTCTTCTAACTGCTGGCCAAACAGGTGATGGCGACGCAAAGGCTCCGGCACGGCCTTTTCGAAGATGCAGAGCGCGTTGATCAACATTTGCGTGGCCAGCTTGTCAGCCTGCCAGGGGTCGGCATTGATATGGTCTGCCAGGAGCCTGGCCGTGACCTGCAAGACCCGCCATTTTGCATTTTCATCGACGTCGGTCAGGTGCATGATCGCTGCTTTGTCATACACCAGGCTGCGGATCAAAATCTGCATAAGGGCTTCGAAGCCAGTAGGATTTGGCAGCGCTCGATCCGAATCCAGGGGGTGGTAGTTACGGTAGGGTTCGAAGGCATATTGCTTGCCGACTAAGGTGCTAATGGCTGTTTCGGCCAGCGATTCTGACATCTCCCCGTCACAGCTCAGGAGGTTGCACATTTCCTCCTGAGGCAGCCAGGTGTTGTAGTGGGTGGCTATGGCAGTCGGTTGGCCGTGCAAGCTGTTGAGCAGCATCGATTTGAAGAAGGCGGTCAGTTTCGCCTCTTCAGTTGCGCCATCTTGATTGAATGCAACAGTACTGACTTCCTTGAACAGTCGTTGCAGCGAAGAAAAGCACCCGCTTTTGGAAGCAAACGGCAAGCGAACAGCCATGGCGCCCAGGGATGATTCGTAAAATTCATCCCATAGGTAGCTGTAAGCGCAATGCGATTTTTCTGTGAGCAGCACCAGATCCCGGTAGGAAAAACCGTCTGCAACCAGGGCCGCCATCAGGTCAAGCTCGCTGTTGTCCTGGAAGTATGAATACCGCTGTAAAAACGTCCAGCAAGCATCTGGATTGTTCAGGTGCAGTTCGCGAAGAGACCAGTTATCAGGGTAATTTTCCCCCCGCTTAAAGCGGGCGAAGTTGTTCTCCAGGCTTGAAAAAAATGCTTTCCGGAACGCCTGGAAATCCGCAGGCCGGGTCTTATCGAATGCCCTGCCTGTCGTCATGACATCGCTGCCTTGATCTTCTCAAGCCCCAGCAACTCCTGGGCATGCAGGGACGCAAATTGTGCCAACGCGTCTGCCCGCTCGTTGTAAGGATCGCCATTGTGGCCCCTGACCCAGGCCCAGGTCACCTTGCGTTCGGCGCACAACGCTTCGAGCTGCTTCCAGAGATCTACGTTTTTGACCGGTTCATTGGACGCCGTGCGCCAGCCCCGCCTGCGCCAATCCTTGATCCACTCCTCGATGCCTTTTTGTACATATTGTGAGTCGGTGGTGATGTGCGCAGGTTGACCGGCAGGCAGAACTTCCAGGGCTCGGATTGGGGCTTCAAGCTCCATGCGATTATTTGTCGTTTCCCAAGCGTGGCCAGACATTTCCGTCTCCACACCCTGGTTGATGATGACCACACCCCAACCGCCTGTTTTGGTCTTGCGACTCGAACCATCGGTATACACCCGAATGGGTGGCAGACGGCTCGCCGCTGAGTTGAAGTCCAAGGCGCCCTGGCTTGCTGCAGTCTCGGCGACGCCTGGGGTTTGGGCCGCTTGGGATTGGCCTGCATTTTTCAGCGAAGCCACACCCTTGTTGGCCAGGGCATCGGCACGCTCATTGAGTCGGTTGCCATTGTGTCCCTTGACCCAATGGAAGATCACATCATGGCGCCCCAGCAGTTCATCCATCACTTTCCAGAGATCGACGTTTTTGACGGGCTCCTTCTGGGCCGTGCGCCAATTGCGCTTCTTCCAGCCTTCCAGCCACTCGTCGCACCCCTGGATGACGTATCGGGAATCGGTGTAGACCTCGACTTCGCACGGGCGCGTGAGCGCTTCCAAGCCCTTGATGACGGCAAGCATTTCCATGCGATTGTTGGTGGTGTCGGGAACGCCGCCGAACAACTCTTTCTCGGCGCCAGCAGCTTGGAGGATGACGCCCCAGCCACCAGGGCCTGGATTACCCTTGCACGCACCATCGGTATAAATCGTGATGACCTGACTCATGGCTGATTCCAATATCCTGTATATTCGCGATTTTTCCACAGCTGGTTTTGAAAGACAAGTCACTTGTTTTTTGGCTATTTGTCCATGCAAAACTTGACTTGGGGCTTGATTACCTTGGAAATTCAATACTAGATATATTGGATATGAATGAGGCCCTTGGTGCAGCTTTTCAAAAACACGACTGATGCCATAGTCAAAGCTGTCTGTGGTGAGGAAGCCTTTTCGACTTACCGCGATGCCATCGATCAGGTGCATGGCAATGGTTTTGGCGGGCGACGAGACCAATATGCCGCCGAGGTGTTCCAGAAGTGCGATGATGCCGAGGCACGGTTGCTCCAGGCATTTGGCGAAGATGGATATGACCTGGGCCTGCTGGGTTTGCTGGCTGAGGATGGCGTGCAGTTTCAACCCGAGAAGCGTGCAAAATGGGATCGCTCGGATGAGGATCTACCCAAGCAAATCCAGTTGACGGGCCTCTGTGGCTTCAAGATTCCCAGGAATATGCCAGAGTCCTGGGTTCGCGGAGGGATCGGGGTGCTATTCCATGAGCTGCTCGGCCCGGTGCTTTGCAAAAATGCGACAGAGAAGCTCCGGTCTATTGAGCAGCGCCGACAGACCAACGACCGGATCTTGCTCATCGCCGAGCGCGTAACCTATTACACCCTGGTGCAGATGATGGGGAAAACCACCCTGGCTGTGCCTGCTAAATCCCCCTTGCTCGCCGACCTCATGGGCATCAACGCCAAAGGGCGGGTCACCCTCAAAGACTGGGCTGGCGATCAGAGCGCGTTCCAGTCTTCAGCGGAAGCGCTTTTTTTGAATACGTTGGCAGAAAAAAGCAAGCCGGTCATGCGCGAGGAGCGCACGCACTTTGATTACGTGCGCCGGATGGCCCAATCCCTGACGTTTCTGCCCGCCCAAGCGTTCGTGCTCCAGGGGGAAGACCCTCTTCAGGTAATGGCCGGGATTCGTAAAAAGCTGGAGTTCCTGTACACCTATCGACACGGTCACAACGACTTCACCAGCAGCCTGATCGATGCAGGGTGCAAAGCGCCCTTCTTGCCCTTCCCCCACCTGTGGAAAGACCTTGGAATCGAAGCCGCAGATTTCCTTGGGTTTCCAATCCAGGAGAGCACCGATCATCGCCTGATGTTCCCGGATTGCTTCAGTGACAGTTGGCATGGAAGCGCCCGGCTGTTTCGTGACAGGAAGGGCCTGACTTTCCAGCGCCTGGTGAATGTGCTCCGTACGCAAGGCGTGGACTTTACTGACCCCAAGTACCAGGATCGGATCGGCTTTGGCGGTGATTATCATGTTGACCTGTACGACTGGTCACCAGGATCGCTGGATGACATGGTCAAGGCGGCTGATGTGTATCCGGATCGCGCACCCAGTGTACTGATGGTCACCTGGGCGATGAACATGCGGGGAGATGAAGCCACCCATCACTTCATGGAGGGTCTGTCGAAGTGTTCGCGTGAAGTGGCTGCAATGCTTATCGACAAGCTTTTGAACAAGGGAGCCTTTCAGGCGATCCACACCCTGACAGGCATCTCCAGTTACCTGACCAAGGAGGCGATGGTCAAAGTGATTGCCGACGAAGATCAGGCGCTCTTCCAAGATGTTTTTGCCCTGGCCCTGGCGCGAAAGAAGCCCAAAGCCTCGATCATCAACATGCTGCTCAAGCAGGGCACTCCCCGCCAAGAAGACCTCGAAAAACTCCCAGACAGCCACCTCGACCAGGTGTTGGAACGGGATCTCGGTCTTTAGTTGCGCGAGTGTCGGGGAACCTCCTGCAAGCACCATGTCACCAGGTTTGCCGGCGTAGACACCGATAACAATACATGGCTAAAGTGATTGAAACACCTGTGGAAATACCATCCCATGACACTCTTTCGCAACACCTCCCCTGAGCGCGTTTTGGCCATTCTCGGTCAGGAGGCTCTGGATGATTACACCCGGATTTTCGAGGCCATTAGGGCTGAGTATCATACCGATGTGGGCTCATCTGCAGCCCAGATCATTCAGGATTGGCGAAAATTCCGTAAGCCCGGAAAATACCTGAAGGAGGGCTACGAACTGATGGCCCTGCTAAATACAGATATTGATCTAGGCCTGATTCATTTGCTGCAGGCCGATGGCGTTTCGTTGGAAAATGCAGTTCCTTCCAAGTATTCAGGCCCCGAGAAGCTGATGAAGCGTCTCGACAGATCAGGATTCGCAGGGATTCGTATACCCGCCGAGCTCAGCGATGAAGAGCTGCACAAGGCATTGGAGCACGTGTACAGAAAGTTGCTGCTTCCCCTTTATCTCATTGATGAAGATCGGGCATTGGGTCGTGTGAATGAGCTTCGCAGAACCAACCCGCAAATGCACGCGCTGGTGAAGCAGATAACCAATTACAACTTGCGGAACTTGATCGGTCAGTCAAGCGCCGAAGTTGTAAAGAACGCCCCGTTGTTGGCGGATTTGATGGGCATGGACGACCGTGGCCAGATCGATTTCGCTACCTGGGCGGGTGATCAGCAGGCGTTTCACAATGCTGCCGAAAATCTCTTCCTGGTTAATCTCAATGTGACCACTAAGAAAGTAACCAGGGCTGATGAAATGCGACATTTCAGTCATGTCAAGGATTTTGGCCAGGCGCTGAGCGCCCTCCCTGCACAGGTGTTCGTGCTGAAGGGGGAGGATCCGAAGCTGATCATGGAAACCTTGGTGGACAAGCTCAGCTACCTCTATACCCACCGACATGGGGCCCAACCCTATGTCCTCGATCTTGCTGAGTGCCATGCAAAAATGGCGTTTCTGCCCTTCCCACGCCTGTGGCCAACGCTGGGTATCCACCCTGTAGATTTTCTCGGGGTGGAGATCGGTTCAATTCCCGAGCATGACTTACCGCTTGACAGCGATGTGAACGATGCGTGGATTGGCTTGCGCTATGTCGCCCCGATGGCCAAAGTGACAAGGATTCTGGCGAGCGAAGGCATTGATCTTGGCCATCATCAATACGCATTGCGTATTGGTTACGCTACGGAGTATGACGTCGATGTCAAGGCCTTGCCTGTCGGCAAGGTCGACAAGATGATTGAACTTGGGCAGGCAAATTTTGGCCTCATTCCCAATATTTTCACTGCAGTCGACGCCCGGCGTGACAATGGCGCATTTGAAGCCCAATTTAACACTGGGCTCGCCCTTTGTACCCGCAAAAATGCCGTCAGGTTGTTGGTCAAAGTGCTTCACGACAACAAAACGGATTTGATCAAGACGTATTCGGGTGAGTACATATCGAGCAAACCCGACATTATGCGCCTGGTCAGACAACACAATGAGCCCTTGTTTACCGAGGTCTTTGATGCGATGTTGGCACTGAAAAAACCCAAGCCCAGCATCATCAACGAAATGCTCAAGTTCGGCAATCCGTCCCTTCAGATGATGGAAAAGCTGCCGGAGAGCAAGCTCGCCTACGCCCTTGAGAACTCATTGGGCTTGTAAGCGTTACGGTATGGGGTGGTCTTGGGAATAAGCCGGGATCATCCATCTCGGCTTTGGAAACTCCCTCCTTTAGATGGGAGCGTCAATTGAAAACACTCGCATTTTCGAGCAACCCACGGCACTGCCGTGGAAGTAGCCTCCGTCACGGGCTGGCCCGTTCATCGCCGGCTGATTTTGGAATATATTGAGATGCTTGAAATAGGCTTGCCAGGAATGGGGTGCCAGGCTGATGACGGGGTCGTTGTAACAGATTGAAACGGTCGCCTGATGACGGCTCAGTGCCTCTGTGATTAACTATATATTGAATCCACTCAGCGAGATGCCCATGAGCACTAATTCGTCGACAACCACCACCATTGAAGGCTCGGCTGCCAGCCGCGTCCTGCGCCAAACCTACATGTTGCTTTCGATGACGCTGGTGGTCAGCGGCATCACCGCTTTGGTTAGCCAAAGCCTCCACCTTCCAGGCCCAGGGCTGATCGTCACCCTCCTCGCGTTCTACGGTATCATGTACGCCATCCACAAGTACCAGAATGGCGTGGGCGGCATTTCCTGGACGTTTGGCCTGGCCGCCTTCATGGGCTACGCCATCGGGCCTATGCTCAACCATTACCTGGCCATGAAAAATGGCGGCGACCTGGTTGCCAATGCCATGCTCTTGACCGCATTCACCTTCTGCGGCCTCTCCGCTTACGTGCTCAAAACGGGCCGGGACATGAAGTTTCTTGAAGGCTTCCTGATGGCCGGATTCTTCGTGTTGATGGGGGCCGTCATCCTGTCGCTGTTCTTCCCCATGAGTGGTCTGCAGCTTGCGATTTCAGCGGGCTTTGTCCTGTTTTCCTCGGCAGCCATTCTTTACGAAACCAGTCAGATTCTCCGGGGTGGTCAGACCAACTATGTGCTTGCAACCGTTTCGTTGTTCGTGTCCATCTTCAACCTGTTTACCAGCTTGTTGAGCTTGCTCGGCATGGGCTCGAAAGACTGACAAAACCGCAACACGAGCCAGCGAAAGCTGGCTTTTTTTGTGCCCTAAAGGCATGCTGGAAGCAGTCATAGTTTCCTGGGTTTCTCGACCATGTCGAAGATTTTGCAGCACCGTTCAATCGATTCGTTACCCTCAAGCCTGGTCGAACACCTGGTGCGCATCAAGAAATTTGCCGCTCTGATGAACCCCGGCATCAAGGATGATTACCTGGCCAACATGCTCAACCGTGCCTTGCAGCAACACACACGAATGGTTGGAGTAAAGGCCTATGCCAAGGCCATAGCCGATGACGCCTTCCCCGAAGAGCTTAAAAAAACCTTCGGGTCGCTGATCGTGTTCGGTTTTGACGACCTGCTCAAATGCGAGGGCGGGAAGGGGTACATGACCCAGCATGCGCTCATGCTGCTGCTGGAAGACGGCCTGCATCCCCTGGCCTCCTTGAGCGGATGGATCATTGGCGACGGCGCGCAACATGAGCTCGAATCCTGGGAGGATAAAACTCTGTGCACGGATCAAACCTCGGCGTTGTTTCCACACCGCAACGATGTGATGAGTGCATTTTACCAGCCCGCCATTCTGATGATGGAGCAAAGGCCATTCTGGGCTAGCATTTCACCGCAAAGAGCAGCTCGCCAGCTGCATCGCTTCGCTCAGCACCTGTCGAAAGACGACGACTTGCTCGGGCAGTTGCACCGCGAGTTTTTTGACCCGAGCTCCAGGCACAATCCGTCTGGGCTGAGTCAGCTCAAGTTGCAACGCAGTCGCCCCCTGGAGAGTAACCTGCAATCGGCCATTGGTCGTGTGCTCGACCTGCATCCTGAATTGGACACCGGCAGCATCAAAAACCTCAACTGGCCGCAAGCCATCCTGCGAAACTGGGTCATGCGCGGCCACCTCAGTGAATTGCCGCCTGGGGTGCACCCTGCCGATTTCACGGATGACTTTGAGCGCTATTTCAGCCTGATGCCGGCAGTGACGCTGCATTACCTGCCCGCCTACGAGGGAGGTCACCCCCTGAAGGGCCCTATCGAACAGGCTTTTCTCACCGTTCATGCCTCTGGCAAGCGGGACGTCAACCAGGGGCGTGACGACATGATCGTCAGCCATCCCTACGAAGTCGTGTTCAGGCCGGATCTGGCTGCCCGGATTGGGCGTGAATACGAGTCGCTGCACCAGGGGCTTTTTTCCGACTTCTGGCAGCACTGCAACCTGGATTTCATTGACTATGCCCTGGGTGAATTCAGTGCCGCCTGGGGTCGCCCAGCACCGTCCCAGGATCCAGCGCTGATCGCGGTCAATGCGATTGGGCGGCATAAGCAATGGATCAGCAACAACCACGATGCGATCGCACCCCTTCTGGAGCCTTTGCTGCAGAGCAAGAAAGGGTTGCCCCAAGCTTTGGTGAATGGCGGGGTACCGCTGTCAGTGATTCCAGATCATTTGCTCGAAAGGTTTGTGACCTGCCTGCTGTCAGGCTCTGTGTCCCGTGAGGGCTTGAAGTGTATTCATGAGCTGCTCGCTGCAAAGCGCATCAACCACGATGCGATCGCACCCCTGCTTGAGCCGTTGCTGCAGAGCCCGAAAACATTGCCCCAGGCCTTGGTGAATGGTGCGGTGCCTCTGTCGGTGATTCCGGATCATCTGCTCGAACCGTTTGTGAAAAGTCTGCTTTCAGGGTCGTTGTCCCAGCAGGGTTTCAAGTGCATCGATGACCTTATCACTGGAAAGCGAATCGGCGTGGACGCGGTGTTACCTCATGCTCAAGAGGTTGCCGATCTTCTTCTCCTGGCTGGCAACCCGCTGCTGAAAACATGCATCATGGAGGACTACTCAGACATGGTGGCAGAAGAAATTCTCACCATGGAGCTTGGCCTCTAAAGCCCTCGCGATTTGCGTTATATTGAGTTAACTGCGTTGACACTCGATTGGGTTGTCTTCGCCCAATCATTTCAAGGAGCACGTGAATGAGAGTGATGTCGATCACCGGCGCTGGCATCTCCGTGGGCAGTGGCTTGCCCACCTACCGGGGAGCCACAGGGCGCTACACCGAAATCGAAGCCCTGCATAAAATGCCTGTGGAGCAGATCGTCTCTCGACAAACCCTGAAGCAGAACCCAGAGCTCCTCTGGCGCCATTGGCACACGTTGTTGATGGCTTTGAAGTCAGCGGTGCCCTCGGAGGCGCACAAGGCCTTAAAACGCATCAGCGACGCTTCCAGTGACTATCTGGAGCTCACTCAAAACGTGGATGGGCTGTCGCTTCGCGCTGGGCTTGATCCTCAGCGCCTGGTAGAACTGCATGGTTCGACCCACTCCTATTCCTGCTTTCGCTGTGGCGAGAAGCACGAACTGGCGATCACCGAAGACATGGTGCTGCCGCCGCGCTGCTATCGCTGCCGCCATCCTGGCCAGGCCCCTATCCGTCCGGACGTTGTGCTGTTCGGCGAAAACATCAAGACCGAGAACTACAACAAGGTCATGGCCCATGCCCGATCGACCAATCTGCTGATCATCTCCGGGACGACCCTGCAGTTCCCCTACCTGATGGATCCGATCGCAGCCGCCCTGGTCAACTGCGCGACGGTGCTCTACGTAGACCCGCAAGCTTCATCCGACAACCTTCTCTTCTGCTTGATTCCTCAGGAGCTGGAGCCCGAGTTTCGCATCCGCTGCATTCAGGAAAGTGCCGATGTAATCCTGCCCCGAATCGCCACCTTCCTGGAAAACAGTCATGACCTGTCGGGCCTGATGGCAGCCATTCGTAACCCCTAGGTGCCGTCAGGTCAAGGGCGCCATTTGCCGGCACGGCGTGGCGTCTTTTTTTGCCTCCAAAAAAGCTCACCTGTCATACTGGTCGTATTCGGCCCTGCAACGCCAGACTTTCGGTGAACCATGAGCGCCCCCATCCCCACCCCTAGTGCCAGTGCCCTGCATCTGCTTTATGCCATGCGAAAATCAGTGGGCTATTCCTCGGGCTGGCAGCTTGACGAGATGCCTGTACTGGAATGTACGGCGCCAGGGTTGGGGCCCCTTGATCCCGAAGACCCTGGACTTACCTTGTTCGCCGAGTTGGTTAACGCTGTAGGGCTCCTTCAGCACTTCACTATAAATCTCCTGCGGTTTGCATTACGCAGCAAATTCAACGATTTGTCTCAAGGGTGGGAATCGCAATTGCCCACCCTCATGAAGATAAATGCCTTGAAAGGCGTCCCTGGAGGTTGGCGTTACGTTGATGTTCTCTGGGAGTACCAGGCGGGTGTCCCGCTGACCGAAGCCTTGCTGCAGCACCCCATTCAGGAGTGCCTCAATCCAGCCGAGGACTTCACGCAAGGCTGGAAATATGAGGTCATGGCCTTTGATAGCCTGGTGTCGATCGCTCACCCCGATGATGATCCGTATTATGATACGCATGATCTTAAAACCAGCTTCTTTGCCAATGACTTGGCTGCCCTGCTGAAAAAACTCCCCGACGTGTCAAGGCTTTGCGATCAGGAGCTCAAGCTGATTGCCGACAGGTTGACCGGGGATGAGGAATCCGCACATCAGAACGATGTGTGCCTCAAGGTGCTTAAAGCAAAGAGCAAGATCGCCAATCCGTTTACACCCGCCCGCCGCTCCATCATGTACATCTGTATGGATTCGATGGGCTGTAGCGATTTTCCACCGGAAGGTCGATTTGATCCTCGTGGCCTGATCATAGAAAGGGATGGTCAGGCCTGCCTGAGAGCCATTGAAGCTGCGTTCGGTGCAGAAGTGGCGGATCTGTATGCGGAACATTGCCTGGGCCTTGACCTGGGCTTGTAAGGTCTTCGCATTCAGGTGCCCCCTTGCAACTCTTGCACTGCAATTAGAGGTAGATTTTGAAACCTTCACGACCGATTGACCTCATCCTCATCATGCACCGATCCCTCCAGGAGTTCGGCAATTGGGCCCATGAGTGGGAAGACCTGGAAAACACCTCCTCTACGTTGGTAGCGTCCTACATGGCCCAAAATCTTGGAGACACGGGGTGCGTCCTGATTGCCAGGCTGGCCGGGTTTGATGAAATCCCTGGCGACCTGACCATCAATGGCCTTAGGAGGCAGCTTGCCAAGCTGTTGGGCAGTGAAGGCACTGCGTTGCGAAGTCCGCCCCAAGAATTAGAGGCGCTGATTGCACTTGGAGAGAAACCAGGCGGATGGAAATATCTTGATCAGCTATGGGAGTTATTGACTCAGACAAGCCTTAGCTATGCGTGCAATGCAGAACAAAAATTCAATCCGCTACTCGATCCCGGCGATCAATCGGGTTCGTTTCGCTATACGCTTCAAGCCGTGCACTACTCGTCCATTGATACGCAGGATGACGACGGCAACGAGATTTACATCTGCACAGCGATTGATCACTTCAAGGTGACCAACAGCCTGGAGTCGATGTTGCAAGCCATTCCTGAAATCCTTGAAGAATGTGACAAGCTCAAATTTCCAAACTGTGGGTTCTGGCACCGCTTTGAGATCTTCGAAGGGGGTAAGCGATTGGTGGGGGTGCCGCTGAATTACGATACGACGCCCGATGATTGGAATGCCGAACAAGTCAGGACAGACCTGGAGCGATACGCATTTTCTCCGGCAGAACTGATTGTTTCCCGACCAAGCCGTGCGGTGGTTGGCGCGCTGTTAAGGGTCTATGGCCCGGAGGTAGTGGGTAAGCTGCTGGATTACAAGCCTGACGAAAGGCTTGGATGGCACCCAGATTATTCATGATCGTTACCCTGAGGGTTAGCAGCCATCGGGTGACTGATTGGGCGATGAAGGGTAAAACAGGAGGAACCGGAGTAGTAACAATCTCTCCGGCACCCCCGTTTACCGGGAAGTCAGTTGGCCGAAACGGCCAGCACTGGGGCTTCAGCGCGTCGATTGGGTTTGAGGCTCAGCAGCTGGTTGGCTTGATGGCCGCGCTCGGAAAGCTGGAGCAAGTTGCCCTCGGCGAGGACAAAGCCCCAATCGATCAGGCGTTGGTTTTCGGTGCCCAGCATGTGCTTGTTGATACCATTGCGGGCTTTCAACAGGGATCTGAGGAGAAATTTCTCCCCCGGCGCTAACTGGGCCACCAGATCCGGCAGATCGTTGCTCTTGGGCTCAGGCGCTGGCGCACGGGAGCGTTCTTCTTCCACCGCCGCGTTGAAAAGGTGGCGATCAATCATTTGCAAGTGATTGTAGACCTCGGGCAGCTCCATCAGCGCATCGCGGTGTTCTTCCATAGCATCCAGCGCCATGGAGCGAAGCGTCGCCAGGGTATCTGCAAGCCGTTTGGCGGGTGCTTCCTGGGTGGTTTCGTGAACAACTTCCGGGGTGTCGACGCTTTGAATTTCGCTCATGGGATATCTCCAAAATGTGCTTTTAGTATAGCATATATTGTTTTGCAAGGGTGGGTAATCCCTCCCCTAAATGTAGAAAATTACAGGGGGTCGACATGCCTACAGGCCGCCGAATCCAGGCACTTGGCGACTTTACAGGCCATGTGGTCGGAGCCGCCGAGGGTGTCGAAGGCGATGAAATCAGTGATACTGGGGCATGGCGCCTATTGAATCTAAAATCAATATATGGCTAAATGCAATTCAGCGTTCTAGCCTTTATCGGAGCCTTTGTCATGCGCCAACATGCACCTGAAGATCATCAAGACAAGCCTGCTGAACCTGTTCGCTACGAAGGGGGGCTGGGCCGATCACAGTTTCGTGATCGCGACTACGCAGAGCGTCGTGAAGACTATCCGGATGATGATCGCGATCGTTGATTTGCGTCCAAAGAGAATGCGCCTCAGGGCGCATTTTTCTTAATGTAGATCCGGACACTGCTTCGATGGGTCATCCCCTTCTCGATTCGCCTTGCGCGAATACAGCCCTGGCTGCCAGAGGGCGATCGATCTCATCCGGTTAGCCGCCCTGCCAGTTCACTATGGCATGTGCAGGTGGTGGAGACAAGATCATGAGACCCACCTCACCAGTTGCGCCTAACCCATTGATTTAGCAGGGCTTTGATAACCTCCTCCGGATTTCAGGGCATTCTGCACGATTACCTCATGTCGTTTCTAGAATGATACGATTTCTCTAATTAACTTGAGAAACGTAGCGTAAGCATATGAAATGACGACACATTATCCTGATTAAGATTGCGAGTGATTGTGTGTGCGCGGGCATGATAGGCTAAAACTGAACCATGGAGATTGTCGGCATGAACACCCTCACCCCGCTCATTGAACTCCTCAACGTCAGCGATTTTGATGGTGCCAAGGACTACCTTGAGCAGTTGCAGGACACTGCGAGTGAGCATCGCTGGGTAGATTTCAATGGCATGGTCGGTCGTATCCAGCTGATGAAGGCCGCATTGCACCGTGAACTTGTGGTTCCTCAGGAGCCGTTCAGCCGTGGTGCCACGGATCAGCAACTGCGCAATCAAGTGCTCTTCGCCTACCGTGCCGAAGCCAAAAAGCGCCTGGGTAACTGTTCTGCTCACGATCGAGCGACGGCGATTGATCGTGCCGCTCAACTCCTGCTCTTCATCACCCAGGCAATGAGCGCAACACTGCCGGCACAATTGCGCGATCCAGCGCAACTTCAAATGATCCAGGCCACCTACAAAAGCGCGGCGTTTCCGCGTGAGATTGCCATGAAAGCCCCGGTTTTGGAGGGTTATCGCGACCTGGTGCTGGAGCTCGACTTGGGTCTCTAATGGTTTTGGTGTATATTGCCCGATCTGTACGGGCAAATAACACCGTACACGCCAGTAATCATGGGGTTTGAAGATCCCTTACCGAGTGACTCTTGCGTGTGAGCCTGCCATGCCTATCAACTTGCATTTGATGGTCGCGAAAACTCTGTTGTTGTGGGTAGTCATCGCTGGATTATTCGCGGTCGTACCTCTGCCAAGCGCCTTCGAGACTGGCATCCTGTTGGCTGTGCTCAATCAACCACTGTTCGCGTACCTGGTTCGGGCTGTGGGAAGGCCTGTGATTGGCGCAGGTTGCGCCACCCTTGTGCTGAGCTTGCTGGGCGCCCTAGTATGGCTACCAGCGGCGTTCCCGACTGATGCGCTGAGGCTGCTCGATGCCTACCTGGCAATGGCAAGCACCGAGGTTGGCACACCGCCCTCTTGGTTACCCAGGGTGTCGATCCTGGGCACCGACATCACCCAGCGATGGGAGGCGCTGGCAGCCATGAATGCCGAGGCTGTTCACACGGTTGAGCAGTCTCTGACACTGAATGCCCAAGCGTTCTTAGGCGCAGCTGGGCGGGCTGACTGGGTTGCCCTGACCACGGTTGTCAGTGTGGGCGGCTCGCTGCTCCTGCAGTTCAACGCCAAGCGTCTGGCGGCGCTGCTAAACCTAGTGTTCACCTCGATTACTGGCCAGTCTGGCTCAGCCTCTTGGCTGCTTGCCGGCGCCCAGGTTCGTCGAATCGCCCTCATAACAATCGGCTTAGCCCTGTGCGCTGTGGTGCTGGCCGCAATGATGTACTTGCTGGGTGGTGTGCTGGCCATGCAGTTGATGGGCTTGGTCTTCCTGTTTGCTTTCCCGATCTGTGTAATGGTCGTCACGGCCCACCTGCCGTTCCTGATTTTTTCAAAGGCGGGTGTACTGTAGAGAAAAAGACGCCACTGGCGGTCAGTCTCAATGTCAAAAACAACGCTTAATCAATATATTGCAAAAGTGGCAGGTCGCCATTACAGTGCAATTAACCTCATTCACCAAAACGGACGATTCAACATGTTCAACCGCTTGGAAAAGCCCATTGGCATGGCCATTGTGCTGGGGGTGCTGCTTGCTGCCCTCTACGTGCTCACACCTTTTGCAATTACCCTGGCCTGGGGCGCATTGATTGCCTTCGCAACCTGGCCCGCAGTGCAATGGCTTCGCAAGGTTACGGGGTCGCGCTGGGTCGCTGCCAGCCTGATCTCCCTGGTCTTTGTTATCCTGATCGCAGGCCCCCTGGTGGCGCTGGCCATGAGTTTGGCCGGAGGCACGCAGCAGTTTATTGATCCGATCGTTACGATGGCACACACCACGTTACCCGCAGCCCCATCCTGGGTAGAGTCGATCCCGCTGGCGGGCAGCTACATCCATCAGCAATGGGGGTTTTGGGAGGCAAAAGGGCCGGATTGGTTCCTGGATGTGAAGCCATACCTGCATACCGCTGCCACCTACCTGCTGAGTCACAGTGCCGTAGTGGGAACGATTGTGGTGCAGTGCCTGATGGCCATTGTCTTCGCCTTCTGGTTCCATATCCAGGGCGAGCAAATCACCGAAATTCTCCATGACGCGCTGTCCTACATTGTTGGGCCGTCGTCACGCAGTTACTGGACGGTGGCGCAAAACACCATCCAGGGAGTGATCAATGGGGTTTTAGGCACTTCACTCATCCAAGCGGTGCTATTGGCGATCGGTTTTGCCATCGCCGGCACCCCTGGAGTGCTGTTGCTGGGCCTGGCCACCTTCTTCTTGAGCTTGATTCCCATGGGCCCACCTTTGCTGTATGTCCCGATCGGACTGTGGCTGATGTACGATGGCCAGCTGTGGATGGGGATTTTCCTGCTGTTCTGGGGCTTTGTGATTGTTGGTGGTGCCGAGCATATTTTCAAACCCATTCTGATCAGTCGCGGCGGCGTGCTGCCGATGCCCATCGTGCTGCTGGGCGTGCTGGGTGGCATGATGGTTTGGGGTTTCCTGGGTATCTTCCTGGGCCCGGTCTTCCTGGCCCTGGCTTTCACCTTGGTGCGTGAGTGGCTTGTACGACGTGCCGCGACTGCCAGCGCACCTGCATCGACCCACTGAAGAGGCTCACCATGAATCAGGCCGAGACAAGTCAGACTGACCTGCTGCTCAAGTACAAGCTTGAGTCCATTGCGCTGTCAATCAGCGAAACTGAGTTGCGCATGAATGATCAGTTGATTGCTCTGCTTGAACCGCCGCGCCTGATTGCACTGTGGAAGCTCAAAGATCTGCTGGGGAAAATCCAGGCACTGATCACGCAAACCCTGGCTCAGCCCGAGCTCAAGGTGTCGGATTCGATGTTGGATCTAGTGCAAAGCACAGATGCCGTCCTGCTCGACATCAATGAGCGCTTGGACGCCTTTGAAGTTGAGGAATAGCGCTTGTTGCGCCCTGCAGGGAGGGGCTTTCGGGGGCAAAGCGGGCAACAGGTGCCAGGGCAAATCCCCATTTTTTGGCCAGTGTTTGCACCTGGCCAATTTGCATCTTAAGGGATCAGCAGCCCCCTGTTGGGCTTGCAGCTGTTGATCTTTGCTTGCAGCTCAGTCATCGGCACATCCAGGCGAATGATGCTCAGGCCGCCTTTCCCCGGCCACTTTGCCGTACGCCCCTGGTAGGCACCCGTATCAATGCACACCGTGTTGCCCAGCACCAGGGGCCTTTTCACAATATTATGACCCACGTAGACGCGCTCAAGCCCCGGTACCAGTGTGCAGTCCTTGTTGGTCACGCGGTCGCGGTTGCTCAGTAGCCGGCGTTGCTGTTCAGCATCAGGATCATTGATCAGATCGACGATGTGCTCCCAGTGCATCCCTGATGGCACGTCCGCGTGAATCAACCCCACCTTGCCCAATGACGTGTCGACTTGCGCGGCGATGGGGAGTTTGGCGATGGCCGCCAAGAACTTGTGTCGGAACGACCGGGAGGTTTCACCCCACCAATCGAATCCAGACTTCTTGAAATTCAGGGCATGGGTCAGCGCCTCTTGCGAAGGCTCGCCTTGTGCATACAGCTTCAAGATGAAGGCCTCGTGATTGCCTTTCACCGGTAAAAACCAGGGCTTGTCCAGCCAGTCGAGTACCCATTCATTCTGAGGGCCGCGATCGACCAGGTCGCCTACCGGGAACAGGCGATCGCAAGCAGGATCAAATCCCACTTGTTCCAGGCTGGTTTCCAGCAACTTGAAGCACCCATGAATATCGCTGATCGCGAAATCCCGGCCCCGTGTATTGCGGGGGTGGGATTGAATCCAGTTGATCATCCCCCACCCCCCAGCGAGCCGCTGAACATTTCAGGCTCTACGATAGTGGCCTCGTAGGCATCGGTAATCCGCGCACCCGACAGTGAGAGCATTTCACCTGGCACCTTGCGAATCAGGTCGCCCTGTTTGTAACGCTTGTGCAGGCTCATCTTGTTCGGCGTGGTGCCCATGATGGCCTTGTGGATGTTAATGATCATCGGCATCGTGAACAGCCTGGGCATGAACAGCAGCGGCAAACTGGAGTAAGCGGTCTTGCTGGACAGGCGCTGATAGGCGCGGTTGATCACTTCGCGATGATCGAACGCAAGCTCGACACCGTCCGGGCCTGTGACTTGCGAGATGGGAAGCAGCTGCAGGTGCTCGGGCAAGTTCGCCAAGACTGGGCTGTCTTGTTTGAGAATACACATGTAGATGATCGAGACCGACCAGCCACGCGGATCTCGATCCATACCACCCACCGATTCGAGCTGCTCCATGTAGTCAGGCAGGAACCCCACTTTCTCCCGCAGGATGCGATCGCGACCGGTGTCGATGGTTTTATCTGAGTCAGTGTGAATATAGCCGCCAGGCACTGCGAGCACATCTTTGAATGGCTCTTTGCGTCGCTTTTCCAGCAACACCAGCAGTTCTTCGTTCAACCAGCAGAAGATGACCGCGTCCAGGGTCACGATAGGGTCATGGCGAGGCGCTGGGCTTTTGTCGTGCAGTTGTTCAAGCGACATAAAGTGGCTTCCATGGGTTGTATTGGGTGAGTGCCTGAATCACATGTGGTGTGAGCATGGCACGTGGAACATGACCACGTACCAATTCCTGGCGAATACCTGTGCTGCGCACTTGAAGTCTCTCCTGGGTGACCATGACTTGGCACCGGGCGTGGATGCGCTCGGTATGGCTGAATCGACTCCAGGCATGCATGTTGTCAGGGCCAATGGCCAGCAGCAATTGGTGATCAGGATGGTGTTGCGCGATATGCTCCACCACCTCGTAGCTGTAGATGGGGCGCGGCGTACCCGTCGCTATCGCCAGCTCGTGTTCGATCGCCATGAGTTTCACATGCGGCCCCAGGTCTTGCGCAAACGCCTGTACCCATTCACAGCGCAGGGTGTAGGGCGACATGTCTTTGTCGAAGGCATGGCGAAAAGACGGTATCAACCACACCTCGTCTACAAACTGGGCCAGCTGCGCAACGCAATCGGCATGGCCTGCTGAGGGCGGGTTGAATGCGGAGCCGAAAAGTGCAACTTTCATGGCAACATCCAATAAGGTCTACTCTGTATACATTATGAGTGAAAAGCCCTTATGGGTCAAGCCGATAGCGGTTTTTGCCCACAAAAAAGCCCGCTGGCGCGGGCTTCATTTACCGATCAGATCCAGGTCATTTGACCCTGGTGAAGTAGGTCGCCGAAATCCGCTCACCTTTGGCGTTGAGGTTGATGCGACGCAGCGTGCCGTCAGGCATGTAGTTGAAGGTCGTGATCTGGCCAACACAGGCACTTGGCTGACCGTTGCTGGCCTGCTCTTCAAATGCCACCGAGCGGTTGACAAACGAGCGGTAGTACAGGCGGCTGTTGCCACACGCATCGTAGCTGGCAGAACTGGTCTGGGTCTTGCCGATGGTGATAACAGCCGGCGTGGACTTGCCGCCGACCAGCACTGCCGTACCTTTCCAGGTGCCCACCAGGCGCGAATCCATGTTCACATGAAAGGCGGTGGTGCTGGAGCGCTTGAGCTGGCCGCTGGCTTTCTTCTTGCCTTCGAGGGTGTAGAAGGCATATTCCAGGGTATTGGGCTGAATCTGCGTAAGGCGGACATAGTGGTTGCCGAAGCACTGGTTGCCCGAGCTGCGCTGCTGCAGGAACAGTAGGCCACCATTAGGCTCAGTGCGTTGGTACTTCATGACGGCGGTGCAGTTCTGCGAGAAGTAGTTCACCAGGCTGAGTTCTTTCTGGCGCAAATCCATGGCGAACGTCCAGTTCTCCTTGCCACCGTCTTCAGTGGCCGCCCCCACCCAGTGATCAGCCATGGCGTCAGGCACGCCTGCATAGGTGTATTCGACGGAACTGTCAGAGTTCGAGGTTAGGCCTGCACAACCCGCCAAGACCGACAGCAACGCGGAGGCAACTAGCAGCTTGAGCATTTTCATGAGCACGATCCTTGATGAGGTGGTGATTAAAGTATACGGAGTATACCTAATGGTGTCAACTGCCTGGTGATTTACCCCAGTGCGGGGCAGCAAGCATAATAGGTCTATCTCAAGAAGAAAATCCCGATGCAGATGGAGTTTGTATGACTGCTACGCCGACCCCCTCCTTCGTCTTGACCGAAGTTCAATTTAACGAGCTTGCCGATGCCGGGCATGCCCGGAAGGACGCGACGTGTCTGACCGGGATTGCACCGCAGGTGATTGAGTGGATGGCCTGGAGAGCGGATGAGCCTCGTCAGAAGGTGATCTCGGAGGTGGCAAAGCAACTCTACGCTGGCCAAAGCGAGCTGGCGAATGTGGTGATCGAGCAGGGGTTCCCAGGCCATGTCCCGGACAAGCATGCTCGCACAACGACGTTAGAACGCTGGGTAGATTCCGCCTTTGACAAGGTTTGCGCCTTAGCCCTGACACAAGAAGACACTCGCGAACGGATAATCGCGATCATCCACCAGCAGAAAGGTCGCAGCTACCGCCTGGATCACCTCAACCCCCTGCCCCTTACCCAGAGCGTCATGCGCTTCCAGAATGGTAGCTTGCGCAAGGTCGCTGACGTTCGCAAACTCCTTAACAATGGCACCAACATCAATGCAGTACTGCTCAATGTGGCCAGGGCCGGTGACATTGAAGCATTCAAGAGTCTGCAGGGGATACGCTCCATCCGGCGTTACATGGACGCAGAAAACATGGTGCGATATGCCAGGTCAGCGAACCAGGAGATTCCCGCCGCGTTCATGAATTTCATGCTTACTGGCGGCGACCAAGACCATCCTGCAGCGTATTCCAGCATGAATTTCGCAGACTGGCTGGGCGCAAGCATTGGCGCCGTTCCGTCTGGCGCCTGGGCAACAGTGGAGCCGATTTACAAAGCCGAATTCGCCCGAAATGGCGGCCATGAAATCATCCAGGCGATGTTCCGCCGTGAGCAAAAAGCCAGGGATGGGGATGATCAGCTGATGACCCGACTGATCGCGGACGGTGCCGATTGGTTCATTGGCTTGAAGCAATACCTTGTCGGCGGCTACATCTACCTAGGGCTTAAAGACAGGCAACCACAGCCGTTGGCGGAACTTGCTGAATTGATTGAGGCCGGTGCCAAGCAGCAGGCCGCACCTGTTGCGGCGCTTATTCTGCAGGCGCTCCCGCAAGACCTGGTGCTCACGTATGCCAGCAATCCGCGTTTGGCTGACAGAGTATTCAAGATCATCAAGCTCCCCTACCTGCTCGACCACGTCAGCGAGCGCGTCTTGACGATGCACCTGGAGAGTGAGATTGGGCTCTAGCGGTCTTCACGAGTAAACCCCAGTTGCAGGTGCAAGTTGGGGCTCACTCAGGGGGAGGCCCGTCAGGTCAGCCGGGGAATGATTGCACTGAGGTTTTCAATCCCCATCGATTGCAGGCGCTCGGCGATTTCCACGTCGAATTGGCGCTGCACCCGCTCGGTTTCTTCCTGGCTCGCCGCCACGGTCATTGCCGAAATCTGCCCCTGCACCTCGGTCAGCGCGAGCTGTGCCGCCTTACCGGCCTCGCCCAAAGCCACACGATTCGCCTTTTTGGACAAGTCCTGCCCCAGGATCTCTGCGATCGCTTTCATCGCCAGAATGAATGGTTGTGCCGCTTGGCGAATTGCACCTTCAAAATCCTGGCGCTTGGCAGAGGTCGGACTCAATGCGGGCGGGTCGTCTCCCAAGCCCTCAGGAATAACTTGAAGCTTGGTTGGGGCCCTGACCCCACTGCCACCGCGAATCAAAAGCGAGAACTGCTCAACAGACATGGCTGCCCGAATCAAACCCATGTTGTCCATCAGATGAGGCGTGTCGCCATCACGGACGGCCAACTGGCCGAACTGAATATCAAATTGCATGAAATAACTGGACATGGTTGAGGTGCCAACCAGTGCGACTCGACTCGACGAGGGCGCACCTAGGGAAATGCTGCCATAGCTACTGTGGTGGGTGCCATATTCCTGTGCGAATAGCTTGGTTTCGACTTCGCGGACAGATGTGTAGGGCTTATGGCGGGTGGCCAGGGCGTGCATGAGCTGAATATCGATGTATTGCTCAACCTTTAGACCCTTTGGCCCGTACAGCGCCAACCATTCCGAAAATGAGCGCTTCGGATCCGGTTTGTAGTTGTACTTGGCAGCATGCTCCGCGTGTCGCTTGATTGCGGTGGGCGCCAGTAACGCAAGCTCGGCAACCGAAAGATCCAGGGACGATAGCACGGCAGTATTAATTGAGCGCATCAACGAGACTCCTCATTCATTTTGTGGAGGGCGATGAGCGCCTCGATTTCCTGCTGACTGTGGGCCTTAACCACCTCGGCAAACTCGGCTAAGCGTGCCAGGTTGTACGCAGGGCCTGCGACCACCGATGACTCAAGCATGGACGTGTATTTCTGCATCTCAGCAACGGCTTTGAGGGTTGGCTTGGCAGATTTTTCAGCAGCTTCGGAGATAAGTCCTGCCAGGTTGCTGAGCCACTCTTGCGTGCCATCCAGACAATTTTCCACACTGCGGGCCAACAGTGTTTTTGAATTGGCCATGGCATCCGGCAGGTAGGGATCAATCCGGTAGTACTTGGCGAATTCGAATGTGGCCGGATGGTGACCACGCCCAGGACTTGTAATCAGTTCGCTAAACGCTGATGCAGTCATCTTAAAGCGCGCAATCTCTTCATAGGGCTCGTAATCAATCAGCCCATCGACACCAATGATGGCGTCCGCACGACTGATGGTGATGGTGAAGGCCACCAGGCTTTTGATATGGGAAGCGAACAGTTGGGTCGGCTCTTTGAGGGTTTCGTGATCGATACACAGGACGCCGATGGCGGGATGGCGTACCCGAATAGACCCATTGGCCTCCCTACGCTCAAAAACTGAGGCCTTCAGTTCGGCAATGCGGCGATCGATTTTAGAAAGGATGCCCAGGCGTACAGCCTCATCACCTTCACACCCCAGGGTATGCTCACGCAGTACCTCAAGGGTCACCAGGGCATCGTTATGAAAGATCAGGTTTTCCGGCTTGATATACTGCATGGCGGTGATTCCATCGCATCAGTTAACGTACACCAAGTATACGCAATGTTTGTGGTAGGTCAAGCTGAAAAATTATTTCCCTTTTTTTGAAAAAGGCTGTTGACACTAATTCGAAGCAGTGACTACTATTAGACATATGCACGAGGAACTACCCATGAACATGCCAAGTATGCCATCTAGTCTGACAATGACGCTGCCGTCACCAATGGCATAGTATCGCGTGTTCGCATCTCGGACACGCCGTCCGGGATCCAGTATCCAAAAACCCGGACATGCTCCGGGTTTTTTAATGCCTTGGAAAAGTTTTCGGTGAAGTGCCAGAGCGGCTGAATGGGCCTGATTGGAAATCAGGTAACTGTCACAGGTTCGGAGGTTCAAATCCTCTCTTCACCGCCACATTCGATTCAAGATTTACCGCTCTTTATACAATCTGACAGAATTTTATATGGTGATGTGGCTGAGTGGCCGAAAGCACCTCCCTGCTAAGGAGGCATATCTATCACAGGTATCCAGGGTTCGAATCCCTGCATCACCGCCATATGTGCTAGTTCATCATTGATGAAGAACTTGAGTGGTCAAGTGGAGGGTTTGCTGAACCTTCGACCTCAGGATCAACAGGGAGAAACGGGTTCCCTGCAGGCCGTAGGCCTGAGTCTAGCAGCCCTTTTTGGCATTTCGAGCTTCCATCGCAAATGCCTGATTATTAATGTGTTTTGGCTGGAACATGGCCATGACATCGAGTCTTGCTGAAGTAGCTCAGTCGGTAGAGCGACGCCCTCATAAGGCGCAGGTCGTGGGTTCGAGTCCCGCCCTCAGCACCAGTTACGGAGAGTTGTCTGAGCGGTCTAAAGTAGCAGCTTTGAATCCTGCCAGGTGTCACAGCCTCCCCGGTTCGAATCCGGGACTCTCCGCCAACAAGTTGTATGTTTCATACCAAGGCCTTTGATCCATTGGTGGTGCGCCGGTACTAACCGGCAGCGGCTTGGTTCGAATCCAAGAAAGCGCCTGGCTGGGCAAAGGGGTTCGACTCCCCCGTCAAAGGTCTTGGTATGAAACATAGGTTTATGCAATAATTCGGAGTATAGCGCAGCCAGGTTAGCGCGCCTGCTTTGGGAGCAGGATGCCCCAGGTTCAAATCCTGGTACTCCGACCATATATAGTTGTACCGACCATGTGTGTGGCCGTGCATAATACGGACATCTGTTGAAAGGTGTCAAAGTGCAAGTGTCTTATCTTAGTCCTACCATTTGGTTGGCACAATAATTGAGTGATATTGAGTATTAGACAAGTTTTACGGGGTATAGCGCAGCCAGGTTAGCGCGCCAGTCTGGGGGACTGGAGGCCGGAAGTTCGAATCTTCCTATCCCGACCATTTTTGTTGTAAAACGCGGATGTGGTGAAATTGGTAAACACACCTGATTTAGGCTCAGGCGGCGAAAGCTTTAGGGGTTCGAGTCCCCTCCTCCGCACCAATTTATGTTCTAAGGCAGGATGCGCATGATAGGCCGGTGCAGCTCACGCCAGTCAATCCGGCTTTCACGGCGCATCCTGGCGATCGTTGCACGCGCTTCCTGCGCAGCCGCTTGTAAAGCGGCGCCCGCCTCGGGGGACTCAAACCAGGCCTTGATGGCTTCGCAGTCTTCAGGGCTCACGCGGGTGCAGGCTGAACCAGGGACGGTGTGAGGTATTGGCATTGGCTGGTACCTGAGATGGGAATTTCACTACTTTATCGCTCAGTGGAGCACACGTGCAAGCACCAGGCGGCTTTGCAAGCGCACTGAGCACCGAGTTACGGAAAGCTGCCAGAGCCTGGCTAAATGGGCCCGCCTCGAAAGCGGTGCGACCTACGGGTCACGGGGGTTCGAATCCCTCGCTTTCCGCCACCTTTAGATATATATTGACGACGATCGACAGACAATGTAGATTGGATCATCAGTACAGAATATGCCGCTATAGCTCAGCTGGTCAGAGCTACTGCCTTGTAAGCAGGGGGTCATAGGTTCGAATCCTATTGGCGGCACCATACCTGTCCATGTTCGGCCCTTGAGGTTGCGCGTCAATCTTTTGCGCCGAGAATGGGCAGCGGGGTGGATGATCGGAATCTGTTCGCGCTGCGGCGCGTTCGAAACCCGGTACCGCCCCCACTAGCGCTGGAGACGGGCTCATGCTTCACTCGCCGTTCCAGTAGATCGCCAGGGGAAGGCCTACCCCCTACCGATGACGCTATTACGCTCTGTGGGTTGACTGAAGCGAGGGCGCGTGAGGGAGAGGTAATCCGTCATGGCCACTGGCACCGGAGACGCGGCGCAATCACGTGTAGCGTCATAGATGGGGAAAGGTCGAGCAGTTGTGGGTGACTGATTAACCCTCAGCGTCAGGGGGAAGCTGGTTAACTCCCTGGGGCTCTTATGAAACCGTACCAGTGCCGCTTGCGGCGTGACTTCAGGGTGGAATAGCAACCTACAGCTTCGGCTGGCAAGCAAGGGGGTTCGCGATCGGTGCAGAAGGCTTGGGCACTGATAGGCGCAACCCCCTTTTTGTTTTGGATTTGTCAGTTAATCTTGGTTAGTTAACGCTCATAATTCAGGTAATTTGAAATGCCGACCTCCGCCGCGATCCTCCAGGACGATGCACAAGATCTGGTGTACTCAGCCAATTTCGATGTGTCAGTGTCGCAGGCCTTGCTCGTCAGGGCCAAGAGCTCGCACATTCGAAACAAAGCCTTGCATCAAGTCATCTTCACGAACATCCACCCGTGGCGTGCAGGTGGTCTGGTCGTGGGGGGCGCGAAGAAATTGCCGCGTTGATCGAGCTGTTCGACAACGCCCAAGTCGGCTATGTGCTGCTTGCTGGCATTTCTTGCCAACTAGACAGCGTCCTGCTCATGGCCAAACGCGAGCAGAAGGTCATGCTCGTGGCACTGGGGGCTAACAGTGAGGCCGAGGCATTTTGGAAAGCATAGAAGGGTGTAATCGACAGCTTCGTCACCGAACGTGCTGCGGGCGCTGCAACTGACGCCACCGCAATGAGGGCGCCCTTTCCCATTGCTGTGCTGGCGGGCTTCGAGTTCCTGGAGGTGGAGTTCCTGGCGCAGTGCGCGCAGACGCTGGCGCAAGTGCCTATGTCGTTCATGACAGCCTTGAGTCTCGCAGAGCTCAAGGTGCAGGCAGTACTAAGCAATGATGTGGGCATGCTGGGCCGCTGCGAGAGCGCGGCAGCCTGCTGCAGGATAGCCACTGAGCGCATCCCCGCGTTTCGGTCGTATATCTATCAAATGCGCTAGGGCAGTAGGTCGCTCGCGTGCCTAGGACGCGAGCTCTCAATGGGGTCAATCTCAGCTCCTGTGACCGACTGTGGAGCGGCTCGGCAATGCCGGGGAAACAATATAAACCGAAAGCGCAATCCTGCGCGGGCTTGCCGAGGCCCACCAGAAATTTCCTTCCCATGCTGTTACCGCACAGCGCATTCCCACTCTTGGCATAGCCTGTCAGCAGGGGCGGCACAGCAGCATCCTTCCAGAAAGTTTCGTAGAATCAATAAAATATCAAATCGAGTATTGACGGCCTCCAGCGATGACAATATACTGAGAACTCGAAAGGAAGCCTGTAGGCAGGCAAATTTTCCGGGATTCGAGAGAGCGGCAACCACCGGCTCTGGGTAATCGAGGGAAAGAAAAGCTCAGCGTTTCGGTGGGGCGATGTCTGAAAGCCCTCATCACCTAGCCGAACCGCCCCACTGAGCAATAAGTAGGATGGTGGTCTCTACAGCCCGAAGTCACGACCGGGCCCAGTTCGAGCGACAAACTAGAGTGTTGGCTGACAACAGCCCATGCTTTCCGGGCAGATGGCCGAGTGGATTAAGGCTACGGTCTTGAAAACCGTCGACGGGGTGACTCGTCCAAGAGTTCGAATCTCTTTCTGTCCGCCATATTCGCGGAAAATCAATAGCTTAGGCTGTTGACCTGAGGTTAAATCTAGATTAAGATTTGAAATAGCAACAAAAGCCCTGATGGCGAAATTGGTAGACGCGCAACCTTGAGGTGGTTGTACTTTCAATGGTGTGGGAGTTCGAGTCTCCCTCAGGGCACCATTTTAGTTGAACGGCTTGTTTTCCCATGTCGATCAACAAATGAATGCGCGGGTATAGTTTAATGGTAGAACCCCAGCCTTCCAAGCTGACTATCCGAGTTCGATTCTCGGTACCCGCTCCACCTTTCAGCTACATCAACTCATGTTGGTGGTTCGATGTTCAATAGCGTTGGTTTTGCAATCAAATCCGTTATTGTCAGTGTCCTGGTCTTGGTGTGTGTCACCGCCCTGACAGTGTTCTCGCTCGGCGCTTTTGTCGGCAAACACATTTTCGATGGGCTCCAGCGCCACAAGATCCTGGCTCGCCTCAAGATCTGGCGACAACATATGCTACACAAGTAAGCTGCAAGTGTCATTTAAATTCACGCACCCTGGGGCGCCAAGTGAAAGAAACCACTTGAAATCCAGGCTGTAGTGGAGAGTGTTTCGCCTGAAAACATTGTCCACTACTGACCATAAGGTTTATGGTTGGCTAGCCGGGAATGAAGTCTAGGCTTCATACACCTGTGTTATGCGAGTTCGGCGGTCGGGTGATGCCACTGGGTTCATTCCCCTGTCAGGTCGGTTCGAGTCCGGCACTCGCTACCATGCACTGCCTCATGCGCTTGTAGCTCAGCTGGATAGAGCGTTCCCCTCCTAAGGGAAAGGTCGCCCGTTCAAATCGGGCCAGGCGCGCCATTTCTGTGAACATATTCATGACACCTGGCTTCGACTTCTGTCATGCTTGAAGCAAGTCAGCCATTCGCCAGGCGTACCCTGCTTTCGCGCCACCTACAATGCGCCCCTCTGCTGTGGTACCCTCGACACTCGAACGCGGAGTACCCCTAATGCACCCTTCCCTTGAAGCTGAGATCAAAGCTGAAAAACAACGCATGACCTTTGTTTTCGGCGACATCAAATCGGCGCTGCTCAAAGCCTTCCGGGCAAATCAATTTGCCTACATCTATGAAGAGACCCTGGATGGCAACTACTTCTTTAAACTGAACACCGCCGTAGATCCTGTGTGGGACGACATAATGAATGGTTCATTCAAAGTGGGTGATCATTTCAGTTGTCAGCTGCGGGAAGGCAAACGCGAGGTTTTCTTCCAGTTCAAATACAAGAAGTCCATCACCAACCTCTACGATACTGAGCGCTACTTCCACCCTGAGCGCACCGAAAACAAACCCGACATGTTCATGTTCGTTAAGACAACGGGAATCACCATCGTTGCCCTTTCTGAGACAGAGCTGAACCCTGAACATTGCTTGAAGCTGCTCAAGAAAGAAGCCCGCAGCATCATCAGCTATGACGACAACGACAATGTCGTGATCAAAAAGTCAGCTGCCAGAAAAAAAGCCCCGGAGGCTGGCTCGTGGGGCTTTGATCTGAACTGATATCAGGCACCGGATGGTTCAGGTGTCTGCTCCTGCACCTTGATGCTGTAGCCCTTGCTCAGCCAAGCATCATGGCCCGCCATCAGGTCTTCGATCACAGCCTTCTTCGACACGATGGTAACCGTCTCGCCCTTGATGTTGACAAAGGTTGGCGGTTGCAACGAGCGTCCGTCTTCCGAGACGGTGAAGCCCATGAACTCGAAGAATTCACGCTCAGCCCCCGGCTTCTTCGGCGAGCCCACGTTGCTGACGGCCTCAATGGTCTGATCACCCCTGGAGATCAGGTACTTGTGCCGGCTGACACGTCGGGATCCAGGCGCTGAGCCTCCACGGCGCTTGCTTTTGGCGATGCCTTGTTGGGTGTGTTGGATCACCAGCAGGCCAATTTCGTAGGCCAGGTCTTTAAAGTCGCTAGGGAAAGCCTGCAAGAGCTCCTGGAATGTGAACTCCTCGGCGAACTTCACCAGGCGCATCGCCCGCTCATGCTCGGTGTCTTTGGCCCTTTTAAGCTCTTCCGTAAGTTTCAAGATGCGGTCGATGTTGCGATCACCCGCTGCCTCCTGAATCTGAGCAGTAAGGTCTGAAAGCTGTCCGTCGTTTTTGTTCTCAAAGAACCGCTCAACGACTTTCTGCGCCGTATCGCGGGCTACGCCCCCAACTTCATCGCTGTTGATAGCTGCCCTATACAGCGTCTCGAAGTCATTGCTTGAACTGTCAGGGGTGTAAGAAGTCATGCCGGCGTGTCCTTAATGAGATGAAAATACGCACATCTTACGGACATTCAGGCTCAGGAGAAACATCTGCCGGTGGTTTAGGTGTCCAACCTACCGCCCGGTCGAAATCAACTTGGCTCATTTGTACGCCAACACGGCAGATCCTGAGGAAAATCGCTCTGGCTTCTTCTGCTGTCGCATCCTCAATGGTGGTCACGGTGACCCTGGCATCCCTGAAGGCCTCTGCAGCGGCTTCAAACTGTGTAAGGAACAGATCGATTTCGTGTTCCGACTTGAACGTCTCCCAATGCAGGTACAGTTGCCGCAGACCCTTTTGCGTAGCCACAGACTGTTCCGCTGAAATTGAGCGCATCAGCATCCATGCGGGCACGCGCAACCCCTCTTGTGCCAAAGCACTGGGAACAAAGATTACAGAACCTGTATCCCCGTCAAACACCAGCGCCTCCCCCGATCCCCACGTGGCTTTCTCTGTGCCTGACAGTTGAGCGGTGACCAAATCTGGCCTCATATTCGCCAGCCACATCAGAGTGGCAAGGCGGTTCTGGCCATCCAGGAGCAGGCTGAGCGGGGTATGACTTTGCACATCCTTGAGGATGGCGACAGGGCCAAGCCGGCTGCGTGAAAGCTGAGACAGGTTGGCCTTTCCGTTCGGTTGCCACAACAAGAAACTACCAATCGGGATTTGCTTCAAAATTGAATCAAACAGGGTCTCTACATGCGCCTTTTCCCAAACATAGGGGCGATTCATATCTGCTGGCATCAACCGGCCAGTGGTGGCATCTGCCAGCAAGCTCGCGAGAAAACAGGCGTTTTGTACGGTTTTCATAGGGTCACCTTGTGGCTAAATGCCATCCTTGATGGATCGTGCTTGCCGCACATTGTGGGTATCAATTTTGGACAGTAGTCGCTAATATGCGGCGCTTTCTCAGGTACGAGGGTGAAGTAGGCAACATGAAATGGTATGTAACGCAGAATACATCTGACTCCCGCTATCCAGAATGGGCCCGGTCGTTCGCCATCACCGAGGACGGCTTGATCTTGTTGCCGGCAGCGCTCGCCGACGCTGAAAATGAAGCCATGATTGCTATCTCGGCCTGCGAGCAAACCGGTAGCCCTACTACTGCCTACCTGGGACACCTCTACGTTAGCAGCACCTGGCTCAAATCGGAATATCCCGACATCGCCGAATTGGTTACAGAGCTTGAAGCAGATATCCAGAGTATGGGCGTATTGTCTCGGCCCTAATGGAGCATTGGCCAGGATGGCCCCTCCCCTCTACCAATTTAAACCTTGATTATGCCAATATAGCTCTAACTAAAGAGGGCTATGCAATGACCGGAAAAACCCCATTTGACCTGGACAGTTTGTTTGTCATTCCTGAGTTTGACGAGAGTCAAATGAAGACCATGATGGCGGAAGCCTACGAGCGTTGCCAGGCCAACCCCAATGCATTCTCCAACTGGTTTCCCGCCGTCGAAGTGGCTGGTATCCGCCATCCCAAGACCTCCACGATCACGCTGAGCCCCGAGCTTCAGAGCACGCTGCTTGACGGCAAACCCGCCGATGCCCAGGTTGAAACTCAAATTGATGCATTGGTGCAGGCCATTCAGACGTTCGGCACCGAGCATGGCTACCCGCTGTTCATCAAAACGGCCTTCACCAGCGCAAAGCATTACTGGTCAGAAGCCTGCGCCTTGCCCGATGGCCAGCCGCAAACGATCCTGGCTCACGTCTGCGAGCTACTCAACTTCCAGGGCATGAACGGCATTGAGACATTCACCCCCGAATTGGTCGTTCGAAAAATGATTGATGTTGCCCCGGTCTTCACGGCCTTTGAGGGCCAAATGCCGGTCACGGAAGAGTACCGCGTGTTCGCTCGCGATGGCGTCATCGAAGGGTACCAGCCGTACTGGCCAGTCGATTCAATTCAAAAACCGTCCATTGCCGCCTGGCAAGAGGCCCTGAAGGCGATATCCAACCCTACAGGGAAAGACCTGGATTTCATGATCAACGCCTCAGAGCGCATTACACGCAGCCTCAAAGGGTACTGGAGTGTCGATTTTCTTAAGGACAAGGAAGGCAAGCTCTGGTTGATCGACATGGCCGAGGGCCATCGCAGCTACCGCAACGAAGCGGACTTTCGAATCATTACGCAACCTGAGCAAGACTTGAGTTGCTAAGCCCCACTCAGTCGGGGCATGCGCCTAGCTTCCAGGCGCAACCCGGCTGAGCATTGCAGGAACCCGCACACCTGATTCTGGTTGCACGCCTGCATCTTGCGTTAGTCCAGTGGCAAGCGGAGCTCAGGATCTGCCGGCGACAGACCATGCTAATCGAAGTCAACCAGATCTTCAGCTCAGAGGCCTAAATCCCCGGACAAGGCTGATTCCAGACCTGCGTCATCCAACTTGGCAAGCAACACGGGATCGCGAGGCAGCTTTGCAATCATTGCTTGCTGGCAGATGGCATGTTTGAGCAGGTCAAACCAGGCCGCAGCGGCTTCTGTGCAGTAATCTGGCGCCAAGTACAGACCAACCATGCTGCAGATTTTCACCGCAGCGTTGCGATAGCCATCCCAGATTTTATCAAGATCATCTTTCTGTAAGAAAGCCAACGACGCTTCGGGTCGCACGATCTCCCGCTCAATAACGCCAAGCATGGCCTTGCGCAGTACAGGGTATGACGCTAGCTCCTGGGCATTCAGGCGTGTGAGTACTTCCAAATGTGACGATTGAGCAGCATCTGTGCCCCAGGCGGCACTGAAAATCTGTGCCCAGGCGTTTTCTCCCATAGTATCCAGGGTGCCCTTGAGGAAGCTACTGTCCGTCAGGCGCTGCAGGAACCGGGTTGGGCCTTGCATGAGCTCAGGATATCTGGCCAGCTCAAGCCAGAACGGCTGCAGGTGGAATTGAGATTCTGGATCAGCCGAATCCAGGGGGAAGGCAGCAGCCTGGGCGAGCCAAGGTTGTGCTTGCGAGCCCACCCCCAGCTGCGAAAGGTTGGCCAGGCGAAGAGATAACACCCTCCTTGCCACACCAGTACCTTCGTTGGTCATTGGGGTCTGGCAGGCGTGGGCAAAGGCCTGATCGAAGATCTCATCGAGTGCTTCAATCCCCAGAAAGCGCGCTACCGCTTCATGCACCTGGGCAACCTTGTCTGCATCAGGCAGATCGAGGCTCAGGATGACCAGGTTGGTCACGGCGCCGTCACGGATGACATTCGGCGTAAACAGCGCTTGCGCCAAAGGATGGTCTTGCAGTGCCTCAACGACAGTCTGGGCGCCAAGCTGTTGGAACATCACGCCCATTTTCAAGACGTTTTCCGGTTTGTCCAACAAGGCCTGCCCGCCAGGCTGACGGGTGAGTTCATCCGCAATCGTCAATTGCACTGCGGGCTGGCAAAGCAGCTGTTTCCACCGAGGGCTGATTTGGTCAGTCGCCACATGATACGGAGTGATCACGCCCAGTAACATCATGCGCAGCAGATTGGAGGCTACCATGTGCTCATTGGTGGCCAGTGTTGAGGTGCTCTGCAGCATGCCCAGTGCCAGCACCATCGAACGGGCGCTCGCAGATGACGCAATGCCTGGATGATGGCCGAGGATCAGTGGTTCGCCGAACCGGCTCTCAACCTTCGCTGCGGATGCCCAGTAGGGGGAAGCGCCCTCCCTCAGCAGCGCATGAATCGCCGGCACCGAGCCCAGGATTTTGGCCCAGGCATTGGCTACGGGTTTGTCCGCATCAAGTTTGATCCCTGCCTCAACCAGTTTGCACATGATCGGCCCAATCCCATCATCAGGCTCAAGTGCAAGGGCGGCTTTTTCGGCGCGACTATGCAGCAGGTTTTTTAACGGTACCAGTGGGTCGTTGTCGGCAGCTTTCATGGCGATCTCCTTTGATACATGGTAGCGCGAGCGACCCAGTGGACAAAACCCTATCCTTCCATCTGAATAATGCTGTGTGCTTCCCGGTGTGGGCGCAGACGCCCTTCCCTGCGATCAGCAGGTTTTCGCGCACGCAGGTCGGGCGCAAGCCCTGAGAGAATCAAGGTGGAATGCTCCTGGATCAGCGCTTCCTTCAACGCCCGGTAAAGGGTTTCAAGTCGGGTGGCGACTTCCAGCGGTACCAACTGCTGCTGATCTTTGAGCGCGAGCAGGTTCATGGACAGAGAAATCGCTTCAGGGGACGCCAGAATGGTCTCGCCCAGTTCATTCCTGACCGGGATGCGACTGACCGCATCCCTGAGAACAAGAGCGATAGCGCCGTTGGCGAAGAGGCGATACTCCCATTGTCCGTCCTCCAGCGGTGCACCAGCTCGGCATTCAGTGCCACGCATGATGTGCATCTGCAGGGAAGCCCCTGATTCACCCAGGACTGTGTTAAACGGCTCAATATTCGGATCAATTAAAGCATATTCAGTCACAACAGCCTCCTGTATTAAAGGTGACTAAATTATGACGAAGTATCACGGATATTGAAACAATGGCCTTTTGACGTCAAATAAGCGGCATATTGATAGCAAACTTGCCCAGCTGAAGTGAGTTGCCGGGTGCGCTACCCCTGCGCTGCGGGCATGAAAAAGCCGGGTTTCCCCGGCCTTTCTGATTACCAGTTGATCAACCGACCGTGCGCTTGGCCATCCGGTCAGCCACTTGCCCCAGCGGGTTGTCCCAACGGTGTTCCGGAACTTCTTCCAGGCCGTCCCGCACGATCTGCTCGAAGTCTACTTCCCCGGCTGCGTGGGCGAGGTTCTCCATGGCCTTGGCCACCTGTTCTTCGAACCCGGCCTCTTTGAGAATCTTTCTGGCCAGCTCTGCCTCGATCGCCTTTCTACCCTGGTCGTTGAATGTGCTGCGCAATACCTGGTAATCCGGCACGACTTTCTGCTTGTACGGCTCGAACTTCTTGTCCAGCCATGCCAGGAACTGTGGCGAGGTCATGGCGTTCAGTTCCACCCGGCGCGTCTGCAGCCAGTCGGCCCAGTAGCCCTTGCCATCTTCGCCGTCATATTCATGGACATAGTTGGCGACCGGCAGTTTGCGTTTCGAATCGCTCGCTTCCTTGAAGGTTTCGACCTGCAGACCCATTACATTGACCGCCTCCCAGGGATCAAGGCCAAGATTAATCACTTTTACCTTTCGGGCCCCCCTGGCGCGGGTGGCTTCGGTCAATGCCTGGTAGATCAGCGTGCCCGAGGCATCACTGTCGTGAATGCAGTAGAAGTACAACTCCTCTTCGGAGTCGCCGAGCAAGTCGATGACGTCACGTGCGGCCCTTGATGCAAAGCCCTTGCTGGTCAACAATGCACAGTCATTGCGCTCCGGCCACTTCGTATCCTTTAGCAGGTTATTGAATCCCTCTTTTTCGAGATAAAGTACGTGCCGGATGGTGTGGGCTGGGCGTTGGTATTTCTCGACGTTCATGGTGCCGAGCGGGATGTCTTCGCCGAGGTGCGGATGGTACAACGTTCCGCGTGCATCGCGATAGATACCCGGCAAATCTTCGCCCCGCTCGGCTTCAATGTCGGTGATCATCTGGGCGAAGTAGTTGTAGTCAGGCTCTTTGCCGAAGGCCTCCAGCATGTAGGGTCTTACCGCATAGAACAACTGGCGCAGGGAGTAGCGATAGCTGCCATCGCCACTCGCCTTGGCGATCGCGTCGTCGAGGTTGTCAGCGATGACCGAGCGCTGCGAGATGACCTTGCCGGCGCTGTCTTTGGCCGCCAGGCGTCGGGCCTTGGCGCAAGCTTTCTTCAGTGCTTCTGCAAGTGGTGCAATATAACGTAACAGATCAGGTTCCTTGCCGTCTGTGGTGATTGGCATGAACGGGGTGGTGATGTTCACATACAGGGTAACGCCTTTGCGCCCCACCTCGAAGCCATGCGATAGCCCGCAGCCGAAAATACCCACCTTGGTCGACGGCTTGATGCGGGAAATGCGCAGGTCACCGGTTACTGGTGTGCGGTTGACCAGCAACGTGATGGTGTCCGAAGCGTCATCGTTCGAGACCGCATAGACCTCGATGCTGTATGGCAGGCTGCCTGCAATCCCCGCGCTCTTGATCGGAATTTCGCCTTTCATGTGCTGATAACCGAAGCCAGAGAATGCGTCGCCCATTTTCCCCAGCTTGGCGGGCGACAGCTTGGTCGACTGCTCACGCAAGGCGATCAACAGGTTGCGCGCCACATGGTGGTCGATCTGTGAAGCGATCCGGCCATTGGCCAGGTCACGGGCAAAGGCAGGCTTGATACCGTGGAACAGCTCCAGGATGTCTTCGACCGGGCGATCACCGCTGGCCGCGAACATTTCAAAAAAGGCCTCCTCCTCGTACCACCAGGGGGAGGTTTTGCCCTTGTACACGTCACCCAGCGGAGCCATGCTGATGGCCACTTCGGAAAGGCTGAGCGAATCGCGATTGACCGGAATGGCGTCACCCAGGCACAAGGTGATGCGGGTGCCCTTGTATACCGAGGATGCTTCGGTCTCGACCGAAGTGGAGCCGTCGTTCTGGGGCGTCAGAATGAATTTCAGGCCGAAGTTTTCGACCGTCAGGGTGCCTCGGGATGCCAGGACAGCGCCGACCACGACACGCAGGCCATTACCCAGGGCGCCGCGCATGGGCAGGCGGATCAGTTTGGAGGAAATCAGTGGACGATTGATCGAGAACAGCCGTGCAATGTAATCCGGGTCAGCCGAGATACCAGGGCCATTGTCGGTGATGACCACGCCTTCCATTGTGCGGTCAATCGTGGCTTTAGCGCCGGCATCGAGCGCGTTGTCCACGAGCTCCTTGCAGCAGATCTCCGCCAGGCGATCGAGCGGGACACCTGCCTTCTGGCCGATGGTGCTCAGGTTGCGAAACAGTGTCCACTCTTCACGTTGAAACATGACCGGTCTCCGCTGGGATTTAATGATACCGAGTATACCTAAAATTGGGCCGTGTGCCAAGCCTTTGTTCAGATTCTTCCGTGGTAATATCGCGGCATTACCGCAAATCGGTTTGAGAAAATATTGGAGGTCAGAAATGAACACTCGACTACCGGGGGTTGAAAGCGTCGCGCTGCACCCCGCTGTTCAAGCGAAGATCGAGGCCATGCAGAAGGCCCGTCGCCAGGAGCTTGTATTGCTCAAGGGTAGCGCGCTGGGTTTTGCTGAATGTCAGCTGGAGTCAGGATCCGAAGGCGAAGAATATCAGGCCAGCGTTGTAGCGAGGGTGAATGAAGCCTTCGATCGCCGAGAGCGCTACCTGGCAAATGTTCCATTGGCCCTAATGGCATTTCCCACTTGGCTTTTCTTATTGGTTGCTACTATTGCCTGGCTGGTGGCCTCAGTGTATCGAGGCTTATGGATCGCTGGAGAACCGGTCTTTCTTGTCACCCTTGGGTTTTTGGTCATCTTTCACGCGATCATTCACTTCGCCATTGGTTTCAAAGCCTTGTGGCATGAGCTTTGTCTTCACAAATGGGCCTGGTCGCTTCTCATCGCTTTGATCGTGTTCTGCTCGGTCGTGAGCACCAAAGCAATCGTGAGCGATGATTCCCCGTATTGCCTGGACGAGTTCAATTTCTCATACCGTGCAGACTTGTATTAAAGGTTCAGATCATCTTCCAGGAACCCGGCCAACGACTCTTCGTTCCCCAGTATGGCCAGGGTATCCATCAGCAGCTTGTCCATGCTCGGGTTATCTGGACGTTGCCAATTGAGCCTGGACTCGATCACGGTGCTGTCAGCCAGATCGACCTGCTCGTGTTGGATCTCCGCCGAGAGCAGGGCTGGATCGCTCCGGGTGATCAAAGGCCCCTCATAGATGTTCATGGCTGCGGCCCACTGAGCGCCCTCATGCTGCTGATTGGGAAGCTGCCTGCTTACCAGCAGGGCCACCTCAATGGCGCCTTCGAGCGAGCCCGTGGTGCCGACCAGTTGAATGCGCTCTACAAATCGATGTTTGGTCAAATCAAGAGTCATCCCATTGTTCACGCGATCAACAGAATTGTTTTTTCTATGCTCCTCCAGCGTGGCGTACACGAAGTAGCGCTGGATGTAGCGATCTTCTCGCAGCCAATGCTGGTTCTCGTTTTCAATGTAGGTGCGACCCATGATGTCTTTGCGGGATGCCCCTTCGCTGATCTGACACGGTCTCCCCCATTCCAAGCCTGGTGGTGTAAGCAGCTCAGGGATGCTGCAGTCGGTCAGGAGCTTGAAAAGTCTGTCTAGCGATACCTGCGCCGTTGGACTGGCTTGGTTATAGAAATCAAGCAAGCTCTGCCAGTCGATCGTTGGTTCACGTCGCTCCAGGGCGTAGGCCAGTATGCCAGTCAGCGACTTTCTCGCCAGCATCGAATCCATTTCCTGGGGGCGGAACTTTGGGGTGGAAGCTGTCAAGGGTTGGGCGGATTCCGCGCCAGGTTCTTGCGGGAGCTGGGCATCGACAGAAACCGACTTGTCCTTGCTGAATGTGAATAGCCCTTGCAGGGCTTTCAAGAAACCTGGCCTGGAGGTGAGCGTTTCTTCAGCTTCAGGTGTCGGGTACTGCGCCGGGGTGATGGGCGCTTGGGGCGCCTCAGCAGCCAGAGGCGGTATGTCATCCGAGGCTGCAAGCACAGTAACCTTCGCCGCAGGCTTGAACAAGTCATCATCATGGCGTGACTGGATGTGTCGCAAATCGCCGAGATCGCGGATCCTGAGCGACTTGAAATCGAGGCCAAGCACTGAAAACAGCTTCGCCTGATCAGCGCTTTTCAAGCTCAGCAAAGGCGCGTCGACCCCCTCCCTGTCATACCTCAGGATCGAGCGGTATTGCTCCAATTTCTCGGAGTAGTACCGGTAGTGGTAAGGGTCGAGTTTTTCTATCAGTGCTGGCATGGTGCTAAGGTCTTTGGCTGGTGGTACCGAGGTCGACGCATGGGGGGAAGATACGTGGCCGAGGGCGAGCCTACAAGCCAAGATCAGCCTCCAGCAACCCTGTGAGAGATTTCTGTGCCCCTATGACCACCAGCGTGCGCCGTAGAGTATCCATGACCTCATGGCCAGGGTGGCCCTCCAACGGGAAGCGGGACTGGATCAGTTCCATTTCCTGGGTCAGCTGTTTGCAGGTGCTGTAGTTATCGGCCAGTGAATTTTCAGCGCGTTCTTTGCGCAACTGTTCAAGCTTGATGGTCGCCGCCGCGCATTCAGCCTCACTGTAAGGCTCGATCCAGCGGGCCCTGGCCGTGTCGATCCTGGGTTGGCCAGCCTGAGACTTATCCGGGGTGATATCCGCTGCAATGATCGGCTGCCGATTAATCCAGGAATCTGTGCCCTCAAAAATCTGCACTTTGAAGGGCATTGGGCGCCCACCACCGATTGTCACCCCGTGGTCATCATAGCGAACCTGGACTTGCGCTACGGCTTGCTCGGCAATCTCGAATGCACCTGCCAGGGTGGCCGTGGTGCCAATCACATGCCTTCTGATGGTGGTGTACTCGCGATATTCCTCATCATCCCACTCCGTCTCAGCGCTATGCATCAGCACGCCGAACGCTTGCACCACCCGATCGGCGCGTATCCATCTGCCTTCATCTTTCGGCACGAACAATCGACCCAGAATATCACGGCCACTTTCGAGCTCGTTGATTTTGGTGGGCGACAGGTACCACTTCGAGGCCGGTGCCAGCAATTGCGACGAGGGAATGCCAATGAAGCAGTTCAACAAGGTATCGACTTTGCTGCGCGTCCTGGGTTCAAGCGCCTGAACAAAATCGGAGAAACCTTGCCAGTCTACGCCATCCCCATAGCGAACGCTTCCGAGCGCAAGGTGAAGGAAGTTGGTCACTGACTGCACCTCGCGATCCCAGCCCTCGTAGTCCTCACCCGCCAAGCGGTCTTCTTCATACTGGGCAATGCGCTTGTCACGCAGCGCCTCCAGGTGTGCCAGGTTCTTGACCTGCTCCTTGCCAATGCATGGCTGAAGGAGGCGAATGAAGCGATCCATTACCGGGCGCGGAATGTCGTTGACCCAGGCGTCCGGCATATTCGGCTCAGGATCACTCAATACAAAGCGCTGGGTGATCACGCGGAAATGGTACGGGCTGATTTTCGGCTGCATGACTATTCTCCTGGATGTTTCCAGTATGCCGGGTTCCACAAGCCCGTATCAATTTAAATGCAAAGCGATCAAAGGCCCATGTCCACTTCCAAGAGCGTGGCCAGAGCCTGTTCTTTCCCGAGCAGATGCAGCGTTTGACGCAAAGTGGTACTGATGGTTTCAGGTGTGTGGCCAGGGGCTGGCAACCGATTCCTCAGGGTGCTCAATCGATTGTTCAGGTGATCGTAGCCAGACTTCGAATGGGTAGCGCCAGTGATCTCCTTCTCCACCGTTTCAATCTCAAGCTGCACCTGGGCGCATTCAAGGGCTGTCAGGGGGGCTTCCCATTCATTGTGTGGGGTGAGGACAAACCCCTCCGGTGTGCGCCGGCTGGAAAACTCGATGTTGGCCTGCAGCACCGGTCTATTGCTGTTCGTGGCGATGATTTTGTAGCGATAAGGGAACGGACTGCCCCAGGGGGTGGCCACGTCGCTGAGAAATGGCGCAATGCGCTCAATTGAGCGCTCGGCAACTTCGATCGCCCCGGCAAGGGTACCCGCTGTGCCGACAATGCGGAGGTGATTGCTTGTCTGAAAGCCGCCTTCGTCCTCTCGCTCGCGTTGCGAGTACTCCTCGATCACATACCGCTGGGCAAAACGGTCGATCCGAATGCTATCGCCATTTTCCAAGGGTACGAACTTTCTGCCCAAGATCAGCACAGCTTCCTTGAACTCATCAATCGTATGGGGTGTTTGCCAGTCCGCATGCGGGAGCTCAAAAACCGTGGCGCAATCATTGCCGGTGAAGGCTTTCAATAACTGCGAGAACGCCGTTTTATCCTCCTCTGACAGCGCATCCACAAACTCCTTGAAGGTCTGCGGATCTGGCCAGTCGTAGTCCTTGTGGTGTTGTGACCGGTGCAACTGGTTAGCCAGATAGTTGGTCGCCGATTCGGTGGCCAGCACATCCAGCTTGGTGACAATCAAGTCATCCACATAGCCCCGCATGTCAACGCAGGCTTTGCGGTGCAGTGATTCAAAATGCGCGGCATCCTGGATGAGGATATCGTACGCCCGCACCTGCATGATGCGCAGAAACTGGTCAAGTGCCCGCGCAGATACAGCCATGAGCAAGCCAGGATCCAGCACTTCTCTGGGATATCGGGTGCGAAGCTTGCGTCGAACACTGTAGGCAAGGTAGGGATTGATTGTAGGGGTCATGCAGCATCTCCGGTATTTCCCCATTGTACCGAGCGCCGATTTTTTCAAGCAAATCTTGGCGTATTGCTGCAATAATGGAGCAAAGGAGAATCCGTATGTACGAATACCCGCTCACCAAAGATGTCCGCTACCGCGTCAACCAGCCGGTCGAGTTCACTGCTCAGACTGCCCAGGCGTACATGCGGGCCAGCTCCTTGATACTCGACGGCCAGGCCTTCAAGCCCGCCGCCCTGCTTCAAGCGCTCAATGACAGTCAACGTCTGGACTTTGCCGACGCGGTGTTGGCATTGCCTATTCGCCAAACGCTGTTGCTTGGCCTCCTTCCCTTCAGGGTGCTGCTCGACCCGCTAGGCTCCCTGGAGCAAGCCGCGCATGCCGGGGTAATGCTCATTGGCGACAATATCAACGTGGCATGTTTCTCTGCGGCCCTTGAACAGGCTCTAGAGTTGACTCAAACCCTCGCCCCCGAAAGGTTCCAGGATATCCTGAGTCTGTATCAGCACCCCCTTCTTGCCGGGCATATGGCAATGGAATTGGCACCAAAAACAGTAAGGCTGAACATCGTTCGCGTGTTGGCGCAGAGCCAACACCCCCTGACCTTTCCAGCGTGCTACCGCGAGTTGCTTGACCCCTTGATAGAATGCAATGATCCAGCCCTGGCTCGGATTCACGCCTGCTGCTTCAGTGATGTCAACAAGGCGATCGAAGCAGGGGCGCATTTTAACCCCATGGCCATCGGTCTGCTGGGCGGTGCGGTGTCAGGCACGGAAGATCTGGCGTTACAAGCCGGTTACAACTGGCGAGCAACTGGCGTTTTTCCATTGCTTCCGCATGCTGCGCAGGCGAAGTTTTTGGTGGATCTGGTCAGTCACTCACCCAACGTCCCGCGTGGTGTAAAACAGCTGAAGGTGGCGTTGGCGTCTGACCCCAAAGGCTTCGCGAACGCTCTGGCCAAGCTTGAACCCATCCAATGCCAAAAGCTGATTTCCATCGGGGTTCTGAATCACAACCACCTGGAAATCGTCAATGAAGTCGGGCGTTCCATGCTGCTTGAACTTGATCTGGGCTTGTGATCAAAGTCCCAGGTCTTCCGTCAATGTATCATCCAGCAGGTCAGGGTTGGACACACAACGTAGGAAACCCTGATCCCCGCTGCACTGATAGGCCCTGAGCAGCAGTGCGTCATGCCCCTTAATGTGCTGGAGCAGCTTGATCGGCTTGAGTTGCCGTGACAGGCAGGCGAAGATGCCGGCGAGCTGCGGGCGATCGCCCATGGCCTCCAGGCACCGTACCATCGCCACCTTGATGGGATTCATTGCCTCCATGTGCGTAGAAAGGCGAGTCTTCAGCGTTAGGTCTGCCAGGTAGTCGCTCCACTCAAAGCCGGCATCGTCCAGACACAGCAGCATTTTGCGGGTAACGGCATTGTCCATACCCCACCCAGTGAAGGCATTCATGATCCCCTGCAGGCGCTCGGCGTTGTCACGGATGAATTCAGGCGAAATGCGCGGATCGAAATCGAGGGCCTGAAGGCGCTTTGGATCTGGATCAGTATTGGAAAGGGCCATCTCCAGGCGTCGCAACAGTTCTTCCGGCATTGCCTCTTCCTGGCCAAGCAGCAACATCCGGATGGCCGGGCACTTGCCCACTGGCGCCACATACAGGTGCGACAGCAGGTTCTCACTGCTGGCGTGCTGGATGTAGACCTCAGCAGCGCCGGCATCGTCATACTTCAGCGCATACTCCATCAGGTGGCGCCCCCACAGTCCGTTGGCATCCAGCCAGCCCCGTCGCGCCTTGAGATCCAGCGCATCGGTGCGCAGGTCTTGTATCAACAGGGGGTGGTTTTCACCCAGGTGCTGGCGTATCTCCACGCCCGCGATGGAAAGACCGCAGGACAACTCCTTGTCGAAATGCCCGGTGATGGCCGCAATCACTTCTTTCGGGGTGGCGGCGTTGACCAATTGCCCGGCGATCAGGGCGAAGCAGAAATTTACCGAGGGCAAATTCTGAGTTGGATTAACATCATTGAGGATGTTGAGCAGGTTATAGAATTCAAAATCCAGCGCCTTGCCCCCTTCGGCAAACCAGGCGGCAATCATGGGTCGATACACGGGGGCTTTGGCGACGACAAACTCAGACGCTTTTGCAGTCAGCACCCACTTGCCATCGGTCTCTTGTGCGACCGAGTCCCTGAAGTCTTCCAGCAATGATTTGAGTACCTGGGGGCATGCCGACATGATTGTGCTCACCGTTAATCGACGTATGCCGAAATAGTACCTGGGAGCACCTCGGGCCAACAAGCAGGACAAATCAATCCCCGAGAATTTCTGAAGCAGTCAGACGAATTTAGTAAATATTGGTTTGATTTAAGTTATCCATATTCGTATCCTTCAAATAATTACTACGAGGCCCAGGCGCCTCGCCATAAAAACAACAAAGGTAAAAAAATCATGATTGGTGCTATTGCAGGCGACATTATTGGCAGTTACTGGGAGTTTCGCGACGAAAAAGACCGCGACACTGAACTTTTTCTGGCCGATTCCACCATTACCGATGACAGCATCCTGAGTGTCGCCACGGCAGAAAGCATTCTGCGCAATCAGCATTATGCCGACATGTACCGAAAATACTGCAGAGCCTACCCCACCTATGGCTACGGCGGATCGTTCAATGAATGGGCTTTGGTGTCCCCCAACTATTGCACACCCAATGGCAGTTACGGCAATGGATCGGCCATGCGGGTGGGGCCGATTGGCTGGGCATTCGACAGCATCCAGCGCACCATGATGGAAGCCCATCAAAGTGCCAGTGTGACCCACATGCACCCCGAAGGCATAAAGGGCGCCCAGGCCATCGCCTCGGCCATTTTCATGGCCCGAACCGGCATGGACAAGGAGTCGATCCGCCTGGCAATCGAGGAGTGGTTCGAGTATCAGACAGTCTTTGATTTCGACGTCCTGCACGAAGAGTACACCTTCACCCCCACCTGCCAAGGCACTGTGCCCGTGGCGCTGGCCTGCGTGTTTCAAGCAGACAGTTTCGAAGAGACGATGCGCTTGGGACTGCACGCAGGGGGTGATGTAGACACCCTGCTCGCAATCGCCGGCTCGGTTGCCGAGCCCCTGTACGGCATTCCTGAGGATATCCGCAGCCAGTCCGAGGCAATGCTGATGAAGCACAGCCCCGCCTTGCTGGGCATGGTGCTGGAATTTGAGCGTCAGTACGGCTGCGGCAAGGTGGTGAAGACTACGCAGAGCCCCAGGTTCGAGGGCTTCTTCACCCGCTTCTTCAAGAAAGGCAAACAATAGAAAGCCATCGCTGCCCCGTGGTACGCTGAATGCAGAAAAGGAGTCCAGTATGGGCAATTTGGTGACTTTCAGCGTCCGGCATGACCTAATGCACACGATCAGCACGGATCGGTTTCAAGACCTCTCCGGCCTGATGAGTGAACCTGATAATCAGGTCAAGACCTATCAGGCAGAGGCCTGCTGGGAGAGCGGCTTTACGCACATTTCAGCACTCTCGGGGGTGGCCTGCAGTCAGTACCACCATTCGGAGGATCACTGTGACCTGCTGGTCTCGAACCAGTGGTTGACCCTAATGCCTTGGGGGCTCAATCTGGTCAAGCATCGCCCGACCCCTTCCTATGCCTCGGCCTATCCACCTGAACTGGCACTTAAAGCCCTGCGCTCCCTGGTCAAAGACCACCCTGACCAAAGGCTTCAGCCTTCAACCCAGGCGCTGCAGAAAAATGCAGTTCGCTCTGCGTTCACCGTCTTCGGTTTCAAGACCGACTATTGCCATGACCTGGAAAAAAAGCCCGACCTGATGGCGCACATTCTTCAGCACTGTCGAACGGGCCAGGCCAACAAGGGCATCAATGACAGGGACTTCAGAATCGAGTCGCTGGGCACCTTCAATGCCGATACGTCCGTGCTGGTGACCATGTCACGCGGGGCTTTCTCCGTAATTCCTCTGGCCTACGCGCCGCTGGAGGTTTCTCCTGAGCATCAGGTGGCGATCATCAGCCAACAGTTCCAATCAGGGCACAGAAACCGCCTCATGGATCGCGCCAAGATCAGGGCCTTGTCTGGTGGGCTGGGCCTGGATTTGGTTGCAAAAAACGCCGTTCAAGCGCAGGAGGCGGCATGGGCGCCCAGGTAATCATGGCTGTGCGTCATGACATGCTTCACAAAGTCACCTCCGACATCACGTCGGCCCTAGGTCGAATGGCCAGTCGCAACGACGAAATCCCTCGCCATTTCGAGCCAGTGGCGACCGATGCCGGTTCCTATATCGAACTGGGGGATGGCCGTACGAAGCAGGGCATACTCTGCTCGCACCACCATGACATGGATGGCCACGCCACGCTGCTGGTGAATGGATCCTTTCTCTGCTCGATGCCACAGCTGGTTGGCCTTGATTATAGCAAGCTCAACAGCTTCGCCGATGTCACCCGGTTTGTCGCGGGGCGCATCCGCCAACGCCGCTACCCCTTCAGCAATGCACGCGTGAAGCACACCCTGACAGCAAGCCCGCCTTCCCCGCTGCTGAATCCCAGCTCCAACATGATCAGCTTGTTCAGCTACTACACCGATTCGTGGGACTGGTCGGGCGCTCGACAAGAGAAGGAGGAGACCCTTGCCGATCTGCTGAAATTCTGCAGAACCGGCATTGCCCAGCCACGTACCTTCGGATTCTATGATCGGGAGCACGGATACTACGGCAACCGCTTGCGGCATCTGACCACCTTTCCGGATCACCTGCTAGCCCTGGTTTCCTTGCGCCTGGGTCAGGTGGAGATCGGCTTGCTGCCTGCACGGGAAATGACCCTGGAGTATGAAGCGTTGGGTGTAGACCTGACCCAGCGCGCTGGCAATGGTATCGCGATCAATGCCTATGTTTTCAAAACCCTGATGCAGTCTCAAGGCCAAGACTTCCAGCGCCTGCCAATGCCCGGCAAGAAACCCTCCTCATTCGACCACTGCTAGCTTCCATATACTCGGTATACGAAAGCGCTTGCGCATTAAGTATACCAGGTGTACATTGTCCCCATGGTCAGGAGACAATGACGATGAAAAACAAGACAGCCACCTTTGACGTTGATGCCCAAAAAGGGTTCACGAACATTTGCCCCAAGGAATTGCCTGTGCCGGGGGGGGAGACCCTTGCCCCGGTACTCAATGCCATGGCCGACCTGGGCCGTTTCCGCGTAGGCTCCAAGGATGCACATGGCCCCGCCCCTGCCTGGGCCAGCGCCGATCGCGCCCTGATGGCGACTCCCACCGGCCTTGCTGAAGCCCCGCTGTACTGGCCCAGCCACTGCGTGGTGGGCACCGAGGGCTTCGAACTGCTTGACGGCCTGCCCAAGCCACAAGACTACCAAGCCTTTGTGTTTAAGGGCCTGGAGCCCGGCCTGCATCCCTTCGGCGCCTGCTATCACGACGTGTCGGAACGACTCAGCACAGGGGTGATTGAAGTGCTGAAAGTGGAGGGCATCGAGCGCGTCATCGTCGGTGGCCTGGCCTTCGACTTCTGTGTCAAGGACACCGCCATTCAACTGGCCAAGGCCGGTTTCGAAGTCATCGTGGTTCGAGAAGCCTGCCGAGCGATCGCCGACGAATCCGCCGCAGCGGCCACCCAGGCCATGCTCGCAGCCGGCGTCGAGATCGTCGAAACCGTCAAAGAACTCAGCGAAAGGAATTGATCATGGAAAGCGTATTCGACACCAGCAAGCCCATCGTCCGCTCGCCTTACGACGACGACTTCTACAAGCTGACCATGGGTCAGGCCATCCACCACTCCTACCCTGCCGCCGACACCGAATGGGCCCTGCGCGTGCGTTCGGACGAGGATCTGACGCCTTACATCGGTGAGATCCGCCAGGCCGTCGAACAGCTTCAGGAGCTGCACAGCACGCAGGATATGCTGCGTCACCTGCGCGGCATTCCGTTCCTGAAGCCCGACTACATCAACTACCTGGGCAATTTCCGCCTCGACCCGAGCTTCGTCAAGGTGGGGCAGGCCAATGGCCAGCTGGAAATCCGCGCACGCGGCCCCTGGGTGGCGGTCAGCGGCTTCGAGATCAAGATTCTGGCCATCGTCAGTGAGATTCGCAACCGGCACAAATACCCCGAACTGTCGCTGCAACAGGTCAGGGAGAGCCTGTACAAGAAGTTCGAATGGCTCACCGCCAATGCCACACCGGAAGAACTCCAGGTCTTCAAGGTTGCGGATTTTGGCACCCGCCGCCGTATCTCCTTCAACGCCCAGGAGGAAGTCGTCAAAACCATGGCGCATGACTTCCCTGGGGTATTTGTTGGCACCAGCAACGTGCACCTGGCCCGCGAACTGGGCATCAAGGTGTCAGGGACGATGGCCCACGAGTGGCTGCAGGGCCACCAGCAAGTGGGCCCGCGCCTGATCGACAGCCAAAAAGCAGCCTTGGACGGCTGGATCAGAGAATACCGTGGCGAAGCCGGCGTTTGCCTCACGGATGTCATCAACCTCGATGCCTTCATCGCCGACTTCGACCTGTATTACGCCAAGCTGTTCGATGGCTTGCGCCACGATTCTGGTGACCCATTGGTCTGGGGCGACCGCCTGATCGCCCACTACGAATCGATGCGCATTGACCCGCGCACCAAGACCCTGATCTTCAGCGACGGCCTGAACCTGGGTGATCGTGCCCTTCGGATCCTGCGTCACTTCCGGGGTCGCATCAATGTCTCCTTCGGCATTGGCACCGACCTCACCAACGGGGTCGAGGGCGTGAAGCCGCTGAGCATCGTCATGAAGATGGTGTCCTGCCAAGGCCAGCCAGTCGCGAAAATTTCTGACGAGCCCGGCAAGAGCCAGTGCGAGTCACCCGAGTTTCTGAATTACCTCAAAAACGTCTTCAAAGTGAAAGAGTAAGGGGTCGCCATGAATACTGAACGTGAAAACATCATCCGCGAACTGAATGTCCGGGCCCTACCCGCCGCAGACGAAATTCGCCAACGCGTGGACTTCATCAAGCAGCAGCTGACTCGCAGCGGCCTCAAAGCCCTGGTGCTTGGCATCAGCGGGGGCGTCGACTCCCTCGTTGCCGGCACCCTGGCCCAGCAAGCGGCGACTGAGCTGCGCCAGGCAGGCTACGACGCCCGCTTCATCGCCATGCGCCTGCCTTACGGCGAGCAGAAGGATGAGGCCGATGCCCAGGCTTGTCTGGCCTTCATCAAGCCGGACGTCACCCTGACCGTGAACATCAAGCCCGCCACCGATGGCATGATGGAAACGCTGCTGGCGAGCGAGGCCTTTGCCAGTGATGCCGAGCAGGACTTCGTCAAAGGCAACGTCAAAGCGCGGCAACGCATGATTGCCCAATATGCTGTAGCAGGTCGACACAAAGGCCTGGTGATCGGCAGCGACCACGCCAGTGAATGTGTCTTCGGGTACTATACCAAGTTTGGTGACGGGGGCTGCGACATCGTCCCGCTGTCAGGTTTGGTCAAGGGTCAAGTGCGGGAAATGGCCACGACCCTCGGAGCGCCGGAGCGACTGGTCTTCAAGACCCCTACAGCGGATCTCGAAGATCTGTTGCCACAAAAAGCCGATGAAGACGCCTACGGTGTCACCTACCAAGAGATCGACGCATTCCTGCTGGGGCATGAGGTCAGTGAGCGTGCTCAGGACATCATTCTGACGGCCTACCAGGCCACCCGGCACAAACGGGCACTGCCCTACACGATCTTCGACAAGTAATTGCGGCTCTGGCCGAACGAAAAGCACGCCTTCGGGCGTGTTTTTTTGCATTTAGGGGTGAATTGATTTGCCGGGGGTCGGTATCATGAAGAAAACTGACTGCGGAATTGCATCATGAGCCTGCACCAAGCATTAATCCCACCCCAAACCATAGAATGGAAGCAAGCTGACGCAGCTCGTAGTGGCATGACTCCGCTTCAGGTATTTTTCTCTGGCGTGCGTGCCAGCATTGAATTTCAAAAGGGTGGCGGCGACGCCCTGCACTGTGTTGAACAGGGTGGCTACCGCGATGCAGCCGACCTGATCAAATGCATGCTCCTGGAATACCCGCCGAGTGAGCCTCGGTTCATTCCGAAAGAAAAAATGGAGGCTGCGAGTTGCACAATGAGTTTCCTGAGAGCCCTGGTGTTGAACGCCCCAGAAGCCATTCCCGAATTGCAGGCGTACGGCTTATCCTTTCTGGAACGAGCGGCACAAACCACCTTTTTCGACCAGCTTACCCCTGGACGCTCGCTGTACGCACATCTTGTCGATTCCTATCAAACGCTGAAGGCGGCATTCTGGGAGCACTACGATGCCCGCCAGGGCCTGAACTCGATGATGTTTAGTGCCCATAAGCTGGGGTACTCGACCAACGAAGAAGGTTACCACACAGATTTGATCGTGAAGATCATGGACGCGGTACAGGACGATGCTGACGAACAGGCTGTCATTGACTACCTGGCGAGCTGCCGCGCCACTGGGCACACTCCGGAAATCAACTGGGGTGTGTACCTGCACCCCAATGCCACCCCTTACATCCAAGCCTGGATTCCGGCGAACCAGCGAGCAAACACCCTGATGACGGACAGCCCGCTGATCAGCGCCGCGCTTAAAAACGCCTACGCTCGACCTGCGGCCACCCTTGCCTTCTTGATGTCCAGGGGCGTTGCCGTGGATGTCCGCCAGGCTGTTGAGCGTATCGCACAGGCACTCGACGTCTCCGCCCAGGATCAGGTAAAGCTGGGCTGGTTGCTATGCCCTGATCCAGCGGCCTTCAAGGCGATGTACGACACCCTGGATGCAGACGAGCAACAGGAGCTGTTGCTGTTTGGTTTCAAAAACCGCCTGCCGCTGCCCGGTTCCTATGTGCCTGGGCAGAGCGAGCTCAAACGAGGCATGGTGGAAGGCTGTTTTTTGAGCATCGCCCAGGCAGGCCTGTCAGAGCGCTTTGCCCGAGCGGCGATTGACTATGACGTGGCGCGCCGAAACTCTGAGGAAAGCTCCTGGTGGTCACCCCTGATTGTGCAGGCCCAGCCGGCGTATTTTCTGGATCAGCTGGCCAAACTGGATGCTCAGGACGCCTTCCGGCTCATTGTCAAAACGGTGAAGGCAATCAGCGCGTATACCTCGGTTCCTGAGCGCCCGGAACCCGAGCTTGCGCACGGCGATGTGTCGATCACCATCGGTCAGCAATCAACCCGGAATGGCCAGGGCATTCTGCTCAAACACCAAGGCGCCCTGGTCAACCTTGAGACGCTGTTTGACACCATCAGGACAGCACTCGATCTCACCGTGCAGCGGGCGATGGCGTTTGAGGTTGTCCAGCGCGGGCAGGTCGGATCGAAGCCCCGCCCGATCAAGGCTGTGCTCAAGGACTACTTCCAGAGCGTGAAGGAGAAGGACTGCCTGAACCTGGTGATTCACGACCTTCTTGATAAGACGGGTGTGCAGGTTGCCTTGAGCTTGAAGAGCCTCAAGCCTTTACTCACCGGAGTCGATTTCCCTCATGCGGTCATTGAGAAAATGACCCCAGGGCAGCAGGCTGCCGTGCTCGAAAGAGACCTGGGTTTGTGATCAACAGGCCATTTTGCTAACGTATTTTCTTCATCAGGCAGACTCACCAATGACTCCCTTGCTGCGTTTTTTTCAGAATCTGAAACAGAAGATCAATCTGAGCAGTGGACACGAACGTCTTGCATCTTTGAGCGTCACAGGTGACTACTGCGATGTGGCTGACCTCATGCGGTGCCTGATGATCCGCACCCAGCGGGAAAGCATGCGTTTCGTCCCGTTCATGGCCAAGATGGAGATTGAAACCTTCATCCCCTGCTTGCGTCAATTGCTAACGGACGATCCCGCTGCTGTTGGTGCCCTCCAACAGCAAGGCATCACCTTCCTGGAGCTTGTCAAAGAGCGCTCAGCAGCCTATATGAAGTGTGAAAGCCAATCGGTGTTTGGGCTGCTCACTGACCAGGACGCTGCGCTCAGAATGAAGATCCTGGAGCAGTACGATGGGCGCCTGGGCCTGGACGCGCTCGCTTGGAGCGATGATGACGTCGGCTGCTCGACCTATTTCTCACTCTACCATTGCGACCTGATTTGTACCCTCATGGATCATGTGAAGACCACGAACGACGAGCGTGTCATCCTGCAGTACCTGTCGAACTGCGTACCTCACATGCAGGAAAAAGGCCTAAGGCCTGATCTGAATTGGGGGCTGTATCTGCACCCCAAGGCTTCGCCACTGATGTTGTCATGGCTCGAAGAACACCAGGAGTTTGTCAACCACCTGGAGTGGGACGACTATGTGACTGCAGAGCTTCGGGCGGCCTATGAGATGCCTTTTGCCGCCATTCGCGCCATGGTCGAGCGTGGGCTTGAGCCAGATCCCGAGACCCTGTTGGACAGGGTGTCGCGTGTCATTGGCATCGAGCAGGAAGACCGACCGCATTTGGCGTGGCTGATGAGCCCTATGCCAGCGCAATTGGCCGCCTTGTACCAAGACATGGCGCCGGCTGAGCAAGAGAAGATGCTGACCTTTGGCGCTTGCCATGCTCTGCCCACTCGCGGGGTGTTCAACCCTGGTAATTGGGAAAAGAGCCGCGCCATGGTCGAGGCCAGTTTCCTAATGCTGATCCCAGAGGGGATGCCAGACGGCGTGAGTAGGGCTGTCATCGATGCTGTCTTTTCTGAGTTCGACTGGAAAAACAGCATGCCCTGGGCAGCGCCGCTGGCGATTGAGAGGCAACCAGCGTATTTCCTCGAAAAGACCGGTCATGACCGCTTCTTCCAGGCCTACAAGGTGGTCAGTTATGCACTGGAAGCGATGGTTGCCCACACGGTACCGCCTGCGGCGGTGTCTGCGCAATTTGATCACGGCGGTGTTACGGTCACGCTGGGAAAACCCAGTCTCATGAACCCTCACGGGATTGGTTTGCAGGTGGATGGCAAGACCCCGTCACTGGAGATTTTCAAGCAGACACTGCGCGACTATCTGAATATGGCTGTGGCGCGGGATCTTAAATTCGCCTCGCAAGGCGAAGCAGAGCCATTGCTTGCCTTCCCTGCGGATAGCCTGCTCAGAACTTTCCGCGACCTCGATCCAGGGCGACTGTTGCGAATGGTGGCCCATGACATGCTCGACCAGGCCTCGGAGCATGTTGCACTTTCCATGGAGGAGGTCGCAGCCCTGGTCGGTGACCATGACAACCCGCTCCGACTGGTTGAAAAAATGACGCCAGCCCAGCAGGCAAGCCACCTGGAAAGTGATCTGGGTCTTTGAATGACGGGGCCCTTTAAGGTATACTCAGTATACTTCCACAGGAGCCTCGCCATGCCAGATATCCTCTACAGCAACAAGTACTTCAGCGTCGAATTGCGTAATCGTCACTTTGTCGTCACCGAACAAAACGAATGCAATGGCGCTGTCATTGTCCCCCAGTTGGCCAACGGCAACTACCTGATGGTCGAGCACTTCCGCCCCGCCATCAACCAAACGTCCCTGGAGTTCCCACGTGGCGCCCGCGATCCAGGTGAGGACACCGCGCAGACCGCCACCCGCGAGCTACTGGAAGAAACCGGCTATGCCGGCGATGCACCGCAACTGCTGGGCAAACTGCACACCAACAACTCCCTGCTGGCCAGCCACATCGACCTGTATGTCATCCGCAATGCCATCCGCGTGGCCGAGGCAACCGATGGTGAAGTTGCAAACACCAGGGAAGTCAGCAAAAATGAGCTCAAAGTGCTGGTAAGTACTGGCCAGATAACGGATAGCCACAGCCTCGCATCCTTTGCGTACCTGGTGGCGCAATAAGGCGCTTCTACATGAACACACCTTCGCCCAGTTTCAAGGTATTCTCGATCAGGGCGCTCTACGAGTGGATTCTCTCACTGAACCAAAGCCCTAACCTGGTTGTGCGCACTGACTACCCAGGTGTTCGTGCACCGACTCAGTTCGCCAGCCAGGCAGATCGCATGCGCTTCAATATTTCCCCGAAATGCGTGCAGGGGCTTTCGATCAATGTGGAGACGGGGGTGATTTCGTTCTACGCCTCGTTCAGCGGCGTGCACACGTCCGTGAGCTTTCCAGCGGAGGCTGTGGAATCGTGTTTTTCCGGGGAAACCAAGGAAGGTATCGAATTCGAGGTGTCCAGACACGCCCCCATTGCCCCTGGGCATCTTGCCCGCAAGGGGCGACCGGCTCTCACCGTGGTTGTTTCCAACTGAAGTGTGGCTAGGAAGTGTCCTTCACGCTCCCCACTTTAGGTTGATTCTGTAATCGTCGAGGTTCTTCACAGACTTCAGGGCCTTAGCGCGACTAGGCATCGCGCCGGAGGACTTATGCGGCATATTCGTGGCTTTTGCTCTAAAGCGCGACCTCTTTGTTACCATCCAAGATCTACCACGAGCGAAAGGTTTCACTCAGCGAAGCATTCAATCCTGCTTGATGTGAGGGCCATCTAAAGTGAAGCAATCCGAACTAAGTCACAAAAACAAATTTCATAAAAAGTTCACAATAACGCCAATCCCTTGGTGCGTCTAGCTTACAAGCCATCGCCCAATAAAGCCTTTACTCGAAATATCGTGACGAGGATTCTCACTTGTCTTTGCCATGGTATCATTTGAAAAAAGATAAGGGTTTGGCAATGCGCTTCCGACAGTTTGGTGTCACGCTTCTCGAATTGATTTTGGTTATTGGTTTAATGGCTGTCGGAACGATCCTCGCCCTTAATGAAAGACAGGCTGATTTGGAGATACAGAAAGCCAGGGTCGTAGGGAACTATTTTTTTCAATACAATAACGCGGCACGATCGTGGCTTTCTAACAATATCGGCGCCAGCGGCGCGCAAAAAATCGGTACAGCCTGGCTCAAATCGACATCCTGTGTTGGCGGGCTGAGTGCTGTGGCCTACCTACCATGTGATTTCCCGGAACTCACCACTCTCAAGCCATTGGGGTTTGGGGAAATTAGCATTAGCACAACTGTGGTGAGTGTTGGAGCACCTCCAAACCTGACTACCACACTCACCACACAAACCAGCCCATTCAAACTCGCTGGAAGCTTGCGGTCAGATCTTTCGGCAGTAGCTGCTATTACGGCTGCGGCAGGGATGTATGACACCCGAACGCCCGTGTCAGCTGCAACTAATGGCAGCTTCCAGTCAGAGCCAGATACCGCCATCGTCACAATGGTGGCCAGTAATAACGGATCTGAGGATGCCTGGCTGAGAACAGATGGTAGCAACACCATGAATAATAATCTGACTTTCAGTTCCGATTCTCCACAATCCATGCGCATCATACGCAATCTGTCGAGAATAGAAAGTCTTGCTGCTCAGGCGCTTTACCTAGGTGTTGCAGGGGGTGCCAATGAAACGACTGCCGCGCAAGTCATCGTCGATGCAGATCAAACCATTCTCGGAAAGTTAATGGTGCAGAGTGTGAAAGGCGGCGACGGGATTCTTGTTAATCAAGGTAATATTCGAGCAGCTAACGGCGATGTCATCGCGAAAAATATTCAGTCCACTAGTAATGTCTTAGCGGGTGGTGGAGTTTACGCCCAGGGTTCTGTTGGATCACAAGTAGATGTAACAGCCAATGGTGCCATGAGTGCTCAAATTTATTATGATGCAAATAACACATCATTCTATGTAGATCCCAGCAATAGCACATATCTTAACGGCCTAGTTTTGGCTGGAAGGGGCACTTTCAATGAATTTCTGCAGGTCAATGGCATTGCAATCAAAAACACCCCCTGCCCCTCCAACGGCTTGGTTGCTCGGACTTCGACTGGCAAGCTTTTGTCGTGTGATGCTGGCTTGTGGGTTGATCCATCAGCAGCCAGTAGCTGCAAGATGGATGATCCAGTCGGCCTCCAGGGCTGGCGCATAGGAGGCTGTAGTGTCAGTGGGGCAAGCTATGCGGGCGCAACCCAGCCGATTGGCGGTACTCGCATCGTCAGTGATTCTCGTGGTGCCGAATATCGCCAAATATGCAGATCGGACGGTGCTTGGAACGTTGTGGATTCAGCAATCGAGAATGGGGCAAAAAATTATAGCGGATTTGACCTATCGGTATGTGGCTCGAATTAACTTATGGAGCTTGCCGATCACCGGGGCGGCCACCTCGTTACGCGAGGAAAATGCTGCAACGGACATCAAGGACGCCAACGGCAATTGGGCGCCGTGAATCTCCCTCATGTCTTGCTGTTCGATAATGCCGGAGATCTTGTCGCCGATCTGCGTGGAGACATGGTTAGGGCAGCCTTGGTGAAAATGAGGTGGGCAACACGACACTGATGTCGGGAGGTGACAGACCTATGTTCGTTTTTCTTAAGGCAATCCATTGTCCTTCAGGAATGACCTCAATCCTGAAGCACAATATCCATCCAAAGCGAGTTGTTGAGAAGCAAGCGCTCTCGATTTGGATGGATGAGCGGTAACCGTGATGTAACGATCACCGCCATCCTGGTCGCCGTTCGTAAACCCTTGGTGCCCAACGAACGGCTCATAACCCTCTCGCGCTTGACCCTGGTGCAATGCAAAGGGAATACTGAATCAAACAGTGAGGCCGTCATGACCCTACCCCCTTTCCGATATGCAACCCGTCTGGACGCCGCGATTGAGAAGCTCTTCTACCCAGACATTGAATGGGTATTCGAGCAGAACTTCGAGGGTGCTGTCGCGCACATCTATGAAGTTGATAAGGCTGAGTACATTGCCAGCGCACTCCTGGAACGTAGAACCCCGATCATCGCCAAGGCAGTGCTCAGGCTGCTGCAACTGGCGCCCGAAAGCCTGTCGATTCGACTGCTGAACCAAACAGTCGATATCACCACGACGCTATACAAAAGCTCGGACGCAGCCGAACAGTTTCCGGTGGATTGTGGGCGCACCTTGTACGACGAGCTTAATCACTTCACCAGTACCAACCCTGGCGGGTCGGTGCGGGAGCACTTGACTCGACTGTTGTACCGCACGTTGTTCCAAAAAGCTCCTGAGTCCAGGCAGTGGATCCGCGACAACTTCCTGTCCTATGACCCGATGGATCTGACATCCATGTCCCAAAGCCTGGGGCTGATCGATGGCAAAATGCTGGTCATCATGAATTACATTGGGCTTGATAATCAGCTCATCCGTGATCGGGCGCGAGAGGTCTTGGACGTACAGCTTGCTCAAGGCGCTGCGGATCCGCAGTTGGTCTTGCTGCTCTCAGGACAACCTGAGTTCGACATGGCCTACCTGACCAAGGTGGCCGAGCACTTCTACAAGCCCAATGAAACCAGGGTAATGATGCAGCAGAGCAACAACAACCACCTGCGCGTCTTGGGTGATGCTTTGATCGCCAATGCGCAGGTTGACCAGGTGGAGGAGATCGGCCAGTGCATGAAGGCCATTGCCGGCATGGATCCGGCCTTGCTCCCTGGCAGGTCTGGAGGTGACTTGCTGCTTGATTTTGTCGCTCACACCTGCCCCTCCAACTCTGCGCGCCTGGCCGCTCTCTACAGGCGCAATATTCTGACAGCCGAACAGATCGGCCCACGATTGAACACCAACAAGGAGCTTGATTTTGCCGTCCGTCACAGCAACTTCAAGCTGCTCGACCTTTTGCCACATGCCCCTGAAACCGTGCAAGCCGGACGACTGGAACACGACATAGGGCTTTAACACGGACTCTAATCCGACCGGAGAGAACCATGCAGCCACGACAAACCACCAGAACCGCCGCCATCGCTCGACTGTGCAAAGCCATCGAAAGGGCTTTCGAACGTGGTGAATCCGTCATGCTGACCACGCATGAGTACACCTATCGCAAGAAAGGCGAGGAGCTTGAGTCCGAGCATGCGGTGTATGAAGCCCTGGCTACCGGCATTTACCAGAAAGCCCCGGTTACCCACGGACGGGAGGTCGTCGACCACACCTTCATCTACTACGGCAGTCGCGATGAGATTGCGGGCATTGTAGGGCGCGACTGCAAAGACCTGACCTACCAGGAGCTTGAAGAAATGTCGGTGGGCTTGAATGCCGGGGCTGTGCTGAGAAGCCTGGCGCCTGATCGCAGCCATCTCAAGCGTGATGAGCAGGAGTTGGGTCTGTGAATTCCGATCTGCGCACCACCCTGGTCACATGTGACTATGCCGCCGCTGAGAACTTGCTGCGCACGCCCATTGGCCGCGATCCAGCCGAGCTTCGGGACAAGAACATTGACCACTACCTGGTCGCAGCGATGATCGAAACCGAGTCTCCAATCATTGCACAGGCAATCGTGGTTGCTCACTACAAGCCGGACGGGTGTTTCCTAGCCGACTCGATCAACGCGGCCTGTCACCTGTTGCTCGCCGAGGCCGCAACCCGCCCGGAGGGCATCGAGCATTTCTACGGCATGCGGGTGAAGCAACTCCTGATACAGGTGGATGATGCCAGCGCGCAGGACGATAGGGCGAAACAGGTCAGGCACAACCAGACGGAAAAATTTCTGGGGGCTTGCTATGAGCTGATTCTGAAGCTGGTGCCAGACGCACGGACGCTGCTGCTGGAAAGCTTCATGACCTACAACCCTGGCGAGCACGCCGTGCCAGGCGCCAGGTACCCAGGGTGCTTCGAATTCAATTACAAGCTGCTGCAGTCCCTGGGCGTTTCCAGTGACGTCATGCGCCAGCGCAATCGAGAAGTCATCGATGCCCAATTTGCCCAGGGCAAGCCTGACAAGGCGATTCTGTCCCTCTGCCAGGGGACTGCTGACTATGATCACGAATACCTCGCCAGGATTGTCGAGTTCGAAGCTCGGAAATTTGTCGGCAAGGGCGTCATCTCGCTGAAGGACGGTGATCGTCGAGAATGGGCCTTGCACCTGGCGCGCACGTGCAGTCCAGATGAGCCTAGGCCGTTGGCCCGAAGCGTGTGCGCCCTGCTGCCAAAGGCCTTGAAGCCAGAGCAAATGAAAACGGCCACCACTGTCGAACTCATGGGCAGGCTGCAGGATCATATTGAATCGCCCATGGTTGCCAACATCCTGTTCCGGAACCTGACCGACAACGCGCTGCTCTCAACCACAGACATCGGCTCCTTGGTCAGAACCGTCAATGATTTCCAGTATGCGCGGGATTCGGGGAAATTCGACCTGCAGGAACTGCTGAATGTGGTGCCGGAGGCTATCAGAACCTATCAGCTTGAAGCGGATCTGGGGTTGTGACGATGAAAGACTGGATCAAACAGGTCAGAGATGATCTGCGTAGTGCCTCTGATCGTGATGGTTACCCGGAGCTCACCGATCGAATATTGAAACACTTGGGTGAGTCCACCACGCCCTTTTCGGATGCATCGCTGGTGATGAGTTTCGGAGCCTTGAGCTTTCACACCACAGGTGAAAATTATGTGCTGGCGCGTATCATGGCCGACGAGCCATTGCGGCTGAGGCTCATCGATCACGCCCTGATCGATCCGGTTCCCATCGTCACCAAGTCAACCCGTGAGTTCACCAGGGCGTTGAGCGCATCTCAAAGCGTTGAGTACAACGACGCGCTGTTCGACCGTTTGCTCAGCTTCGAGAGTGCGAAAAAAACCGCGTTCAGGCTTTCCGGGTTGCTCAGCACGCACACCGTTTCTCCAGAAAAACTCGAAGCCGTGGTGTTTGGAAGACATGTTCGTGGCCAGATAGCAAGCGATCGTCTCGAAGCGCTCGGCGCGGCCTATTTCGCGCTGGATCTGCTCCAGGATTCGGACTGCGCAACGGTTCGTTTGCACGCACTGCTGATGGATGTACTGCTCCAGCACTTCCCCCCCAAGGGCAATGAGCGCGACACGCTGGCGGCCTGGGAAACGGTGAAGGGGCCGCGCATCCTCACCCAGGAGGAAAAGTTTCACGCCTACAGCTTCTACCATCATCTCTCGAAAAGCTACGAATTCGATCTGAGTGGGCTGGCGGTGTTGTCACTAGACAAAGCTCAGCGGTGGTATGCCGCCCACTGCGCGACCCCTGAGACGTTGGCGCAAATGACAACCAGCGAAGCCCACCTCGGACTAGGACGCAAACTGGTAGCGGCGGGCGGGCATTTGAGGGCCTATACCCATGCCCTTACCCAGGAGCAAATGCTGGAAGCTTCGCTGAGCCAGGATCTCGGTTTGTAGCATCTCGATTATTGCGTATATTGTGATGCCAGGATAAGCTCTCCCCTACCAATAACAGGAGAGCAACATGGCTACCCGCAATACACAAGAACAAACCGTGAAAGCCAGCGTTCTGCCTGCCGTGGGCGACCCCCACTCGAAACCCATGCGTCGGCTGTCGCACATGCACGCCGATGTCGAGCGCGCCCATGCTACTTGCCAGGGCCTGAACCTATTCCAGGGTGATCTGGAAGCGTTCAAGGTGTTTCTGTGCAGCTGTGATCCCACCCGCGAAGGCAAATACCTGCGCTGGATCCTCAACCGGATGAACCGCCAGACCCCGGAACGTGTCTTCGATCTGGACTTCGACCGTCAGGGGCTGGCCGCCAGGAAGACCCTGCTGGCGTTCAGTGTCAAAAGCCAGTACCTGCCACTTGAACAACGCGATATTCTCGCGTACCAGTCGCTGCGCGAGGTGGGCCTGGTGCTGGCCGAGCATGCTGAGTCGTTCAATACGATCTCCAATGTGCTCCTGGCCAGCCTGGACGCCGAGGAAGTCTTCGAGCGCACGCTCATCCTCGAACACGAGAGGTTGAGTGTCTGCGACCCGCAGACGATCGAGGAGACTGCCGCACTGCTCGGCAATCCGCAGTGGCTCGACAGCCGTGGAAAAGGCTTTTACCGTAAATTGAAAAGCCTCGGAAAGATCTTCCTGCTGCTCAGCGATTTCGGCGTCCAGGTGCTGGTGCGCCCACACGCCAGCAATGAGCGCGGCATCGTGTACGACTGTACGGGCGAGTTGAGCTTGATTGAAGATGCCCTGGCGCACCATGACCTCACGTACGAGGAGGCTCCGGAAATCCTGGAATTGCTGTGCAAAGTCGATCCAGCCCTGCCGTTTGACGAAAGCATGGAGGACATCGAGTTGTTCCTGGCGGCGCTGAACCAGTTCCCGCTGATCCTCATGGAAGGGCGTGAGCTTGACGATGGCATGCGCGATACGTTGCTGAGCCATCCAGAGCTCGGTGAGGAGGCGCGCAACGTCATCCTGGAGTGCGAGGCATGACAACAAAGACAAAGGTCGCGCCATGGCCTTTTTCTGTCCCCGAGAAGGCCCTCAAGGGCCCTCTTGGGCGTGAACTCAGGGCGTTCTACGAGCAGAACCACTACCCCAGTGAACGTGAGGAATTTGACGACGTCCTGGAGTACAACCAGGCCGGCAAGCTGCTGACAATCGCCCACAAGTACAGCGCCGATGGGTTGCTTGGTCTAATCCTGGCCAGCACTGGCACTCACCTTGGAGGGCATTTGTTCGAAGGCCGTGCCGCCATCAGTCTTGGCGACCTGTGCGGCTCGCTGAACCTACAGCGCAATCAACTGCAGTTTCCTGACGTAGATTTCAAGGGGCTGATAGAGCAGGTTGCGCCGATGATCCTGGGCAAGGCGCCTGGCAGGAAAAGCTTAGTCGAAAACTGGCTAGACTATGAACAAGAACGCAAGCAAATGATCAATGACATGACCGATCTTGCTGGCCGATCGTTCTACAGCGGTGGCCTGCCTTCCCAATCTGATGTGATCGTTTTCAGTGCCATGGCGCATTTTTGCGGGTTGGACATGCCGCGCAGCAGCACTCATAGTCTGCCTGATGGTGTTATTCAGACGCTGGTCGACCTGGCCCTGCCCTTCGAAGACCGTCAGGCTGGCCTGGTTGCCTTCTGTCTGCAGGACATTCCCTGGCATTTCGACAAGCCGATGCCGAAAAATCTGGTCGTCAGCTCCTATGTGTTTGCCTTGGTGCGTGTGATTGCGCCGATGGCCATCCTCTTTGGCCAGGACGTGGTGGCCGTAGCCGAGACGGTGCACAAGACACTGGATTTCATTTTCCTGCAGATTGCTGAAGATCAGGGAAACTTCAAGATAGGTGCGCCTGAGGCATATGATGCCGGCATGAACACAACCCTCATGTCCTTGCTGTGGAACCATCCTGAACATTGGGAGCGGTTCTCACTGGTCGCGGCTGATTTGCTGGGCATCGACTACAAGCACATGCTGAAAGACTACGGCGAGCGACGTCAGACGGCAGGCGGGTACCTGGCGGATCTGGCCTTCATTCCTCGGGATGGTACTGACGGCACCTTCGCCAAATGCGCGCTCAAGGCGCTCGGTGCCAGGTACGGTCTGTTTGACCCCAAGCACATCGTCAGACGCTGGGGAACATGCAACATTGCGTGGGTGAGCGGTGTGGAGGACTTCGCCCCCGCTGCGCAGGAAATCAACCAGATGATGCAAGCCGGCATCTGGCACCAGGCGCTGAAGGGCACGCGGGTTTCCGCGTTGTTTGGTGAGGATGCCGCCAGGCATGCGGTGATCAACTATCTCGAATCGGGCGGGAACGCCAACCTGCAGCGGGCCAGATCCTCGCTGGACACGTTCCCGGCTGTGATCGAAAGCGTGCTGGCGCTAGTGACCAAGCGCTCTATGGCAGCACGGTTAGCGACCCTCACTCAGTTGACGTCAGGGCAGATCGAACGTTTACCCGAACACTTGCACGAAACCATCCTTGCCGCTGACTTGGGGTTATAGCATGAGCAACGATTACAAGCGCAACAGACGTGACCTCGCCATGAGCCTGCTGTCCATTGCAATTTCGGCGGTGCTCCTATGGCTGACCTTTCACGATGATCAGGCAGAAAAAAACACCAGTGCGCCAAAACTCGCAGCCGGGGTGATTCAGAACCCCATGACCTATGCGGGTGTGCACGAGTTGTTCGATGCCCATGAAGATGATTTCGCGTTTCTAAATTCGCGATGGTCTCGGTCAGAACATCCGTTCTGGAAAGCCTGCCAAACCAGCCCCGGCGGCTGCCTCTTGATGGCAGTCATTCAATCAAAAGCGACTCCGCACCAATCGGGTTTCTTCAGATCACTTGACGCAAGTGCTTTCAGGCAGGCGGTAGACCAGGGCTATATTGGCGTGTGCAAAACCAAGGGCGGCCTGGAAGACGCCGCATACGCGTTCTCTCATGTCACGGTGCTCGGCGATCCCGCTCGGGCGTTTCTATCGAGGTTGTCCACCATCAGTCAGCTGACCCAGCAAGCGCCACAATTCCTGGGTGCCAAAGACCCCCTGGTCGTCTCACTTGAAGGCAAACTTGGCCACGACCTTCGTCAGCCGGAGCTTGGCAGTGGATTTGATACCAAACCGCCACTGGCCTTTTTTGATTACCCTGACTCGCAGGTATGGGTTGCACTGTCGAAGGCTGAGCACGGTTATGAGCTTGTCATGCTCAGCACCCCAAAATACTCGCGGTGCGTAAAGCGCTATCAGTTCCGTCATGGATGGGAGAAATAACCCGATGATCAGGAAAACCAACATCAGGCATTCCGTCATCATGCTCCCCGTCATCCTGCTGATGGTCGTCCTGGGCCTGGTAATGATGATCGCTGGGGCTCGAATGATCATGTCGAAGTCGCAGGGCGCTACGAGCAGTTCCACGGCGGCTATGGACGCAGTGAATCAGCGCTCCGATCGCGATGCAATCAATCCGATAATCCGATCACCTGCCCAAATGCCCGCGAATTATTCGAGGTAAACCCCTTACCTTCAGATGATCTTGCCTTTGCACCAGACTGCAGCAAACGGCCCTCGCTGTGCCTGCTGGAGGCTGTTCGGCAGGCACGCACACCAGAAACAGAACTGGCTGGCCTGCCCTTTATGCCAGGGTTGCAGACAAAGCTTCATGAGGTTGATCAGGCCTAGGTTCGCAACGGCGTTTTCAATCCGCAACAAGCGGTCTGCCAGATGTACAAGACTGACCTGCGCCTCAGGATCTACCTTTCTGGACAGCAGCTCCTGCAAGGCGATCCAGTGGCAGCCTTCCTGCAGACCTTGTCGACCTACAGCCAGCAAGCTCATCAGGCTCCACAATTTGTCAGTGCTAAAGACCCAGTCTATTTGAGGTTGTTCGGCCCGCTGCAAGCGGATTTAGGCCAACCTGAACTCGGTGATGGATTTGACCAAGCGTCGCCTCTGGCGGTGTTCAAAACCGTGGATAGCCAACTGTGGGTGGCACTGCACAAGACTGTTGGTGGCTACGAGCTGTTGCTGCTGCAGGCCTCGGCCATCATTGCGTGTTGACGGCTACTCAGGGTGGAGTCCTGGTACAAAGCCCCTTGACTCCAGTGGTACATTGAGTAAAGCATAAATTGAGCGCAGGCCATGTACATCACCGCACACCACAAGCAAAGGGAAGAGTTTCTCAACTCAGTTCATTCGGATTTCCAGGCAATGCCCCTGCCACGACGCTGGGCAATTCCGTCCATCTACGAATGCGCCCTGTATGATTATGCTCCCGCCTACAAGTTGATCGACCCACTGGCCAAGGCCCAGCGCCCGCTCTTTGAGTTCATCGATCAAATGAATGCCAATCAATCCATCATCCACCAGTTGATGGATCGGAATGCCGAGCTGGGTCAGCTGCACTTTCTGTACATGACCCGCCGCCACCAGCTGGCTAAAGCCCCACTTTTCACCGTGTCTGAAGGACTCAGCAAAATGCTGGAGGACACAGGGGTCAAAAGTGACATCCCAGCGAAATTTCTGTGTCCGCCATTCAAGACCTGCTACCTGGAATTCGAACCTTACGAGACCCGCTTGGCCAAGCTCAATGCTGGCGGCGTAGCTGATCATTACCCTGAAGGCTGCTACATCCAGGAAACCATCTGTGAAGACCTGGGGCACATGGATGCCGACCTGGATGTCTGCAAAGCGATGAACCTGGATTTTTCGGCAAGAACCCGCATCCTGGACATCATGTTCAGCTACGCCCCTTGCAAGGATGGCAGTGGGAACAATGACTATCATGTCCAAAGCCGGTATGCAGCCGTGCGCATCTCCATTCAGGATGAGGAGGCTTCACTGACCCAGCTGGTGTCGCACCAGCTCGATGTCATTGCTCAGGAACAACTGAAACGAGGGGTTAGCCCACAACGTGTGGAAGAAAACGCCGAACACATAAAAAAAATGATAGTCGACCTCTCCAAACTGCTGCTCTACCTCAACCTGAACCTACGCGATCAGGTGGTGGAGAAACGCGCAGAAGCCCTCGACCTCAAATTGAAGGATGCCAATCCGAAGAAACGCGCCAAGCTGGAACGCCAGGCGGCCAAAGTCTACGATCGTATCATCATCGGCCCAAAATCCTACATTCCAATTTCCGAGCGTTTTCAGGGGGCGGAATATGGCCAAGGCCGCAGAAAACCGCATTTCAGGCGGGGCACGTTCGGCATTCGCTGGAAAGGCACGGGTGAAGACAAGACGCCCGAGCTGGTCAGGATTTCCGAGTCCATTGTGAACAAGGATCTGATGGTGGATGGCTCGGCGCTGGATTACGAAATTCGCTAACCTGAGCTTCGCAGGCAACTCGCCTGCATTTCGCCTGGCCCCAGATCAAGCCAGGCGCCGGGGGAGATGTCACAAACCCAGGTCTTGACAAAGGATGTGTTCTCGCCCCACGTCACTTGTAAGCAAGGCCTGTCGAATACCTGGCGTATCCTTGATCTTCAGCAACTGGGTCAGGTGCTTCGGGCGCAGGCCCAGCGAGAGGTAATATGCCTCATCGGTGACTCTCAGCGCGGCTTCTTTCCAGGCGTCTGCAGCGTCGAGCTCCCAGGGGTTGGTGCAGAAACCTTCGTCAAGCAGGCACTCAACCATGGCCTTGTTGAGCGTCTGCAGCGACATGTAGCCAACGTTCCTGGCCACCTCTTCCAGGGCGTTGAAGCCATACGACTGGGCGCGTTCGAGTACAGCCACAAGCCGTGGTACAACCACAGTGGGGTGATTGAACCGCATGATCCCCTCTCCATGGTCGGTCATCCAGTCGCGGATGCAGACGTTGATTTCATCCAGCACTTGGCTTGCCTGCGTTGTGGGCAACTCGGCCACCAGCGCAAACGCATGCTCCAACCTCATCTCGAAACCCACCTGGTCATCCAGATTATCGAGTTCTGAAAACAGCGTCGCGAAACGGGCGCGGCCATCTTTGACGTCATCCAGCTTGTCGCGCAGCAGCACGCGCACAGGATCGTCAGCCGACATCATTGATCGATACACACGCTTGGACAGCTCCTCATCCATCAAGGCGCGACTGGCCTCATTCATGCGCGGGTAATCATCGAGGATCTTTTGCACGCCGTTGGCCCGATCGAAGAAGAGATCGGACACCTGACGGGTGAAGGAAGCACCATGCATATGTGAGAAGGCTTTCGGTTGGTATTTTAGCTCGCCGTTCTCCCCCCACAGCTTGGGGCGTGGCACCATCATCAGCGTGACCTCCCGAAGCAGGCTGCGCACAGTAGCATAAGCCTTGTGATCTAAGCCGTCTCCGTACAGGGTATCCACCTCATCGAGCATGACGCCGAGGCTCGGGTGTTCTCGAACGCAAGCATAGAGGAAGACGTACAACACCTGGTAGGGCAATTTCTGCGGCGGTGTGCAGCGGTAGGCCAACACATCGGCCACGTTCTGCAAGCTGTGGTAATGCCCGAGAATCTGCTCAGCCAGGTCTTCAGCGGCCTGCAAAAGCTCATACACGTCAGGCTTTTTGCCCCTGTCGCCGATCAGAAAGTCTACAAATTCTTTACCCGTGGCCAGCAGCTGCTCGGGTGTGGGGTTGGGTGAAAGACTGAACAGGTCGAAGCGCGGCATTGAAATCTCCTTTTTTCAATCTTAACTGCTGCGTCTTTCATGCGCCAAGCCAAACCCCGTCAATCAGCTGCTTGCCGTCCTCCAAAGCCTCGCGCTTCAGCCAGACGAAAGTCAAAGACCGTCACCGAGGCCCCCTGAGTCCCCTTACGAATTACTCCGGAAATGGCGAAAACAATTATTTTCGGAAAATGTTTAACGCGGATATTGACACCCGTAATTGTGCTGGTAGTATGGAAATCACAGCAGGACATTAGCTCAGCTAGGTAGAGCACCCAGGCCGTCAACCTGGAAGGTCGTCGGTTCGATTCCGGCATGTCTTACCAAATTCGCTTCAAGTTGCAGATTCAACGAGATTCGCTTCCTCTCGATCCAAGTGAAGCCAAATCAATAGAGGGTAATATCATGGGCCACTGACCCTTGCGCACGGATTAGACCGCACTCCGACCCGCTTCAAACGATCGAATCCCCTTCGGTCGAAAATCAGAGCCTTTCTGATTTAGTCGCATCGATCGATTTTAACACAATCGACCCGAAAGCTCTTGCAGAGCTGCTTGCAGGCAATCATCCCATCGGCACTGCCGAGGATCACCTGTATATCTATGCGATTGTCCCCACATCCCTGGAAATGCCAGTCGGCAAAACCTGCCCTCAAGCCGGCCATGCCTACGTCGACAGCTATTGCGCGGCCAAGGAAACCCATCCTGAGCTTGCAGCGCAGTATCGCGATCTTGGCAAAGGGGGCTCGAAAGTCGCACTCAAGGCCAAAAACCATCGCGAGCTGATTGTAGCTTGGGGCAAAGCCCTGGAAGCCGGACTTCCCTGCGCCCTGGTGGTCGATAAAACCCACATTTTTCCTCCTCACTTTGACGGTACGCCCATCATCACGGCTTTGGGGATTGGCCCCTGCACGAAAGCTGAGGCGCGCCATATCGTCAAAAAATTCCAATGCCTTTGATACCAAAAAACCAAAACCATATCTGGAGTAATACCATGAACGCATACGTAGAATTCACCACCACCCGCAAAGCCATGATCGCTCACATCAAGGCCCTGATCACCAACCCTGAAAACATGCGCCCGCCCCGCAATGAGTACGGGTACCGCGCCCGCAAGATCTTCTTCGCCGACTACGTGCTCTACGCTGTCGCCCGAGGCGCGGATTGGAGAAAAACCAGCCACCTGGCCGCAGAGGGTGCTCCGAATGCCAGGGAGGCGCTGGTAGCCCTGCATGATGCGCTGGCCCAGCACATTGCCAAGGGCAAAGATGCCGACTCGGTGCCGTACCGATGGGCACGATACATTGGCAAGGACGCCGACCAGCACGAGTTGCTGGCCTTGCTCAAGGCCGCCCTCGCCGCCTGAAGCCCACTCGCCCAAACCGAGGCCCAATCCGGGCCTCATTTCTTGATCAAACTGGAGCACTTCACATGCGCCTGCACGACATCGTTGACGCCGCACACACCGAGATCGAAAACCAGCAAAGCCAGCGTCATCAACTGCATAAAGCGGCGGATGACCAGTTCATGGCGAACACGAGGGATCATTACCGCGCCCTGGATCGTCTGGAGGCCGACTACAGCGCCGCTGCATTCAAGCTAGCCTGTGGCTTGGGCAAAGCGCCTGTCGATGCCCAGGGGCAGCCACAGGAGCCCTCCACACTCACGGCGCAACGGGATGGCCTGTTGCTGACCTGGCGCAGCGAGGACGGACAGTGTTGTTCCCACAAGGCATCCTGGGATGAGCTGGAGCAGCCGAGCCTGATCGCCGAAGCCGAGCGATGACCCTTGCGCACGGATTAGACCGCATCTCGACAGAGAACAGCTGCTCAAGGCCATGCAAGACTGTGAACAGACCCAGGGGATGTCCATCCTGCAGCACGGGGAAATGGTTCGGGATTTCTACCTCGATCTGAAAGGACACGTCACCGAGGGCGCGCCCCTGAGGTATGAGTGGAAGCTGCCGGCATGGGCCACCGCGCCAGCGTTGTGGGCCAGCTTGTTGCCCGCCACGACCATTGAGAACTACCAGGTGTTCCACGATTGTGGGAAGCCGCTGTGCCGCGAGGTCGATCAGGAGGGTAAAGTGCATTTTCCAGACCATGCCAAGGTGTCTGCGCAAGCCTGGCGGGCCGCTGGCGGCGCCGAAGCAGAAGCGCGCTTGATCGAGATGGACATGGACATCCACTTGCTCAAGGCCGAAGGACTGGCGCAATTTGCCGCCCGCCCCGAAGCCGCCACCCTGCTGCTGACCGGGCTGTGTGAGATACATGCCAACGCCTCCATGTTTGGCGGCATCGACTCCACGTCATTCAAGATGAAGTGGAAGCACATCGATCGTCGTGGCAAGCAGATCGCAACCCTGCTGGCGCTCAAGGAGGCATGATTTAGTCGTAAATTGCGCGATCGCTTGATGACAGGGGTCATGCTCGCTATGATGGCCCTCACAATTTTCGGCAACGTGATGGATTTTGAAATGCCTCTGTCCCATGCTCAGTTTTACGCACTGCCCGTTGGCGCCGAAATCGACGCCATGAAAAAGCGCTTCGTTGTCGATCGCCGTGAGACCGTGGGTGGCGTCGAGCAGCCCGTGCTGGTCGAGGCAGACACGCAAGCGCCGCTCTTCGGTGCAATCTACATCACCCACCTGATGAGCATTACCAAAGGTGTCAACCAGCCGATGGAGCTTCCAGCCACTGAGGCGATGGCCGCGCCCCCGGCTGTCGAGCACGCTGTGGCTGTGGCGGCGGAGGCGTTCGATCCCCTCAAGGATGTGGACACTTATGATGCCATTGATCATGTCGCCGTACAGCCGGAGCTGAGCCTTGCCCCTGAGATCCTCCATCCCGGTCGGCGCGCATACCCAGCGCCAGATCAATACACCCTCGACCTGGAAGCAGACTGACTGATGCTTGCGTTTATGACATCCCCGGACAGTGGCGGCAGCGTTTTGGCTGCGATCTCGCGGGCGTAGGGCTACTTAGGGGCGCCTGAACCAGCTGTAGTCTCCTGCGGGAAAGATCCCGCCATGTTCGCTGGTGTGAAGCCGGGGTGCCCTGCTTCCAACGCTGGGTCTATCATGGATGGTGGCGCCCAGGTGGTGAAAACGCCTTGGACACACTGCAAAGCCGCCAGGCAAAATCAGCTCGCCGGCTTAGCCCCGCTTCGTCGGTGCCTTGCGAAAGCTGTGTTCATCAAAGCCTTTGGACATGATGATGTATTTGTCTTCGGTCACCACCAGGTCGCGCTCGGCGCTCCCCAGCACTCCGGAGATGAACATGGAGATGTCCTGGAAGGCCTGCACACCACCGATCATGCGCTGGAAGTTGTAATCCTTCAGGCACGGGTTGGTAACCAACAGACCTTCTAGATAGACGAAACTGACGACCTTGTGGTCGATGAACACGTCCAGCGCCTCATGCACCAGGAGATGGGCGTTCAGCTCATACCAGTCACGCAGGCTCTGCCCACCAGCCGCCCGGCTGCGCTGCCAGGCGTGCTTGCGGGGCAGGTCAAACTCGCCCGGCAGGAAATCCTTCTCACCCCAGTAGAATGCCTTCGCCAATGTATGCGCCTCTTTGTAGCTGAAGGTTTGGGGAGGCACCCCGGTCTTAGGGTCAACGCGGGCATAGAGCCCGGTGTAAATCTTGCCGCAAAAGCCGATGTAGAACACCCCATAGGGGTTGGTGGCGAAGCGCGTACATTGGTCTTCGAGCTGGCGCACCGTATTACTGACGGCGTCGATGATGCTGGGGTTGTTCTTGAGGCTGGGGCGGTATTCTACCGATTGGCGGTCATAGACGACTTTCTTGTCCACGCCGTAACCAATGGCCGAATCGTAGTAATCCTGGAAATCGCGATTGATGAGCATTGTTCACCTGTTTTATTATTCAACATTCCAGGCTAAGCCTGTGCCTCATCTATGTCAACGACCAAAGTGCGCACATGCGGGTTATCGTGCAAGATAACAAACGCAAATGACAATGCCCGGCGTTAGCCAGGCTTGGTCAGTGTGGAGAACAGCTTGGTCGCGGCGTAGGTCGAAGACGTGGGTTCGAAGGCACCCGAACAGGTCACTCCGACTTCATGTGATCCACAAATTCTTTCCAGGCAAAGCCGTCAAAGCCCTGATTCTTGAAAGCCAGAGCCAGGCCTTCATCAGAAAAGTGGCGCGTTCTGCGAAAGTCGATGTCGTTTCGACGGTCACGCAGCACACGACTTAGCATCAGGCCCTGGTCGTCAGCATTGGACATCAAAGTGACGAACTGCTGTTCGTTGTCGATGGTGATGCCGGCGCTTTTGATGTCTTCCACAAACGAATGGATATTCGGTGTGCTCATGTCGTTTCCTGTGCAGGAATCTCGGGATGAAGCCGTAGGCTCGGTTACTGCGCTCCTTTGGCGCAGACAAGATCAATCTTGCCCTTGGAAATCACCATTGTCAATACATGGCAAAAGCGATGTTCCGCCAGTCAATTCGTTAGTGGTATATTGATACCAGCAACGAGGAGGAGTCGCCCATGAAGCCCGAAGCAGATCCCGCACAAGACGGCATAACCCACATCAACATCTACAGTGCCGCCAAAACCAAGCTTGGTCGAGAGCTGTCGCATTTTGCCGACCTGCCAATCTACCATCCTGTGTTTGGTGAGTTTCGCTCAGGTGAAGGCCTGTGGTATTGGATCAGCCGACGTGAGGACAGCTTGCGCACCCTCAGTGGCTTCGAAGCCAAGCGGCACGGACGCTCGCTTCCGGTGGTCAAGACACTGGCCAAGGATGAGTTCCAGCGCATGATCAACCTGGGCAACCAAGCAAAACTCGACACGTACCCCGAGATCAAGGAAGCCCTGGCAAACAGCACCCTGCCGCTGCTGCACTACTATGCCAAGGCCTACGGCGGGAAAATGGTGGTCACTCAAGCGAAGGATTCTGAGTGGATCCTGGCCTATTTTGAAAAGGTCAGGCTGCAGTTCAATCCAACCGCTGATCACCACAACATGGATTTCATGGCGCTTCAAGCCCAACTAGAAGCTGAATCAGCTCCGCAAGGGAGCCTGTTTTAATGATTGGATTCCTGACCACCCTGCTTCGCTGGATGCTCGTCTGGTACACCTATGTGGCTACCGGGGTGTTTACCCTGGTGCTCATCCTGTTCGCGTGGGGGCATTTTTCCGGCAATGAAACCTTGCCCGCCGATTTTGCGAACAAAAAGGCAGGTGCGGGTTTCAGCATCCTTAGCTCCAACGCCTTGAGAGATGTATCGATTACCCGCTCCCAGGGCAACCCCGGTGCAAACTTGCGGCTGGTCAACGTCCAGGGCGCTTCCATCACCCCCGTGCAAACGACCTTTTTCTTGTTGATCGGGTCGTCGAAGGCACCTGATAGCCGTTAAAGCGTGCAGCTCTCTGGAGGCAGCAAGCCCAAACAAAGTTGCAAATGGCGCGCATGTGCAATGGCGGTAACCCATTGTATTGCTTGACGATTAAGATTCAGCTTCATTAAAATTTATATAAATACCAGGTTCGGAGTAATGTATGTTTCATGGCGCAAAAAATAAGAAAAGAACAGTGCTTGCCGATTGCAAAGGGCTGTTGCTTTTTGCCTTGGCCAACGCTGCCGCGTTTCCCGCCTTCGCCAATTCGGACACTACTGGCAATATCATACGAATATCAGCCCCTATCGTTCAAAGTGCGGCAGTCGGTGAGACGTGGAAAGACATCGCGCCCCTGGTATCTGCGTGGCAAAACAAGGGGAGTGAATATGATTGTTCGCAATGGTCGCCCTCTCCTGACACCGTAGCGCTAGGGGAAACGTTCAACCAGTCGCAGAATTGCAAGCAAGATCAAGAGCGTACCGTTCAGCAGCGGGAGCAGAACGAAACCACGCTGGTCATTCGGGATGTCGGAGCTCCAACCACTGAGCGACAGGTTCTTTGGCAAGAGCATTCCCAAGAGGCGGTTGGGACAATGAAGCCTGATGGCTCGGCAGCCTGGGAGCAATTTGCAATCGACCGGGGACTGCCAACGACCTGGAACAACCTGGGCTGGATCAGCAAGAATTTGAGCGTGCTGCCAAGTGAGCCCTACCCCCTCAGCAACATCGAGGCTCTCACTTTGAACTCCAACCCACTGACCTCACTGGGTGGCATCGACAGCATCGTGAGTATTTCGGACAAGCTCGTTCTGTCCAGTGTTCCCCTGACCAACCTGGATGGCTTGCGATCGCTGACCTCGGTTGGTAACTTCACCTTCACCTCAAACACGCTGATAAACATCGATGGCCTGAGCAATCTGACAACAGCCACGGGCAGCTTCATTATCCAAAGCAATCAGCTGCCCAATGTCAATGGCCTGAGCAACCTCACCTATGTGGGTGGGAACCTCAGCTTCCATGGTAATGCCAAGCTGAACAACCTGGATGGGATTCGCAACATCAAGGTCGGCGGCAAGATCATGATTTATAAAAACTATGCAGGGCCGAAGCTGGCTGCCAGCACCCCGTTCTGCCAAAACAACACGGCCAGCCAATTTGACGCCGTGTCTTATGCTGGGAAGTCGGTTATCTGCGCGCAATGATGGGCGATCACTGGCGCGCCATCTGCTGAATGTAAAGGGCCTGAGGGAGCTGCACTCCCCAGGTCTTTTTATTGGCCGCTGCCCTGGTATTCTCCAATTTATTCGGGACTGTGTTAGCCAACCCCAGGCACTCCGGCTGCCTAGCTGCATCTTCTCTCTTTGGGTGGTTTTGACAGGATGACCCGACCCAGTGACGCTTTAGCTGTAAATTGACTGAGACTGCAATTCTGGTAGGATCTCACAATCTGTGTGGAGAATCCTGATGTCCGATCCTATTGAGAGCTCCGAAAAAGCAAGTCCATCAGCATCAACTGAGGGCGAGCAGGCTCAAGCTCACCCAGTATGCCTGCCTGAGCGGCAAGCGCAGTCCTTTGCCATGGCGCCCGAGATTTGCATTGACTCTGTAGCTCAGCTTCAGAAATTGCTCACATCGGAAGGGATTGAGCCGACAGCCAATTACAAGGTTTCCATCAACGGCCACACTGAAACTTACCCAGGTACCGCGTCCGAGCTCCCCTTCTTGCTCCTGCCTCTTTGGCCAGTGGCCGCGAAAGCCCCTGAGTATGAGTGGGTTGGCTTCACGATCGCAAAACTCGGTGAAATGGCACCTTTCACGAAGCTGACGAAGGAGATGCTCAATCATTCGACGCTTTGCTCGCTGTCAGGCGTGAGCCAAGGTGAGCAATCGCTGCGTTTGCCCTATGGCACTTTCCCCGGTCAGTTGGATCCAGCTAACAACACTGGCAAGGTCAATCCCGTGGTCAGATCCTTGGTGCATTCGTATTATGCGCGCATTTCTGACGACCAATCCGAACGCTTCAAGGCAACAATCGACGCCAATCTGAATTTCATAGGCCAGCTTAGACTGGAGGGCACCTGGGAAAGCCTCAAGACGCTGGTAGACAAATACCCTGAGCTCAATGGCATCCCCCAATTCACAGAGCTGAGATCACATATTGATGTATTGCAGAGCATTTTCGCGACCAATGTGCTGCCTGAGTTGATGCTGAATCAAGAGGTGAAGAAGCTTCTTGGCGTAAGCCTGTTGTCGAGCAGTTTTGAGCTTAGCGGAGAATGCCGTGAGGTGCTGGCCGTGCTGTTCTACATCTTCATTGCCAGATATCCATTGATTGAAAAAATGATGGCCTCAATCACTGCCATCGATCGCAATGTGATCCCAAAAGCAGAGCTGATTGCTCAATTGGACATGAGCGAAGGGCTAGAGAGCGCCCTTTGCCTGATGAAGACAGGGGTGGCCCCGGCCAGTGTTTCAACTCCATCCGATCCCTACCACAAGGTGAGGCTGAAGGAGGTTACAGAGTATTTCTGGGAAGATGTTCTCGGAGATGGCTGTCTTGAAAGAGAGCAGAAAACGCTGCACGGCAAGTCCATGAGTCTAGATGGCTTGGAGAAGCTTCAAGCCCTAGCGCTGAAACACCCGCATTTCGCTGCGGTAATCGACCATCTCCTGCCGTTTGCAAAAGCATCCTTCATGCAGTCGTCCGCTTTCCGCATCCCCCCATTGCTGGTCGCCGGGCCGCCAGGGATCGGGAAGTCGAAGTTTTTCAGTGACCTCTGTGACGTCATCGACATGGGCCGGAACATTTTCCACGCCAGTCAATACACCTGCGGCTCACAGCTGGTGGGCCTGACCCAGGGCTGGCGGACTGCTCATCCTGGGGATGTTGCCAATGCGATGCTTAAAACCCGACAAACCAATCCACTGATTGTGTTTGACGAGCTCGATCGCGTACCGCCCAAAGTGTATGGCAATGGCATCTCACCCGAGGTGTCGCTCATGCGCCTACTAGAGCCATCAGAGGCCAAAAATTTTGTCGACGCCTACCACAATGAGCCGCACGATGTGTCGAACGTCAACTGGATTTTTACCTGCAACCAGCCGCGCCAAATTCCATATGCCCTGCTGACCCGACTTCAGGTGATCTATGTCTACCCTCCTCGGGAAGAGGCGCAGATTGACGCGGTGCACCGGAGTATCTGGCAGAGCCTGTTAGACAGCTATCAGATTGACGATTTGATCTACGAGCAGATTGACCCGGAAGTACTGGTGGCCCTCAGAGAAGCCTACTATGAAGACCTGCAGTTCCGGAAAACACGTCGCCTGCTGGAGCGTGCGCTGAACAACGTCGTCTGCACGTGCAAACCTGGGCACAAGACTTACCTCACCCTGGAAGTCTTGCTCGGCAAATCCAGCGGCGCCAGGACACCCATCAAACGGTTGCTGAACTGAATTCCAAAGCCCGGCAACAGCCGGGTTTCTTCATTGCAGACTTGGCCGCCTGGGCACTGCACCGTTACCATGGAGGAAACGGAGAGCGACGATGACCAACCAACCTGATGACATTGCTATTGCAATGGGTCTGTATGATGAATGCGAAAGCCTGACCGATCGCATGCATCAAATTGAGTCACCTGAAATCGAAAGCATGCGCACAGCCATTGCGGACATATCCGAGCGTTGCCAGGTAATCCTGTTAAATCTGGCCGACTCATTGGGGTTAGACCAGATATTGTTAGACGAAGCAAGCACCCAATGGTCGAACACCCTGTTCTCTTTTGCGTTGTCCCATGAGTCCGAGGGTTTCTATGCGCTGCTGGAAAAACTCGACCTGGGCTCACTGAGCCGCAGTCGGGTCGGCACCCTTCGCTCCTCCATAAGCAATCTGGGCTATCTGAGTCACGTGGTCAGGATCAAGGATCAGGAGGATGTACCATTTCCCATGCACAATTCCAAATTCGTGAATATTGCGACCTATGACAGCCTGTTCTCGATCCATCATGAAGGGCTGGCCAATGCCATTTGGCAAGGCGTTTGCCGTGGCAAACTCAATCAGGAGCAGGCCATAGCCGCCTATGAAGAACTGCGCACCCACCCGGATTTCGGATTGATCCAGCCGCACCTGACCTCGATGCTCAAAACCGCGCCTATTGCGCCGCTGCTGGCGCTGCGAGCACACGTACTGGGTGATACCAGAGTGCATTCCGGTGAATGCTCTGATCGTCTGGAGTACATACTAACGCGCATTTTCAATGACCACATCATCGCTGAAGACCTGATGGTGGAAAATATCGCGGCGCTACTGGGCAATCAAGGCTACCGTACTCATTGCCTGCAGCAAGACCTCCTCGGCCACCTGGTCAATGAATTGGAGCACAGGCGCAACGACGATCACGGCACCTTCAAGCATGGTCAGGCCCTCGGCGCCAGGCTGGTGCAGCTGCTCAAGGCACTGAAGATGAGCGACGGCGAACTCTCGATGATTGCCCTCCAATCCCTGCATTTTCATAATATTGGCGAAGCCTTTGATGCCGTGCAAAAAGACCCCTTCAGGGGCGCGAAGAAATTGGCAGACAGCTTGTCATTCACCAGCCAGAATCACTTGGGGTCAATCGATAGCGACTTTCGCCCTTGCCTCAAAAAGGCGCTGCTGTTTGCCATGAGTGATGATGCGCAGCAAGCGGCCATGGACACCCATGACCGCGTCAAAATCCTCTACTACGGCCTGACTCATGATGCTCGCTACCTGCAGGACGTGCAACACGAGGCCGCCATCACCACTGTCCTTGAAGACGACCTGGGTTTGTAATCAAAGGCCTTCCAGGGCCTTTTTGACCTGTGTTGGTTCGATCTCACCAACCAGCTGCCTGTCTGCCTGCTCCTCGCCTGCGGCGCTCAGGAAAATTAGCGCAGGCGGGCCAAAAAGATTTCGATCAGCCAGCCAGCCTTGTATCTCTGCGCTCGATTCGGTGATGTCGAGCTTCACCCAGTCTACCGCCGCCCTGAGGGTGCTTTGCATGTCCGAAGCCGTGAGCCTTGCTTCCACGACCTTGCAGTTCAGGCACCACTTGGCCGACACATAGATCATCACCGGGCGCTTTGCCTGCTTGCTGTTGTCCAGCACGGCTTGCAGCGCAGCCAGCGTGTTAATTTCTGTGTACGGATGCACTACTGGAGCCACCCAAGGTCGGCCTGGATCCTCATGCCCTTGCCAGGCGCCGATGAAGCTTGCCAGCGCAAAGCTCATGAGGATTGCAGCCAGGGCCTTGAGGATGCCGAACGAACGCCCTGCAAGGCTGTACAGCCATCCACCAAGACCCGCCGTCACCACCCCGACCAACACCAGGATAGCCTGGGGGTTGAGGATCCTTGAGAAAATGGCAGCAGCGGTCAGCAGCATCAACACGGCATAGACTTCCTTGACCCGCGTCAGCCAGGCACCCGCTTGCGGAATAAAGGCTTGGCCACCCAGGGCGATGATCATCATGGGGATGCCCATGCCAACACCCAGAGCGAAGAGCTCGACGGCGCCCTGAAGAGCATTCCCGCCCTGCGCAAGGTACAGGAGTATGCCTGCCAACGGCGCCGAGACACACGGTGAGAGCACGAATGTCGAAACCAGTCCCAAGCCCGCTGCGCCGGCAACAGAGCCTCCGCTCATGCGTAGGTAGAGCCTCTGCACAACCGGAATCGTGGGTAGCCGCAGGGTGAAGCCACGCACTTCAAGCAGTGTGAACGCCAGGAGCAGAAAAATCCCGGTGGCGAGCACGATCACGACAGGGTTTTGCAGGTGGGCCTGCAGTTGTGATCCACCCCCCAGCAGTGAAACCAGAATGCCCAGCAGCGCATAGCCCACCGCCGACGCCAGGACGAAAATCGCCGCCAAGGCACCATTGCGCGCTTTGCTCTGCGTATTGCCAGCCACCACGCGCAGCAACAGCGGTAGCGTGGGGAGGACGCAAGGCGTAAACGCCAGCCCCAAACCCGCCAGGAAAAACCACCAGAGCGAATGGCCTGCGTCACCATCCGTTTTACCCTTAGACACGCCCCCAAGTTCATAGACCTTGGTCATCGCTGGATAGCACACCCCCCGCGCAGCACATCCCTGAAAACCAAGGGTGACCTGACCGGAGGGAGCTGGTGCAAGCGTGAGGGTCACATGGCCTTCAAGTACTTGGACATCCCCAAACTCCAGATCGGATTTGACCTGCCCTTGGGGGATAATCAACTTGCGCAGTTGCCTGCCAGCTGCATCCCTGACGTAAAACTTCTCTCGATACGCGTAATACCCAGGTGCCACCTGTAGATCAAAGAACGCCTTGCCACGCTCCACCCGTGCAGAGCCTGCTGTAAAGGCCTGCTCTGCCGGCAGCAGTCGCTCACTGCTATCACCCCCCAAGAGGGATTGCTGAGGGTGCGGGGTATTGAGAATTGAGGCGTGAGACAACAACGACCATGCCATCAAAAAAATGGTCAGCCAGGTGCGCATAGCGGTGCATCCAATTTCTATTGACGGCTTATCATCTCAGCTACACCCGCCCATCTCAACCCAAAACACGACTAATGCGTATATTGATTTTTGGCGTATACTGGCGGCACCACCACCCCTTGTGCATGGATTTCTGTCGTGTCGTCATCTCTCGTGAGCCAGACCATGAATTCTGGCGCCAAGCAAAAATTCGTGTCCCTTGAATGGTTGCGGTATTTGTTGGGGATTTACATCGTCCTCTTCCACACCTTTAATTACCCTGAAGTACCGAGTTGGCTGAGGAAATTCTTCGAGATGGGCTTTTTCTCCACCAGTGCATTTTTCGTCTTGTCGGGCTTCTTGCTCGCCCACGTTTACCTACGCGACCAGGGACAGATACAAGCCCACATGCCAGGCAGTCGCAAATCGTTCTGGGTCAAACGCCTGGCTAACCTCTACCCAATCCACCTGGGTTCGTTCTTCCTGATGGTTGCGGTATTCGCGGTACTCCCCATGCTGGGCATCATCCCCAGTGACGCCACCTTGAGCTTGCGGCAAGTGACCATTGACTCCAACAATTGGTCGCCTTTCGCCGACATGCAGCACACTATGACCGATGCTGAGCTCTACCTGGCGCTGTTCATGAACGCGACCTTGCTGCATGCATGGAACCCGTACTACCTGACCTTCAACTTCCCCACCTGGTCGATCTCCACTCTGTTTTTCCTGTACCTGCTTTTCCCCGGACTGGCACCGTGGCTTAATCGCCTGAAAAGTCCCATTAAAGCGCTCCTGGTGACCAACCTTCTGTACCTGCTGCCGGTGATACTCTGTATTGCCATGGGCTGGTTTGGTTCGCCAGAGACTGGCATTCTCCACCGAAACCCGATTATCCGCCTGCCGGAGTTCGTCGCTGGCATCTTGCTCTGCTCGCTGTACCATCAACATGCGCGCCTGGGTGTACGCTTGACCCGTGGCTGGATGATGGCCTTGCTGGCCATCCTGGTCGGCAGCCTGGTGGGCGCCAGCCTACTACTGACTAACGCAGGCGAGCTCAGCAGCAAGGGCAATGTCTCCTATTTCCTGGTGCATGACGGGTTGCTCCTGCCGGCACAACTGGCGCTGATCTACCTCTGTGTACATATTCCCAACCCCAGCCCCAGCTCGATGCTGTCCAAATGGGCGAAACCATTCGGCAATTGCAGTCTATCCCTGTTCGCCTTGCACATGCCCTTGTTCATGCTCTTTGCACGGGCCGACCGAGTGTTCGATGGTAATCCTGGGCTCTGTTTTGCCGAATTGACGGGTTGCCTGGCGGCAGCTGGCGACAAATCAGCCTGGCATTACCCCCTGTTTCTCGTCTTGCTCACCCTAGTCTGCATTTATTTCCAGAAAGCCTTTGTGGAGCGTGTTCGCGCCTGGATCGAAAAGCTGATATTGTCCACAAAACAGCAGCCTGCCACATCCGTGGCGAAGGGATCGACTGCCCCCTAGCCTTAGCCTGGAGTTCGCATGGAACAGACACGGCATGTAGCCCTCAATGACCAAATCGAAGCGGCCAGCGCGACGGCCTTGCTGTTGATGAAGTCCGGTAAATACAAGCGGCTGCCGGAGATGCGTTCGGCGCTGCAGGAAGACTACCCGCAGCTGGCCGAGGAAGACATCGACCGGGCGATTCAGCGCCTGGCCAACCATCTGGTTCGCAACGACTTCCAGGGGATCCGCACCCTGCGGGCGAACAGCACACGTCGGCAACGTGATTACGAGGCCATGCGTAAAGCGCGGGACGAGGTGGAAGTCTCGCTCGCCAGTTTTTAAACGGGCCGAGGTTTCCCCTCAGCCCCGCCAGGTGCGCACCCTGCCGGTATCCACATGGATGAAGCCTTTGTCCATGTAGATGCCCACGCCGCCTGCAGAAATCACCATGCTCATGGCCGCGAGCAATTTGGTCGACACCCCTGGGACGTGAATGTCAGCTGCTTGGCCTTTCATATGCAAACTCTGCTTGGCTGCACCTTCCAGCCGGAAATTGTGCGCAGGCGTGCGGTAGCCTGACAAGATATGAATGTCCGATTTACGCCCTTCCCTTCTCAACCACTCCTGGATGGTGAAGAGCACATCAAAAAGTGCAGGTTGTATGTAGGATTGTGAGTTGTATTCCACATCTCGCAGCAGCCAGGCGCCCTTGAGGTACTCAGCCTTATCATAGCCGCGCCCCAGGCGCCAGTAACAGAACTTCGTCCGCTCCTTACTGGCGGGGCGGTATAGCTCCAGGTGTCGGTCTTGCTGGAGCAGGGCCTTGCGCCAGTCTTGGTCGGGATCGGCGGCGTTGGCCACCGCACTCAGGACAACCGGGGCTGCTGCCAACCCCTTGAGAAACTGTCGCCGGCTTGCCCCGATGGGATCAAGGATCATGAGTCTTCACCGTTCAATATAGCCTTAAGCTGTAATGGTCTGTTTGGGTTGGCTGTAGGCTTGCTGGTTGGCCCAGAGTTGCTTCAGGAAGTGCAGGAGTCCGGTGGAACGCAGGTCGGTAGCCCGTCTGGTCAATGCGCGCTCTACCGCCGCCAGTTGGCCCACCATCAGCATGTTCTGACGCGCCCTGGTCATGCCGGTGTACACCAGGTTGATCGACAACATGATGTCGTGGGCCAGGGTCATGGGCATCAGCACACATGGGTACTCCGAGCCCTGCGACTTGTGGATGGTCATGGCGTAGCAGAGGCGCAGCTCATCGAGGTCGGCATAGGCATACTCCACCTGAACGTCCTCAAAGCGAGCAATCAGTTTGCGCTCCTTGAGGTCGACACTGATGATCTTGCCGGTGTCGCCATTCACCACCTTCAGCTCGTTGTTGTTCTTGATGTGGATGACCTTGTCACCCGCGCAGAACTGCACCTCGACATCGTCCTGGGTGCAACGGATGCCAGTGCCGGCGTTCGGGTTCATCAGGCGCTGCAGGCGAGCGTTGAGCGCATGCATTCCCACCGGGCCCATCCGCATCGGTGTCAGCACCTGGATGTCGTCCAGCGGGTCGTAGCCGTAATGCTTCACCAGACGAGGAATCAGCGACACGATCTCGTCGGCGATGGCCTCCGGGGTCGGTGACTTGATGAACCAGAAATCATTCTGTTTGGACTTGTTGTCCAGCGTGATCATTTGCGCCTTGTTAATCAAGTGGGCATTGACCTTGATCTGAGAGTCCTCGCCAGTACGGAATACCCGGTCAAGCCTGACCACCGGGATGGTGTCGCTTTCGATGATGTCCCTGAGCACCTTGCCGGCGCCCACCGAGGCCAACTGATCGTAGTCACCCACGATCACCAGCTTGGCCCCCGAGGGGATGGCCTGGAAGAACGAGCAGGCCAACTGGGTGTCGATCATACTCGACTCATCGGTGACCGCGACCTCACAGGGCAGCTTGTTGTCTTCGTGGTAGGTGAAGGCATTGTCCTCAGGGGAGTACTTGAGCACCTTGTGCAGAGTCATGGCCTCCATCTGGGTGCTCGCCTGCAGCCGCTTGGACGCTTTGCCGGTGGGGGCGCACAGGACGACCTGTTCGCTGGCGACGTGGAACAGTTCATGTTGAGCCAGCAGCAGCACTCGCATGATGGTCGTTTTACCCGTGCCGGGGCCACCAGTGATCACGCTGACAGGGGACGCCAGAGCCGTAGTCACGGCTTGATGCTGCATGGGTGACAGGGTAATGCCCAGGGCCTTCTCTGCCACAGCAATCGCCTTTTTCAGTGCGTCAGCACTGGCTATCTTGCCTGTGCCGTTGTGCAACCGGAACAGATCCTTGGCGATTTTCTTCTCGGCGTAGTACAGCTCCTTCGGCCAGATCATTTCCACGCTATCGATCGTGTCCACGCGGACGAAATCGCTGGATTTGACCAGATCCATCGCCATGAGGATGGTTGCACGATCCAGTGGCCTGGTTGTACGGGCAAACAGCTTGTGGGCTTGTTGTGCGAGCGCCTGAGGTTCGAAGCAAGTATCACCACGGCTGTGCACGGCATTGTCGATGGCGGTCAGTAAGCCAACCAGGATCCGGTATGGATCGTCCGCTGCCTGGCCGCACTGCTCTGCGATCTTGTCGGCGATCTTGAAACCGATACCCTTGATCTCCCAGAAGAGTGTGTAGGGGTTCTCCTTGATCTTCTCGACAGCCGCCAAGCCGAAAGTGTCGAAAATCTTGTTGATGTGACGCTGACTCAGGCCAAAGCCGTTCAGAAACAGCATCACCCCCCGATGACCCAGCTCCTTTGCCAGGCCCTCAGTCAACGCCGCAATTTTCGCCTTGCCAAAGCCCGGTACTTTCTTCAGCTTGTCGGGCTCATGCTCGATGACGTGCAAGGTGTCCTTGCCGAAAGCCTGCACGAGCCGTCCTGCCAGCTTGGTACTGATCCCAGGGACGCGGCCTGAGGCGATGTAGGCCAGGATGGCATCGGTCGTGGTGGGAATCTGCGGCATGATTTTGCGCGCCTTGAGCTGGCGATTGCCATTGCGCAATTCCCAGGTTCCCTCGCACTCGACATAGTCACCTTCGTAGAGGCCAGCATCATTGCCGGTGACAACGGTGGCGCCGCTGGCATTGCGAACCGAGAAGATGATGAATCCTTTGCCATTGGCATGGATAACCTTTTCGATGACACCGTTGACTGAATCCAACACTACAGACTCTCTTTTTGCTGGCAGGTTTTGGCCTCAAAAACCCCAAGAACTTTATCTTCTGGGGCGATGAGCGTGAATGTTACCAAATTGGCCGCTCTCACGGTTAAATGCGGTAAGGCGATCGTGCAGATTGTTTGCTGGACGGGATTGCGCTCGACTGCTTCGCGGTACATGTCTGCCACCGGTTGGCTGGTAGAAAACATCACATCAACCCTGCCCTGGCGTTGGCGTACCCGCTGCATGTTCAATCCGTTCGCAAAATGCTCAGGCAGCTCCCTGCGCAACACGGCGGCCAGCTTGATCGGAACCTGTCGGCGCTCAGGCAGCAAATCGACCATGCTCAGATCAATGTCCTGGTCGAGTGCTTGAATCTGCGCACGACTGAGCTGCAGCGCCTTCGAATCAGGGAAATGCTCCTGTGCAAAATGCTCGTAACACGGTGTTTGCAGCTGTTCAACCGCAGCCTGGGCCAACATAGGAGCACTGGTCTTGCCCGATAGTTCAGCGGTTAGCAGCTTGCCCACGATGGAGAGTTTTTGCATGTCAACGTATTCATCGATGGCCCGCTCAGGCTCTGCGCTAACCTGGAGCTTGTACCGCAGCGTCTCCTTGAGCGTCGGCAAGGTCTGGTTGAAGACCGCCAGGCACTTTATGGCTGGAGGTGTTTCTACCCGAGGGCCAGCAAAGGCCCGCTGCTGGCCAACCTCCGCGAGGAGCCAGAACAGAGCGATCGGCAACGCAATCATCTTTTTCATCAAGCCAATATACAGCTTAAACGGCAACCCCTCAACCTAATCACCCCTACGCGGTAGTGGGCAACCTTCAAAACCTAAAATAGATAACGATCTACGTTTACTTTTACTCAGGTAGTGCTAATATTGAATGCTGTCCTCATGGCAGCCCTATTTGGAGCAAACGCATGAAAGCACCACGTGAAATCAAGCAATGGATTTCCAGGGCCCGCAGTGACCGGGGCAAGCCCAACGGCGTCGTCCGCTGGCTCTTCGAGAATCCGGATAAGGAGCGCAAGCTGGCTACGAACAAGCGCCTGAATCGGCGCACACAAATCAAGGCGGCCCTGCGGGTGCGCTGAGGGCTTCCTTGTGATCGCATCACTCTACACCCATACCATGCGTCGGCTAGCCCCCAAGCGATTGCCTGGCGCGTTCCATCGGGCATTTTACCCACGCACTCAACGAGATTGTCCGCCCACGGAACTTCAGTGCAATTGCGCGGCTTTGAATGAGTTGCTCAAGCAATGGCTAGTAATCGGAGGCCAGTCATTCCGGGCTGTAGCCACCCAATACCAGTGGCTGCTCAGCATCAATTTCGCCGGCATCGCCGTCTTGGCTATCCTAAAGTTCACCCCTGCCCCACCACTGGCTGGCCTTCTCCTAAGTGTGGCCATCGTGGTGTCAGCCATGATTGTGCTGTTCGGCTCGCTGTTCGCCCTGCAGCGCAAGATGCTCGATCAGATTGAACAGGCTTCGCCAGGTAAGACCCTCACCATCCATATGCTGGCTTTGTCGGCGCAGGTCGGGATCTTCCAACTCGGCCTGGCTTCTGGAATGGGCTTCCCTGGATCCATCGCCATTTCCGTCCCGGTGCTGCTGTCGCTGCCGATCGCGCTGATTTCGCATTATGTGCTGTTCCAGAATCTGCTGATGGACGTTGCCGATTACCCCTTGGACGCGGCGCAAATGCGCGACTTCATGAGTGCTACTGAGTCGTGCTACAACGAAGCCCAATTCGCTGAGATTCTCATAATGGAACTTGAGGGTGCCTCCTTCACGCCCGCCAGGCTGATTGGCATGCAGCGACAGCCTAAATAGTAGTGCCACCAGCTTTCGGAAATTGAAACGCCAAAATCACCTGCATAGCTAGTGTGAAGTCCTACCCTAGCTTGTTTAAGTCGCGATATTACGCCGAGCTTAATTTGTCAATCAGATCCTTTTCAAACTGCATAATATTTCTTTTCTGGGATCTGATATTCGACACAAGTATTCTTGCAAGAGGTGATTTAACCAAATTGTCGTCGACCAGGGCAATGTAATCGGCAAATGTTTCATATGTAGCCATATTTATGCCATGTATGACCAAGTGTATGCATTCATATGCCTTGGCCTCACCTGCAACATAGAGCAGGATTGTAGCAAGAACCGCCAGAAAGCCCAGCGAGAAACCAAGGCCAGATAATGACCCTGCCAGGGCAAACACGAGCAAGCTTATGCTAGAAACCAGGGCGATTGCACCATACACTCTATCCGCACGCTTATTTTCTTCTTGTCGTTTTGACACATATGCTCTGATCGCATTGACCTGCTCAACGGAAAAAGGGTTGTGGCAGTACGTCTCAATAGTCATACAGAACTTCATGTATTGCCCCCTCTTTTAGGATAGTGAAAGCCCGAGATATCCGGGTTTGGAGTAACACTCCTCATCCCAAGGGATGTGAGGAGTGTTGCACGAAGAACTGGATTCTGAAGTGATGATCCGACAGCCAATGAGTTCATAAAGAGCATGAGACAAGCGCATGGTTTGCCAGGAGCACAGTTCTTTTAGATGGCCGATTATTTGCAAGGGTGTTAGCCAACATTAGTCCCAGGCCGATGTAAATCAAAGCTTCTCCTTTCATGTTTTCTATTTCAGCGTGGCAATCAGCTGCCCCTCCTGAAGATCCTTGGGATCAAGGCGTACCTGCACGCCCTGCCCGAGTGAAACATGCAGCTGGCCATTCACCAGGCATTCGGTGCCCATGTCGTTGTTCGTGACCAGATCATCAGCTGCTGAGAAGGTACGTTTGTGCACAAACACCCGCGCCCCCACGCCTTTGATTTCAACATCGATGCCATTCGGGCGGATGCCTACTACCAAGCCGTCTAGCAATTCGCCCACGCGATACTCCAGGTATTTGCAGTACAGTCGGTTGGCCACCTCACGCTCCGCCCGGCTCGCACCACGGTTGCACAGATTGAGCTGCTCCATGATGGCTGGATCGATGGGGTTGGTTTGTCCACCGCCCAGCCAGAGGGCCTTGAGCTGTCGATGGTTGATCAGGTCGGCATATTTACGGATCGGTGACGTCCAGGTGCCATAAATTGGCAGACCGAGACTGGCATGATGGCCGTTTTCGCAATCATAGAAACTCGATGACAAGGTCGATCGGGTGGCCAGTTGCAAGTCAAGGCGCCCACTGGCGTTCACGGCTCGCAACACTTCGCTGATCTTTGCCGGGGTCTGCAGTTCGTCATCAGTCACCGCAAGGCCGAGGTGGCGGGCGATGGCACTGATCTTGGGCAGTGCATCTGCGGTAAACCCATCCTGCCGGCGACACACGAAGGGCGCCTGGGCATCGCGCATGACCTCGGCGAACGCACGGTTGGCCACCACCATGCACTCTTCGATGATTTTCATTGCCTCGTTACGCTCTTCCTGGATTACGCTGGCCAGTTGGTAGTCGGACACGGCCAAGCGATAATCGCTGGAATCTGCCGCCACCAGCGCATGGTTTTCGCGCCAGTTGTTCAGCGCTTTGGACATCCAGTACAGGTTCTTGACGTTGGCTTTGATCTCGGGCGCAGCCAACAGGTCGGTTTGGCCGCTGACATAGTCAGACACGGCTTGATACGTGAGTTTGGCTCGGGAATTGATGGTCGCCTGGCAAAACTCGGTAGATAGCAGGCTACCATCGCGCCCAATCTCCATCTTCGCGCAAATCACGGCGCGATTGACCCCTTTCATTAGCGAAAGGGAACCCTCGCTCAGCTGCGAGGGGAGCATTGGGACAACCATGCCAGGCAAGTAGGTGGTAACGGCGCGCTGTTGCGCATCGAGGTCAACAGGAGAGCCTGGTAACAGATGACCGTCGACATCCGAGATCGCCACCCACAGATACCAGCCGTTCCCATGCTTTTCGGCAAAGACCGCATCATCCATGTCCTGGGTAGACTCGCCGTCAATGGTCACAAAGGGAATGCTGGTCAAGTCGTGCATCACAGTCGAGGTGGGTCTGATGCTCTTGGCAAGTTCTCCACCCATGTCGTCGTGCCGTGCAATGGCCTGACGGGCCAGGGCCAGCTTCCAGATCAAGTCTTTGTCAGACTCATGGCCGACGATCATGCCTACCTTCGCCTGCGCCTTACCATTGCGGAACGGGTGCTGGGTCACCACGCCTTTGACCACGTGCCCGTCGACCAGGCCTGCGCGCAGGGAATGGGGGATGTAAAACCAACCTTTGAGCGAGCTGGACTCCGGCACAATGAAATAGGAGTCACTCTTGACCCGCACGGTACCAAAAAAATCCAACAGGCCGTGCTCGACAATCTCTTCAATCACCGCGTTGGAAGAGCCGGGCTTGTCTTCGACAATCCGTGCCCGCACCAGATCGCCGGGCAGGCAGTGTTTCATTTGAGGCGGGGTGATGAAATACGAGGTCAGTGAATCGACGCGCAGAAAGCCGTAGCCTTTGGGATGGCCACTAACACGGCCTTCGACCTTCGGTTCGGCTGCCTGTGTCGCGGCCTGCTCGCTTTTCTGTTCGGCCATTGCCTGCTTGAGCGCCATCAGCGCCGCGTTGCCTTTGAACATCTGGGTTCCTTATGACCAGGCGCTGCTGATCAGTCATAATCAATAATTGTGTAAAGGTTGGTTGATCTTAGCTTTCGTGGGCGCCCTAGGCAAGGATTTAGCGCTTTCCTGGATCTTATTTAGCTCTAAATTGGATTGATCCGCACTTGCGCCCAATGCGGGCCCTTCCGACGCGCTTTCGCCACTCAAAAATCCGCTTACACCTTCGTCTTCGTACACCCATGGGTAGATTCATGCAGCCCTGACACGTTATGCTGAGTACATCCTTTCGCCCCTTACGCACTACTCTGTAGCCTGGGGATCTCCCTGATTCATCACCCGGTTGGCCTGCCGATGCCCCTAGATCCCGCGCTTTTTCCAACTGCAGAAATCGTTTTTCCGCACAGTGATTACACATCCGAACGAACCTTCAGGCTGCTGGTTGCCCAGTTCACCCGCCAGGGTTTTCCTGGTCTCGCTGAAAACCTTCTGCAGCTGATGAAAAAACCACCCACCGTCATCTACACCGACTTGCTGTTGTTGGTGCATCAGGCGTCCGGGGAGTTGTGGTCTAAGAACCTTGGGCGTGTGGTGGATATTGCCAAGTTGGGTTTGACGCAACCTTCCTTCGACCTGGTTGCTCGCTATCAACGGGTGCTGGATGTGACGTTCAATTACTACGCGACAAGCCACCCGGCCTTCAGCCGACACCTTGTCGGTGAGCTGGTCACTCAGCTGCCGCCAAAGAAACTCAGTCGGCTGCTTACCAAGGGATTAAAGACTGCAACAGACCCTGACCACGCGCCTGGCGATCACCTTGCAATTTCAATGGCACTGTCCGAATGCATCCGGCTGGCCATCCAGGAGGCTTACCCAGGCGGGGCCTACTTTAGGGAACACCTGAGCGCAGCGGACAATCGCACCGTTTATCGGCGCATGGGCTGGCGGGAGGCCATGGAACACATGAAAGCCAGTGATCACGAATCCCAACTTGCCGAGGAGCTAGGCCTATGAACCTTGACCAGCATGACTCTACCCTGTCCGACTACGTTTACTACCACACCAAGCAAAACATGGTGTATTTCACACGCTGCCACGACTTCCTGCAGCAAATGCATGACCGTCCGCCCGAATTCGCCGAGGAAATGCTCTGTGATGGGCCTATTTCCTATGCGTACGCCCCCTTCTACATTGCCTGGCACATGGGGCTGCTGCCGATCAAGGATGGTCATGCCTGCAATGAGACGCCGGTTTTCTATGACATCCCCGGATCTGGTTTCGACAAAATCCCTGAGGATACGCAAGCCTTTGTGGAGATCATGGTCGACTTGATCTCAAACCCCAGGGTCAAGCGTGAAGCCGTCTCAATGATGATTGAGTTTCATGACTTTCTCGCCGTGCGTAACCGTCATCAAGCGCTGCGCTTCATGGTCGACATCATTGAAGATTGGGCGTCGCGCTTTGGCGACGTGACAACTCTGCTGTCACTGCGTGGCGAGGATGAACGGTTGCAGCACTCCGAGGATTTTGCTGGAACGCTCAAGGAGGCGCTGGTTGTGACTGGCTTGTTGGACAAGGGGATTTCGCTGCTTCCCTCTGCTGCGATGGCACAAGCGTACCGGCGCCTGAAGTGGCCGGAAATGAAAGTGCATGCCAATGAGGTGGGGATTGAGTCGGTGCTCGGGGTTGATCTGGGCCTTTAACCCTTGCCTGGAGCGCACCACGGTTGCAGAAAGTGCGCCCCGCGACGGTCAATTCGAAATGGGTATCGGCGGCGAAATGTGTTGGCAACAAACGAAGTCGTCAACCTTGCGGTAGACTTCTCTGGCATCGCCGTAGGTTTCCAGCTTGACGTAGTTGCCCTTGCGCCTGCCTAGGTGATAACTGCCTTCGCAATCGGCCCAGAGCAACTCGACGTTTTCCGGGATGCGGCTTTTTACCACGCGAATCCAAGGTGGTTCGAACCCACTGGTATTCGATTTCGCTGTTTTGCTCATCGGCAATACTCCTGATGCACGGTTGCCCAGTTAGGCCTGAAACAGGAAAAACTCCATGTAGGGCCTCAACGGCTGAGCGGTCACCTCATCCAGGGCTGCGTGCAAGGCTACAGCATTGACCTTGGAAAAGTCGAGCGGCTGCTCAAAATACTTCAGAAAATCGTCGTCCAGGAACAACGGCAGGCTGTCGCCAAGGCTGATGCCATTGTCACATTCTTGGTAGAGGATGCATTCGATGCGCGCCTGGCCATTTGGCAACACACATGCGCTGAGCACGCAGGACTGATTCGCTCGCTGATCAGACTGGTACTGTCCGTCAGTGATCAGGGCATAAGCCACCGGTTTTTCGCGGGTCACATAGGCTTTCACCTGGGTGAGGAAGCCCGCCGCCTTGGCGTCCAAGATGCGGTAGCCATCTTCATGGTAGAGAACCGCCTGGCCGGCAACGACCCCCTGCTCCACTAGATCGGAGACCACCTTGGTGGTGAGTGAGGCCAGGGTTGCATCAATATTTTCCTGAAGGGTTTTCATGGTTAACTCATGAGAAGGGTTCGTAGGTGGGGGATTGGTCATGCCGAGAGCGCTCGATGGCTGGGTGTTGCATCACCCACTCGACCCATCGCTTGGCTCGCGCCTGGCAGTACCCGAGAGACGCTCGGTAATCGGGGTGCTCGATAGCGCTGCGAACGTGCAAGTGCGCACGCTTGCCCAGGATGAGGACGTCCTGCTGGTCATTGTTGAGATCGATCACCCGATTATCAGCGCGCACGAACATGTGGTCATAATTGCCCGACAACCGACCGCCAAACAAGTCTCGGCATACCAGCGCTGCAAATTTACAGCTGCCAGAACGATCCGCGCTCGGTGCCAGCCCGCGCTCGACCTGGCGCTCGTTCCAAAGCCTCTTGATGGCCTCGCGGGCAATGGTCAGGTTGGCCTCGGTCAGCGCCAATTGTGCAGGGTATTCAGCTCGTAAATCGCGCTTGCTCAGCATGCCAGACTCCTGTGCTTTAGGGGATTTTATGAGACCGACCTAAAAATTGCACGCACTTTCGAGTTAGCCAATAATTGACTATTGAGGCTGGTTTTGCCCACACTAGACCCATAACCAAGAGGATTCGCCATGATTCACAGACTCAAAGAGCCGGGCCTTGAGCTTGTCCTCGGCCTGATCGATCGATTACCCCTGGAAGATTCGGATATTCCGGCGCTCCATGCTCGCATCAATTCATGGATTGATCAGGCCTCCGCAGCAGAGCCACTGAAGTTCGATCGGGAGGCCTTGGAGCGTCGTGCCGATACCCGTCTGATCGAAGTCCTGAATAGCATCAACCATCCTGGCGACCTCCGCGCATTGGTGGGTGAGTACAAGCAGAAAACCCATGCGGCCAATGCCTTCGTCGACAGCGAAAAGTCGCGTGACGATGTCGACCATGCTGGCGCGCATCACCTTCCCGGCTTGCTGCTGGTAAAGGACAGAATCGCCAGCTGCCGAAACCTGCTTGCCATTCGCCTGACTATCGTGGCCCTGGGTGTAGAATTGAGCCGCAAGCCCAGAATAACCGTGATGCCCTATGAGCAGGATTACATGGTGTTCAAGCATGTGCTTAGCGTGCTTGAAAGCATCAGGGCGGCGCGCTTGCCGCGTGAACCGCTGCTCCAGACGATTGCGGAAATCAAGCAGAATGCCCAGCTGGGCATCATTGCTTCGGTCAAGCGGGCGCTGGATAGCCGCGCCGAAGAACGGTTTGCTGCCTCGTCCTTCTGAGGAAATCTGATGGCAACTTCTGCGCTGGGTTTTGAATGTGCAAATGGGGCGCACAGACCGCTGCTCCAGCTCTGCTGCAACCAGTTTCACGAGTATCAAAAACAGGAAGGGCTGATGGTCGAGACCTTCACCAACGACCTGTTACTCCTGTCTCTGGTCAACCTGGCGCGGGTATCGGCCAGAATCGAGACAGGGCTTTACGCCTATGTCAGTGAAGGTCGGGTACTGAGTCTGGACGGCGGTGTGATGAAGCACGCGTTGCTTCGCGCCCTCGCACATTCAGGGCTAGTGCCGCCTGACCTCTGCGCCGAAGCGGCAGCCCCACGCGTAGGCTTCGAAGAGCGGGTCAACCAGCACATTGACCGTGAGCGCGAGGCGCTTTTCAAAAGCACCTTCAAGCTGTTCGTCCAGGGCACGGCTCCGACCCTCAGCACCGTGGACGACCTAGGGTGGTTTCGCTTGCGCCTGAGAGACGACATCACCATCCTGGCGAACCTTCAAGACCCGGCTCAACGTAAAGTCGCCCTTCAGCATAAAGAATGCAAGTTGATTCAAGAAATTGCACCTGGCTGCAGCATTCAGCAGGTGCTGGAAGGGATTGAGCAACACAGAGCCTTTGGGACGCCAGGCGTGTACGATCATCACCCTGAGATGACCCAACTCCTGGCGTTCATTGACGACCTTCAGCTCCCGGAAATGGTGGCTCGAAAATCGCGCCCGAGGTGTTCACCAGGTGGCGATAGCCCTTCCCTTTAGTCAGCCGTTCATTCTGAGGGGGCTGGCACAGCCGCATGAGGCGCCTGCGCCTAAAATCACTTATTTGCGAGGCGCTAGGCCATGAGCTTGGGCACTAAAACCGCTGCCGGGTACCTGCTTGAACATCTCCCCGGCGATACTGTCCGTCACTTTTCCCCTGATCTGTATCGGCTGTTGCAGGCCTGTCCGAAGCTAAACACCGCTGCTGGCATCAGCCGCAATGTTGTTGGCAATCGAAGCCTCAACCTGTCGTCTGAACTGGCCAGACCTGACCTGTTCGCGGTCGCCGCAATTGAGCAGTGCAGCCTGGACTTTAGACAAGCGGCCTGGGCCTGGGAGGGTGGATGGAATGAGTTGGAAATGTATGAAGGGGTTTGTCACTACGGCTCGCTCGTTGCCTACAGCCTAGCCAGCTCAGGGAACGCAGAGGCGCTCAACATGCTTCCCCTCATTGCAGGACTTCCAGCGCTGATTCCAGGCTCAACCATCGGTGCCATGCTGGATCCCGCTGCGGGGTGGTACAGGGTCAGTACCAGAGGGCGCAGCGAATTCATGGCCACCCTGTGCTGCCTAACAGCCGGTGATCCGGACAACTACACCAAAACATTGGGTGAGACGCCGAATGGAGCTCTGTACTCCAGATTACTTGGGGTTGACCGGGAGGGGCGCTGCAGCTTCGCACGTGCCAATGCTCTGACGGATGAGGCTATCCGCGAATGCGTGCAAACCATTTTCCATGATGCCCTGCATATCAGGCACCGCATCAAGGCTGAGCCGCTGTCGCCCTTCATTTGGTACAACGAAACTGGCCCGGCGATGACTGCCTTGGCTGTGACGCAAAGCCATGTATTCCTGGAGCAAGGCACTGATCCGGCGCAGGTATTCGCCCTTGCACAGCGCAGGTTGCGGGCCTTTCTCAGCTTTATGAAGGTAGGCGACCATGTCGACCAGATCGCACGTGTAGGAGCCAGCGGAGCCTTCCTTGTAGCCAAATGGCGCAAAGCCGCACCGTTTATTCAAGACGACGACCTGGCAGGTATCGATTACAACTGCGCCAAGGCCCTGGATGAGAACAAGCGGCTGGACATCTTGAAGGCCGCACCTGGACTCTTGGCAGGGCCACTGAGCTTCTTCGACCAGTCCGAGGATCAGGTTCGGCAAAAGAATGTCTTCAACTTCTTCAAAACCCGCCAGCGCCTGGAGACGATCTCCCCCGTTCACGCGTTTGGCGACAAAACGCTACACAGAACTGCTGCCTATTGCCTGGGCAAAAGGCTGCTGAGGGAGGATATTCTCGGCTACCCTGATGCCGCACAAGCACTGCGCAACTACCATGCCCAGCCCCTGTCGAAATTGCACTGGGTTCACCCGCTGGTAAGCTTTCGGATGGGTTGGTTAGACTGGTCGAATGCAGATACCTTCGAGCGGTTCTTTCACGCCATGCTGTCGGACAAGCTGCATGAAGAACAGTTGGCGCTTGAGGGGCTGCGCACTTTTGCCCGGTGCTACCCAGAGCATTATGACAACGCCTACAAGGATTTGGTCAAGGGGGATGTGGCCAAACGCTTTCTGGAGCGCGCTGCTGTCCACATCACCCCTTCGATGTCCTCTTTCGCCAGCCTGGGGGAGCAACATTGGGATCGGGGGCTGGCGATCGATTTGGGTTTGTAGTTCAGTCGGATCTGTCTGCCCACACAAAAGTGGTACCCGCTGAGGAGTTATAAGCCCCGGAACTGGGCACACTGCGTGAACAGCTCGATGCTCACGGGCAGTTTGCGTCCCTTGGCAAACTTCAGCGTTAGTTTCAGGAGCTCCTTGATGTCCCGCCCTCCCACAGAGGTGAACTTCTCGCACAGCTGATCAAGCAGCGTCTCGCTCAAGCCCGCATTGTAATTTTCACCCAGCACCTGCCACAGCTTCCGGCGCGTGACGTCATCCGGCACTACATAGCGGATGTGGGCCACGCACCGGGAGACGATCGCCTGATCAACGTCATCAGGGCGGTTGGTGGTCATGAACAGCAGCCCGGAAAAATATTCGAGGTTGCGCAGGAAGGAGGCCACCACGGCATTGTGCTCCAGGTCATTGCCCCGCATCCGGATGTACACACACGCCTCGTCGATCAGGAGCACCGCATTCCACCGTTGCGCCCGCATGAGGATCATTTTTAGGTTATTCTCGACCTCATCCGACTGGATACCCAGCTGTCCCGAATGCACCCGGTAAAGCGGACGGGCCACCACTTCCGAATAAACCTCCGCCGTCAGGGTCTTGCCCAGACCAGGTGCGCCACTGCACAGGATGCAGGTGCCCCCGGACTTGCCCTGGACGATATCGCTGAGCATCTCCATGTCCGAAGCCAGGATGTCGATCAAGGTCTTGTGATCTTCGGGCAGCACCAGTTTTTCCCGCAGCTCTGGCTTGTAGACATAGGGCTTTGCATGGTCGACGTGAGCCCAGGCATAAGCGTGGGTTTCGAGATTGAAAAAGTAGATGAGCGGATGATAAGGCAGCGCAGAAAATGCCCCAGGGTAGCGCTCTGACCAGAACTCGTTGTCAATTTCATCAATAAACACGCGCTGAATGATCGCTTCCTCATTGATGGCTCGGAAGGTGGTCTCTTCGCCCAGGCGATGGGCGACGCCCATTCGATCCAGATCCTCCCCGCTGAACGTCATGCCGCTCAACAAAAACTGCTCGGCGTGCCGTGGCTGATAATCTAGGAACAGCGCCATTTGCCGCTCATAGTCCGCCTTGAGCTCCGGCGTCTCCACATGGATACCGTGGTTGCGCAACAGTTCGGGTAGCGTCACCCCTGCGATCGTTTCGGACAGGAAAGTGATTTTCTTCGAGCCGACTTGCTGATTGCCCTTGCTCTTTGCCGCAACGTTCGCCAGCAATTCTAGGGTGACCTCGGCAGGATTGGTGCCGTACGAGGTCTTTTTCTCTGGCTCATAGCGAATTTTACCGATCAGGTACGGCAGAAAAATCCCGTTGTTTTCCATGTACACCCAACCATCAATGGCTTGCCCCATAAAATGCTCGATCAGCACATTGGGCAGCGCCTTGAGCGTGCGGACTTTGGTCTGATCCGGCTTCGTCAGCACGTTGATGATGGTGGTGGCCAACATTTGCAGGCCGCGAAAGCCCTGCTCCTTGGCAAATTGCTGAATGGCCTCGTAGTGCTCCAGTTTCAACCGACCCAGATCGCAGATGGCCTTATTGTCACTTCCCTTGATGAGCCTGTGCTTGGACTCGACCAGCTCGGCCCCCTCGTCAAGACCCAGGCTTTGAAGGAAGTCGCGCAAGGGCACGCAATTTTTGTCATCAATATCAACGATCATGGGGCGGTCTCCAGGGAATTGAGTATTTAAGTATACTCAATATACCTTGATAGACAAGCTCTGCTGTAGGCTTGATGCCTCTTCATCGCGTAAAATGCAAAGAGCAGCCGTATTTCACACCTGGAGACACTCCCCGTGAACTGGAAACATGATCTTGCGCAAGCCATGGAGGACATCCAGGGCTTCAATACCCATGAAGACACGGCGCGGCTAGTAGCCGGACTACAAACCGCCAAGATCATCGCTTCCCAGCAGATTCTGCAGGGCGATGTCATCACGTCGCAGCGGGTGCTCGTGGAAATTGAAGAAACCATCCGTCGAACCAAGTATTGGGGCGCGCCGCTGCGCAGGGAATTTCTTACCCTGTATTCGCTGGAATTCGTGCCCCATCACCGCATGGTCGAGGACATGGTCTCGCTACCCAAGGAAGTAGATGAGCGGGTTGTGCGCGGATTTGAAACCAATCCCGAGCAGTTCCACGAAAAGAAGGTAGGCACCTACTTCGCTGCCCTGATCAATCGCAAGCGCCATCCTTTGATCGCCAAACTCATGGATCTCATGCTGGATCAGGCCGTGCCGCAATGCCGGGGGCAGCGAAGCACAGCCCACATGCTGCCTGAGTTCAACCATGGGATCGACTGGGGATCCCTGAACAAGGACAAAAAGCGGCTGTACATGCAGGTGTATGGCAAGCATGAGCAAAAGATCGTGGCGGCCATCGCCCAATCCAATGAGACAGAGCTTAAGCAGAACTGGTCTGGCATCTTTCAATCGTACCTGATCGCCGCGCTGTATGCCCATGGGGTCAACACCCTGGCCGAACAGATGTTTCAGCTTCACCTCAAGCACCATGCCTCCGACGTGTTGATTGCGGAAATGATCGCTATCAACAAGTTGCCTGACCGAGAGGCCTGCCAGCAGAATGCAGCCTGGGCGGTCGAGCAAAAAAATGGTACCTACCTGCTGGGCTTGATCGAATTGCACCTGGCCACCAAGGGGCAGTTTCCGCTGCTGGTCGATCCTGGCAACAAGATCCTGGAGGCCCATGGGGCGCGGATGGGGGCCATGATTCGTGACCATGGTGATCAGTCTCCTGCCCTGGCCGGCGAAATTGCCGTGCGCTTCCTGGAAGGATGTTCTGGTGCAACCCACTTTTTCGCTAAGCCATTACCTAAGGCAGTCGTCAACCGTCACCCCTCCCTGCTGGAAGGCAGCTTGCAAGCAGATCTGGGCTTATAGGTCACCCAAGGACAATCCTTCATGCACACCCTCTCGAAACGCCTGAGCCAGGCCAAAGCTGAAGTTGAAGATTTTGTGAAGCACGGCAGCACGCTGCGGTTGACCCATGCCTACCGTGAGCTCAAGGATGTGATGGCCACCGCCGCCATCGAGGGGCACCTTGGTCTTGTGCAGCACACGATGAGCTACGTCGGCAGCATGGGTAACTATGTGCCGGACAACACCCGGCTGGCGCCCGCTATGGCCACCGCCTACTGCAACGAATTCGACCCTACCCCTGAAATGCTTGCGCTCATTGATTCGCCGACCCTGGCCATGCATGAGCGGTTTGTCGAGTCGTTTCTGCACAGCAAAAAGCTCAGGAGCGCCCATGAATTGGCCCTTCCGGTTGAGAAGATGTGTAAAGCCGGCCATTACCAGCTCGTCGGCAGAATCATGAATTGGCTTCTGGAATGGCATCGCGGTAAACAATTCGATCGCGACAATCGATTTCTGGCGGAAACTGCCCAGCTACTCAACGTGTTTGCTCGGCATGCTGCCTGGGACAGCCTGAACGATAGCCAGGACGCTGATGACCACGGCGCTACCCGATCAGGTCTGCTGCAGGCGCTCAAGGGCTTTGAAACGCATGGCGACACGTTGAAGGCCATGTGCGACCCAGACAGCGATATCCGCGATGACCTCCTGGATGGAGGATGGCTGGATCCTGCAGTTATCAGGGGGCTGTTCACTGCTGGCCAGGTCAAGCATGCAGAACACATGTTTCATCAATATTGCATGATTGTGGTCGATGACAAGCTGATTACAGGCATGCTGGCGGCAGGGCTGACACTGGATCCTGAAGCCGTTGCCCGTCGTATCGCCATTTGTGAGGATGCCGGCAGTGGGGGTTACGGGCTGTCCGCCATCGTCATGCACTTGGCCAGTGCTGGCAGCATTCCCGCTGCCATCGACTTCAGCATCATGGGTGGAAAAGTCGTTGCGGTGTTCATCAGCAAGCAATGCCAGGCCTTCGGCGCCCAGCACCCGGAGTTATGCGTGCAACTGATCGAGCGGTTCCTGGAGTTCAACGACAGCACAGGGCTGGCCGCACACGGTCTTCCCCGTGAGATATTGGAGCAATGCCCGAGGCTCGCCGAAGAAGAGCTGTCCACGGCCCTTGGATTGTAAATTCTTCTTCGCGTTATTGACAAATTGGCAATGCTCATCCATAGTCATTTGGCAAAGCGCTTGACTATCAATATACGTTTAAATACATTGCATGGCATATCGAGGAGATGCCATGCAAAGCCAACCCCTGGAAGCGTTTCTTCGCTTTGACCCTGATCCTGCACTGACGAAAAAGCAGCAGGAAGAGGCCGGTAACCGTCACCTGTACACCTTCGCTGCCGCCATCACTGGCAAGGCCTCGGTGCATCCGGAGCTGGACAACGAAAACCAGTTGGCCGAGCTGCTGCTCACCGCTGTTTCGTTCAAACTCAGTGGCAGCAAGAAAGTTCCCTCTTCTGCACAAGTGGCGATTGATGCGCTGGTCGACCCGGCGCAGGTGAGCATTGCCACAGCCTTGCTCTGCAACGACCACACCTCGCATTACTTGAGCAAGGCTGTGCGGGCAGACTACGACAACCACTTCCTGAGGCCGCCACCCAAATCGCAGGTTCGCCAGGGACTGACCCTGGATGGGATAGATGCTCCGACCCTTCTGAATCTCTTTCACCTGCAAGGGGCGGCCTTTTACAGCTTCTACTGCACCCTCTTCTACTACAGGGGGCGATTGACCAGCGGCATCGAAGCGGTGCTTGGCCAACCATTCCCTGACCTGCAGCACGCCCTGCACCACCAGCTGCGCGCAATGGGCCTTCAGCGCTTCTCTGATGCGCTTGAGCAGCAAACGCAGGCCCTAACCTATCGACGGCATCCGGAGCTTGTCCAGGGCAAGCAGGTGGCCTTCCCAGTGGGGCCTGAGGCCATGCGCGAGCAGGCCTATGTCGTAGTGACCCCCGCGCCGGCTGTCAGCATGATCTATGCAATCGACCACGCGGTAGACAAACGCTTGCGACAAGGCCTTCACCAATTCGAGAAAATGCGCCTGGGTGGCGCTAACCCGATCAATATGGGCTCTTCGGTGCTTAATCTGTCCCGAGGATCAGGCCCGCTCGCGCACAACCTTCGACCCTTGCGAGCGTATGTGCCGCCGCTGAGCAAGCGCCTCTACTTGAGCGAGCATGTCCTGCGCCAGCACAGTTACGAGTATGCCTCCGTCATCGAACTGGGTGATGCTAAATTGCTGGAATACCTGCGCACGGCTATCAGATCCCCGGCAGAACTCAAGCAGTGGGCCAGGCTGCTGCCTGCTGCATTGTTCAAGATCATGCGCCCCCTGGCCGACCTGAGAAGCAGCGCTAGCCCAGAAACCTTGGCCCTCAGCTACCGGCACGAAATCGAGAAAGATTTTGTCTGCAAAGACTTGTACGAAGATTTGTTGAAGCGCGCCATCGACAAGCACAGCTATGCCATGCTCGCCAGGCACGTGGCTGACCAGATCGAAGCGCGGCTGCTCCCTTACAAGGGTTTTGGTGCAGGTCTGGGGGTGGTGCGCAAGAAGGTCATCGTGCGCACAGCTGAAATGGTCGGGAGGAAACTGCTGTGAATACCCTGCTCATTCCATTCATGGCCAACAACGTCAACATGAGCCCTAGCGTTCACGTCTTTGGCACCCTGTCCATGACCGGGCTGGCAGGCTTCGGTCATGCGGTGGTACGCATGATCTCCAGCGTTGTTGGACTGCCTTTGGCTGATCACGGGGTTGCACTCGCCCTGACCGAGCACCACTATTTTCCGCATTACCAGCGACCTTCGTGGACTAAGCGCCCCCTCTATGCCAAGGCAGTCGGCGGCGCCCCGGTACAGGAGTTTCGCATAGGCAGTCTCGCCGGCTTTGCTATTGTGCGCTTTGAAGCCAAAGACGAAGCGTTCATTGCCGTTCGCCAACAGCTCTCCCTGATCAGTCACAACCTGGGCAAGCTTCGTCTGGCCGGTGGCCAATTCTTCCCGGATCCACGCGGGGTGAAGCTGTTCGAAAATGACAGCGACGGCGCCCTGGCATTGGCCAAGGTACCTTACGACGCACGGGTTTACGTGGATCACACGCACTTGATTCAGCGCTACGCACTGCATCATGGGGTGGATGATCTCGAAGCTCTCCTGGCGCTGGTGACTCAGCCGAACACGTCCGATACACCCCGTATCGCCGAAGCACCTGACGGCCAGAGCGTATTGGTCGGCGAGTGTGGCGAGCAAGTGCCTGAACAGGCCCTCGAAATGCTGTCAGATGACCTGGAATTCGACTTTTCCATCTTTGACAGCGAAGACGAATGGGGCGATGTCGATGCGCAGGTGCTTCTGGATCAGGAGGGGTGGCTGGAAGAGTACTTTGGCCGCCTGATTCCTGTTGACATTGGCTATCGGCTGCTTGAGGAGCCGGTGCAGCGCCGTCATCGGTACACCGACGAACACCCCTACCCCCATGCCTATGCTGAGCCGGTTACGGGGCTTGCACGACTACAGATTGTTGCTAGTTGCCGAAAGCAAGCAGCTCCGATTTTCTGGACACACCAATCCTCTTTCCCCTACCTCACAGTTACAGGTCGAAATTCATGAGCAAGTCCAGTGTGACTCGCAACACTCTACCGAGCATTTTCAGCTTTTGCGGCAGCATTGCCCTGTCCGATGCACTGATGAAGATCATCACCCGTGATGGAGAAGAACTACCAGTCCTGGTCACTGCTCGCGGCCTGCTGGGTATGAAGGGCTCCGACAAAAACGCCAGCGAAGTGCGTAAGCACCTGCAAGAGCACCCTGGCGAAGCGCCAGATTTGTCACTCAATCCCCAGGTGGTCGACAAGGCGGTTATCGAACACGAGGCGGCTGAGTACCTACAGGTGAGTTATCGGATGATTGTCAATGCGAACAGCTTGAAGCCGCATGCCTCGAACAACCTCGACATCGCCTTGGCCAGCATGGATTTCATTCGCCAGTATTATGCCCTGGGCGGTTCTACCTACCTAGCCGAGCGCTACATCAGCAACATCCTGCGCGGTCTGTGGCTGCATAGAAACCTTGAGTTTCGCCACGACGGCAGTGTGCAAGTAACGGCTTATGCCCACGGGGTTGAGCCCATCACCTGCACCTTTGAAGGGCTCAGCGCCAAACCGGACTTCACGGTGATCGATGGTAGCCAGGGCCTTATCGCATTGATGGCCAGCGCGCTCGACGGGACATTGGTCGGTGCCGACAACACCCCTACCCCCGCATTCTTCGAAGTCCGGGCACGTATCCGGGTATTCCCCGGCATGCAGGTCTATCCCTCGCAGTTGATGAACATGGATGACCAAGGCAAGAAGCTCGCCTACCTGTCCACCCGCCAGGGCCAGCGCCAGGCGATCATGCACAGCCAGAAGGTGGGTAATGCCATTCGCAGAATTGATGATTGGTATCACAAGCCGCTGCTCGAAGCTGCCATGGCTGGCAGCGATGCGCTGGACGTCATGAAGGCGCTGACGCCGAAAATTCTGGATGGCAGTTTTGAGCTCGAAGCCATGCCGGTGGAACCGCTGGGGATCGAGCGCTCCCTGAACCTCGCCTACCGCCTGGCTTTGAACATCGACGTCTTCGAAATCCTACGCAACCTGGTAGGTGGCATCAATCAGAAGCTGGCCAGCGCCACCGGGCTGGCCGACCTCACCGACGACATGCATTACCTGGCAGCATGCTTCATCCGGGGCGGGCTGTTCGGCGGTGAGAAAGACACCTCGGATGCCGATGCCAAGAAAGGCAATCGGAAAAAGTCCGTCGCTTGAATCACTGCCCCTAACAACAAGAAAACCGGCAGGGCGAGGCCCTGCCTGCGAGGAAGAACGATGCAGCGGTACTACTTCGATTTCTACATCAAGAACAAGCGCGAATCGGTCAAGTATGCCAACAGCATCCTGTCTGGGATCCATCACCACCTCAGAAGCAAGGCGTTGGACAACATCGGCCTGAGTTTTCCGGAGTATGGCAAGACCACCCTTGATGGCCTGCCGCTGGTAGGCAACATCATTCGACTCGTATCCACCAGTGAGGTGGCACTATTCAGTGTGCGTGGCGGCGAATGGTTCGCCAGCGATATTTTGAACGGTGACTGTGCGGTGTCGAAGATCATGCCTGTGCCTGAGGGGGTTCCAGAGGTCTGCTTTATCCGCAGTCGCAAGCCTGAGGGGATTGCGCGGCGGATGCGGGAGTTGTTTCCAGGACAGCGAATCACCCCCTACAGCGTCAACAAGGCTGACCCAACCCCATTGGCAATGATCAAGGTGTTCACCATTGAAAAGCCTTTGCACATGTTTGTGGCCTTCGAGCATGCGCAAGCGCGGGCCGATGGCAAGTTCAACAGCTATGGCCTGGCAACCCAGGACAACCAGCTGACTGTTCCCTGGTTCTAGTCCAAGAACTACCCTACTGCCCACGCGAGGCCATCATGAAGCACATCCAAGAGTTCCTGGCTGCCATCAAGAATGCAGGCGTGGTGATCAGTGGGGAGGAAGTCCTGCAAGAGATGATGGTGCGCAGCGATCACCCGCTGGTTGTGATGCTTCAGGTGGCTGAGCAGGGCCGACCACAATCGATGGGGTTTTATCAATGCCAACGCGGGGCCAACCCCGAACAGATCTGGCGAGCCATGCAGGTCTTTGACAGGCGTGTGCAACGCGAGCTGTTTCTGATGTTCATGCTCAGCGTGTCGCCTACCTCAAGGTCTGAATACATGCCCTGCTCAACAGAGTGTTGAAGCCGGTTCGCTTTAGCTGTAAATTGCATTTTCTCCAAGATCTCTCAACGACTGGCAATCCATGAACGTGTACCTGAAGATGCTGGCGCCTGTCACCGTGCTGGGCGCGTTAATCCACGACCTGGGGAAATGCTGTGTCAGCTTTCAGGAAAAGTTGGCAGGCAATCTCGGTTATGAGCCGATCCGGCACGAAACCATGTCGTTTTTCATGGGTAGTCTGATTTTCAAAGAGATCCATCAGTTGGCCACGCCGGAATCGCTTCGCGATTGGTGCAACGGTCAGCTCCCACGTTTGCTCCGGCGTGTGCTACGGGTATCACCCTATCCAGAGATGGTGCTGGATTACGTCTGCCAGACTGTCAATGCCCGGCTGACAGCAGAACACTGGCGTGTTGAACAGGTAGGGTTGACCAGTGCCCTGTGGCTGGCGCTGTCCCACCACCGGTTGCCAGAAGGCGCCGATTCAGATGGACTGGTGGAAGCCCCCTGGGTGGCGTTCCGTAAAAGCCGGAGCTATTTCATCCGTCAGCGTGGCGAGACCGAATACGACGCAACCACCGTAGCGGACATCGAGCAGAATTTGACGATCCCTTTGTCTGCTGTCGCCACAGGCGGCCTGCCCTGGAACAACCTGGATTGGTGCCAGGCGGTGCTCACGGCCTACAAGGAGATCAAGCTGGCTGAGCGGCAGCTCAAGCGGCGTAGCCGGGACTTCGACATTCTGGACGAACACAATCCTTACACCCAGGGACTTGCCTTCATGGCCAGGCCTGCACTGGTGTTTGCCGATTACCTGGATTCCTCTCAGAAGAAGCCCAGCATCTCCGATCGTGACAAGGGGGAAATCTATGCAAACACCATCGACGGCATGTTTGCTGACGCCCTGGATGAACATCTGCTGCATACCGGAGCGTACGCCAGGGGCTACTTTCGCAAGATGTTCCTGAACAAACGCACGCTGATGGACAAGGCTCCCTCACTGTCACGAACTTCCAGGGCCAGGCAAATGAAAGGGGTGAAATTCACCTCCAATGACCCTCGGTACCAGTGGCAAAACAAGATCGGCGAGCAGCTGGCACAGCAGGCCTCCGACCAGCCATTTTTCGGTTGCGTGATTGGCAAGACCGGCTCGGGCAAGACCCGTGGCAACGTTCTGACCATGCATGCGATGAAGAAAAGCCTGCGCTTCACGTGCGCCATTGGCCTGCGAGCACTGGTTCAGCAGACCTTCTCCGCCTACCAGGAGACGTTCATCGGCCTGGATCTGCGCAACGTCGCCCTTCTGATTGGTGAAAAAGGCCATGCCAAGCCAAACCCGGAAGCCATCAAGCTGAGTCAGAACAGTGGCTACGACCCGCTGCTCCCTCAGGGTACCGGCAACGATCAAGCCTTCGATGTGGCAACCCTGGGTGATGGCTACGAACTCTACAGCACCTCAAGGCGAAAACATGAGCTGGACTTTCTTTTTGATGCCAAAAAACAAGCCAAGCTGATCACCACCCCGGTGCAAGTACTGACCATTGACCACCTGATCTCCGGCGCCAGCCTGGATATGGCCTCTGGCCTCAAGCAGCTGTTCCACCTCATGTCGACGGACATGGTGATCGATGAAGTGGATGACTATGATCCCAAGAGCTTGCCGGCAATCAGCCGGATGGCCTTCATTTCTGGCTTCTTTGGGCGTTCGTTTGTCGTGTCTTCGGCCACTGCCAGCCGGGTGATCGTCGATGCGCTGTACCAAGCCTGGTACAAGGGGATCAAAAAGCGACAGCGGATGAAGATTGGGGTGATCCCCCGCGCTGTACTGATCAGTCATGTGCCTGGCTATGAAACACGCCTGGTCGACCCTCGGCACTTCTCGGCGGATTTGACAGTGTTCATGCGTGGCGTGGATCGACATGCCCGCAGCAGCGAACAGCGCAAGCACGCAGTCAAGATCGTGCAGATCACCCCCGCTGTCTACACCGAGACGCAGTTGAAGTACAAACGAAATGCCAAGTTCCTGAAAGACGAACAGTGCTGGGAAATCTTTAACAAGGCCATCCAACCCTTGCACAATTTGCCACATGTCGGGGTTGAACGGGATGGAATCAAGCTGAGCTCGGGGTTCATCCGCTTTACCCACATCAAAACCGCGCAACACTATGCCGCGTGGCTGAATGCGCAACAGGTGGAAGACACCCTGATCATCCCCTTCTGCTATCACTCGAAGATGATCAGTGCCGAACGCCGGGCCGTGGAAGACGTGCTTGTGACGCTCAACACCCGGAAGGCCAAGAATGGCGTGTCCGGAGACGACGCCATTTTCCAGCATGACCTGGTGCAGAAGCTAATGGCTATCGCCCGCCAGCACGGCATTCGCAATATCCAGCTGATCTTGTGCACGACCAACATCATCGAGGTTGGCCGCGACCATGACTATGACTACGCAATCCTGGAACCCAGCTCGACGCGTTCGATGGTGCAGGCAGCAGGTCGGGTCTGGCGCCATCGCAACAAGCTGCTTCCGGAAGGGATGTACAACTCGATGATCCTGAGTGGCCCAGTGAAGTACCTCACCCGGTGCGAATCCAATGATGTCTGGCGCTTCCCTGGGATTGAAGACTCCGATGAAGATCGCAACATTCCAGGGGTGTCGCTGTACCGGTTCTGCGACCTGGAATCGCCCAACTTCAAGCTCAAGCGCATGGCCCACCTGCTCCATGACCTGGGGGTCGTGGTGAAGCGGCCATTGAAAGCCTTCAAGTGGGCTAATGATCATTTGATGAAGACCGTGGATCTTTGGTGTGACGATTTTGCCAACACCAACCGAGACCTGGCCAATGTCCATGCCGGCATGTGCTTTGGTGTGCCTGAGGAAGGTAAGCAGTCCATCTACGTCAAAAACGTGATGAGCAGTGCCGAACTGGCCAACCAGGCAATGAACCTCACAGGAATTCCGCGCCTGTCCAGCGATCGCCGCTTCAACTGGCCACATGGACTGCACTACGCGCATTGCAACATGGCGGTACTCAACGCCAACCATCCGACCAAGCGATTGCTGCGTGAAGCGGATGAAAACGTCACCCTGTATCCCGACGATGAAGATACCAAAAGTGCAGCCGAGCTGGTGGATCACTGGCGGGTGATGGTGCAGCGCACCGCAAAGGGCCAGGACAATTACTCGGACATCAGCCTGCCCATTGTGCACATCGGCTTCGGCCCCCTGTGGGTGCCGCCCAACCTGGTGGAGCTGATGGATCGCTATGCCATGCATTCCACGGAAATGGCCGGGGCTTTGACCATCCGCCTCAGTGAGTTCCAGAAAGTCTTGTTGGCCGATGAGCTCACCACGGCTTATGTCCCAGGGCTGGGCTTAGTGCTGCACCCGGAGACGCTAGCGCTGGTGGCCAAGACCGACGCCAGCCAGGCGCCTTAGCACTTCTCTATTGAACGGCCAGAAGCGCTTCAGGTATTTTCAAATGAACATCAAGCCACTCTACGGGTGGTTGATCATCAAGGATCTAGTATGAGCACGCACAAGCAACTACCCTCTCCGACCCTCACTGAAGAGCAGTGTCATTCCTTTCGTCGACTACCGGTCAGCTTCAATGCTATGGTGCAAGCGATCTATGACGCAGGCATTGCCCATGGGCAAGCACATGCCTTGAGTCAGGCAAAAAACGCACCGGGCTCACAAGCTGATCTTGAGGCCTTGGCGGCGCTAGAAGCGCTGCACAAAGATATTGATGGGTATGAGTGGAAGTCTGCCTTGGCACGTTTGGCAGACATGCGTCGAAATATGGATGCTCAACCGTCAGTGCCGTCGCCACGTCGACAACTGCCGGAAAATGAGCCAAGCCCCTTTTAAGCCACTGAAGCTGGCGCCATAGCGTGTTGAAAACTCATGATGCTGGCACGCGTGGAGTCTGTCGGCCAGGCAGGAGTTTGGTGGATCCCCCGAGAAAATGGCCCTGGCGGCTGTCTCAACCAGAAGCAGCCGGCAAGCGAAAATGCGACTGCCCCGTGCGTCTGACCAATGTAGCGGCTGCTCTGATCAGCGGCTGGCAATTGCTCAGGCAGCCACAGGCATCTCCTTGGCTACATGGTGCCCGGCGCCCTGGAAGATACGCTTGTAGATCGTTTTTGCTGAAATGACGCCCAGGGGCATACCGTTGCGGGTTACCAGCAAGCGCGAACACTTGCCTTCTCGCAACATGACCAAGGCATCAATGATGCTGCTGTCCTCATCGATCAGTGCCACGGCACGCGCCACGTCTTCGGCCCGCGCATTGCGATCCGACATCACGCCCATGGCCGCATCCCTGGTGGATATAACCCCCATGATGCCCGTGTGATTGTGGATGATGAAGTAGGTATCGTGCTGACCGGCGATTTGCGTTTCCAGGTCGGCAAGGCGTGAGCCGGCGTCCACGCTGATCATACCCCTGCTCGGCTTCATGTCCTTGACCAATATCCGCTGCAGCAGCAACGCATTCTGCAGGATGTTTTCCTCTAGATGGCCAATCACACCATTTTCCGAGTAGTAGGTCACGATTTCCTTGAGCTCGGACATACGCAGGGTGCGTTTGCGATCGAGGCGGAACAGACGGATCCATACGGTCGTCATCATCACTGCCGGATAGGTCAGGAAGAACACCAGCCGCATCAGCCATGCCAGGTGCACCAGAAGGCCTTCGAAATGATGACGGGCCACCACCTTGGGCAGTGAGCGCGCAAAAACGATGTTGGCGTAAATCGACAACCCCATGTAGATAGCCATCGCTTGCCCGGAGAACAGGTTGAACGCCAGAATCCCGACCGTGCTGTTGCTCACCACGCCAATGATGACCTGAAGAATCATGGCCCCGGCCATGTGCTGGTCGCGCCGATCGCTGACTGCCGTGATCATGCGCAGCTGAAACGGAGTCAAGCTTCGCCGTTGCACCACTGAGCGAACCTTGAACTCGTCCGCCAGCATGGCCACGGTCTCCAGGCAGGAGATCAGCCCGGAAAACAGAATGGATGCCAATGAGCACCCCAATAGGATGGCGAGTTCAGTCATAATTATTGTTCACTCAAATAGGAGGACGCACGAATTCCCGCTATCGCCAAAATGGCTTTGACAACTCGGCCTGACGCTCGACTTCTGAAATACCACAATCACGCAGCAGCCGGGCATCTAGGTGCGCCAGGGTACGACGGTTGTGGACGTTGGATTGCCAACGATTCAGTGTTTGGAAGAGGCGCACACACCAGTTGGGGGTGGGCCCTTGCAAATCGATAGGCAAGGCGTTGCTGCAGCTGGATTTCATATGATCACCCGGACGAAAATAGAAGTCAATTTATGCATAAAGAGACGAGCGATCTCCGGGCGGGAGTCACACAGCGATTGAGGAAATTTTCAGTGATCGTGGGCTAGCCCTCGCGGCAGTGAACTCTTCCTGGCGCGATTCCATAGGGTTTGTGCCGGGAGCGCGCTGGTACTGGCTGGAGGACGAGTAAAGCGTGATGGCCGCAGGAGCGTCTGCGGCCAATAACCGAGTTGTTCAACCGCGATGGTAGTCGGCAAGATCCTGGGCAAACGTATCCTGGGCGCGCAGCTCAGCCAAGGTTACAGTCTTAAAAACCCGTCGAGGGTTGCAGCACATATGGCAACCCGAACGACCGCAATTCAGTGCGCTCTGTTTGCGCCATGCACCCAGGGGTTTCTGACTGTGGCCGGAGTTTGCCGAGTAGCACAAGACGATCCGAAATTGCCGGCAGATTTGTTTCGCATCAGCCTGGCGCCGAAGACGCCGCGCTTCTTTGTTGGAGGACATGTGTCACCGATCATTCGCGCCCTCCCCGACGTGGAGAGGGCTAGCGTAGGATCGGTGCCCACAGATGGTCGAAAAGCTTCAAATCCAGTCTTCTTCTTTGTAAATGGCGTGCATGCTGACTCCTTAGAGCTTGGTGAAGCACTGCTTTTATTAGACGTCAATTCATACTAAATTGCAAGCTTGCCTGACGCGCAGCTATGGCGAAAGCTACGAAGCCAGCCCTGGGCTCAAAGAAGGAGATTCTGTTTACGAATTAGCCTTTGCTCGTGATGATTGCAGATTTAGAAAAAGCTTGGTGGCTGTAATTTTGAAATAGCTCAGAAACACAACCTTAGGAGGAATAAGCAGCCTCTTACTATTACAGATTTTCGTTGAGTTGTGTTACACTGCAGGAGAGCCGCAACGTAAGAGACCTAGGAAGTTATGCAAACACGCATTGTCGGCGAGAGGATCGTCATAAACAAGTTTCCCAAGGTTACGAGGGACAAGAAGCAATTTAGCGTTAAGGGCACCTTCGTAGATAAGAAGGTTACCTACGCTGGATGGGATGAGCGGACGATCATTGAAGGCGAGTATGATCTAAAAGTGTCCCAGCTCCTGCAACCTGGCCTGGCAATTAAGGCCACAGGCTACTACATTCAGCCATTGATGCCCGATGGCTACGGACTTTTGACGATTGAGTCTATTGAACCCTGCGAGCGACCCTGCGCAGAACAGCACAATCAATCAGGCGCTCAGTCAGACAACCCTTACCTCACCTGGCGCAATCGGCAGTTGGTGGTCGTTAATCGCGCCGTGGACAAGTTCCTGTCTAAGTACCCCGAACACTTTGCACAGAACGAAGTCCTTTGGCTTGAACTCTCTGAGAAGCTTGATGAGCTGAATAGTTACCAGCCTTCTGCACGCTTCGAAGCCTATATTGCCCCGCCCAGGCTTGTAGAAGCGCTAGTTGGCCAGCCAGTTGCGAAGCAATTCTCCGACTTTCTGCTTGAACTTGGTGAGGAGGTGGTTACTGCGAGACCTAAACCCAACTTCCAGGCAGTAAGTCTTGACATAGACCCTGAGCCTTAAGTGAGGGTCGTGGTAACCTTCTGAATTATATCGATCATGCCAGACAAATCAGATCACCACGAATCGAGGCCACAAAACAGGATTCGATCCTAAAGGCCGAGATCCAACTCAAGGATCCCTTCTGCCACATTATGATTGCAGTTTTCAATGAAGTACTGCGGAGTTACTAGGTGGGATATGATGGAGTATTTGTACATCTGGTCACCCTTGGCATCCATTAGTTCCGTTAGATTGAAGTAACCTTCTGCCCGACCGCGTTCCAGCAGCTTTTTTACCACGTTGTCGTTGACGAGTGGGCTGAAAAGCAGCATTTCACTGTCAGTGAGCTTCTCAAGATCCACGTTTGCTGTGGCACCCTCTGGAAGGCGAGCCAGCATGTCCAATCGCACGATGGTTTTTACGGCATCTTTTACACTGAGGCTATCCAGAGCGTCAGCAGCACTACCGCTCAGCATCCCCTTGTCTGCTGCTCTTTTATCGCCGTCAGACGCCCAGGGCTTCATGGTTGATGGGAAGGTGACATGGGCCAAAGAGTGCTCCGCAAACCACTGGTGGGCAACCTCGCGATTGCGCTCTACGTACACCAGCATGTCAGCGAGCAGATTGGATTTGACTACAAACTTGACTGGGAGGTGCTTGAACACCATGAGAATGGGATTCATGCATTTTATGCCCTCATACACAGTCAGTGGATCAGTGATGTTGGTCAACAAGGCAGAGAGCACCCTTCGCTTGGTTTCATGATCCTTGGGGTTGATCTCTGACCCAACCTGGTGGATGTAGCCCTGGAGACGCGGCCTATCTGTGGCCCCTTGGGCCAATTTCTGGATAAGCTGTACGGCAAGGGCTGGATCCTCTGCCCTTGCAATGCTCAGTAATGCCTCGGGTGGTCGATTGATTATTTCGTGCAGGTCTACATAGGCAAACATTCTATCCGCCAAATCTGGGCTAGTCGCCGTTCGTCTCAGTAGCTCGTTCGCAATCGGCGTTTTCAGTCCGCAGTAGTTGAGCAAATTAAACACAGCATCATCCTGCAGGCTTACATAGTCGATGCAAGCGAGGAAGCCAGGAGCACGGACGATTGAGGCCTCGTATTTTTTGATGACGGTGTTGACGATTTCTGCAGAGCCAGGGCTCAGTTTTTCGATTGCATCTGAGTGCAGATAATCGACCCCTACTTCGATGAGGGCTTCTCTGAGGGACAATGCAGAAAAGTCGAAGGGGAGCTCGCCCATCAACTCGGCAATGCGTCCATTATCGGTTGCCGGGGACTCTAGGGTGGCAATCAGTGCGTACTTCTGGATCTCAAGTTCCACATCTGTTGGGCGCTCATTAGTTGCCATGAATATTTTCAGCCTTAACTTGTTGAAATTGCTTAAGTGTCGTTAATCTGCGGCAAATTTTAATGTCAACTTGTCGTCACGTGAGTCCTATAAACACAGCGTACCACCAGTCTCCATGACTGGACAATGCCATCCCCCGAGTGGCTTGCCCGTCAATGCACACCAGTACGATCGCTCTGGTGGCGCCAACCAGGCCCAGTCGAAGCCATCTGTGGGAGTGGCAATGCCTGCCTTGCTGTCGCTTTTGCAAGAAATTGACAAAATGGCAATCACGCGATATATTTCCAATTCATTTTCTGGGATCACCTTCATGAAAGACATTCTGTTCTTGTCGGATCTGGACAATTGCCTGTTTCAAAGCCTTCGGGTCAACAGTGCCGGTGTCCACCCGATGACCTTCAAGGCTTCAGGCGAAGCCCACTGTTTCGCCACCGAGGCCCAGAACACCTTGTTCAACCTCCTCAAGCCGCGTGCCTTTTGCGTTGCGGTGACGGCGCGCACGCCTGATCAGATGCAGCGCACCAGGGGCTGGGCACCTGAGCATGTGAATCAGCTCGCTCTCACCGACCATGGCGCAACTCTTCTTTACCGAAATATTGACGACTCTCCGCTCTGGACACCTTTGCCTGCCTGGTCGGACACCTACCGTGATGCCGCTCGGGTCTGCGAAGCGCCTCTGGAGCATGACCTGGACACGCTCAGTGCCTTTTTGCCCGAGCTGTTCCTGCCAGCACACGCCAAGGCGAAGATCGATCTGAGCTACAGCTTCGGCGGTGACGTTCCGTTTTATATTACCCTGCAAATCAAAAACCTGAAGGCCGAAGAGATCGCCAAGGTCATGCAGATCGTGCAGTTGCAGCTGGAGCCCGTCCTCCAGACCCTGCAGGGTACGTACATCCAGCATCAAAACGACTACACCCTGGCCTTCTGGCCGACCTATGTCAGCAAGGAGAAAGCTGCCCAGCGCCTGATTTCAGCATTGAAGACAGGCATTGGTGATGCACGCTTCGACCAGGCAGCGCATGAAATCGGTGAAATCGCGCTGATTTTGACGGCGGGCGATTCGCACACCGATGTGCCCTTCATGCGGCTGGGTGATTTCATGCTCACCCCAGCGGTTTCTCCCATTGCCGAGCAGGCTGGCCAACACGCCCAGCGCCACATGAATATCTGAGGAAGCCACCATGTTCCCACATACCTATGCCCCTGAAGACGTCACTGTGCTGCTGGAACGCCTGCACCCTGAATTCCTGTCCAAGGAAGAGCGTGCCGCACGTATCGCGGCGGGCACGCACTACAACGAAGTGATCAGCCGCGAAGAGGTGCCCGACCAGGCGTTTCTCGACCTGTTCAAAACCCAAACCGAGCGCTTCGGCGATCAGCTGGCGCACCTGTTCCTCAACCTCGCCTCGCAGATCCTGCTCGATGCCCAGGCCCGCGAGGTAGAGCCGGTGTTGGTCTCGCTGGTGCGTGCCGGCACCCCGACAGGCATTCTGCTTAAGCGCACCTTGGCCTTCTGGGGTGTACAGGCACCACACTTCACCGTCTCGATCGTCCAAGGCCGGGGGTTCGACGAGGTGGCCATCGAAACCATCCTCAGCGAAGGCTACAAACCTGAGCAGCTGTACTTCATCGACGGCTGGACGGGCAAAGGTGTGGTCAGGAACGAGCTGTCTTTTGCCCTCAAAAAAATGGGTGACCGGCTGGGCCAGTTCCACGACGCTCTGTATGTCCTGAGCGACATTGCCGGCGTGGCTGAATATGCCGCGACGCGGGAAGATTGCCTGATTTCCAGTGCGCTGCTGAGCGGGCCGATTTCCGGGCTCGTCTCCCGCTCTATCTACCAGGGTACGGCAGAATCGCCGCGCATGCACGGTGCCGCCTACCTGGAGTACATGGAGCCGCATGACCTGAGTCGCTACTTCGTCGACACGATCGCCGGGTGCATCAAGCAGGCCATCGATCGCGGCCACACCTCGCTGCACCAAGTGACAGTCAAAGAGACTGCCAGCGTCAGGATGCTGGAGTTCTACCAGCTGGTGGCCAACCGCCTGGGCATCAACAATCCGACGTTCTTGAAACCGGGTATCGGTGAATCCACCCGCCTCTTCCAGCGCAAGAAGCCGGCACTGTTGATCGTGCGCGATACCGAGGATCCCGAGGTGGCACATCTACTCGCCATGGCCAGAGCCCAGGACGTGCAGATCGAGATCTGGGAAGACATGTCGCTCAAGGCCTGCGCCATCACGCCATAAGGAGTTGTTCATGGACAATGCACAGCATCGTATCCAATCCCTTGAGGCGCGCTTAAAGGATCTTGAAAAAGTTGTGGAGGCCGTTCAATCCTTGCGCAACCCGGTCAAGCACGCCCTGGCGAACATCGACGACATTCGTCACGGCAACAATGTCACCAGCGAGGAAATGTGGCGGGCTTGTGGCCATTTGGACATCGCATTGGATAAACTTCGGGATATCGATAAATTGATCGCCCAGCTTGACCATGAAAGGCCAGTTGTTTAGGGATCTGCATCTTGATGTGACCCCCATGGCACCACCCGTGGGGCGATGCTGACCTCTGCCCGATCGCAGGTGACCTGCATTAGTTTGACCAGGGACTCGCCTTCATCGGGGAGACGCTCAAAGCGCGGGATGCCGTGTACCTGCCGGGCAATCATGAGGCGTACAGCGCAAGCATGGTCAAGGTCTGGGCACTGTTCCGCCAGCATGCCGAGCGACTACCTGGCTTCACCTTCCTCGACTGCACCACCGTGCTGTACGACAATGTGCGCTATATCGGCGCTATGCTCGGGGTGGATTTCCAGCGGCGGAGCCCAAGCATTTGCAGAATGATTCCCCGCTCTTTAGGGCAGGGAGGAAGTCAATGCGACTATTGCCGGCCAGTGCTCTTGCGTATAATGACCCCATTCTAGAAAGGAGTGTTGCATGAGCGAATTGAACCTGTTTTTCCGCAAAGACTTGGGTATGCGCAAGGGCAAGCTTGCCTCACAAGTCGCGCACGCCGCCTGCGCGCAGTTGCTCAATGCCATGGATGATGGCGGGGATCTGCGTTTGCTGCCCTATGCCGCCTACATGACCCTTCAGGTACTGCTGCGTGAACAAGCGGTGAGTGTCCACCCCGTTGAAAACGAAGAGGCACTGCACAATTCCCTGCCCGATCCGGCCAACGCGTCCATCATCATCGACCGTGGTCTGACCGAGTTCGGTGGCGTGCCGACACTTACCACCGCTGCCCAGGGGGCGTTCAGCGCCTCACCGAATAAAGCGGTGCCCATGTCCGGCGCCGACCTGATCGCCCGACAATGGTTTGTGTTCTCCAAGGAGCGAGCCTTACCGAAAGAGCATGCTGCCCGCATGGCGGCCATCGGTTGCCTGCAGATGATGAACAAGCTGATCAGCCAGCCTCTCGATGCCGGGTCTCACGCCGTGCTGCCACTGCAAGATCCCGCCCTGCGTGGGTGGCTGAACGCAGGCTTTGGCAAGATTGGTATGGGTATCAAGACCGATGCGGCCCTCAAGGGCCTGCGTGATGCCCTGGAAGGGCAGCAGATCCCCACCGTGTCGCTGGAAATGAATGGCAACCACCTGTTGGTGATTGGGCCGCAATTCCCAGAAACGGTGGCTCCCATCATGGGACGTGAATCGGATATCTATACATCAGGGATGCTATCGCTGCTGTGACCGATGGAATGGGCAATGGGGTTTGGTTGGACAGCCCCGGAGCCCATGCCCTGCAAAAACTCATTAACCGTTGGGCCGACCCCGCCATAGGCATGCAACCGCTCAATCGTTTCCTCGACTGAATACGCGGATAAGCGCTGATCAATCAGCGCCAGCATTTTCTCTGTTCGTTCCGATCGCATCGCTCCCCCTCCTTTTAGGTTGTGTATGACACGCCACCTTGACAGCCTTGCTCTGGGCTATCAGCATGGATGACGATGTTACCAGTTAATCGTTTATTGGGGGTATATACCATGAGCCCGCTTCCGATTTGCTTCAAAAAAACCTTCAATTCCGTTTTCCAATGTGACCTACCCGAATCCCATGGCCAGGATCTCTGGGAATTGGTCAAAGCTGATTTGCATCAGACTGGCCATCAGGAACTTGTCCAGATCATCGAGCAAAGTGCTTTCAGACTGCTCACACGCAACACCGGCATTTTCATGTCGGCACTGGGTCGCGTGACGATCGGAACAGTGTGCCCGCCTCTACTTGATCCAGGATACTGGGCTTGTCAGGAGCAGATACGCGAATTTCTTGGTGTTCCAATGTGTAGCATGGCCAACGCCGCCCCCTACCCCGCCAGCAGTGAAACCCTGGTGGAGGTGGAAGACGCCAAGGGCAATTGCATCCGTGTCCTAAAGCATCCATCGGGGGTCTACGATATCGCAACCAAGCTCCAGGGGGCCGCCGATTCAACCTATGTGCTCAGGCACCCTGAATGCTCTGCAGACGATGCCATTCGCGCCCTGGGCCACTACCTGCATTTCTGAAATCCGATGATGCGTCGGCGACCAAACCTTTATCCATAAATTGCCATTTTTGTTGAACCAGACGTGTTGACGGAATGGCAATTTATCCATATATTGCGTACACATCCCTCCGCAAAGGTTTCTCGCATGACCACCATGACCGCAACGACCCTCGGCGTACCCGTAAAATCCCCGGTAGCCAACCAGGCTTTGACCTTCCTGGACAAGGCTGTCGCAGGCTTCAAGTCACTGGGCATCGCCCTGCCAACGGCGGAAGAAGGCCCTGTGCAGAAGTTGATGGCGCGTGTCGCGAAGTATGGTCAAGACGAAGCCATGGTGATCTCCCTGGTGCTGAATCGCCAGCAGGCTTTCAACCAGATGGCCCGCGAGCAGATCTCTGGCATGGAGTTCGCCAATCGCCAGGAGCAGGTCGTTGCACTCTTCAACTCCGTGATCACCGACGCAAGAACCCAGGTGTCCCTGGTAGAAGGCGGCAAGCTGTCGTTCCTGGGCAAAATTCAGATCAAGTGGATGGAGGCCCGTCGCGGTAATTTCCCGACCCGATTCCACAAGATCGGCAGCGTCTACAATGCTGTTTCCAAGGATCTGGGTAATCAGGTCGAGCGTGAACGCAACATCCTCCTGGCCTACCAGGATTTTCGCTTCGCCCTGAAAAACAGTGAAGTGCAGGCACATGTGCTTCTCCAGCGTGCCGAAGCCGAACTGGACAAGGCCAAGCAACTACTGGATCAGGCGCAAGCCGAACTGGCCGCCTTCCCGGCAGAGGGTGACGCCGTTCGCCGCTCGGAACTGGAGCTGGCGCGAGACCTCAAGATCAGCGAGTACACGGCCATGGATGCCGACTACCAGGTCGTCAAGGACTGCGCCGACAACCTGAAGGTGTCCTACAACACCTCGGAGTTCATCTTTGCCAGCATCAAGCAGGACAATGACCTCAAGGCGCGCATGTACGAGCATGCGGTGTCGTTCTTCTCCACCAGCGACATCGTCCTGACCGGCCTGAGTGTGAAGTTCACCCAGAACAACGGTATGGCAGAGGCTGCGGCCACCGCCCAGGCCATGACGGACGGTATTGGCCGTGCCCTGGAGCACCTGGCCGAAGTCGGTGGCAAGAACGTGGAGGCGGCCATGCGCGCCGGTTATGGCCCAAGCATCATGGCAGAGCACCTGGTGCGCTTCATCGACCACGTGGTGGAGATGAAGGAAAAGCAGCTGACCATGACCGCTGAGCTGCGCCGCGAAAGCACCGAAAACGCTGCCAAGGCCGCGCTTGCCACCGAAGAAGGCAAAACCAAGTATGTGGCGCTGCTGACCCGCGCCTGATTTAGCCAGATATTGATTCCAGGGGAAGGGGTATCGACAGTGGCCGTCGTTGTCATCCACGGTAACGATGCCCTTCCCGCTTAATCCATTGGCTGAACGGCGCATGATGTGAAAGCGTGCGCCACCTTGCAAACCTAAACCCAAGGCGTAATGGTCATGTCTGAGAACTTGATGAATACACCGAGTGCAATGGCCATTGCTGCCAGCATCGATAACATCCGTCATGAGCGCTTGTCGCTTGAGAAACACCTGAATCTGCATCAAGATCGCCAGGCGCTGGAAGCCGAGTTTGCTGCATTCTATCGCCGCAACGGGGTGGAAGATGTCACCCCGGAAATGATTGAAAAAGCGGTCGCCGCCTACAAAAAGGATCGCTTCACCTACAAGGGGTGGAGCGGCGGCAATTTCAGCCGATCGCTCGCCAGCGCGTACCTGTGGCTGCAGCCACAATGGAAGAAACTGTCGCTCATGGCCGCCAGTGGTGTGTTGGGGGTCATGGTGCTGTCCATTGGCGCGACGAAGCTTTCGGGGGTACTTGACAGCATGGGCCGCGAGTCGGCTGCCGCATCGATCCAGCAGGATGTTGAAAACTTCAACCAGTCCCTGGCGAAGCTGGGGAAAGACATCACTGAGCGCCAGCAATGGCTCAACACCCTCACCAAGAAAGGCGCCAGCACGGCCCTGCTGTTGCACCAGCAACTCGCGGCGGTCAGTGACCAGTTGACGGTGTTGATCCAGCTGCGCGATGAGATCAGCGCCTGGGGCAAAACCGGCATGGTTGTTGACAAAGCGCTGGTCGAGAAAGATCCGGTCGCCGCTCAAGCGGCCTGGGAAGCCAAGACGCACACGCACGTCGCCGCCTTCAGCAAGGAACTTGCTGCTGCTCGCTCCGAGATGGCCAAGCGGGTAGCGGTGGTCGAGTCGCTAAAGAGCACTTCAGAGCAACTGGCACAGGTGCGAGCATCGGCCTTGTACGCCAGTTACGCCAACGAACCCGATGTTGCTTTCAAGCTGTCGCGTGCCGAGATGGACTTCAGTCAAGGCCGTGTTGAAGAAGCGCGTGTCGGCGTAGAGCAGCTGAATCAGTTGCTGCAAGGGCGGCAAAATGCAAAACAGCTGATCGCCAACGTACAGGCCCTGCAGAATCAGGTCGAGCCAATCTTCAAAGACGCCGAGGGCAAGGCGCGCCTGAACAAGCTGATGGCCCAGGCGCAGCTGGCCGCCCAACAGGGCAACAAGGACAGCTACACGCGCATCACCGACCAGGTGTCAGCGCTGGCCGACTATGTGGCCACCCCTTTACACATGGAAATCACCACCAGCTCCGCTGGCAAATCGGGTATCGAGCGTGAATACCATGAGAATGGGCAGAGCGCCAGCACGCCGGGCCCTAAGCGCTGGTACCTGGTGGTGCGCGCCGTTGATGCGACAGGCAAAGCCCGTGCCATGGACATCACCAACATCGAAACCAAGAAAGTCGAGCGGGTCAGCTTGTGGGCCCAAGAGGTGAGTAAAAAGGGGTACGACGCGGTCAAGAAGGACAAGATCGCTGACGGTATCCTGGACAACACCAACGTCGGTGACAAACCATCCGGTTTTTATGAATTCAACTACACCATGCCGATGCTCAACGGCACCCTGACGCGCTGGTAAGGAGCTAGATCATGGCCACAGGCAAACAGATTTATTCCAAGATTGAAGAGCGGGTCAATCAGCTCGATCGCGCCAAATCCAGTATCGAGGCGGAGCTGCGCCGCAACCAGCATGCCCAGCAAGCCAATGAGGCCAAGCGCCTGGAATGCATGAGCACGATCGCCTCGATTCATGTAGAAGCCTTGCTGGATAAGACCAAGAACCCAGTGCGTGCGGTTACCAGTGAAGTGGACAGTCTCGTCAGCCGCCGCGATCAAGCCTACCAGGATGTGCTCCTTCAGATGGATCGCTCGCGCACAGCGCTTCGTCTTTCCGATGTTGCCGTCGACCAGGCCCAAGCCGACTTCGAAGCCATGCGGATCCGCGTCTATGAAGAACTGGCCAGGTCAGGCGACTTCCGCGAAAAGCGTCGCATGATGGATGAGGCAAACGCCTGCGTGGACACCTGCGTACAGGTGGCCGCCGAGATTCACAAGGAAACTGCCGCGAAATTGGTGGCTTACCAGGCCGACCCATTGTTCAGCTACTTGGTGGCCAGGCGTTACGGCAACACCGATTACCTCGGCAAGGGACTGTTCCGCCGCCTTGATGGCTGGGTGGCGAAAAAAATCGATTACACCCAGGCCAAACATGACTTTGATGTGTTGACCCAGCTGCCGGGCCTTGCTGATGCGAAGGTGGTGGAAGCCCGGCTGGCCGTTGCCCGTGCCACTGACAACTACCGCATCATCGAGCAGCAGGTGCGCCGTCAGCACCGCTACGATGAGATGGAAAAGGCTGTGACCCAGGCAAAGGCCAAGCGCGAAGACTGCCGCAAGCAGATTGCCGAGCAGCAGAAAGCCATTGATGACTTCCAATCCAAGGAAGACAGCATCATGGGGCAGATTACCCGCAAAGTCCGTGACACGATGGCGCAATTCTCGTTTGCGACCCTTGACCGCCTCACCAAGGACACCGGCAGCAGTGCAGACGACCTTGCGTTGCGCCAGTACCAGCAACTGAATGACGAGGCGCCCATCCTGGCGGCGCAAGAACGAGAGATCCAGGGGCGGTTGCAACAGGCTGCGCAAGATTTCAAAAAAACCAAGGCGTTGCGCGACAGCTACGCCAGCAATGGTTATGACAGTTCGCGCCGAGAGTTTCCGGGCAGCTTTGATATCGATCGCCTGATGGCCGGGTACCTGGTTGGCCACTACAGCCTGGATGACTTCGAGCGAACCTGCGCCAGCAACTCCAGTATCGTGCAACAAACGCAGAGCTACCAGAGCAACAGCTCCAGCATTTCGAGCAGCAGCGGTACCCGCTCGGACAACAATTTCACTGTCAGTGACAGCATCTCAAGCGGCGGTGGTTCGATCTCCACCAGCGATAGCTTCTGAAGCCCACGACTAGGAGTGGTTTGAATGAATTCTCCCAGCATGACCCTGGCCGACCTGCGCCACCTGACGATCCATCAGCTTGAGCCATGGATGGTCTACGCCCCTTGGCGCTCCACCAAGGACTATGCCCAACGGCGCATCCATCAGCGTGTGGACAATGCCTCGAAGGATTTCCGGGGTTGGCGGGTGTCGGTCGAGTCGACTGCCGATGCCAGGCAGGCGCTGAACCAAAGCCGTCTGCGCTGTCAGAAAAGCTTCTACTTCGGGACTGTCGGCAGTTTCGAGGGCGCCACCCTGGAGGCGCAGGCGTACCGCGACAGCTGCGAAAAGGCCTTGGGCCTGGTGCCCTGGCGCCTGAAAAAGCTGGAGCATGTAGAAGACGCCTTTGCGGTGTCAGGCATCGTGCTTAATGTCGGCAAGCGAGCCCCCTTCTGGATTTACCGGCAAAATGGGCGCCGGCTGATCGGCAGCATTGCCCAGCTTGGCTTGCGGGGTGCTTACACCTGGCTGGCTGAGCGAGTAGCCGAGATCGAGGGCACCGCCTCTGTACCCTCAGACATCCCCATGCCACTGCTGACGGCTGAGCAGGAATCGGGGCTGATTGCCTACGGCATTGCTCAAATGGAGCTGGAAGTCGAACGCCAGCACAGTAAGCAATGGGCCGTGGATTATGTTGCCAAGCATGCACCACGCAATAAATGAGTATTGAAGGCCCCTGGAGCGCACGGGCGCTTCAAGGGGCATACAGAAATTGATGTTCAGCCCTAACGGTTATCAAGCAATCGCAGGGTGACACCTGCCGCATTCTAGCTCTATCAGCCAGCCCCCGGAAAACGGCATTGCGCCCCTTATGAGCCCCAATTCAAGGGGGCATTGCACCGTCCCCTCTCGCAATTTATTCAATATACGAATTATTCATCTATCCGCAAAATCCTGATATGCTTGACGTTTCTCTCATTTAGCGCCGCAAGGCTCCTGAAAAAGGTATACGCATGACCATCAAGTCTGACAAATGGATCCGCACCATGGCCCAGGAGCACGCCATGATCGACCCCTTCTGCGATCGCCAGATGCGGTTTGGCGACTACCGCGCCTATGTTCAGCATTGTGAGGATAATCACCTGCCACCGATGATTCGGTCGATGTGGGAAGAACGCAACCGGGTGATCAGCTATGGCGTGTCCAGCTTTGGCTATGATGTGCGTTGTGCTGACGAGTTCAAGGTCTTCACCAACATCAATTCGGCGATCATTGATCCGAAAAACTTCGACGCCGGCAGTTTTGTCGACGTCAAAAGCGATGTCTGCATCATTCCACCCAACTCGTTCGCCCTGGCTCGCACCGTGGAATATTTCAAAATCCCGCGTGATGTGCTGACCATCTGCCTGGGCAAAAGCACCTACGCCCGTTGCGGCATCATCGTGAACGTCACCCCGCTGGAGCCAGAATGGGAGGGTCATGTAACCCTGGAGTTTTCCAACACGACCACCCTGCCCGCGAAAATTTACGCCAACGAAGGCGTTGCCCAGATGCTATTCCTGCAGTCCGACGAAGCCTGTGAAGTCTCGTACAAGGATCGCGGGGGTAAATACCAGGGGCAACGGGGTGTGACCCTACCAAAGGCTTGAGTCATTCACTCAGGCGCTTAGAAGCAGAAAGTGGCCGGCGACTGCCGGCCTTTTTGCATTCAAAGGCCGAGGTCTCTGCTCAGGTAGTTATCCAGGTGTTTGTCGAACACCTTGACGCCCTCCAGTGCATGCCGGTCAACGCCCAGTGCCTGAACCTTCTTCAGTCGCGTTTCAGTGCGAAGCAGCTCATTGACATCGACCAGGGCACGCTCGATCAGCCGCACCACCAGGTGCCCGAAGGCCGGGCGTGTCATGAACCCCCCAGGCACCATGTCATTCTTGAAGTAGGCTTCCAGATCTGGCCTCAGCGTGTGGATGGCATCAAGCTTGGCTAATACGTCCAGCAGCTTGTCCACTTCCGCCTTCTGCAGCAGCATGCCCTCCTCACTGGTCTCTGTAAGACGGTCGGTAAAGGCGGCGCAGGTAGACGTCGTGAAATGGTAGTGCAACACCGGCTTTTGCCGGATGTAACCCAATTCTGCGAAGTGCTGAGCAGACTCCAGCGACGTGCAAAGCGCATCCAGGCAGGCATGCCCCTTGATATCCCCTATGCCATACTGGATGAACAGCTCGCGATAGGTTTCAACCACCGCAATCAGCTGGGGCAGACTGTTGATAGTGTGATACTTACCATTGCCTATGGCGGATCTCAACTCTTTGCCAAAGGCCTCCAGTGCCGCTTCAGGTTCAATGCTTGAGAGGGCTTCGACCGCATACTCAGGCTCCAGCAACAATGACTCAAGTGCCCCCGCTGTGGCCTCAGGCAGCTTCATGGCCATGATGGCCTTGGCCGGCTCGACCCGCGCCATAGGCTGCGGGAAATGCAATAATAGAGCTCGTGGCAGGTTGATGCTGAGATAGCCCGCGTCAAGCTCGGTGCCGAAGTCTACCTTTTGAAGCAGGGTGGCGGCTTGCAGCAAAGCAGGCCCCATGTAGCCTACGGCACGAGCGGTTTCGCTTGGCATGATGCCGGAGTCACAGATGGTTTCTATTAGCTTCTTGGCAGCGGCCACCCGATCCTTGCTGCTGTATCGAGACAGACCGTCAACCCAGGCATGCAGGTAGTCCTCATAGTGTCGCGAGGCATACATGAACAAGGGGGTGTGTTCAGACTGCAGTGCACTCGCGAAGAAATGCTGCTTGGGCACCAGCGCATCCGGTGCAATGACCTGGTCGTCGAGCTCATAGGGCGCGACAAACGCCTGGGTGCGATCCAGTAGTGCGTCCCACTGACGGATGTACTCCACCGGGCCGACGCCGCCCTCCTCCTTGGGCAATGCCAGGGGGTTATGCAACTGCACCAGGCGCGCCGACTTCTCTTTGCGGGTGTAGGACTTGTTCAGGATGAGGTGTTCGACATGAAACGGGTTGATATCCTGGTCAAGGAAGGCCTTCCACAAGGCCTGCGTGTCATAGGTTTCACCACTGAAGCGCGCATTGAAAGCGTCGATGAATTTTTCCCAGAATTGACGCTGCAAAAAACCAGGGCCCTTCAGCTGGCTGCCGATGGTCTTCTTCGGATCATAGGTTTCATCCTCAAGGCCCATGTACAATTTCTTCACAAGGTTTTTAATGATGAGCTCGGGGTTGGGAATCACTTTCGACATGGTGCACTCACAATTCGCGATGAGCCGAGCCTGGCGTCGGCTGTAGATACTCTGAGTTTAACAAGGGAGCATTGCGAGCGAACAGCACCCAGGTTAGCCAGGTCATAGCTGACGCGACCTGAGCTCCATGGGTACAGTGAAGAAAACAGCAGGACTTTGGAGTGTTACATGCATCGACCACGATCACCCCTGGAGCAGTGGCGGCTGACCCAGCATTTCGCGGCACGCCGTGGACGACACATCCGCTCCTTTGCGTTTCAAGAGCACGTGCCCGATGGCCTGGAGTCTGAGCAGGCCTTTTCCGCGCAGGTGGAGCAATTTCTCGCGCTCCTGGGCTTGCCGCCCATTAAGTACCGCGAGTACCAGGCCAGCAAACCTGAACCTTACCTGCTCCAAAGGATGTATGCCGGTGGGCTTTCTGATCAACAGCGGGTTAGCGAGGTGCTCCATGGTGTCGAACATTCGCTGTGGCAAGCCCGGCACCCTTGGCGTATTGCCGATTGGGTGGACTGGGATGAGGTAGAGCGGCGGCTAACCGGTGATGAGGAAAGCGCCAGAACGCTTCAGAAAGTGTTCACCAAGGTTGCAGGGATCGATTTTGCACAGCTGGAAGCTGGTGCCACCCAGGCGGTTGTACTGGGCCCTGGCCGCTTGCCGCCCGACCGCCAGCGCCGCCAGGTTGGGGAGCAAGCGTACAGCAAATGCCCGTTTGAAAGACGCTGGTACCGCGATGCGCTGTTTGGCTATCGGTTTTCAGTGGTCACCTGTGACATGGAAATGATTTACTCATGGGGGAACCCACCTGAGCAAGACTTTAAATCTCAAACCCAAAGCTACCACGCAACCCTCAAGCAAGCGATCGAAGCGGTCTTCACTCATCTGCCAGACAACAGCGAAGATCGCAGTGTCTTCGTATACTTCAAGGATTACCAGCTGCTTTCCTGCATGCGACTCAATGATGAGTATACGTGGAAAAAACACGCTCACACCTATGACCGGTGGCACTCGCCTTGCCCAGTTGATGTCAAGATTATTGCCGACACGTTGTATGAGGTGGAAGTGGCGCTATTGGGCGAAGTCAAGTCCGCTGAGCGTTTCTTGATGGATGACTTGGGGCTTTAATGACTTGCGGATTCGGCAGCCTGCATACTGAGAGTAAGAGGAGCGCTGCCATGAATCCCATAGAGCCAATCGAAAATTTCACGCTGTCCAAGGCGTTTGCCAAGACAGCAGAAATTCATCGCAATCGGTATAGTCAAATCACCACAACTGACCTCTGGATCGCCGCTGATAACGATCTGGAGCGCAACCCCGTGGTGTGTGACATCCTTTTCAATTGTTTCCACGTGACCGTAGTCGAGGGCGGTTTCAGCAGCAAGTCCCCCAATCCATTGATGTGCACATTGATGGTCATGAGCTTTTCCCGAGAATTTACCCCAGAAGATGAGCACCTGCTGCGCTTCGACAAACTGGTCTGGGCCCTGCAGGCAATGTCTAGCCACGAGCGCTGCGTGGTTGATCGGGTGTTCGAAGCGCTCGTGGGGAGCAAGGTGGATGCATTTCTGGAAGCGTATCGACCTCAGCCTCAGGTGATCGAGCAGGCGGCGAAAGCACTGAAGGCGTATGTTCATGAGGAGGGGCAGTACCGTTGTGATCGCACCAGCCAGCTTCGCCCCGCTGAAATTTTCAGTCAGCGCTTCTGGTTGCAGCACATCCGGGAAAGACGGATGCTCAATGTGGACGGCGCGGAAGATCCGACGCCCTTTTATGAGCAAACCCTGATCAGTACCCACGGTTGCTTTGAGCAGGCCATGGATGCCCTGCTCCAGGCTGCACGGGATGGCTCATTGCATCGCGGCATGTGTCTGCAATTAAAGTTCTATGGGTTTACGCTGCTCGAAGGTTATCAAGAGGCTCAGGGTATCGTGTGGCACAAACCTGGGCATGAACATGATGACATACCGGACTACTATAATGCCCACTGTGGCTTCACCACCCAGGAGCTTTGTCAGGCACTGCTTGAGCGGGAGGTTCAGCTGGGCCATGGGGAGCAGGTGCTTCAAGATTTCTTAACACTGGATTTGGGGCTTTGACGAGATGGAATCAAAAAACAAGCTGCTCAACTACTTCATGGAACTCAATGGCGTAGCTCCGTTCAGCTACGCCAGAGCAGCATTCATGGAGGATTACATCCACCAACATGGGACAGCTATTGACCCGTTGATTGCTGACATCCTCGGAAAAACTGGCAAAGAGGACAGTCCAACCAGTTACAAGAGCGCGGTGCTGGCAACCGCCCACCTGATTGTCGACACCATCGAGCAGCGCCCCGACAGCCCTTGGGTCGAGCTCTCTGCACAGCTCTCAAAAACAGCGGCAGGCCCGAATTACAATATACTGATGGGGCCGCTGCTCAATTTCGTAGGGGAAAAAGCACAAGCGCTGAATGCAGCGGGGTTAAGTATCTTGACCCTCGTGCCTGCTTCGGTCGAACCATTGGCCACCTTCGAAGCGCTGTTCAGCAACCGCCGAGACATGATCAGGGACATGCTGGCCTACAACCTGGCGCAGCACTTTCGCGCCTACTCAGCCTTGATCGAGGGTGAAATGGACATGACGGCCAAGGGCTACCGCCGCTACCCGTCTTACTTGCAGTCGCTGATCAAGCCCATTTTGTTCACCCAGCCACTGAACGTTGATGCCTCCGAGATCCGAACGATGGTGTTTGGCTGTGCTGAACTGGGTGCAGAGGAGCGCTACGCCCGCGTGGTGAACAATGCTAGACGCGTGTGGCAGGCCAGTGGCCTGGCCAGTGAGTGCAAGCTTGTCGATATGCCGGCGCTCTCCCCGGCGTTCATGACGCGCTATGGCCAGGCGATCGCCCAGGAGATCTTCGATCTGGTGAATACCGGCTTGCGCTATGGCATTGGCGCCGATGGGATACACGGCCTTGGACAGGTCATCAATCACTTGTCCAGCCAAGGCCTGGACTGGCTTTCAGCCTTCACCTTGTCCACGCAAAACGGTAGCAACATGGCGGCGCTGGATGATGATCTGGGCGAGGCGGATCGGGAGCAGGCCCTCAAGCTCTTTCTCAGTGCCTTTGCGTTTCGCAACTCGGCTGACCACGAAGCTTCGCGCCATTTCTGTAACCTGGTCATGGATACGCTTCCCAAGGAACTGGTGGCCACCGGGCTGGACACCGACAAGATCCGCAAACGCCGGTATTACCACTGCAATGATCCGTTCTATTTGAACCTTATGGAGGAAGATTCAGCAGTTGAAGGGGTGCTGCAAGAAGACCTTGGCCTGTGACGCGTTAATGGTATATTGACACCATGAGCAGGCTTGGTTAGATTTCGCACATTCGACCCCCTTCGAGGATGATGCGATGGATGAGATCCAGGCTGTAGACAATGATCAGGTGTATTCCCTGGCGGTCAATGATCCCACCGATCTTGACAACGAAACCCTGATCATTGTGAAGTCGACCGATGAAACCATGGCCTATCACTCGCAACTGGCCCGATACCTGGCCAATCAGTGCGATCGCTTGATTCCACATTTCTACAGCGTGTGGCGCGGGGTTTCGCGGGCGAACCTGCAGATGCAGATTCAGCGAATGCGCCAAAGTGTAAAGCCACATGAAGAAGCAACCATGCAAGCCCATCTGGCAAAAAGTTTCTCACAGTGGGTGGCTGAAGCCAGGCTAAAACGCATCAAAGTGAATGGCACCTTGGTGGTGGCCATCTTCGGCATGCCTGGTATTGATGAGCCGGTATTCAATGCCGAACTGATGATCCCATTCAACAATCTGCAGATCGCCAGCGACATCGCAAACACCGAATGTGACCCCGCTTACTGCCAGGCGGCCTGATAGCGGTACCCAGCAGCGTTGTAGCGTCCACCAATCAACGCTCCGCGAGCGCCCTTTTCTCCTGTTCGGCTGATACGCTATGCTCAGCTGACAGGAGCCCCCATGAACATCGAAGAATTCATCGCCGCGCACGGTTTCAATCCCGCGAATAGCCAAGAAGTGCAGCGCCACGCTACGCGTGTCCCAATTGTCGACTTCCCCGTCTCGTGTCTAACCTCGGAGCTGGCCGCCACGTACATTGGCTTTCAGCCTGCCAATGCGGCCTTTCTGCCGCCATGGTTCATCGGCCAATCGGCCTATCTGCAGCGATTAATCGTGGAAATGGATCCCCTGCTGATTAGCCTGATTCCGGCTCGCGCCGTCGAACCCGCAAGCTACCTGGAGTTGGCACTGCGGGCAGTCACCGCCAATGCGCAAGCCATCACCCGCCTCGACCCTGACTTCATGGCACTCCATGGGACGGAACTGGTTGCACTGTATCCAGCGGCAGCGGACTTCATGCCTCGATACCTGAAAGCTTACCTGCCGGAGCGCCTGCAAACCCAGGCCTCCCTGTCTGCCGAACCTGACTGCCCTGTTGTGTTCCGTGATTTCGCCTTGAGCGAAATTTCAACCCAGGTCAAAGACCATGGTTATAGCGTGCTGATCATGCAGATCAAGGAGGGTTGGTGGCCCCGATCCTGCAATCCGATGAAGCCCAAGGATGTGGCTGACTGCTTTCGCCACCTCAAGGGCACGCCTGGCAACTTTGCGTTTCTGCTGAAGGCCTGGCTAGGCGCACAGCCTCTCAAGGACGTCTGCCAGTTCATAGAAACCGACGCGCATTTGCGGATCGCAGCGGAGGTTTTTGGCTCGCAGCAACTTGCCGAAGGATTGGCCGAATATGGCCCGCTTCTCGCAGGTTTATTGGAGCGTGACCTTGGATTGTAATTCCTAATCATGCGCCAGAAACCCTTGTATTTCTATTGATTTGTCCGCCTTGAAATACTACCCTGAAAAAACCTGAATTGAACGTCTAGGAACCTCCCATGACCTCTTGCGCCCTGAGCGATGAGCGTATCGCGTCGCTAGACTCCCTTGTAAAACTGGCGTCAGAGGGGCCTTGGGTCACCGATATAAATGATAACGGTGCAGTGTTCAATGTCTATGCAGCCGATACTGAAATGGACATCGCTATTGCCCAGCAGGTTCCCAGCGACACGAATAACGCGCAGCGCATCATCAATGCCAAGTACATTGCCGCGTTCAGCCCCAGTGTCACGCGTGTGCTCCTGGACGACAGAATGACCAACCCTCGCAGGGCCGCCCCCAAGGCCTGGGCCACCCTGAACCGGCTCATTGCAGGGCTTGTGGAGGCTGGCGTGCCTGAGTCCGAAGAACTGGCCAAGGCCTGGTATGCTGTCAACAATCCCACTTGATAGGCTAAAAAGAAGGGCCGGAAGGCCCTTTTTAAACCAGCTCATTAGGCTTGATGTCACTGTCGTACATCCAGTGCTTGCCCGTTTGAACGTGCCCTGCCCTCACAAACTTGGCGACGACATTGCGAAACTGACTCAAGTGAAATGCCTTGGCCACCCGTATCACATAGCCTTCACAGCTTTCCCGGTGTTCTTTGCTGTTGTACAGCGCCCTGATCTTCTCTTCGTCATAAATGCCTTCGTACAACACTTTGACGGGCTTGATGCCCAGCAGATCGAAATACTCAAGCGTGTCAGCCCAGCTCAGGCAATAATTCATTTCGTTCCACACATTGAAGCCGTGGAAGTAGGTGTCAAGTTTGTAGCGGATCGAGTGCTGGGCGAACAAGTTCTCCCCACAGATGCGCCAGCCCAGCGGGATGTCGTGCTTGAACCGCGCCCAGAAATTCTTGACCCAATCGCGGCTGGAGTGATGGCGCGAATCAAGCGACCTGGCATGGCAGATGTGCTGCATCAGGGTCGTATTTTCACCGTCCATTTTCTCCGTGACGACCACCCTTTTGCCGGTGAAAGCAGCCATGCTGGCGATCACGCGGTCATCATCATGAATGCCTTCTGACCAGGGTGCATGGAGGGTGCGCGGGTACTTTTGCAAATCGGTGAACTGATCCAGCACCCCAGCCTGTTTTAGAATGTGCTGGACTGCAGGGTCATAGAACAGCTCGCCTTTGCTGCGCATGCCGGTGGGCAGGTACAGGTTGCCCCAGCGGTCGAATTTTTCGTCTTCGTACCAGTCAGGCGGTACACACACCGAGTCGATACCCGCCGCCTTGCGCACGTCATCCAGGCTGATGAGTGTCATCTCGCAGTCCTGGCGATGCTGTTCACACAGCGCAGCGCCATTTTCAAGGTAGAAGCCGCCCGAAGGGAACGCTCGCTGCTCGATAATGTGATAGGCATTCACTGGCTTTTGGTGACAAAAAACACAGCAGTGGTTGTCCCGCTTCAACACGGACGAGCGAAAGCGATCCGGGGTCAGCAGTTCGGGGGTACGCCACAGTTGGCGTGGGGGAGTCTTGGTTTTCATGATATGCATTCCTTAAAAGGGTCTGAGCCCTTCCGAAATGCGAAGAGGCAGACTAGAGGATGGTGGTTAGTCTGTGGTTGAGGGTCATGGGGTGATTGATTGCGGGATTGTGGTTGATTCGGCCATTATCGCTCGGCATGGCCAAATGGTCAACGCTTTAATTGATAATTGGTAGGTAGAACAGTACTATTTCAGTCCAAGTCCAGGGAATAGACCATGAACAGCCAGGAAAAAGCCCTCACCAACCCGATGGATCTGCAGGCCTTTGATTATTACATCCAGGACATCTGCAGGTGCATCAAGGTCGATCCACAGTGGCCGGATCTGTCCGATCATCTGCGTGTGGTCAGAGGGTTGCTGAACACGGCGTTCACACAGGGCTCGGTGTACAGCCACAGTGCCTGGGTCAATGCGTTGACACCCCTCACCTCCCTGGAGGCTTCACATCGCTCAGACCAGGTGGTGCTGGCCATCGCCGAGCACCTCGGCACGACCCATGACTACAATCGCCTGGTACTCCCCTCGCTGAGCCCTGCGGGGCGCGAGCGCCTGGCTGAAATTCTGGCCTCAGATCCTCGGCAATCCATCATCTTGCCATTCCTGCACACACTCGGGAAATTCGCGGCGTGTTGCCAGGGCGCAGAAGCTTCCTTCGCCACTCTATTTGGCAAGTTCCTGGCCTTGTCGAAGGACGGAAAATTCCGCAATCAGCAAGTCAGCACGCGCCACGAGCATTGCATTGCAGCCCTCAAGGCGCTCAACAACCACCTCAGTCACTGCCCGGACAACCCGCATACCCATAATTTACTGCAGCGCAAACAGCGGTGCCTGCAACAACTGATTAATTTGCCCTGTGACATGGTGGGCGGCAAGCATGGCTGGATTGGTCTCGATTTGTTCGTCACCCTGCACAAACTGGGCATAGGCTCCATTGTTCCGGCCCATTTGAGGCCCGAAAATACAGGTAATCCGTACAATGCCATGCACCGGTTGGCGTCGATCGGCAAAGCCCCAGCCCCCACCTACTTCAACGACAAACTGGTGAGTGTGCCGGGCAATCTGACACTGGAGCACCTTTGTTACGCCATTCAAAACCCGGAGCTGGTGCTGCCTTTGGATCACCTGGTGCGCAGCGCCATCGCGTTTGACGTACTGACCGGATGGATCAAGAAAATCAACACCATGGAGCTGCCGGAGCCACATGGGCCACAACGGCTGGTCGAGGTCTTGCGCACCCTGGTGACGCACAAGCCACGGTTGGTGAGCCACATTCTGGCCGCTGATATTCGCCTGGAAGGCCTGATGGAAATTGAAACGTTGCGCGAAGCCTACCTGCAGCGTGACATTGGGCTGTAGCGCCCGTTGCTCCCGTGTTATCGTGAAAAAAATCCAGGATTGATGCGATGAAGGCCCTGTTTACCTCCCTGCCAGACGACTTGATGATTCCCGAATTTCGTGCCCGGTGCCAGGAAATCACGGCGTCCATCAATCATTTTTTGCTCAGCACCGGACAAGATCCGGATAAGTATTCGAATCTCGCTGCTTTCATGAAGAAAGTGGATCTGCCCGAGGCCTATATTGAGCAAGGCGCTGAACTGGGCTGGCCAACCTTCGACTTGAATTGCTTCGTCGAGGACGAGCACCTGGCCGCCGTGGAAGCCTTCCTGCAAGACGGTGGACGCGCCAGCGATTTCATGCGCATTTTTCACTCTGATATCGACACATTGCCCGTCATTGATCGGCTTGGCTGCGGCGGCGTTCGGGGGTTGTTCCGTAGCATGGGTCTAGTGCACGGCGCCCGCACGGTTGAATTTACCGAGGCATTTGCCAAGCGCGTGTACCAAGCCTGGTCAAAGACCAAGATACGCAAACATCTTTATGATCAATCCAATGAGAACGGCCATATGACGATGGCGGCTCTTGGCGCGGTATTCGGATCCAGACCTTACCGGGGATTCTTTACCGCCGAACAGTTCGCGGCAGTCACATCCGTCTCCACTCCACTGTTTGAAGTGAAAGATAAGGAAGCGCTGGAGGTGCTTAAGACCTCAGGTGTCGACAGAGGCACCGTGGAGCGGCTGACCAAAGAACTTACCCTCCAACACGAAATCGATGAGTTGGCGCGCCGAAGTGTCGTGGTCGACAAGGATGACACCGGGATCGTCGCCCGCATGAATGCGTCAGTCGTGGCCATGGTGCCGCTGGTGGAAATTCCGGGTCGCCAGGCGGTGGCCAGTCAGCGCACCCCCGCCGATACCTGGAACGATCTGTGGAACAGGATGAAGGGCTTACTGCGCTACCTGGTAAGTCAGGACAGCCTGGAATTTCTGGCCAAGATCATGACCCACAGTATGATCGTTGAAACCGAGCGGTTCTGGGGCCTGCGTTTTGCGGATCACGACCTGCTGGAAGAAAAGCGCCTCGAAGCCACCCGGCAATGGAAGCGCTTGTCGCCAGGGGACAGGCACGGCTGCATTGCGATGCTCGCCGTGCTGGAGCGCCAGCAGTGCATGCCCGTCAGCCGCTTTGAATCATCGCCGACCGGCTTTGCCGCCCTAAGCCGGGTGTGCCACGCCCATCCGCGTGAGCAACACACCCAGCTCAGCCGACACTGGCGTAACGGCATACCTCAGGAGCTGTGGCCGCTGGTGATCGAGCAGGCCCCGTTCATTGATCAGAAAACCCCGGCGCTGTTGCGCGGAGCCTACTTTGCGGCGTGCTTCTGGGCGCAGAAGGCAGAGATTCCACGCAGATTTTCGCTTGGCACAGAACCCCTGTACGGGCCTGAATACTTGCCGCTCAAAGCAGGCATCCAGAAATTGCGGGGTTTGACAGAGCGTGATGAGGTCAAGATCCATACCCTGCAGATGCTACATGCGCACGACCTGTTGGACGCGGCAGCGATCGAGTTCCTGCAGTGGGGCGGTGATGTGGTGGGGCAGTTGAATTTCAACGTCCCTGAAGCGGCGCGTGCCGCCATGCTCGAATTGGATATGGGGCTCTGATCGATGAGTAGCCTGCGAATAGATCGATTGATCGATGACTTCCGCCAACATTGCCATGGCCCGGCAACGCTTGATATAGACAAGCTGATGGGCCAGCTGAACGTGGAGATATCATCCTCGCCAGGGCATGATCGTGATGCCATGACGTCGACGGTAAGCGGGACTCTCGAAACAATTTTGCTGTCCATTGGCAGCCATCGATGGGAAAAGGAAGGATTCCTCAGTGATGCTACTACGGCCTATTGCGATCACTTCACTCCGTCGATCAAGCTAGTAAATGGGCTGAGGGGTCTGTCCGAAGAGCTCCTTGAGCGTATGGTCGAGGCACATTGCGTGCCGGGACTTGAGGCGGTGCGGTATGTCAATGCTGTCGCCTACTTATCACTGTTGCGTTACGAGCATTTGCCCACCCACCTGGCAGCACGGATTATTGACCACCTGGTCAACACGTGCGAGCAGGAGGATACCGTCCTGATCGATTTCCCGCTGGCCCACGTGTTGGCAAAAGCCGCCCAATACGAACACCGCGAGATTTTAATCCGGCATGAACAGGCGATTATCAGGCTTGCCAACCGCACCAGCGTTGGAGTGCGTGCGTGCACTCTGTCCTGTGGCCGAAAACTTTGGGAGTATGGCGTTTGCCGGTTCGCCGAGGAGATCTTCGCCGGCTCTGACATGATCCCTTGTGGGGAAGATCTCGTCTGGATGAGGGCGACCCTTGACCGCTCCCCCAGCGATTCGAGGCTGGAGCGCTGCTGGGCATCCGCTAGCGCCGAACCCGTTGAGGCGGTGGTGCGCTATTACCTCGAATACGGTGGCATTGAACTGCCGGCGAACGAGCCTGTGCATCAAGAGCACCTGTATCATGCCCTGAGGCTGTTTGCGGACAAGCCAGGGGTCTACACCAGCGAACGCTACATCGCGCTCCTGGATCACCTGGTGGCGCATTCAGAGGGTGTCAAACACCCAGTCTACGAGGGACTGCCCCGTAAAGTGCTGGAGCTCTCACCACTGTACATGGAACAACAACTCATGAATGACCTGGGGATCTGATATGGCCAATCAACTGCGCAGTGAAGTCCTTGCGACTGTCCGGGAGCTGTTCCGCCTTGAAGGACGTGAGAAACTTGAAACCTGCATGGCCTATTTTTCTCAGCAAATGGATCATCTGGCCAAGCTGCGCCGCTTTCGCATCATTGCCGACGCCATGAATGCCATTCAAGAGGAATTCGATAGCCTCAACAGCAAGCACAACCATGATATTCTCATTGAGCTGTTGGCCAATCAGGTGGATCTGCATCCCCAGCTGATCATGACACTATTGCACAGAAACAGTATCGCCCCGCAAGCTAGACTCAACCTGGCGAAAAACCTCGTCGACCAGGATGACTATGACACTGAGACCCTGGGTGAGTGGTTCGAAGACCGCTGGATGGATGACAACGAGGACGCCGCCATCCTGATCCTGGATGGCATCATCACCGATGATCGCAACTCTGCCATCATGGGCTGGTGCGTGAGCAGCCTGGCGGTGCACGCCTGCTATCGCGACAAGCTGGTCAAGCTGTTCAACTGGTTTGTCGTGCACGAACAGGATGTGCTCAAGCGCGACATCGACCGCGCCCTGGGCAGCGGCATGTTCATACCGGAGGCTTTTGCCATTCACGAGAAAGGCCTGGTCGACCTTGGCTTGCGCATGCTGCCCAACGCCTTGGATCAGGTCTATGGTTTTGACCTGGTTTTGTATGCAAAAATGCTCAACCGCAGCATTACTTCTTCTGAAGCGGAGAAAGCCGGTGCCGAGCCGACAATCAACTTCATTGCCACCTGGCCCCGCCCGTGCGAAGACCTGCTCGCAACCCTGAATGACAACGGCCTGGAACGACTGATGAAGAATGTCCAGGGCTGGCGCGAATCAGAAAAGCCGATCGTTCACGAGCGACTGCAGGAGCTCGTGCTGCACCTCGCGGGCAACAAGCCGGATGAATTCATCGAGCTGTGGAAGCCATTTCGTAAGTTGATAACGGACATGGGTTGTAAGCTGGACAGGCAGACCGTGCGCTCGGTTTATGAGAAAATTGGGAATATTGACAAAGTCGAACTGGAAAAGCTCTGCACGATCTTTATCTGGGCGAAAGCCGAGCGCATCAAGCTGGAGGACGCGTTGACCGGCGAATTGGCGGCCAGTCGGCTGAACAAGGCCGCCTCCACCGCAAAGGTTGGTCAGGCGGTAATGTACGCCAATGCGCGTGAACAGGGATTGCCGCTGTCAGACGGTTTCTTCACGCGAATCATGCGTGATCGCTACCCCAAATGGCCGGAAAGGGAGCAGCAGGAACTGCGCCAACAGGCGCCGACCTTTCTGCTTGAGCTGAGCGACCAGCTCCTGTCCGACAAACTCTCCAACGAATTAGGTCTCTAGCATGGACACCCATTACTACAACCACGAACTCTCCCTTATCAAGCAACTGGGGCGCGGCGGTTACTCAATTGAGTCGCAGGTCAACCACGTGATGGAGCTCCTCCAATCTCTGGACAAGTTTGCCCAAGACCGGCAGTTCTGGGTGATCGAGCAGGTCATGGCGCAGCTCAACAAGCAGTTGTACAAAGAGGGGGCTGAGGCCGATGTGGTCATGGCGCTGGCGCAGAACGTTTCGCTCAGCGTCGACAACATCTTTGGTTTCTTGAGCGACGATAAATCCCCTGAGTTGAACAACTGTCTGATCGACAACCTGTTCCGCTTCAATGCCTACACCCACGAGGATGCCCGCATTGACGACGGTCTCTGCGAGATGATCAAAAGTGACCAGCATGACGCGTCGTTGTATTTCCTCGACAATCTGCTGGAGACCGCTGACTACTGGGATCACTGGGTCTATCCCATGCGCAGGGCCATGAGCACCTGCTTTGGGGCCAACGAGCCGGGGCCCGTCATGGACTGGTTCTTGAGCAAGGAGGCCTATTTCCTCGAACTGGATTGGGCTGAACACCTGGCCGAGGATCGAAGCTTTAGCACAAGTCTGAACATGTACCAGCGCGGCATGACGACACTGGGGCTCAAATCACTGGAAAAAACCATCGGGTCGTGCGGTCAGTACGACTACCTGCAGTTCGAAAACATCGTCGGCCAGTCACGGGCAATGGCCCTGCAGTACAACCTGGGGGACTACGAGCGCCTGTGCTATGCACTGGTCACCGAGCAAGACATTGATCCTCTGCTGGAGAGGGGGCTGGATCTAAACCGTCTCCTGGATGCAGTTAGAACAGCCGAGACAGCCGGCATAAAGATCAATGCCGCCCGAGTGTCCATGATGGGCCGAATGGCGGGGCAAAGGCACCTGGATGCCAAGAAGCTGGATGGTCTTCAGGAGGGGCTAAAGCGCCACAATTACCCAATATCGAGCGAGGATATGGATCAGGCCTACCAGGCTATTGCCTACCGCTACCGGGATGCCCCGCTGGTATTTGCGACAACCTACCTCCAAGCCTTGAAGCACGACATCACCATCAATCCGGAGATTGCCCAGAACTGGCCACGGCCTTGGCGCGGATACAGGTTCGGTTGGCATGATGTGGCGTTTCTCATCGGCGCGGCAGAGCAGGGCTCACCCATGCCACGGGAAATCATCATCGAGATCATTGAAACCAATTATGGCCAATGGAGTAAAGGTGACCGCAAATTGGCATGCGCGCAATCGCCTGCCTGGATTTTGTCGGAAATTGAACACATGGCCGTTTCCAGGCTGGAAGACGAACTGGAGATCTAAGCTGGGAAGCCTTGCGGCCTGCCCCTTGGCATAACGTACACTGAATAAAAGGAGAGTTTCATGTCGACCAGCAACCCTGCCCTGCCCATTCACGCCACCCGCGATCTCGTCGATCGGTTCATCAGCATGGACACCGGGTTTGCGGCGTTCGACTTGTTCAATCAAATGGCGCAACAAGACTCGGTGCAGGGCGCTGAGGTATTGCATAACTTGTTGCAAGACCCCTTGCTGGCGCACGACAACACGAAGTACCTGTTGCGCAATTTTGATCACCTGGCCGAGCTGCTGACGCCTGAAAACCAGGGCCTCTGTGAGGTCGTCAGCGCCCATCTGGTGACAATCGGGGTATTCTTGAAAGCCGGCGACAAAACCAGTGAGCAGATCATGCGCATGCTGCCGCTGGCCAACGGGCCCTTCGACCTACTGGTAGGGTGCAGCCTCTACGGCGCAGAGCTCCAAAAGCAATATGACTCATCCGTGTTCGAAGAATTGCTGGAGGTGGCCAGCGATAAACACCTGGCCGAAATGGTTGAGCGATCCATGTTGAAAAGCGTGAGGGGTTATACCAACGAATTCCTGGATTTTGCATGCAAAGCCTACTTGTACCGACTGCCGCTGAAGCGGTTTCCAGCGGTGTTCATCCACGCTGGCAACAACACGGAGGCATCCTATGATCACCGCCTGGATGCGATGACGCGGGCGTTGGCCGCTGCACCCGCCTCTGTCCCGAGGAAGAAGCAACAGCGCTTTGTCGACCTGATGTGGTCTGTGGCCAAGGAGTTTGGTGACCAGGAAGCCGAACAGTTCAATCGCTTTGAGCGCTGCGGGATTGCCTCTGAGCTTTTTGCGTATACTCCCTCGCGACAAGAGCAGATGCTTGGAAGAGACCTCGGATTATGAAATCGCCATACACCACACAGGATCTGCAAAACGCCATCCTGGGGATTGTGGATTGCTACGGCTCCGGAAGTCCAGCGACCCTGCACGCCGGCTTCGATGACTATAGCGGCTTGGCTCAATCGATGCTGGCTCAGGGCCTTGGACATATCGTGTTTCAGGAGGCGATCTCTCTGGTCACGGTTACTGACGTGATCACCCGTCAGCTGAGCCAGTATGGCGCGAGTGAGCCATCATCGCTGATTGAGGTCATCCTCCAGCGGGCCCCCGTCACCACGGGGTTGGCCAAGGTTGTACTGCAGCACTACCCTGCTCTGACCCAACAGGTCGGCGAGGCGCTGCTAAGTGCCCCCTACGAACTGGCCAGTCAACTCGCATCCAAACGTCGAGATGCGGTGTTTGACGTGATACGCGACCTGGCCAAACAGCCGCAAGGCCAGGCAGGGCGTGTGCTGACCCAGGCTGTTATCGAGATTGGTCAGGGCTGGAACGACGGCGGTTTTGCCTATGACCTGCTGTACTGCGTTGGCCGGCTACCTCGCGAAGAAATCTCGACGGAACTCCAGCAGGCCTTGTGCGCCCGTGAGGACGACCTGCGTCAGGGGGTGGTCGAGCTGTCTCGCGTCAATCGGTTCTACGCAACGCCCCCGCTCATGCTTGGCGCCTACCGCACGGGGTCTGAGCGTTTGAAGGATGAGCTGTTCACGGCAGAGTGCTTTACCGACATTGAGCTGTACGAAATGGAGGCGATGATCCGGGAGCCCCTGCAGATCGATGAAGACCTGGCAGCCTCCTACCTGCGCCGCCCAGGCGAAACCCACACATTCATGCTGACCTTGTTTGCCGGCAATCCCAGCCTGGATCCGACCGTGGCCACGTCGCTCTACAGGCGCGCCTGGGTGGGCCAAGGGCCCAATGGCAAGGACAGCGAGGCCAACGACCCAAAAGCCTCCTTTGCGCAGCTGGTGTGCGCTTACAAGATGCTGATCAGGTTCGACCTGCTGGATGAGGATCGAATGGCCGCCATGCTCAATGACCTGTTCGACGGCTTGCCCGCCCAAGTCCTCAGCGAGGATGGTGATTACCTGCACAAGCTGCTGACCACCAACATCCAATCCAGTGTCCTGCTCAAGACCCGGTATGGCCGCGCCCACGCCGATTCGGTACTTGAGATCGACCTTGGCCTCTGACCCTCCCGGAACCTCATATGCTCGAAGAACTGCGCAACTTGACCAAGGTGCTGGCTGACATCGAAACGGCGATCGACCAGGACGCTACGCAAGCACTGGATGGCTTGTTCAAAACGTATGGTCAGTATGCGCAGATGCTGTGTGCCGAAGGCCATCACCGCCACCTGGCAGACAAGCAGCTGTCGCTGATGTCGATCAACCGCAAATGTCGCCAGCGCCTGATTCAACAGGGGAATGGGAACAAGCCACCCTTGAGCGACGCCACGATACGCCTACTCATTGCTCAGGTACCTCTGGATGCACAACTGACCCTGCAGGTGATGAAGACGTACCCTGCCTGCACTGGCCTGTTGGCGGAGCAGATCTTTATCAACCCTGGCTGGATGGCCCAGCAATTTGACGATTTCAACTCGGCGCCGGAGGAGATCGTCGCATTGCTGGTCAAGCATGACCCTGTCATCACACAGGGTATCCTGACCAGTGTGTTCGAACTGATCGACCCGCAAATGGTTGGCGTGCAGTTCGTGAAGACCATGTTCAAGGCGTTGCCAGCACTGGGCCCTATCGACTCAGAGTTTCGAGCAGCCTTCGGCGCAAAACACAAGTTGATCATCTCGACGTTAAATCACATGCTGGAGTCTGGGGGTGGGGCCAATGCCTCCATTGAGCTCATTGCTACCGTGCGTGAGCTGTGTGTGCCCGAGCTCGTCAAGGTGTTGCTGCGCAGCGAGCACCTGAAGAAGTTCCATGAAAACGAGCAGAAGCACCTGCTCAAACTCCTGAATCGTGACCTTCCCTTTGATTCAGAGGCTTTGGCCTATTGCATCCAGGTAGACCAGGGCGCCGGTAAAAATGAGCAGTCCTTCGCCACGGCCTTGTACATGGCCAATGCCCATTTGTCGATTTATGACTTATCCGAAGCCATGGTCTCGACCTGGACGAATTGGAGGGCCAACAACGGCACCCCTGAAGCTTCACTCCAAGTCATCGCAAAAACTGCCAATCTACTGCAGACGCTGGGCGTCTACGACAAGACGCGTTGCTCCGCCCTGCTGGAAGATCTGTTTGCGCAGATGCAGGCGGATCCGCGTACACAGGCGCGGGCTGGTGCCCTCTTCGCCAAACACCTGCCCAAAGAGCTGATCCTGGCGTCCAGCCTTGTCGAGCACCCGGAAGTGGCCAGGGAGCTACTGGAGTTCGACCTCGGCCTGTAGTCCAACCCGCCTGGTTCACGGTGCTCCTGATTGGCATGCTCTTGTCGCACTGGTCATAATTGAGGCAATCAGAGACGGAATGACACCATGAAAAGCAAGGCCCTTGAAGCATTCAAGCAATCGTTAAAATTTTCCAGCCAGGTCGCGGATGCACATGCCGCCCTCTGGGAAAATTATAGAAACGAGGATTTGGAAGGCGACAAGTGGACTGGCGTGCAGAACCTCATCATGCAGGTGTTGACCTCGGCAACGGATCTGATCGAAAACGATCCGAATCATAGGTCGCTGGTGGCGCGGGAATCTGAGCGGATCTATTCCATCATGGGCAGCCAGTGGGTCAAATATGACGTGCAGCAGGAGGACGGCGTAGACCGGGAATTTGCCGCAGAATTCGCAGCACTCATCTCCTGTGCCATCGATGTCATGGGCATGCCGGATTCGCTGTACGTCCACAACCTGATTGGCATTGCGCCCGCCCTTGACCAAAAAATCACCGACCACATAGTTGCCTACAACCTGACGGGGTGTGGCATCAGCATCAGTGATCGTCAGTACGAAGACGAGTACCCGGAGACCATCAACCACAACCGACTCAACAGCCTGGTTTCACGCCTATCCGAGACAGGCGGCCTGAGCCAGGCATTGGAAGTCCTGGAGGCACTGTCAGTGCTGCATGCAAGCGCCCCGGAAAGATGGCGTGGCGATGCCCTGTTTGAAATGGGGGTCACTCTTTTTCGCAGCCGACATGACCTGACCGACGCCCAGCGTGATTTCTTCTCGGACTACTTTGCCCGTCTGACGCTACCGCGTAGCGGACTGGATGATGTGCGGGGCAATTCTGAGCACCTGATCAACATGGCAAGGTCAGGGCTTGAGCATGTCGTTGAGCCTTTGCTGAGCACCATTCATGAGCGCAAAAACCAGTTCGCCATCGAGAAAGACCTGGTGTTTCTCGTCGATATTGAGCGTCACACCTCGATTGACGTTCGTCCCCTGGTGCAGCACTGGGCTAACCTCTACAACGCCTCCGACCGCGATATGCAGCCACTGCGCATCGTCCTGGGCTACCAGCTGCTAACCGCCTCCCCCACCATCGAAGAGAACCTGATTCGGTTTTCGACCAATGCTGATTACCAGCCCATCTCAGCCATGGTGGGCGCAGACCTCAGTCGAGAAATCAATCCCCGTGAATACCCCGTCAACGAGGCGCATCTCAAGGCATTGGTGGCGGAATTCATGGCCCAGCGCCCTGGCGCCATCAATGACATGTCCAGAGACCCGAACCTGCACGCCGTGGTAGTCGAATCGCCGGGCTGGCTTGCGCACCGTCTGGAGTCCGACCTGGGACTGTAGGCCAGCCCCTGGCTTTGGTCGGATCAGAAACATCGCTCATCAGTGACAAGGAAAGCCCCGTGACAGCCACCAGACAAGACGCCCTGAAGAATGCCATTGGCTTTATCACTCAGCTGGAAGCCACCAGTGCCACCTTGCAGGGTCTGAAGGAGGGCCAGGGCCTGAATCTCGTCGAGTGGGGCTGGGTGCAGCCCAGGATCATGGATCTCCTGGGGGCCGCAACTGACCTTTGTCAGGCCAAGGTATACGATCGGACATGGCTGGCAGGTTGCTCCGCGCCCTTCTACGCGGCAATCACCGGGTTGTGGCAACGCTATGCAGGTACAGTCGACGAGGTTGATGCAACCCTAAAAGCCGAGTTTGCGGCGCTGATGGTAAATGCTGTTGAGGTGTTGGGACTCCCAGCCGAAACATACGATTATGGTCTCTTGGGCCTAACCCCTGATCTAGATCGGATCATTGTCGACGAAGCGATCTTACGCCATCTGCCTGCCAAGGGGATGAGCATTCAGGGTAAGCATAACCAGTACGAAAGTGATGAAGTGCTCCATCAGCGTCAGACAGAACATCTGGTTCAGCGCCTGGCAGAAGCTAAGGCCCTTGCGCCCCTGATGGAGGTGATCGACACCATGGGCTTGCTTCATGCAAGCGCGCCAGCGAAATGGCAGGACGCCGCGTTGTTTGAGTCGGCCATCAAAATGTTCACGAACCCAGTGGCACTAGGCGATGCTCAGCGCTCGAAGGTCGAGACATTTTTCAGAACCATATGGCCAGTAGTCGACACGCACGAATTTTCAGGGGGTTCGATCAATGAATTCATCAACATGGCCAAATCTGGCCTGGTGCCACAAGCCGAAGCACTGATTGTTCGCACCCTGCCTCATTTTTCCGCCCTTTACTCCAGCAATGCCATCACGCTCTTGCCAGCCATTGAGCGTTATACCACTTTGCGCATGGCGCCCTTAATCGCGAAGATAGCTGAAGCGTACAATAACGGGGAAAACGACCGTGAAGCACTACAGGCCATCATGGGCTATCAGCTTCTGACAGCTGAGCCGACCATCCAGGAAAATCTGCTCCAATTTTCCTATGACGGGCATTTTAAGATCATCGCGCAAATCGTGGCCAATGAACGGCATGAGAAATTCGACCCTACCGAATTCAAGGTCAACGAAACTCATCTCAACGACCTGCTCGCAGAATTCATCGCTCAGCGCCCGAACGCGATCAACCAAATGGCCGATGATCCCTATCTTGGCCCGATCGTGAGAACGCTGCCGTGCTATTACGTGCACAAGCTGGAGACCGACCTGGGGCTTTGATTCTCATTGCTGCAAAAAGGATTGCCTGCAAGCCTGTCAGCAGGCAATACTGGCAATAATCGAATTCAGGACGACCCGACCGTGCCCAGTCCCGCGACTCAAAAACTGCGTGAAGCGCGTGCCTTCAAATTCCTGATGGACAGCCTTGCGTCAGACCTGCTGCCCATGCGCGAAGCAGCCAACTGGACTCCAGATACGCTGGTTGGCAGACTCCTGAAGATTGCAGGTGAAGGCGCCCGCCTCATCGAACAGGATCCACTCAATCGATCGTGGATTTGCACGGGTTCTGCCTCATTGTATGGTGTGCTCGGCAGGGTCTGGGGGCAGCACTGTAAGCGAAAAGAGTGGATTGATCCTGCCATCCAGGCCGAGCTTGTCGCCGTAGTCACTACACTGGTCAGCCTCACGGGTATTCCCCAGGAGATGCACAACGCCATAGGCCTTATCGGCATTGATCCTGATCTGGACAGGTTGCTGGTCAACGCCATCATCCACGGTTGCTTGCCCGGCGAAGCCATCAGCATTCAAGGTCAGCCCACAGACTACGCGGCGGATGAAATGCTGAGCGGTGGCTACGCCAGCCTCCGGCAAAAACTGCTTGAAGCAGGTAGCGTCGATCTAGCCCTTGATTTGATGGAGGCGCTTCAGTTTTTCTACGGCGACGGCTTGCAACCCTGGGTGGGAGAACCGTTGCTGCGCTTTGGCCTGGAAGCATTCGATCAACCACTCTCGCTCACACTTCTGCAAAAATCCCGCTTTGAGGCATTTTTCAGTCAATTCGATGTCAGCGACCATCACTTCAGTCGAATCGGCGATCATGTCCAGCATTTGCTCAACATGGCGAGTGCCGGCCTCGCTGAGGTCGCTGCGCCGTTAATGTCCCAGGGGTACAAGCACATTCAGTATTTTCACCGGGGCAATCCCTTCACGTTCCTCATCGATGTGGAGCGCCTGATGGGCATTGACGTTGCGCCCATGCTCACTCACTGGTCTACGCTATACAATTTCGGGCGAGACCCGGTGGAGGCATTGCGAGTGGTGGTTGGCTACCAGCTGATGACTACGGCGCCCACCATTCAGGAAAACCTCTTGGAATTCGCTGAGGATCACGACTACAAGGCCTTTGTAGAGGTGGTCAGTGGTAATATCGGGAGTGATACCGGATGTACCGCCGAAGCAGGCTGCCCGGTTAATCGAGAACACCTGAAATCCCTGGTCGCAGAATTCATGGCCCAGCGGCCCGGAGCAATCAAAGCCATGGGCAGCGACCCCGTCATTGGCCCTGTCGCGTCTAAACTACCAGGGTGGTATGTGGATCGCCTCGAAACTGAACTGGGCCTTTAAAGCCATAACCACGATTGCCGGAGGAACCATGAATCAAGACATTCAAGTGCTCAAAAGCGCTCTCGACCAGTCCGTGAATTTCACGTACCGCGCCCCCAATTTCTTCTCCTTCGAATCGCGCTACGTGCGCCGCGATCAGGCCTATTTCATCACCTATTTGTCCAGTCAGTCGGGCTGTGACCAAGCATGCCGCATGTGCTGGCTGACCAACAGCGGTCAAAACAAGCTGGACAATGCCACCTTCGAAGACTTCATGAAGCAATCGGCCCTGGTCATGGAGTACTACGACAAGACCGAAAAAGCCGAGCTGGTGCACTTCAATTTCATGGCCCGTGGCGAGGCACTGAACAACCCGTTGATCCGGGAAGACAGTGCCAGACTGTTGAACGCACTGAAGCAACAGGCAGATGAGCGTGACCTCAAGTCCAAGTTCCTGATCTCGACCATCCTCCCCCGCTCGTTGGGCGATCTTTCGCTGATGGACATCTTCCCCGAGGTGCATCCTGAGATCTACTACTCCCTGTACTCGATGAAGCCGGAGTTTCGCAAACGCTGGCTGGCCAAGGCCCACCCTGCAGAGCATGGCCTGGAGATGCTCAAGGCCTGGCAGGAAGCGACCGGGAAGACCCCCAAGATTCACTTCGCATTCATCGAAGGCCAGAATGACTCCGAGCAGGACATGGAGCTCATCGGCAACGCCATCAACGCCGTGGGCCTGAAGTGCAACCTCAACATCGTGCGCTACAACCCCTATGACGCACGCTATGGCCAGGAGCCTGAAGAAGCGGTCATTCACCGCAACACCGACCTGCTGACGTCGCTGATCAAGCCGGAGGCCGTACGCATTGTGCCGCGTGTGGGCAAGGATGTGTTCGCCAGCTGCGGTACCTTCATTGAGGTTGCAAAATGAACCAGCAAGCGCTGGTGCCTTTGGACAACTTTCGCGAGGCAGCGCTGGCCAATGACGCCTTGCTGTTCCTGGAGTGCGCCGAGCAAGCCAAAGCACGCATGCGTCAGAGCATCGAAGACAACCGGTTTGACGAGATCGCCGCCCAGCACAGCATCCTGATGGACGCCCTGCGCAACATCGCGACGGTCGAAGACAAGCATTTAGGCTGGGGTCTTCGCCCGCCTGCATTCCTGTTGCCGCTGTTGCCTTTGCTGCCAAAAAACGACCACATGACGTTCAAGCACCTCGGCGCTCATCCCGAGAGTGACGAACATATCCTCACCCAAAAGTTGGACATCACTGCCCTGACCTTCGGGCAAGATGAACAAGGCTACCGGACGCTCCTAAGACGGCTCCAGGCGCTGTCGAACGGTGCTGCCTATGGCGCCGTGACGAGCCACATGGCCCGGCATCTGCAGAACTTGGAGCCAACGACCGCAGAATTCCACCGGGTGGCCAGGCACCTGGTACACTCGATCGGCATGTGCCCGTCTGGGCTGAAGCTCAGCACGGAGCACCATCAACTGCTGGAGACAGTCCTGACTTCGCTCAAGCTGCCGAACATCACCCTGACCCTGGATTACGCGCATGGGTACCAGCGTCTTAGGATGGTGCGCCCACTGCGCCATCTGATTGGTATGGGGTGTCAAATCGATGTGCTGAATACACACAAGCGCCACCACAAGGACTATCGGAGACTGGTGAATTTCATTGTCTCTCACCTGGATGAGGTGGGCTTGGTCAAGCTCGTGCAGGGCTTGACGTGCAGAGGTGAGTTGTCGCTGGCCAATCCGCTGGCCCACGCACTGTTTGAGTCCAATCACTTGGACACGCGCACCTTCATTCACCGCTACACCGAACACAATGCGCGTGTTGAAATCCTGTTCAAGATCGCCAAAAGCTATATCGATGGTCAACCCGCTCCGCCACCTGGCGATGGCGGTAAAGTCGGCGAATACCTCAACGTACTTATCGAAAATTCAAATCACAAAAACATGCGTGACCTTTCCAGACTGTCCAAACTCACTCAAATCCCCGAGGAATGGATCAAGACGACGGATTGGTACCAGGTGCAACGACTTGAAACGGAACTCGGGCTATGAGTCTCACTGAATTCTCCACACACTCCAACCTGCTGGAACGTGAGGCTCGGATGATTCGGGCCATCGAGACTGGCGATGAGCGAACGCTCGAAAACGAACTGATTCAACTGGATAAGATCCAAATCGAATGCATGCTGTATGGAGATATCACTGCGATTGTCGAGCATCGGACGGCACTGCTGTCGAAAATCAATGCCATGGGCGATCGCAACGCACCCCTGCAGATCAAGGTCATCGGTGACAAAAGCTTGTCCCTGCACGAAGCCTGCGAAATTGTCAGTGCCAAACGACACCTGAAAAAGGATCGCATCTTCAACGAGGCTGTCTTTGACAATTTGATTAAATTCAGGCCTTGGGAGATGCTCCCGGTCAAAAAGCCTCTGGAGATTGATGTCATCATCAGCACGTGGCTGGATAGAGAGGAATACGGATTCGCCCTCCCCCTGCTCGATGAATTGATGCTGACCGCCCGCCATCCCCAGGGGTTGCAAACGGTTATTATTGGGGCATTGAAGACCGCAGCCGAAGACGCGGGGGGCGCCTTCGAGTCCCCAACCCCCTTTCTAGAATGGGCCATTGCTAATGAACAAGCCATCATCAATCTTGACCCTGTAGCCGTTCCGTGTGCATCCGATATCACCTATGACGTTGGTCTGAGCCTGGCCAAAGCCGGGCTGCGCCAGCTCGCTAGAATCGTCATTCAACATTCGGACAAGATCCCGGATCAGGGGGATCTCTGCAGACTTCGCCTGGAAGCCGGGATCAAACTCACTGATGAAAAAATCCTGGCCCTGTGGAAACATACTGGTGACACCAGCCGGCTGCAACCCGGCAAAATCGTCGCCTTGACGATGTACACTATGGCGTTCGAAGATGCACCAATACCCCCTGAAATTCACGCCAGCTTCCCCAACCGGGTGCTCCGGGATATCGATGATAGTATGCGGATTTTGACCGACTGCAAGGTGCCCCATGACCCCGCACGCATTGGGTTTCTGCTCGATTATTGGTGGCATGCCACCGGCAGGAACTACAAGACCCTAAAGGCGCAATCATGGCCCGACGAGGTTAAACTGGCCTGCGAAGGGTACCGAACGCATCAACTTGAAGTCGACATGAGTCTGTAACCATGCAATTCGACCACATCCAGAACCACAGCAATCACATTCTGTACCTCGCCGAATGCCTGGCCGAGTGCTCGGCAGATGAAGATTTGCTGAGCGCAGAGAAGGCGGTGCATGCCCTTCATCAGTTCATGCATGAATGCGCCCTGCGTGGTCGCTATGCAGCTTTCAGTCCGATTAACGAGAAAATTGACGGGATTATCGCCGAAGCCGATTCCGCTCCATTTGTTCAGCTGCTGGCCGAGAATTTTCCGGTCAGCCTGACCAGAGTTTATGACTTGATGCGCCTGCATGAAGCAACGGACTTGCGGCGGACACTGATTGACAACGTTGCCACACACCAGGCCGTCGCTTTTGATCCCAAAGATTCGGTGTCCTCCCGATCGATTGCCTTGGGGAAGCTGCTCATCAAACAGTGTGACGCCCCGCTTTTGTGCGCACTGATGAGCGAAATCTTCAAATACAATCCGGATGCGCTTCCCTCGCTGATAATGTGGGCCATGCGGGCGGCACCAGAACAGTTGTCCGAACCTGTGCTTGCCTGGCTGGCCAGGGGCGACCATCAGAAGAAAATTATGCCACTGATGAACAGTCATTTTGGGGCGCAGTGGAGTTTTCGCGAGCTGGTGGACATGAAGGCTGCGGGAGTCACCCTGGATTTTTCCGATTTTTCCCAGCAGGCCCGAGGCAGCGATTTGCTTTATTATGACTTCAAGCTGCAGTGCTCCTTCCGGGTGTCCGTCAATGATCTGTTTTCAACCGAGGGTGCATCACTGGATGCGAAAGTCAGCTATTGTCTGCTGCGCAACTGCCATCTGGATGCGCTGTTAGAAGTCGCTACTAGGCCCGCCATGCAGCAAGCGTGGGAGCCGATGATGGATTCCCTTATATTTGCCGTAAAAGCGGGTTACATCCGCGAAGACCACGGCTTGCGCGCCCGCGTAGGAACATTCCTTGATGCATTTCTGGCTCACCAATCCGAAAAGGTTGTCGTGGCGATCGTGCGACGCTACCCGCAGCAATGGTTGAAAGAAAGCTCCATCTGTATGACCGCGCTGCTTGAGGTGGATTTGGGACTGTAGGCTACCTCCTGAGTTAACTCCCCAGGTATCCTGTAGCTATCCCACTTCGAAACGAGCCTTATCCATGCAGCTTCCTGACATGCTTACCCCTGCCGACATTGCCAACCTGCTTCATGAGCTTGATGATCGGCAAAACAAACTCGGCTGGTATCTCATGGCTCGACGCAGCGAGGCTGAGCGGATCGAATTCGAGGCGGATATGCCGCATTTTTTTCAGGATTTGGCGCGAGCATTGAAGCACCCTGCCCTATCGGGATCGCTCCTAATCCAAGAGCGTGTGACCAAGCTCCTCAAGTCCAATATCGACCTGGTAAGTAGCGCAGACCCGGATACAAAGCCCTTCATCATCAAGCACTTATTGAATCACTTCCCGATGCAGCTGGAAATCCTGCCACTCACCCGTCAGCTGCCCGTTGAGACCGGCATGCGCATCGCCCAGAGCTTTATTGAAACTGCGCCCCTGGAGCTCTGCAGGCCTGGCGACCTGGCCTCATACACGAAGATGATGTCGGATAACTTGAGCTCTGAGGCTTTTGCGATGGTGGCAGAACACCTGCTGGATTACTTTGCCCGGCTAGAATCCGAGCAGCAAGCGGGTGTCAGGAGTGCAACTCGGACAATGCCACATGCACCCGCCTTTGCAGATACCATCCTCAGGCATTACGTGACCCTGTTCGCCGAAGAAATGAACATGGGAAACCCCTACTTCAAGCTGCTGGCGAAATACCAAGACCAGTTGGTGGCCTTGCGTCCAACCGCCAAACAGGCGCCCTCCATCCACGACATAAACTTTATCGGGTCTTTGTACCGAAACGGTCTGGACAAGCTCGCCACGTGCCTGTGCATTGAATGGATCAAGGACTATCAGGGGACTGACCTGATCCGCATGCTGGAAGACGAGGGTTTTGTGGTTGATCAGGCGCTCCTGGAGCAAGTGCATTGCGAGTTGGCCGGTGAGAATTACCCATTGACATACATGAACCTCAACTTGCTGGATTACAGCCTGGTCAGGCCAAACTTCGACATGCACATCAACGCCAGTTATTTCACTTCTGCCGATGTCGACCGCATCAGCGTGGCGTTACTTCTGAATGTCCCCGAGGATGAGCACGTCCTTGTCCGCACGGGGGCCTTCCTGGACGAGCTGTGTGCAACGGTTCGCGGAGCGAAGGAGCACATGGCCAAGACGCTGAAAAAGTCTCCCTACTGGCGGCACAGCGCGGCCTTGAGTGAAGAGCGATTGCTGGGAGACCTCGGCCTGTGAAAACACCAGACTTTTTGAACGAGCATGATGCCCATCAGTTGATGATGTGGAGATTCAAGCGAATCGAGCAAGATTTGCAGCGCATTGTCGATTGTTTTCACATGGGCTTCGAAGAGGACTTGCGTAGCCATGAGTTCGGCGACAAAGAACCGTCATGGGAGGCTCTCCATGAACACGAATTCGCGACGTTCAAGAACATCTGTGAAAACTTCGAGAACTGCGTAGAAGACATCTGCTACGTTTTGGAGCATCATGCTAAAGGTCAGGGGGAATATTTCCAGCGTCAGATGTTGTCCATGGCCTACAAGGCCGTCGAACGCCACCCCATTTTCCAGAAAGACACCGTGTACGCACTTCCCATCATGGAACGCCGGCTGCCCTTTACAGCCGAGTACTACGTGAGCTGGCACAAAGAAACGCCTGAGGCACTGGACGTTAAACTGCTCCAACGATTCTTGCGTCAAGAGGTCTTCAGTGCAGAGCAACTGAGATCCATGGCGATCAATTTTTCGAAGAAGCAGGCGTTCCAGGCCATGGACATTGCGTTCAGAGCCTGGGACAGCGCGACACCGATCGACAGTGCCTACACGGTGGCCAAGACGGATTTCGTCTGGCAATTGATCATTGAGTCTCAGGCCTATACCTCCCAATACCTGTATCCGGGCATGGAAAAATTCATCAAGGCCAACGAGAAGTCCTTCGAAACGATTTTGCCGATGCTGAGCATGGGGTACAACACCCCGGAGCCAAAATTGCTGATCGCGATGAAAAATTCGGGTTTTGGCCAAATTGCCCTGGAAGTTGGTCGGCGCGTACTGCACCGCAAGCACCAGCTGCCTGAGCGCAAGTACCACGACCTTGACCATCTGGGCGTGGAAATTCCCGAGTCATTCATTCGCGCCTCGCTGAATGAGGACGCTGAGGAACAGTGGAGAATGTCCGCCTCCTATTTCCTGGACAAGGACGCGCTGCAGATCGATCTCTCGGACATTGAGCTCCCCTGGTTGATTCAGCGCAAATTCTCCAACGCGGAGGGTCGCTTTCTCTACGAACAGCAGCTGATCCAACTGCTGAAATCGGTGGGGATAACCGAAACGGCGCGCAACAAACGGCAGGACTTACTCTCGATGTTCATGGCCAAGGATCAGTACCTGATCAAGCGCTTGATCAAACAAGGCCTCCCTGAATCCTACATGGAAATGGAGAGCGTCAGGGAAGAGAAGCTGTGCCTGGATCTGGGGCTTTAGGACTACGCAGCTCGATCGACAGCTAGCCCCGAGTATTGCACACTGAGCATTCGTTTAAAGGGGTCGCCAGGACGGCCTTTCAAGGAGCTGAACTTGTGAAACACCTAACTACGGGCACCACAAATTTAAGCGCGGCGCCGGCAGAAGACGAGCTGACCCTCCATCGGCTCACCAACGCTTTGCGCGCACCGCTACCTCCAGTTCCGGAAGGTGCTGAGGTATTTGCCCGGCAGTTTGCTGATGCCTTCATGGCGGGCGAGATCATTCCCTTCTACGAGGGGCTGGAGGACAGTACGGTGCTGCATGACCTGTTGTCGAGCGAGCCTGAGCGATATGGCCAACTTGCCTCCCTGACCCTCAAATACGCTCACCAGCACCACTGCACCTTCGCCGTCGCGCTGGCCAGTTATCTGCAGGCGCCTGACAGCCTGATCCTGGTGGTCGACCAGCACGGCGCGCCATTGCACAGCATGCTCGCCGATGCGACGGGTGATCTGCTACTCGATGCTAACGGGGTGCGTACCCAGCAGGATGTCCTCAACCATTTCAAAGGCACCATGCTGGGACTCCCGGTTTCATTGCGCAAAACCACCCTGCCCGAGCTGATCGCGCTGGGAGAGGTCAACCAGGAGGCAGTCGACGCCGTCCTGCCGGCATTTGGTGTCACTGCCGAGTTCATGCTCAACAACCTGGTCGCGCTCCATGATGGCCCTGAATTCGACGATGAGCTCGATGATGAGCCGTGGATGCAGCCATGAGCCAGTCGCGAGAGAAACAGGTGTTGAAACTGCTCGACAGTCGCCTGGACATTTTCTTCTGGTTGAAGCTTAAGGAGGAATTGCGCACACCTTCCCCGGCAGACGACTGCTACTTGCCCGCCCTGTATCTAGATGGCTCTATCCCGACTGGCCTCCAATGGCTGGGCGATCACATGCGCCTGGAGCTCGGGGATGAGTTGCAGTTTTCGCACCTGGCGAAACAGCTCAATCGCCTGTGCGATGCGCAAATCGAGGCCAGCCTGCGCGGCGCCCAGATCCCCTTGAACGAGTTGATCGCCGAGTTGCAGCAGCATCCGGAGGAAGAGGAAGCTTTCGATCGACTGATTAGCGCAGTGACCGAATATCCATCTTTCGCGCTTTTTGTCGCCGATGTGGCAGGGGCTTTTGTTTTGCCAAACCAGAAGGTTGAGCCATTCTCCCTGGCCCCTGGCCTGGCGGGCCCAATACAGTTCGAGGTCATCCACCACACGCAGGAGCTTGGCCAAGTCCAAGCAATGAACAAATTTGGCGATCATGTCGACATGCTCAAGTGGCTCGACCGTGAGGGGCTACGCGGCGGCGCCAGCACCTTGGAAGGTGCACTGGATGTCGTATTGCAACTCTTCGAAGAGTCCAACCGCTTGCTCCTGCGCGGTGGGTCACTTGAGTTCAAATCGATCGCTTGCACCATTCGAGCTGCGGGCGCGGCGATTGTCCATGCACGGTTTCCGCAGGCCACTCGAAACCCCGTCACGCGCCAAATAACGTGGCTAACCACGGGATCGGAAAGCCGAATCCTCTGGGAAATCCGTGGCCAGGGGGCTTTGCCACACCTGGGCGGCCAGGGGCTGGTGGCCTGGGTTCAGGAGCAATATCAGGCCAAGGGGCTTGAGCTGGATGTTCAAGCGAACCTGGAAAATGATTTAGGGCTTTAATTGGCCATGATGGCTGGTGGTACACTGGGGATATATCGAGGATCTTGCCATGCCCCATAAACCGCATTCCGCCATTGTGACCCACGAAAGGGTCATGAACGCCTTCTCTAGCCTGATTCATGTCTGCACCAGTGAAGGCTCCTCCGTTGACCAGGCCATTCGGCTGACGCACAACATTGGCGCCCTGCTCGCCCCTGCGCGCAGCAAGGGGTTTGATGGCGTGGTCAAGCAAGCGACTCAGCAGGCTCAGCGACTTTACCTGGAGGCCGGGTTTAGCGCGGCTTTCGTATTTTCGCCCGAGGATTGGAGCGAGCTACAGGAAAGCTTAGCCATGCACCTGCCTGTTCCTGACCATGGCGCACTGCGGTTTTACATCAGCGGCTCACCGCGATCACTGCTCAGAGCCCTGCAGACCTACACGGACAGTGCCAACGTGTTCGAACACTACACGCTCAAGCAGGACGCTTGCGGCATCTGCCGGGACATCGCCGCGCAGGGCAAAGGCCATGGCGAGCCAGCCCTGGGGTTCATCCGCTTCCTGGCCGATGTGTCCAAAAGCTGCCCGCAGGTCTTTCCGCCCGAGAACGTGGCCTACGCCATCGCGGCCTATTACGGCGGACTGAAAGAGCAGCTGGATATTGAGATCCATCACGACCTGGGGCTGGTGTTGAAGGAGTTCATCCCTGCGGTGGAGCGCACCAGCACTTCCTTTGACCTGCCTCGTGTTGAGGAGGCTATTGCGTTGCATGAGCATGGCTACCCTGATGCCGCGCAAGTCATGCTGCTCAAATGCTTCCCGAAATCGAACACCCTGAAGCATACGGCGCTGTTGGAGATTGAAAAGCGCACGGGCTTGAACTTGACCCCCTTGGTGGAAAAGATTAAACACACGCCGTTCACCCACGATGACCATGTGCAGCACACCGGCTTGCTGGTGATGCATTTCCTTGCGTCTAAGGCGCCGCTGGTGAAATTTGATGATCTGCACCTGACCACGTCAAAAGCAAGCAGCTCGATGATTGGCTGGATGGAAACTGCCGTGGTCAACTACAAGGACACCGTGAATGAAGACCACCTGAAAACCACACTCAGCTTCGTGTTGGAGCATCGGCCACAATGGCTTGCCAATATTAAGCAAGTGCCGGCGCTTCGCCAGTTCATGAAGGGTATTGAACACCATGCTGAGGACATCCTCGGCGAAGACCTGGGCCTGTAACAATGGATATGTTGCTCGCTGTGCAAATGCGAGATCAAGGCAGTGCATTGATCGAAACCTGTGAAGACAGTGGCTTTCAAGCCTGTCTTGCACCGCTGCAAGCACTGAATGCCGTTTTCAAAGACCTGGCTGCCAACGGGCTAAATAGAGCCATCACTGACTTACGACAGCAGCTTCTCAGCAGCTTCCTTCGTTCTGATCGCCGCGACCCCGACACCGGGGCTCCGACCATTGCCCCTGATCACATGCACGTACTGCTGGCCACTATCCCCTTCGTGGCTGCAGGTCGGAACCTTGCGGCGCATTTGGGCATTACGGAGGCCCTGGATAACCAGATTCTTGAAAACTTGCAGTGGTGCTTATTCGAAGATTCGCGACCCGGTTGTGTTGGCGAATATTGCACGGCGCTCTCTTCCAAGAGCCAAGATATTGCGCTGAAGTTGTTTGAGGCGGCCCTGTCCATGCCTGATATCAGCCAGGAGGATATGGGTGGGAAGGAGATCATCTACCATATGAGCACCATCTCGACGCCGTGGCCTGAGCAGATGAACCGCATTTTGCAAAACCATATGCCGGTCATCCAAGCCGCTGCGGCGGTGCAAGGGCATTGGGTCGAAACATTGACGATCATCCCGCCGCTGTGCGCGGCAGGCCATGATGACCTGGCGCAAACAGTATTCGACAACACCAAATTTGATATCCGGCAGATGGATTCCGCCTACCTTGATATCGCCCATCAGTACTTTGGTGACAAAGGCCTGAGCTCCAAGCTCGTCCAGCTCTTTCCCGTGCAGCGCGGCAAAGTGGGTTTGAGCAGCGAGGAAGTGGTCGCCCTGCTCAGCCTGGTCGATCGCTACCCCAACCTTCAGTTTCCCAAGGCACAATGGAACATGATCGCCAAGAGCTCCTCCGTCTACTATTTCGGGCCAGCTGTCATGAGGTTTTTGAACACGCTGCCAGACTCAGGCACGGGTAGCCTGCAAAATCCCCAGGCAGTCAATCGTATTCTGACCACCCTAATCGACGGCGCCAAGGATACCAATGGCATCAAGCAACAGGGCGCCAAACAAGCGTTGCTGAGTATGCTGTCGCCGGATTGCTCCAAAGACCTCCTGCTGCAGTTGGAATGCCTGCGCGAGGACATTCTCACGGACGACCTGGGTCTGTGAAGCAGCTCCCGGCAAAGCCGGGTAACTATCGACTCCCCTGCACAGGGGTGCCACACCTACGGTTTTTATGTATATTGGCAACTGGATACCAGCTGCCACTGTCATAAGGACACCCAATGAGCACCCCCTCGCCCCATGACTCGAAGGATCATATCGTTCTTGAGCCGGTTGAGCCTGAGTCCATAAAGCAGTCACTGCTCGACTCCCTGCTTTCCATTGGTACCATGGCATTTCTGGTGCTCGCCCCCCTGACCAGCCTGATCCATTTACTCAAGATCGAGAGTTTCGCCCCCATGGTGCTACCGGGTATGATCTGGCTGCAAATGTGGAACACGCTGATTCGCAATGGCCGGGGTCAAAATACTTCAATCGGCGCCATCGTTGAACAAACGCTACTGGTCGGTCTGTTCGCGGGTGCCTTGCAGGTTGGCCCACTGATTGCGGGTGATGTGACAGAGGTGTCCAAATTCATCAACCAACACCTCGCTGAAATTACCCTCTGCCTGATCTGCTTCATCGGTACAGCCTATGTGCGCAAACTGGGCGAGAAACTGGCCACGCACACCCAAAGCCTGTTTGGCCTTCCTGTGGCAGGCCACGCGCAGCCCCTGACAGCCCTGGATCGACGCATCATTGCCGTGCATGAAGCCGGGCATGCCGTAGTGCTAGGCCTGCATCGCCACCTCCCGCTGGGCATGGAAATCGTGATGCGCAAAAAATCCGACGACAGTGGCAGTCTGGGCTATTGCACCGGGCCCGCCTGGAACCACGCCCTGGACAGCAAAATCCACGTTGAATGGGAGATGCTGTTCGCCCTTGCGGGCATTGAGGCTGAACGACTGTTGCTGGGCGAAATCAGCCTCGGCGGTGCCAGTGATTACCGCAACTGGAACACCCTCGCCCAAAAATACCTGAGTGGCCATGATGATCTCATCTATTTCCACGCACCACAGAACACCTGGCAGGAAGACCACAACCACAAGACCCTGATCGAGCTCAAACGCTCGCAGCAAGCCTTGGTGCGTGAACTGCTGATAGCCAATGAGAACATCCTTCAGCTGCTCAGTGACCAGCTTGAACACGATCGCAAGGTGGCGGGTCAGGATCTCGTGGAGATTCTCGACAAGGTCGGCGCGGTTGCCGGCTGCCCCGCATCCCCCAAATTCAAGTCCATTCAGGATTGATCAATGAGCCTGCAGTCCACTTTCCAGCTACTGATCCACCTGCTCCTCTACGCCTTGTGCCTCTACCTCCTGATCAAGGCCTTCAGGCCCAGACGGCGCTGCCCGATGGATTGTCTGGAGGAGCGCGGGCTGAAGCTGGCCAGCGAATCCCTGCTTGATGAGGCTGAGTTTCGCATCATGATGAACAAACCGATGACACCCGCTCAGTTGAACAGGTTCTTTGGCATGTTCGCCCAATATTTCATGCGCAGCTAAACGGGCTCAGCTCCGATCGCCTTGCATCTCGCCCACCTCTGCGCCTTCCCCGGAGTCAGGAAATGTTAAGAGTGCAGCAAAATCCAACCAAGCCGCAGCTATCCGAAACCGATCTGCTCCCGTATGACAACAGTGTCTGCCAGGTGATCGACGACTTTCCCGTGTTTGGAACCTACACCGTCGATCATTATCGCCATGGCCGTTGCCATCTATTCGCCCTGACCATGGCAGAAACGCTCCATTTGCCTATCGGCGTACTGGTCGATGAGCATGCGTTCGAGAATGGCCTGGGGGAGCCGCTGTGGGCGCTTGTGCATGCCTATTGCCACATGCCTGGGGCACAGGCTTATCTCGCCGATGCAAAAGGCCTGAGCTTGTCAGAACAGCTGAGGGATGAATATCTGGCCTTGGCTAACGAGCCGGGCGAGTTGATTGGCGATGAGGCAGCCGCTTTGCTGACGCAATGGTTGGCAAGTGGTCTTTTGGAAGACTACCTGCCGGGAGAACGCAAGGCGCTCGCTCGCTATGTAGTCGCCATGCAGGAAATTGGGTTGCTGCCAAATTGCAAGTTCGAGTCTAAGGTGCAACATCAAGAGCCAGGCCCGTAAAAGCCATTACTCACTGCGCAAGACGCCATAAAATTCTTTGAATCGCTTTGCAGAGCAGGCCATGGCGACTGCTAGAATAGACGCTGACCAACTCGTACCGCGACCGGGTCTCAACGATCTCCAGCGCCCAGTCCTCGTAGCGGCTGTAGGTCTCCGCGACTTTCACAAAAGGGTACATCCCCATCAGTTCTTCCAAGTAACGCTCGTAGGCCCCCAGCACATGGACATCGAGCAGGTGCTGGCGCTGCCTGACAATCCGGTAGGCTTCGATAGTTCCACGACCGTAGGGCGCCCAGTTAAAGTCACCAGGATCACACCCAAGCAGCACATCGCCTGAAGTTAGCCGTAGATCGACGCATAGAGCCAGGCTCAAGGGGCCATCGGCCTGAGATGTATCCTCCTGATCCGATCGAGCTTGCCAGGCAATCCATCCGTCGCTGTGTATTTGGGTCGCGTATGCTCCCCCAAGATCATCGGGAAATTGAAGCGCATAATGATCATGCCGCCCATCCACTGGGTGGGGACTCTCTTTCTGGAACTGACCGCTGTAATAGGCGTATCTACCGGGGGCGACCCCTTCAAGCTTGGGAAAAAGCGCCACTGCAGGCGTATGTTTCAATGCCGCTTGGGTGGCATCGTCAGCCCAGAGCACACGCGATGAACGCTGGAGGCCGACCTCGACCAGAGCGCTCGCTCCCCCTGGCGCCCACAGTTTGCTGCGCAATGGCACCTCGCAGGAACCGCGCTCATTGGCCAAGCACAGGCTCAGGATGCCGATGATGCAGTCGCGAGGCGCATAGCGCATCAGGAGCGAGTGCTCTGCCCCTTTGATAGACGCTTTTTCAATCATGGTCTGCCCGAGCAGATGGGCGCCGTCCCACAGCTCCAGGTCGAAACGGTGTGACACACAGCCCCGAGGCTCATGAATTGTGGCGATCCACTTGCGCGCTTGTTTGCAGCGAATCTGGTAACAGTGGGATGTTCCCGCTTCGGTCGCAAGCCCCCTGATCAGTACAGCATGAAAGCGGTCACCCAGGGTTTCGACGAACTCATTATTTCGATAATCAGCCGCGAGCAAGCCATCGACCCAATGGGTAATGCTGCTCTGCAGCGCGGGAGCAAATCCATGGAAAAAGTCCAGCGCCCGCTGGAGTTCCAGTGCACTGAAGCCTGCTACCAGCAGGGTATCCGGGCTGAGGGTCTGATGGCGAAACAACTCGGATTGCTGCTGCAAAACCTGGCCTTGACTGATCCAGCGCAGGATCTGTTCGGTCGGCTGGTTATCGAACATCACCACGTCTCCAAGAAGCCGGCCAGGCAGTGGCCGATCACGAGGCTTGCTTGTAGTTGGCCAGGTGATTTTCGAGGGTCATGGTGCGAACAATCTCGCCATGCTGGCTCATCAAGGTTTGCGAGAAGCCAGCCAGGGAGTGGGCAACAGCGGCACGGTCGTGATCGGACGCTTCGACCGCAAGGTCAATTGCTGCCAGCCCTGCAGAGGTGCCGATTTCCGATTGTGCCATCATCGCCCGGTCGGCAGCCGTGGTGTACGCCTGTTCGAACTCGCTTTTGGCCACACGCAGACCGTGGGAAAGGCCGGTGACATGCCCAACCAGAAAGCCCAGGTACATGCCATGGGTCATGGGGTCAGCGTAATCGCCTTCGGTGTTTCTGGTCATATCCAGGTTCAGCGCTGCGGGCGCCTGCTGTTCAAACAACCGGCGAGAGGTACCATCCAGGAGAATCGACTTGGTCATGACAGGCTCCGACAAAGAGGCCCACGGCAGAAGGCGTGGGGCAAGTGCGATGGAGTATCGTGGCTGCTTGCCATTCTGTCAATATCCTATTTAAGCGTCGTTGGCTGCCCCTGCGTATTGGGCTTGTCGCTCGGCTTCAAGCTGCGCTTGAATATCACCAATCGTAAACGTCTTGTTGCGCAAATAGCGGCCCAGCGTGCAGTGATGCAGCGCACGCTCAAGCACTGCCTTGCCAAATCGGTGCTCGATCTCTTTGGCAACGCTTTTACCGATCAGTACAGGCGCCACGGCCAATACCACCACGCCGATCAGCGCGGCCAAATACAGCCAACCTGGACTGTCAATCGCCGGCAGTCCTGGCACGATGAACCCAGCAAAGCAGATGACCTTGGTTTTGTGATCAAACCTGAAGGCAAGACGCCTCAGCTTGAGCCAGTGGATTAGCTGGGTAACTTTTTCAGCAGGTACGGCCATACGATAACCACCATTAGGCTGCTCCAGCACCTGGCCAATGGTCGGGTGCTTTTACTCCTGACCCAGAAGATCCGCATCATCGCGAACCCTGCGCCAAGCCAGAATGCAGCAAAGAATGTGACGTAAAGTAAATAAGGACTCATGAGAACGGTGTGATTGCAAACGGTGTGTACAATATAGGCATATTCCAAGGGATGCACAAGGGCACCCCGTTCTTGCACAGCTGCCGCATCAATCCATGACACACCAGCACTGTTTAGTGATATATTGAACTCAACCTTTCAGACCTGCAGCTGCCGATCTCCGGCAATGAGACCGTCATGTCCAATTCATCTCATCCGTTTGGCTTGAAACGCCGGCTCGGCATTGCCGAAACCGCACTGGACGGCATCGTGATTGGTATCGGCACGCTGGTGGTGCTGGTCATCTTTGGCTTTGAAGTCCAAAAGGCTGTCGAGCGCACGCATCGCCTTGAGGCCTTGTACGATCAGCTGCAGGAAAAGTCACCGCTGCACAAAGCGTTCATCGACAAGTACCGTCTTTGCACGCCTGATCGTAAAGGTGCAGGCCCCGCCACCAACTGTCTCGGCGAAACGGTGCAGCAGATGCTGTTATTGAAGCCAACGCACGCTCAATTGTTCCAGGTTGAGCAGGATGTGCGCCATGGCGAGCAAACCATCTACGCGCAGATTCCTTCAACGTTTTTAAATGGTAAATGAGCATGAATGCGCGCAAAGTCGTTGTGGCTGCATTGTGGCTGGCAGGCGCCGCGATCGCGGCGACGGCGGTCTTTTCATATGGGATCTCCGCCTGGGCAAATCGCCAGGCCAATTCCCCGGAAGCGGCTTACCACGATATGTACGCTGCGCTCGGCACCAAGAGCCAGGATCACCGCAACCTGGTCAGCTTTTATGCGTCATGCGTTGCCAGGGGAACTGTGGGGGTCATTGGCAGAGGTATCCCGATTGCCAGGGACGTGGTCGCACGTGACTGCATGGACAAAACCGAGGCCTGGGCGCAAAAGCTTGAGTTGGAGGTACCCTTCTCAACCATTCGCAACGACATCGGCTCCGGCGAAGCTCAGGTCTACCTGCGTACACGCCAGCAGTAAGCAGGGGTAGCTTCATGTCTAACCAGAAACCATCCGTTGCTACCCGCGTAGCCGTCAGCACCTCGGGCATGATGGCCCGGTGGGCCTTGAAGTGCGTTTATGCGGGCATGTTCTGCTGTGTTGGTGCCATGGCCATACTTCTCGTAGAGCGCGCTCAGACCCATGCGGCCTACACCAAGGTGTACCAGGAGCTGGCGCTGAAGGGCCCCAATTACCGTGACGTGCTCGCCTACTATCGGCATTGCCAGTCTGGACAGACTGTACGCGAACCTCAGCGCGACTGCATGCGCGCGACTGAGCAGTGGGCGAAGCAATTGCCCCTGAGCGTGCCTTTTGCGGCCATTGCGCAAGACATACGTGAGGGTGAGGCCTCAGTCTCCATGCAGCCCCACTAACAGCTTTCATGCAGTTTAGGAACAAGGCTTCGGCACGCACTGCAGCCAAGGCTTGTTGCCCCAACCTTGGGCTGAATGCGGGTTACTCCGCTGACTCAGCGCCCAGCTGCGCCCATTTGCCCCTGAGGCTCATCAACATCACCGCAACCCCTGGTGCAGCCGGGTGGCGGGTCTGCAGTGCCTGGTACGCATCAATCCGTTGCTTCAACAGATCGCGCAACTGGGTGGATTTGACAAGCCCCCTAAATACATCCCGTTGCGCGGCACTGCCCGTGTCCACCATCATCTTGTGGGCTGTCTGTTGCGTGTAGCTGCAATGCGGACAAACCCAGCCCTCTTCCGTAGCAATCAATACCCCGAGATCCCCGCCCTCCTCACCATGGTAGCCATCACCTCGGTTCGCGCAGGTATAGGGATGGCCTAAGAAGCCGCCTGATGTGTGAGTCTGAAAGGTGTTCAGGGCCTGCACGGCCTGGCTTGGAAAAGGTGCAGTCAACAGGTTGGTATCTTGAACGGATGAGGTCATGGAAACGTTCCTTTCGATGAAATGGTCACTTATATTCGGCACTAAAATACTGATTATTTCTTCGACCGCGCAAAAAGCAGAACTATATTGCCGCTTGTTTCGGTTTAGCATACCATAAGCAGTATTAAAGTTCCGGTATCGACATCGCCATGACTGATCAGCTCACGATTCAAACCTTTGTCCAAGGCCAGTGGCGTGATGCGCTGTTACTGACCATCGAGAACCCGCAAAAGGTGATGGTGGGGGCATGCTCCACCGCCTATGACGGTGGCTACCTGGTGGACTTCATCGACCAGCTGGAAACACGGCTGGAGCCTGCAGTGAGTGTCAACCTGCCGCTGGCCTGGGATGCCCATCGGGATACCGGCTACCCGGCATTTGTGTATGACATCATTCCTGCCGGGGCGGCGTATCGCTCGTTGGTCAAGCGCTTCGGCGGGGAGAATACTGAAGGGTTGGATATGCTGTTCTACCTCTTCAAGCGCTGCACCCCCTCTCCAATTGGCCACCTGCGCGTAAAGGAGTCTGTCGAACACCTCAAGGCCGGGGCCCTTGAAGCATTTGATCAGCACGAGGTCGTTGAGAGAACCAATGAGTTCCTGGAGTACGCCTACGAAGCCGGGGCCGCCCTGGGTGGGGCTACTGGTGCTCAAGGCGAGGCGCCCAAGCTGTTAATGGTTGAAGATGCGCAAGGCAAGCTCTACGCAGATGCGATGCTTCCTGACGCCCAGGCGCAGCACCACTGGCTGATCAAGTTTGCCCGCAACAAGGTGACCGAGACCGACAAGGCGATTCTCAGGGCTGAGTACCAATATTACAAGGCCATCGCCCAGCTGGGGTTGGACACGGTGCCGGTGGCCAGGATGCAATTGTGCGAGGCTGAAAAGCCCAGCCTGTGGATGCCTCGGTTTGACCGCCGCGTGGTGAATGGCCGCGTTGAGCGTATTGCCATGGAGTCCATCTATTCGGTCTGCAACGTCAAGGAGCAAGGTCAGCGCATGGATCACGAGGCGGTGTTATATGCATTGGCCAAGCTCTGGCGCCAGAATGGGCAGGGTGACGAAATCGAGGGGCTCGTGTTCGAATACGTTCGGCGCGACCTGCTGAACAAAATACTGGGCAATTCGGATAACCACGGTCGCAACAGCGCTATTTTCCGAACGGAGGGGCGTTTTCAGCTTGCTCCGATCTACGACCTGGCGCCGATGGTGCTGGACGCAGAGGGGGTCACTCGCGCCACCAAGTGGGATGCCGAACGCAAAGGCAATCCCGACTGGGGGAAAATTTGCGTAGATCTTCGGGAGCTTGTGGCGCCCGATCGGCTCATGACACACCTGAAAACAAGCGCCGAAACATTCCGCGCTCTGCCTGGGCTCTTGAGCGAGCTGCCCGAGGAGGTCAAGGCATCGCGGAACATCCCCCTCAATGAATTGGACAAACGACTGACAGAATGGGGGCTGCGATGAACCACCTCCGTCCCGAACAGCGCCAAATGCTGATCGAAGATATCCTCAAGGAAAATGTCCTGGGTAGGCAGACGCTGGGCACCTCCATTCGCCGGTTGCGGATCGAGGTCACGGGGTTCGATCAGACCACTTTCGCCAAAATGTGCCAGATGTCGACGAAGGCGCTGTACCAGCTGGAAAACGACAAGGCCAATCCCACCATCAATACCCTCAATAGCATCCTGAACAAGTTTGGGATGCGAATGACGCTTGGCGCGATCGTGCGTGATGAGGTCATACTAAGCAAAAGTGACCACCTGGCGCTCAACACCTCCATGCGTGGCACCAACCCAATTGCGGCCAAGAACCGCTCCCTGCGTAAGAAAGCGCGGGCGAATAACAATGTAACGTGAAGGTCGTCCTGCATACTTTGGAGAATGGTCAAAATGAGGAGCCTGTTTTCGCAAGACCTGCTGAATGGGCTGTCCACCCAGGAGCAGGTGCGGGCACAAGACATCTGCAGCGCGATCAACCAATTCATTGATGACCAGGGTGCCAGCCTTAGCGCGTATCCAGACTTGGTCAGCTTCGTGCGGGGAAACTTGTTCGAGCCCTATGTGCAAGCACACCTGGCAAACCCCCGGCGTATCCCTTTCTTCCAGATGGCCATCGAAGGGGCGTTCATCAAAGACATCAATTTTATTCATGCTTACTGTGCTTCAGGCGGAAATCTTTCAGCGTTTGCCAACTCCGAGCTGGATACCGTGGACGTGGTGGATGTCATTGGCAGGGCCATTTACCATGGCATCCACGCAGTCACCGCATGGTTTGTCCATGATACGCCGCTGGAAGCGCGCTTCAAGGCCATCAGCTTGCTGGTCTCTGTCCTGCCCCGATCAATCCAAACCTTGGAGCAGGACATGTATCAGTACGGTGGGGTATGCTCGCCTCGTCCGGATCTGCTCTGGATTGCCCATGATTCACTGCATCACGCTCTTTACGGCGAGCTGCTTCCACCTGACATCAATCCCAGTCAGCTGACGGCGGCTGAACGACACCAGCTGGTGGTGCTGGGTAGCCATGATGACGTCCTGTTCGAACAGGCGCTGACCAAACTGCACCAGGTGATTGCGTTCAAGTGGGATGATGCCGAAGTGCGCCGTGATCATACGCAGCATGTGATTGCGTTGAGTATCTACGACCCGGTATTCCTGATGATCAATCAAGGGTTGCCGGCCAACGCCATTGCCAGCCTCGTGCGTGCACGGGCGCCCCTGGTGCTCAGGCGCCATGTGCGTACAGAACAGATGGAGGCCACGGTCAACCAAGTGTTGTATAACGCGTTGTCGATCAGCCCTGACCACCTGCGAGAAGTTTTTGGTGAAGGCAGCAGCTGGGTGCCTGAGGCTGATGCTCATCCGATCTTTGCCAAGGGGCCCGTTCTGGCATTTGCCGGCCATAACGCTGTGGAGATACAGGCGTCCCTTGAGTATTTCACCGCACACTATGGCTCTGTCGTGAAGCGCCAGCTAGCGCAGCGTGTGCACCACGATGCGCCGTTGGTCGAGGCATTGATCCACGCCGGGCATGGGCATTTGCAGGCCCTGGATGAGGTGCTGGAAACTCAATCATTGTCGACGCAATCTTCTATCAAGGCAATCAAGGCAATCGGTGCCCACCCAGGCGCCTGGAGCCACTATCAGCCAACCAGTGTGATCAACCTGTTCGAGCCGATCCTGCAACTGCAGGGGCGCAACCTCATGGGCGCCCCGTATGCCCCGCTATTCCAGGGTGCGATGGCCGCCCATCACCACTTCAAGACCAGCGTGATAGAGGCCTTAGCCAATCAGGTGGATATCTCCTTGGTCGACCTCAGGTTTTTGGGGCTGGTGACTTCAGATATTCCAGGTCTGACTGACCGTCTGCGGGCCAGCGATTTAGAATCCATCCTTCAATCAGAGTTGGGGCTATAACACCGATGTTCAACTTCATCAAGCCAAAGCCCGTGGACTACCTCGGCAGCCTGATCGCCGGAGAAGATCCGGTGGCTTGGGCGTTTCGTGCCCTGACACAGCCCAAACGCAAAGCTGATCTCCAGCACCTGGTTGATCTACTCGGCTACCAGGAAGCTGCAGAAATCATCCAGGAAGTGCTCGCCGATGAGGGTCGTCAGAAGGCCATTCGCCGGGACTATCGCGAGAATGACCTGGAGTACCACTTTCTGCCCGAAACCCTGCGGGCGCTCCTGGCCTTTCGGTTTTTCTGCGGTGGGCTGGCCGAGGCGGCGCACAGCCTGGTCGATTCCATTGCAACCACGGCCCCGCTGGAAGACAGGCCGCTGATTGAAATCTACTTCATGATGGAAAACCACAGCACCAGTGGCGCTATGCTGGCGCGAGTGGCCAAAGATCCAGACCTGTTGCTGCAGATGGAAGAGACGTTGAAAACCATGAGGCAGGCGGTGCAACAGGCCCCTAGACCCGCCAAGTCGGAGGCGGAGCAGTATGGCGAAATCGCTAAACGCATTGGCTACTTTGCGCCCTCCCCGAACTTTCAGTCAGGCGTGGAGCTGATGGAAATCATTGCCCGCTCCCCCCTTGCCATCCCGTCGTTAAGGGATGCTGCGCTGGTCATTTATGTCCTCGACCCAGGTAGGGCCCTGAAGAACAACCTGGCGGTGTTGAAAGCACTGAACGAAAACCCCGATCCGTCGATTGTCTATGGGCATATTCCACACGTGCCTGCAAACACTTATCTAAAGCTGATCGAGCAGTTCACGGTGTACAGCGACGAAAGCGAAAATAATACGCTGCTCAAGGGGATTCGAGATTTTGCCAGCCGCTACCTGGATCAGTATCCAGAATCTTACCCTGCCTTAAAGACCCCCGCCAGCTTGGACAAAATCGCCGCCACGGCTGAGCGCGTGGTGGGCATGTACTTTTCGCCGCTTCAATTCAATATGATGATTGAACTGACCCGCGCCCTAACCCCTGATCTGAAACCGATGGCGCAGCCGCAGGAAAAGCCCCTGCCACGACTGATGGCCCTGTCCCCCCTGATGACCCTGGACTACACCAACCGATCGGACGGTACCAATCTGCGGGAGGCTTTGAAGGCGTATGCCGCCACGATTGTCGCCTATTACCAACTGCAGCCCCGAAAGCTTGCCGCCAGGGTCAATGATCCAGATTCTGCCATGCTGGTCGGCGCACTGATCGATGACGACCTAGTGAAAAACGCGGGTAAAGACACCCTGCTGACGTGGAAACTGGAGGCCGATCTTGGTCTTTGACTCCAAAAGCGCTCCTTGCGTTACCCGCCTTCCGCCACGGGTGGCACAGCGAGGCAATGGTGATTGCGGCATCGCCGCCCTGGCAGGTATCGCGGGCACTGGCTACGAGCAGGCTCAGGCGATTTTTGATCGACTGGGCTATGGTGGGCCCAGGCCTAACCGCTCGGGGTATGGCACGAACTACAAGGAGCTGCGGGCGGCCCTGACCATAGCGGGCCTCGACACCCGTTTGGGCAAGTGGCGGGACTGGGATTGCCTGCCGGCGCTGGCCATCTTGAAGGTGGGAGGTTGTGGTGAACATGTCAGCCCGCGTGATTGGCACTGGGTGATCGCGGCCCGACACCCCCAGCTGGGTCTCGCAGTGATTGATGGCAACTGGCCTGGCGAGTGTGTGCAGCACCCTGCCGATGGGCGAGCCAGCACACTACACATGCTCTACCAGCCACATGGCAGCTATATAGAGATCACCCAGGGATCGCCATTTCTGGAGGCCCTAGCGGATCAATAAGGTAAAGGTTCCGGTGCCTTACAGCGATCGGTGTATACTCTTACCACCCCCCAATTCAGGAGCACTGCCCATGAACTCTGAAAAACAGTCTGCGCCGTCTACCCCTGCGAATCCTGCTTGCCTAACGCACAAGGGGGTCAATCCAAAACCTCGGCAGGGGCGCAAGCGATGATTGATTATTTGGCCCAAAAAGCGGCGCAAGACCCCCAGTCGCCTGTCCGATAGGCGATATCCAATGCAAAAGGCCCCTTCAGGGGCTTTTTTGTGCGTCGGCGGCGGCGGATGATTGCTAGCAACGGCAGTTAACCTGGGTCTCCCAATTTTCAGGTTTATTGGTTAGCGGGGTTTTCACAGACCCAATTCCAATGGTGTAATGCAAAAACACCCATCTGCCGGAAACTGCCTGATGAATACCACTGATTTTGTAAAGCTGCGCTCAACCATTCGCGCTAGCCTGACGGATATGGCGAAAGAAGATCCCCAGTACAATCGCGTCTTGGAACTCATGGAGCTGGCCGCCCACTACCACAGCGGCACGCGTAAGGATGGGGTAACTCCTGAGTTTTACCATCAGCTCAGCATTCTCGGTGTCGCCATCACCCAGCACCTCAACCTCACCTCGCCGGCATCGGTCTACCTGGCGATCCTGGCGCACGACCTGGTCGAGGATTTTCCCGAAAGCAAAGCGGTTCTGCAGGCGCAATTCCCAGAGGTGGTCACCTACAGCGTCAGGCTGTCCAAATACCGTGATGGGGTGGAAATTTCCAAAGAACAGTATTTCCAGGAAATGGCGCACTGCCCTGTCGCCTCGGTAGCGAAATTGATCGACAGGCTCCACAACCTGTCCACCATGACAGGCGTGTTTTCCAATGAAAAAATGCTCGCCTACGCTAAAGAAGTGGATGATTATTTCCTGCCGATGGCCAAGACTGCCCGCAAGCTGTTCCCTGAGCAGAAGTCCTTTTACGAACTGGCAAAATCCATGTTGATTGACCAGGTGCGCATGGTGAACTTCTTCGTCCCGCAATTGATGGCCCGCACCAAAAAGCTGGTTAATGAGCCATCGCCGGGCATGTGAGGATGTCAGTCCGGTCTATAAAACGGCATTATAATGCTGATTTTCAGCGAAGCGCAAAAGAATTATGCACTATAATGCCGATTAGCTGACGTTATGCAGGCCAATGAACTGGATTTGCCGCGATCGCCAGGCCAACCAGTCCTCCTTAGTAAACCCCAGTGCAGCCAATCCCCCGGATCCGTTGGCGCATCCCATACAGCCGCAGAGCCCCCCCGAACACCACCGCGAACGGTAGAACTCGTTCATGAAGCTAATCACGTAATCGAATTGCCAGGCCCGATCACCTTCGAGCATTTCAATTGAAGACTCACCGGCCACGCCAGGGCCCATCATGCCTGGGTACTGATCAAGCAAGGCCTTCATGGACTGCGCATCCGACTGACTGAAGAAGCGGCGATTACCCTGCTGGGAAATCACTTCGAAAATGGGTAGTGGTGAAGGATGTTGCACAGAATCTGACATACGACAGGCCTCCATGAGGTCAATAGGTAGGCAAGCAGTCTAGCCGCTCCGTCGAAATCTATCAATATTTTGATAAATCACAAATCAGGCAATACTTTTATATTGCCTATATAACTTTATTGCCATTTTGCAAAACGCTTTTGTTTTATTAGTGTTTGGACAGTGTTATTGAACAAACTGCGTTGCAGGGCTATATTCCACTAACAACAATAAAAATAATTAAATAGCTCTGATCGTCAGTATTCACGGTTTTGCATAAAATCAACCGATGCCTGGATTATCACATATTCCATCATCTTGACGTGCAGGGTGAATCTGGCCAGCAGGCTTTGGCAAGGCAGACTCACTCATGCTATCCCTCAAACGCAACGACCTGGAATTTACCACTGTGGACGGACTGGCCTGCAGCCTCAACGTTTACGATCCAGTGCCTCACGGGCCAGACGCAGGCCTCGTGCGGCTGCTGATTGAAGCGTCGGGTGATGAATATCAGGCGATGGTTGAACAGGCCCAGTACTCGCAGAAGTTTCTCGGCAAATTTGTCACCCATTTCCGGTTTTGCCCAAACTGGCGCAGCCATTTTAAAGTGCCGCACGAACAGATAGCGCAACGCGAGGTCGTGTTGACTACTGGGATTGTCCTGATGATTGATGCTCGGATTGCCAGCTATGTGCAAGCCCTGTGTGATCAAGGCTACATTGTTCTCGAAGCCCGCCAGGGATCTGACCACCCGTTGGGCGCCCCAGCCTTCATCAAGTTTGCGGACACCGTGCCTGCCGACCTTGAGACGGTTTGGAATGCCCTCGGCTGGTACAACCTGGATAACTCGGTTATTCCAACCCTCTCCAGAGGCTGGGCACATGAATTCAACCACATGTTCCTGCTGATCCTGGATGACTGGGCTGCAAATGATCTTGACTTGACGGCGCGTCGCTATCAGCTCGACCGGGTGCCAATCCCCTACATCCCTGAATGGCCCAAGCTGCCAAGGGCGGCGCTGTTGGAGCAGGAGCGCTTGGTGCGCAAGGAAGTTGCCCGCCTGAACAGGCTCGATGCCCGCGCAACCTTCGAAGACCTGGTGGGTCTTGCGAGCGGGCGGGACACCCATACGCTAAAGCCCCTTGCCGAGCTGCAGCGGGCACTGGCCGACGATCCCGTGCTGCCCTTTCTAGAGCGAAGGATCAGGGAGCCGGCTGCTTTAGCCAGGGGGCTGCGCTGGCACCTGCGAGGACTGGCCCCAGACCTCATTCTGCGCAAAATTGAAGTGGAAGAAGCACTTAATCGCCGGGATGAATTGCGTCGCCAGCAGATGACGCGTGATCGCCTGGCCAAAATGGAATGATCGACAACCAATGCCCACCTGTCCCGGAACTGAAACGGCGGCGTGCAGGAAAGCAATGCCGCTTGCAATATACGATTAACACGATATAGTGCGGAACAGTCATTCAGCCACCCGGAGTCCGCCTTCATGTCTCAAGCCAGCGATCAGGTCGCTCCTGTTCAAAAAATCGTGGTAGTCGATGAGTATTGGCGGACATTGGGTGGAAATCACCAGCTTGAGCGAGCGCTGCTACGATTGCCTGGCGTACCCAACGCACGCTACCTGGTGCGGGGTGAGCAGGTGTTCGTGTTCAATCGGCTGCTTGAGCAAGTGCGGGAGCAGGCTGTCGATCCGGAAACCTCGCCGGAGGCGGTCATGGCATTGATGGTCAAATCCTGGGTTGACCCTGTTATTGCTGTCAGTCAGTACCAAGTAGTGCCGATCGGATATGTCGTCGAACGCATTGAGGGGGGCTTCTGTGTGCAGCATGACGCGCTGGAAGCTCGTATTCCAGCACTGTTCTTAAGCCCCGTCGATGCGCAACGGGCTTTGGCCGATATCCTGATCGGGCGGTCGATCGCCAGCACAGGCGACTTTCAGTACGATGGCCAATGGCTGCAATTCAACGCGCCACTGACCCTGGATTTGCCTGCAAAGCCGGCGTTTGCTGTCAACGCCTCCCGGCAGGAATGCCCCAGTGATTTGAGCTCGGCCCGATTTGAACCTGGCTTGAGCGCTTTCAATCAGGAGTTGTACAGCGCGGTAGCTACCCTTACCCGTGATTGGGAGGCAGAGCGTAATGCACTTCTGAATCTCCCTGACTCAGACCTGCCTGCTATCTGGGCTTTGCTTGTAACCCGCGAGCTGCCGAAACCCGACTTCACGACCGACCTTCAAGCGCCAGAGAGCGCGGAAGAAAATGCCGAAGCGCTAAAGCTGGTGGCCATGTACCCCGAACTGTCACATCTGCCCCAACAGCAGGTGTACGATCACTTTTACAGCTTCATGAGCGACCGCCTGCACCACCTGGATGTCGAGGCGGTACGTGACGAAGAATTTGCGTTGTACCTGCTCGGTACGCAAGTGCACCCGGAACAATACGCAGATCTGTCCGTGGCTCGCGGCGCCTATGCCTGGCACGCCCTCCAGCGAGCTGATAGTTGGGAGCGAGCATGTGAATTCGCCATGGACTGTGAAGCTTATAATGAAGCGCTTTCGGCGCTGCGTGGCCGCGTAAGCAGCGCGATGCGCGTGCTGCACAACAGGCGTACTCGCCAGGAGGAGCTGGCGCTGCTCCAGCCACCCATTTCAGGGGTCACTGCCATTGGCTCGCCCCTGGACGTTCTTGACCGCCTGCTGCGTGTGGGCCGCAAGCACCAACTCAGCACTTGCGTATCTGCGCAGCCATGGCCCGAAACACCCGGTGCAGCAGCTGAAGAAATGCCTAATTCCACTGGCCCTGACCTATCCCCTGGTATCGGCGCTGACAGGCTTTGTCTGGATGTCGGGTCGCACACCTGCGACTTTGTCCCGCTGGGGCCAGCGCTCAGTGAACGACCAGCAGTAGACAACAACCCAATATCTATGTAAAGTGATCATCAAGGTGCCCCACGAATCAATCAAGGCGCCTTTAAAAAAAACCAGCTTTTTGTAAAACCTTCGGCCAGTATCAGACAACCCCGGCACCGAGCTGCCGAGAGCCTGGTGCAAGCGTTGATGAGAATGCAAGACCAGGCCACCCCAAGGCCCTGGAAAACGCTCAGACACCCACGACCGGGCCGTTGGCATCGTCCCGAAGACACCTCAAATGTTCTACCGGAGCTAACCATGTTGATTGTCGAACCAGGTCGTTTTTCCCTGATGGACGATGACGAGTTGGTGGATGGTGTCTACATTACCATCCAGCGAGCACGCATGCAGCACGCGTTAGCCAACCTACACCTCGTTCCGTCTAAAGAGACCGTGGCGCTGGCCGCCGAGCACATTGCTGCCGAAACCGGGATCATCCTCAGTGCCGAGCAGCTTGTGCAGATACTGTCCCTGTACCCCGTCGAGCGCGCCAAATTGGCTGAGTATGGCTGGGGGGATACCGAGGTGTCCGATTTGCTGATGACGGTGCTGGCCGATTTTATCGCAGGTACGCGCTGGCCAGAGTTTCGCGACCAGATAAACATTGATCGGTTTGTCGGAAAACTTCGTTGCGCTGCCCGTGGCATGGGTTTCAGCCTTCGAAGCGCATAGTCGATCCTGCTAGGCCGCCTGGCTGACGGGAATGCTCCAGGAGCTTGTGCCTACCCCTTTTTCTAAACCGTCTGCTGTGGTGATGCCACCGAGGCTATCGACGGCGTGGTGTTCAAATTCTAAACCACCTGAAAGGTGGTAAGGCAATTGCCATGGGCTGGCACATCCGCCTCGCACTTCTAAGCCGCCTGCTGGCGGGGAGATGCGTCGCGGGTGGAGGCCTGCTCCAAGTTCATTTCTAAGCCGCCGATAAGGCGGTGATGGATATAACTGACCTCGAACAGCCTGACCTTCCCCGCCCCTAAAGCAGGGATAACCAGTCCGTTGTAGGCGGTTACAGTGGATAGTGCGCCTCAAAGGGGTATTAAAGAACGTCATGCAACGAGTCGTGGAGCAAGCCTGAGCCCTCACGCACGCATGGCAAAGGTCAGGCCACTGACGCAGCCGGACAGTGCATCTTGAACAACCTGGTTGAGACTTTTGTTGTGGCGCAATGCATGGGCTTCCAACCGCCGTAGCAACTCCCGATCCACATCCACGTCCACATCAACCCCCTGATCCTCAATACCCGCGTACAGATCGGATTGGGCGTGGCGCACGGCCCTCTGGTCATCATCATTCAGCAGGTGCCACAGGGACTTGGTCATGTCGATGGCCCTGGACAGTCCCACGTAGAACTCTGTTTTCTGGGCTTCGCGATCATGAAGCAAGGAGTCCATGCGGGCCAGGTCATCAGCGCGGGTGGCGCCTGCTGGAAATTTCTTAAGGATGGCGACCACAGTCGCCAGCGCCTGATTGAGGTCAACTTTCACAACAAAATCCCGGTCTATGGCCACGCTGGGCTGCTTGTTATTCAGGAATTGTCCCTGAAAAAGCGAGCCATAACAAGTATGGCGCATATTGATACAGCACCCAGTTTCAAGCAGCTGTTTGCAAGCAAACAAAGCTATCGACTCCCCCTTCCATTTCCCGCATGGACGGGTCATGATCAAGACCTTACTCAGCGGAACCCCATCATGAAGCGACAGCACAAACGCCCTTGCCGAGAATGTCCCTGGAAAGTGCAGAGCGCTCGCGGCTGGCTGGGGGGCTCCACACCCCTTGAGTTTCTGCAGACCTCGGAAGCTGAGCAACGCATGCCGTGCCATATGCACGTGGACTACGAACGTGCCGACTGGGAAGCGCAGGCGGCCCAGGCACCACAGTGCGCAGGGAGGGCCATTCACTTCGCCAACCGCTGTAAGTTACCCCGCGACCCCGCCTTGCTCAGGCTGCCCGCCGACCGCGACGGGGTCATCACCCAGGCGCAGGACTTCATTGATCATCACACGCTCGGCGATGAACCTGCGCCGAAAATCATGATCATGCATCAGCTCGTGACCGTGCTGAAAGATGCTGAGGTTGAACAGGAGTAGGCCATGCTTACCATCGCTGAAGCCCAGGCCGTCGAAGTGCTCTTTGGTCGGTACCAGAAACTGATCGCCAGTCACATGGCCGAGCTCCAGGACTTGCCGGAAAAATGTCGCGGCGAGCACCTCTCTCGACTGTGTGCGGAAGCCATGCAAAATGCGCATCGCTACCCTTTCGACAAGTTGTCGCGCTGGATGGGTTTTGTCCAGGGTGTGCTGGCGGTCAAAGGCCTGGTCGATGTGGATGAGGAGCGGGAGTTCTCTCGACCCTATCTGCATGCCTTGCACCAGGGGCCCATCCCAACTTTTTCCGGCTAGCACCCAGGGCCGTGGCCCAGAGCGCTGCTAAAAGCAATTACCGTTGGCATTGGGTCGCCAGCAAGGGCTAGGATGAAACTATATCCCGACCGAACACTGCCCCTCATGACCGCCAGAACATTTCATTGCTCTCCACAAGCCCGTGAGCTGGGCGAAGCATGCGCCAGTATCAACGAGGTGGTCAGCCAATACCGCCAAGCCTTTCAGCTTCGCAAGAATCATGACAAGAATCACCTTTTGCAGGGCCAGGCCTTTGCCGATCGGTGCCTCGCTGCAGTGCTTGAGGCGGCCAACCTGTTTGGAGATGAACAGAGCATCTGCAGTGTGATGGCCGACCTCAACACGGCATTCCCTGGGGCCGGGAGTGGCTACCTGGCGGCATTGGGTCTCAGTTGTGGCCTGGATCATGTCCAGCAACCCCGGATCCTGGAAAGGGTGACCGAAGTAGCTCGATCCATGGGCAGTTCGCTCATCGCGAGCCAGGCCCGTGAAGGCTACCATTCGAAGTACTGCGCCAGCCGGCAATTTCCAACTGAGGCGACGTGGAGCGATCAGACCCTCGGATATCTGCTGCTCAATGGCCCCGAATGCCTGCTGTACAACAGCAAGCTCAATCACCAGCAGAACTTTGTCGGCATGCTGGACTTCTATTCCTTGATCAGCGCTGACGCCGACAACCACCAGGAATTCAGCAAAGCGGTTGCAACGTTTGAGGCGTTATTGAAAAACGGCAATTTCCCGGTCGTCGATGCGCACTGCCGCGCCCTGCGCCAGTTGGTGATGGGCAGTGTCTTGACCAGCATCGTGGAGTGCAATGAGATCGCGCAGAATCTGGGCGGCAACCTGGAAAATCGATCGGTCAGTGTGGGCGCGTTTAACCAGGATTTACTCACCTTGAGCCTGAATCCAGACTATCTAGCCGTTGCCGTTGGCCCCGACATATTGCAAGGCTATCGAGAAAGCCATGGGTTTGCTGGCGATGATTTGCCCCCTTTCGAAGTATTCACCCACCGCGATCAAAAAGACCCGAAAGTCCTCAAGGGACTGTCCGACAAACTCGCGGCGCTGGCCGATTTTCTGGGCAAACACATTCCCCAGGGGGATTTGTTCCTGGGCGCCATGATTCTGGACATCCCGGTTGGCGAAGCGCTTCGTCTCAAGCAAGCGCACGGCAGCGATGAAATGTGGCTACACCGCAAACTGATGGGACTGGTCGATAAGCGAATCGACTACAAGGACATGGACAAGGCCATTGTGTACCTCAAAGCCTTGCTGATGGCGGCCACGACTGAGCAACTGCTACAGGTGTGCAATCATCACGATGCGGCGCGGGTATTCGCTTACCAGGTCACTGGCAACTACGCTATACTCAACAACATGGAAAATGAGCATTTACTCGCCAATATCCTCCAGAGCGATATTGGTCTCTAGGAGCACGAAGATTGTGAAAACCACCAAAACCCCATTTCTGAACGCCCTGGCCCAGAATATCCGCGCCGAATATGACCATGTCGATCGCCAGCGTAAAACCCTGCCGCCGTTGTCGGACGCGCCCATCAAGGCGTTGTGGCAATCGTTCAAACGCGGGGCGACTGAAGCACCACGCCTGTTCTTTGCGCCGCTGACAGGGGTGGTGAAGACGCTGAGCAAAGCCTGAGGGCTGGCGGCGGACAGGTCGCTGCACAGAGCGTACAACGCCGCCCCATTCTGAAATACGGAGCCCTTGTGTCGATTTCCAGCGAGCGCCAGCAAGCCATCATCGAGGTTGAAAAATCCAGGGTGTTTTCTCTCCCCATTAGCATGCGGGAAAAAATCGGCGCGCTCGCCAGCTTTTGCGGGATTCAATATGTCGAGACGAATCTCGATCGGTTGGCGACTGTGATCACCCGGCTGTCGGGAGACGAGGTTGAGCTGGATGAAACTGAGCGCCTGGTCATTTCGCTGAAAAGAGCCGGGGTTTTAAACAAGCACGAAGCACTCGCGCTGATTGGCCTGCATATAGTCGAAAAGCGGACACCCTGATCCGCTTTCACCTTCAGAATACATCGCGACCGAGCTGATAAGCCACTTCCTGCCGACCCAATGGCACGCTGTCCATGCGCTTCACGTACAGGTGTTTTTCACCGCCATCCAGGAACGAGATGCGCACCATTAGGCAATTCATGGCTCGGATCACATCCCTTTTCGCCTGCGGGATGAAGTGCAAACCCAGGATGATGATCCAGAAGAACAGTGAGGCCAGAGTGAGCCAGCTTTGACTCACCCAGGCCATCAAGCTCAAGATGCCGAAGCCAAGAATTCCCCAGGTCAGCACAGTTTTCAGCAACTTGTTGGCCTCAGCCAGTTTGAGTGCACTGGCATCCACATCCAGAAACCGCTCCAGCTGGGTCGTGGCAGGTGCCAGAAGGCAGTCCCTAGCGACTTGGGATGTGCGCATCGTCGAACACCTCTTTGATTCTGCTGCGGTAGCCGTTGAGGTCTGCCAGCTGAACGGTATTCGCGATGCACGTGGACTCCGGCTCTCCGTCATCCCGCACGCAAAACAGGTAGGCTTTCAAAATCCGATCGTGGTATTCGGACTTCGAGCGCAGCTCTTCAATTTTGGCATAGCGCTCATGCTGCTGGTGACGCTGGACGGCGTCTTGCGCCCACTGCCCCACCAGAAAGCCCAGGATGAGGATGACCAGCAAGATTCGGGTGCGCCGCTCCCGCCAAAACACAGTAAAGCCCGACGCGGTGGTCTTCTGATTCATGGTCTGAATTCTTCGTGTGGATGCCTTGATGATAGAGCACAGAACGCCATTCGGTCAATTTACGAATAAAGCGTGCTTTTGCCTTCTCAAGCGAGGCTAAATGCTCTAGCATTTCTGCCACATTCATGGGGTGTGCAGGCCGCTGCCTGCCCGTTGCAGCGTGTAGTGACGACAAGGAGCGCGATGATCAACATTCCAATTCCCCTGCTCTGGGGGCTCGCCGCGCTGGCCGCGTTAACGGCGGGTCGAGGGATCAGTGTGCTGGCCCCGGCACTGGTGCGTTTCCTGGAAGCGCGTTGGCAGCTCGAAATGGCCGATGAAGCGGGCTGCAAAGTCATGAGCCGCAGGTTGCCCGGCGCTCTGCCTGCGCTGTGGGCGCAACGCCGGCAAGCACGCTTGCTGATCCCCTTGCTGGATCAACGCCGCCATCACCTGGCTTGGGAAATCACGGCACTGGCAGCTTCTCTGGTAGCCCTGGCGCACGGCGGGATGACCCTGGAAGGCTGGGTGGCCGTGGGAGTGACCTGGGCCCTGCTGGCCCTGATCCACACTGACCTGAGTGATTTTCTGCTGCTCGACTGCATGGTGTACCCATTGCTATGGGCAGGGCTTCTCTGGCGCGCTTCAGGGCATGGTGACGCCATTGAGGGTATCTACGGCGCCTTCTTCGCTTACGCGGCATTATGGGGCGTGGCAGAGGGCTATGGGGCGATGCGCGGCATGAAGATGATGGGCAATGGTGACTTCAAGCTTGCCGCAGCGCTCGGGGCCTGGCTTGGCTGGCAAGCACTGCCGCTGCTGTTCCTGATAGCCTGTGTTCTGGCGCTGTTGCTGGCGCTTTTGCTCACAAAAACCCGTCGATCTTCGCTGGGAAATCCGCTACCCTTTGGGCCTGCGCTGGCTGTGGCAGGGTGGTTTCTGCTCCTGCTTCAATTTACTGCATAGGACGATGACATGACCTTGGCGAAACGCTCCCTCCCGACACCGCCTGCAGGCTACGAGCTCGTCTTTGATGGCAATGTGCGCAAGGGTGATCTGGCCCACAGTGACACCGACGAATGGAATCCACCGGGCAAACATGATTTCACTTGCATCGGCAAACGCGTCCAAAGCTATTACGCCGTTGCACGCCCGATGCAAGATGGGTAATCAGGTCGATTAATCATGCGGACTTTCCTCCAGTCAACCTAATGCATAGCGTGTCCTTATTTGTTGGCCGTGGGTGAGAATGTGGGCGCTCAATGCGGATGAGTTACTGCGCGAGGCCAGGTTGGTAGTTGACTGAGATACTGCTCACCGGTCGCGTATTAGGAATAATTCACAAACGCTTATTGACTTTATTGCTTCCAAACTCTGAAAATCAAGCGTGTATTTGGGCCCAAATTCTATCACACATTCCTCCGGACATTTGCATGAAAACAGTCAAATTTTGCTTCTTGCTTGCCACTATGCTCCTTGCCAGCCCTTTGACGCATGCAAACAACATCATCCGAATGAACGCCCCAGTTCAGGCTGGAAAAGCTGCGCAACCGAGTGGTAACTGGGTGCCCTGGGAAAGTATTGTGAGTGATTGGGTCAATGCCGGAGCTCTGCTCGCCTGTTCGAACTGGAGCCCCCTGGCGGACACAATTGATCAGGGCACTCCCTTCAAACAAACCGCCACAGATTGCCAGCAGCCCCAAGAGCGCACTGTTCAGGCTACAGAAAAAAATGAGAAAACCCTTGTTGTTCGCAATGTTGGTGAGCCCGCAATTGAAACCCGCAATATTGCAGCCACGTCAACGCGAGACAGCGTAGGTACGAAGGCTTACACCAATGCTCAATATGTGGTCACAATCGCACAGGTCGACACCCAGTGGGGTTACATGCCCAACGGGAACGCCGGGAAGCTCATCAGCAGCACTGATCCTGCGCATGTACTTAACTATGCCTCTCTCGGCTATGGTGGGCGGGTACTCATAGGCTTCGAGGATCGCAACCAGAATTCGGCTGCGCTATTCTCATCAATCAAGATCGATATGGTCGATGCTGCTGGCAACATTTTCTATTCCATCTCAAGCAGCAATATTGTCAACGACTACCCATACTCGCCTTTCTATGTGGGCTGGAATCATAGCGCCACCGACTACGCCAGTGCCAAACTAGCCAAGCGCTACATCGTTACTGTCGAGTTCAAAAAGTAAAGCTTGGCTACTCATCCCCAGGTGAAACGATGCCTGGGGATTTACGCTTCTGCCATCACAAAGCTCTGACCCTGACCCGCCAATTCAGAAACCTTTCCCAATGTCTCCAGTTTCCGAATGCGCGCCCCCTTTGATTACCTGGGCGGTAATGTCGCCGGACATCGTGCTGACATCGCCAAGAATATTGCCAGCCACATGAACATCACCGCTCATGGTTTTGACCTTCTTCGCCCCGCCCTGCACCCGAACATCACCGGATTGTGTGGAGATGGAATTGGCATCCCCATTTACCACCACGGTGATAAGGCCTACCAACGAACCTTCTTGCCGCACTCCGTCGACCACCACATTGCCGTTGCCGCTGACGGAAACGTTGCGACCATGATAGGTCTTGCCATTGATCGTCACCGAGGAATTGCCGGTGACAATAGTGGTGTCCGCGTGGGACGTCAGGGGCAGCAGCGCCAGCAGCGCTGCAAATAGCTTTTTCATTGATCTTCCTTACCGGGTGATTGAAGTAAATTCAGCCATAGCCTACTTGGATATCTGGGTCACCAATCTAACAGCGCCCCACTCTACCTGACAAGTCATGCGCCAGAACAATTTAGGCCTAATGCGTCACAACCCCAGCTCGTGACTCAGCAGGTCTGCCTGCATGACTTGATCGGCCAGAAACGCCTCCTGCCTTAGCAGTAACCCGGCATCCACATCCATGCTTGCCGCCAATTGTGAGACGCGATTACTGCTCACCCCTGCTGCAGGGAGAGAAGACAAGATCTCGACCACTTCAGGCATCAAGTGGGGTCGCTGCTGCAGGAGTTTCTTGCCTGAATGCATCGAGTAGCCCAGCAGGCTTGAGTGTTCCAGCACTGCTTTTATGTGGTATTCGATCAGGGCTAGGTAGGCATCGTCGGTAAAAGCAGGGCTTTGCCGCTCGATATCCGCCCAACGGTAGGCAACCGATTCGGTAAAGAGCTTGCGCTGCTCAATTAGAAGCTGCAAAGCCATCTCATCACCGGGCTTAGTCAGGAACTCCATGCTGCGAACCGCAGCTGTCCTGCTCAGGTGGCTGTCGTATAAGTCGAGGAAGGCCGCGCCAACATAGTCTTCAATGAGACGACTGCGCTCCATAACGCAGTTGATATCGGCAAAAGTGCCCTGCGGGCCCGCCAGGGTTCTCACCAGACTGCTCACCCGAGGATTATTTACCAGAAGCGGGCTTCGGCCCCAGAGCTCATCGCCCGTGGCGGAAAGCTCGGTTGCCAGGCGTGGGTAGGCATTCAAACCATTCACTAGCATTTGCCGAAACAGTTGCCGCCGATCAAACTCCTTGTAGCCGTAGTGCGAAAGCAAGGTCATTGCACCAGGCCTCAACCTTTGGGCAATTTGTGCCACCGTCCACCCTTTCATCTGCAGGGTGACCATTGGGTTGTAGACAATCAGGTCGATAATGCGCTCAAGGCCGTTCGAGGAAAGCAAGGAGGGTGGCTCTACCAGTCCACGCACACCAGTTTCGATATCCCTGATAGCAGGGTCTCGATCGGCACATAGGATCCGGTTCAAGGAATTGGGCTTGATCTCCACTTTATTCCATTGCTTGGGAATTTTGCAGTCACTCGCCTCAGCCAGCGCTCCGAGGGCTTGGCTCGCCAAGATGAGTTGTCCTGCCAACCATGGTTGGTTGTCGGCCAGTGTGTATACCTGGCTGCTGGGATAGCCGCAATAACTGGATATCCTGTCAGCCAGACATGCCACTGCCTTACTGCGCAGGGTCTCGTCCTGGAAATTGATCCGACGCACCAGGCTAGTCAGGCCGCGTTCCATCACCTGCTCGTTCAAATCAAACAAGCTCGAATCACCGAAGTCCTCCGCCATCACCATCCAGAACACATCGAAATCAGTGGTATCCATGGCATACGCAGCCACAAACTCCAGGTTTTCTGCACTGATCAGGAGCTCGACATCATCGCCCAAAGCGGTATTTAGGATGGCCGGCAGAAAATAGCTGTGACCTACGGCGGCGGCAAAACAATCGCAAACAATTGGATCCAATCCTCTGCGCGCAATCTCGGCCTCGCAGGCATCTTTGAGCTTGGCCAAAATGGGCTGTAGGTGCGGTGAAAACGCAGTCTGGGGTACAGATTTGAATAGAGAATGCATTGGCAAGGCTACTCATAGGATCTGACGCCCGACGAATCAATCTGGGCGGTAGAGGATTCACGATTATTGATAGTATTGCTCAAGCCAAGTCTGGTTGACTACTGGCGGTTGAGGTTAAAAAAGGCAATTCAAGTGCTCTGGCAGCCGTCTTGAATCAAGATCACTGCGAGTGTTTACCAGTCGCATTTGAGGTAGAAGTCCTTAAGATGGCTACTATCCATGCAACTTGCTGGCTTTTTGCCCTCAGTTGACATTTGTTATCATGGGAAATAGTCTGGTAGAGATCGAAGCGCCCATGGCAATTACTGCAAATACAGCCTCTTAGGGACGAATGAATGTATGGAATCGAGTTTTTCGAGAACTGCCGAAGGCGGGGCTCGGCTCGCTGGTTGAAGCAGGGCCGCCATATCAACGGAAGAAATCTGTAAGGAGGGGTAACCCTCGGACAAAGGACGAAACGCCAAGAGACCACAGTACCAATGATCTAGTCGCAAAAGGGGTCATCTCCATGACCGTTGAAGCAGCACAAAAAAAACCACATCTACCTAAGGCCCACCCTGCCCGCTTCTTCTTGACTGCCGGTGCAATCGATCGATTGCAAGACGCAACCATCGCCAACATCGCTGAACTGACGGGCCTGCAGCGCTCGAAAATTGCGTTTTACATTGATCAGCTGATCAATGATTATGAGATGCAAATCGACAAGATCGGCGAGAACTACTTCACCTACGCCATTCGCTCCTGGGGCCGATTGTTGAATCCCGAGGGCGTGCGCAGCTACCTGTGTGACTACCTGGACGGCAAGGTGCCCTCCCCGCTGCCCATCCGCAAGGCCTAATCGATCCAACAAGGAGTTACCATGAGCTACGAGATCTATCCTTACACAGCTGCTGAGAAATCCTTGGTTGAAGGCTGCGCCTTGCTGAGCGATCTACTGCTCCCCATTGATGAGCGCGCCATTGAGGATTCGGAAGACCTTTTTGAGCAGATCCGGCATCACTTCGGCGAAGCGCTTTCAGCGCTGGAACACCATGCGATTGAGATCGAGCAAGTGGGCACTGAAAACACAGACGAAGGGGAGTTCCCAGTGCTTCGGGAAAAGGTGCGCGACCCCCAACTCAAGGAAGCTTTCGATACCCTCAAAGGACACCTGAATGGCCTTGAGTCAATTCAGAGTGTCCCAGATCTGCTGACGGGAGACACCGTCTTGTTGGTGATAGAAGGTTACAGGGAGCATTTCGCAGCGCAGCTTGCCAAGGAAAAAACAGCCATTCTGTCAGAGCCCTCTCTGGATCCAGAATGGGCCTGACGGCAATAGTGCTCTCTGTCGTTCTGAGTGGCGAGAGCAAATACTCCCCCGAGGGTTTTCTTCTGCTGTAAGTTTGTTTGATGCGATCAAGGCTGGATGCATCGGACATCGCAATCTTCCAAGGCATTTGCGCAATACAGGCAGCGGCGCTCCTAGGCGTGTGACGTGAAGGATCCGTAAAGACCTGGGGGATCATTGCACTTACCGCAAGGGCAATGCCAGTGATCAGGCCGTGCAAAAAGACGATCAGCAGAAACCAAGGTAGCTGCGGATCCGGGGGACTGGAAACCGCAATACACTGGAATCAACCGATGCCATTATTACACCGGAACGGTTCCATGCCTGCCCCACGCCGAAGGTTGAAAGGGATTCAATATTGCACGAACGTCGCAGGTCGGCGCTGGATCAGATATCCAATTAAATACCCAGATCGTCCAATAGGAATTCTTCTGCAAGCGTGCCAGAGCATTGTACAGTCAAGCTCTGCAAGACCTTGCTATCCAGGCCGCAAGCCTTGAGCAGCGGATAGCTCAACAGATCATTGCGCTCCAGATATTCGACCATCCCCCCTAGCACTTCTGGCCTAGCTGCTATCAATTGCCTGATCGCTTGAAAATCTCGCCTCCCAAAGGTGTTCGAATTCACCGCGATTCGCTTACGCCCCTTCAGCGTTGACTGGGACAATTGCGCCTCAATCATCATCACCACCAGGCCCGTGATAGCTGGCGCCTCGTGCAGCTCGGGTCGCAGGTGAGGTACCAGGCATAGCAGCTCATCGGCATGGGGGTAATGCAAGCCCCCCTGCTCCAATGCCCTGGCCAACATCCTGTCAGTCATGTCACTGCGCTGATGTTCCTTGAGCAGCGAGGTCGCCAGCTTCAGCTGAGCCACCTGCTGACGAAGAATGCTTTGGGGTCGTTCACGTAGTTGTGCCCGATCGAATCCAGGCTCGACCTCAGTACCCTGGAGGAAATTGAATACTCTGCAGGGCCCCTGCAAGGTCTCTTTCGCCCAAGCGGGCAGGTGATCTTTGTCTTGATTAGGATGGCCTAGAATCTCTTCCGGGGTTACTTGCAAAGCCGCTAGATGCTCCGGCGAAGGATAGGCCAGGTTGATCATTGACTGGCGTTCAATCAAACGCTCCTCGGTGCTCGACAGAAGGTGTTCGCCGCACTGTTGCCAGGCATCAACGATCTGCATCGAAACGGGCAGCAAGTGCTCCACCACTTGGTCGCAATCGAACCCCGCCATTCTCAAGCGCAGCCCCGGATTGTAGACCAGCACCTTGAGCAGCCATCGCTGCACATCGTTGCTTGGCAATCGGCCCGTTGCCTTGAGCAAGTCATTGACCAGCGTCGGGCTCAATGGTCTCAGTGTATTGGGTTTCTGGAAGCCAGGGAAATAAGCCTCAAGGTAAATCCTTGCGGCGTGCGTCGTGACGTTCTGAGGGGAAACGAACTCACCGTGAAAACCCCTAAGCGACAGCACACTCAACAGCGCGGGGTCATGCTGCCGATCAAGCTCAAGGCTACGTAGAAAATGTTTGAGGGCAAACGCTCGGGCGTCATCCTTCAGGCCATGGTGCAAGCCATGCAGCGCCAGCAAGGCGTGGTGCGCACCTCCGGCGATGGCATGCAGAGCATCGCTGCTGACCCGGTAGCCCTGGAGCACGTCGGGATGGCCCCCATCAGCCGCCCATGCCGCTTGAACCATCGGGCTGGACAACAGTTCTGCGCGCCCCTGCTTGTCTGAGGCAACGGCATTCAACGCTTGGACTACCAGGTCGGGCTTGTACGCATGCGCTGCAAAAAGGGATGGCAGCAGGAGATGCTCATCACCCCCGATGTCATTGAGTACCCCATTGATTGCATCCAGCAATTGACGCAGCTTGGCTTTTAGCGGACTGCTGAAATGCCCAAATGGTATGGCTTGAAACAGCCCCTTGAGCTTCATAGCGCAAGGTCTGTGCACAACAAGGCTTCGCTCAAGGCCTCGGGTGCTGGTTTGCTCAGCTTGCGCAAAATCCGGCTGTCGAATCCGCACCACAGCAGGATTTCTGCATCCGGAAGCCCATGGCGCTCCAGGTGGGTCAGCAGCAAGTCACCCAGCGCTGGCGCCTGCCTGATCACCGCTGCAACGCCCAGAAACTTGTCTTTCCAGTCCATGCTCGTATCGCCAGAGGGCGCGCTGTCGCGGGCCTGGGTGGTCAGCATGACATTGAGAACGAGCAGCGCCACCTGGCCAGCCTCACCGTGCTTGTGGATGTCGAGCGCTCCGTGAAGGCTCAGCAGTACACCGATCTCAGGGGTTTTTGCGGGGCCCTGCTCCAGGAACTGCGCAAGCAACCGATCGGTGGTGTCACTGCGGCCTATTTCCGACAGCACCTCGTAGGCCTCGTCGCCATTGGCGAGGGTGCCTGCCAGCACCATGTCAATATCCAGGGGCAGCTCCAGGCGCTGGTAGTTGGCATAGATATCGCCGGCATAGCCCTGATTGAACACACACAGCGGCCCCTTGAACGTGTCCTCAAGCAGCACAGGAATGTCCTGGTCGACAAGATCAGGGTGACCCATGAGCTCGTGGGTTTGTACGTCAAACATGGCCAGGTCAGAGGCAAATGGGCTGAACAGGTTGACCAGGACTTGGCGCCGAAAGAGCGAGCTCCATTTGGCCATCTGCCGTGCTGGCAAGAGGGCGTCGAGCTGTTGCACAATCTGGTCGATTACCGGCTCCAGGTGGGCGACAATCTCGCTTTGCTGGCGCCCTTGCGCCTTGAAACGCATCCCCGGATTGTAGACGAAGTGCTTGAGCAGGAACCTTAACTCGAAAGGTTCCATGTCCGTGATTCGCCCCCAATCTTTCAGGGTGTCACTCACCAACGTGGGGCTGACCGGTAGCAGTGCTCCGCTGATGCGCTGGGCGGTCAGGAAATTGTCGACATAGACCTGCATGCCACTCGTGGAAAGATTCGAGGGGATCCAGGGTTTGCCAAGGAACCCATGCAACGACAGGCTTCCGGAGATGGATTGGTCGGCGGACAAGCCGTGCGTGTAATCCACATCGTCGTACAGATGGTGCAGGTAGTGGCTGACGCCCTTGAGGGCCAGCTCCGTGCTCTTGTAGCCGATGGCAAAGAACAGGTAATGCGCCCCGCAGCGGTAGGCATTCTTCGCATCCAGCTTTCTGTTGCTGTCGAAATCAAAGGTTCCAAGCTCCCCACCATCGAGCAGTAGCGCCGCTTGAAAGCCCAAGGAGGCAATTACCGTGCGCAGCAGCAGGCTGTCCTTACTGAGCGTCTCGACCCATTCCCGCACGACCCCCGGATTGAGTTGATAAGCATGCGCAAGGTTGCGCGCCACGGGCTCCTCTGCGCCAAGGCGTGGGTCGTGGAGCTCGGAGGCCAGTGCGACGTAGAACTTGCTCAGGCAGCCCTCGTGGATCTGACTGAACTGATCGAGGGGTACTTCGGAGAACAAGCACTGCAGTTTCATAGTCCGAGATCCCTCTCAAGGTAGTCGCTGAGCATGCTTTCAGGTGCTCGGCTGCCCAGCAGTTTCAGCTCCTTGCCGCCGAAGCCACAATAATCGAAGGTTTGGTTGCACAGGTAGAACGTTTCTACCATGATGTTCAACACCGGCTCGATCAGGCCAGGGCGAGCCCTGAACACCTGGTGAATCGGCGGCAAATCCCGTTCGCCTGCCATGGGCAGCGCCAGGCGTATGATCATCAGGGTGGCGGCGTCACCGTAGTGGCGCAGGATTTCGGGGTTGGCCAGATGGCGGATGAGTACGGGGGTAAACTGGTTGACCTCCATTCTGCACCCCACGTCCTGGAGCTGCCGAATGTGCTCAGGCAGCAGCACCTCCTCAATGATCTTGGAGTGACCATGGCAATTCAAGATCAGGTCATCATGCAGCTTCGTCGCCGAGAGGAAGCCACCAAAGGCCAAGTCCGGGTGGATCGGATAGCCTGCCGCTGACAAGAACTCGATCACCTGGGTGCCCCGATGCCGATAGGGCGTGGTGGAGGCCGCCCTGAACAGCTCCAGTGGGCCTGAGAAGGTATGCTTGAAGCAGTCCACTTTGGGATCCGTCAGCACCATGGGGTTCAGCGGTACCCCCTGAAGCTCCTCTGGCTGCGCCTGAAGCATGGCCAGCCCCTCGGGGAAGGCACTGAACAGGTTGACCAGTACCTGGCGCTCAACGGCCTTGCACAGCTGTTCCGACAGATCGATCTTGCTGAGCAGGTGCTGGATCACCGGCTTCACTGTTTCGGCGATTGACTCGCACGAGGCGCCTTCGGTGCGCATGCAGTAGCCACGATTGTAGACCAGGGTGTGGAGGGCCTTCTCGATCTGGATCGCCCGCTGGCTGTCACCCAGGGCATAAAACGGCATGCTGCCCTTTTCGCTGAGCAAGTGGTCAATGGCCTTCTCCTGGACAACCTGGTCGGCGGCGGTTCCGGGGCCGCCAATGTGTCGCAGCGCGGCGGTTTGCTCGGGGCGATAGGGGTTTTTCTCAATGTGCGCAGCAATACCTTGGTGCCAGCACACGTATTCACGCTCGATTCGTAAAGCCATGGCGCTCGACGTACACGACAGGGCGCTGATCGGGAAATGCGGCTGATGGTCGATCGATGTGGCCAGGTAACCTTCCTGCGGCGTTGCCAGCACGATGGCGTCAGCCAGTTTCAGGGTCAGGTCGCGGCGCACCTGGGGGTCGACAATGCCCATGCGAAAATGCAGGCCGTGCAAGCCGTAGTTGTAAAGTTCGTCCACCAGGCTGGAGAAGTAGCCGCTGTGCAGCATCTCCCAGTGCTGCTCAATGTCGATGCCTTCCTCAACAGCCAGCGCCACGTAATCGAGACACCCTCGCGTATTGAAAATCGGGTCAAGTAACCCCTTAACCTCAGTCAGCAAGTCAAAGTCCTCAACCTCCATGTCTGATAAAGATGCGCCAGGAGACATGCCGATCGCTTCCATAGCTTTGGCCGCAAATTGCTCCAGCGCCTGGGCCCGTTCGGGCGGAAGGATGTGCAGCGAAGCTTTGCGGAAGAGGGAGTTGCTCATGATCAGCCTGTGCCTTGAGGTCGGGTGGCGCTTCCTAGCGCCCTTTGGTACTTCAAGTCTGGCAGATCAGCGTCCTCAGGGTAAAGTTCCGACTGCCCTTTGGGTTGGCGATGGCCCTATTTACCGCTATATTGATAGCCATTCAACCGTATCGAAAGGTGAACTACCCCATGACCCCGGCCATAGGCTCAAACGCGTTAAGCCCCCTCCAGTTGGAATTAGCGGTACGAGGGATGGGTGAGCCCGGCTGGACGGGTATGCCGATTTGGGATGCCAAGGGATCACCGGACTTTCCAGGCCGCCTGCAGTTCCTGCTGCACAACCGGCTGCCCTACGCCGAATGGCTGAAGAAGCTGGGGCCTCAAGACAGGCCGCCACGCGGAAAATGCTTTCGATTTTTTGTTCAACACGCTCGGTTTCAGTAGAACTTATCCATCCCCATTGGTGTGAGCCATCCTTCGTCAGCACAATGTATGGGCCTCATCACAGCCTTGACTCATTCGATTCGCCTATCATTTAGCTTCACAGGCCCAGGTCGTCCCCCAGGTAATGCTCGGCCACGCGCTCCTGATCTTCAGCGGATAGCTTGGATAGCACGTCACTGCCGAACCCACACCATTTCAGCAGACGCTGATCCATAGGGCCCGTGCGCTGCAAATACCCCAGCACCTCGTCCCATAGTGGCGCATCATCCTGGAACTCGTCGGCGGGATGATGCCGACAGGACAGTGATTCACCCGCTGCCAGTTTCAATCTGGCATTTTCGATCAAACCGACCAAGAAGCCAAATTTAGCTGCCGTCGAATAGTTCTCGGGGGGACAAATTAGGGTGGCATAGTCAATGATCTTGCGTGCTTGAGGTGTTGATTTGTCGTGAAAATGAGGGAGGCTTGCGAACAAATTCTCCAGAGCTTTGCAGTGCCTCCACCGCGAATCGCACACAATCGCCTTGTTCGTGAACTTCGGGTTATTGAGGTGCCCGGTCAAGATGTGGTCTAGGTCAATTGGTACCCCCTTGTCTTCCAGAGACATGGCCACGTGATACGGCGTGAACGCTTCTTGTACATCCGAAATCATGAAGGCGGGGCCGTTGAACACCGTTGTCAAGTGCGAGGTCGGTCTTTGGATGATCATCGATCGAATCAATTGCCGATCATCGTCAGAAGAGGAGGCACTGAGGTGCCCGTAACACTCGGCGGTGGAGGCATCCAGATACGCCAGGTCTTCGGGGAATGCGGCCAGAGCATTGATCAACACCTGGCGATGGAACAGCGGATAGAGTCGTCCCACAGGAAGGCACTGACTGTCTCCAAAAAACTGGTCAAATATAAGATTGATCCGCTCGCTCAGTCGATGCACCACCTGATGGGTCAGATAGCCCTGGGATTTTAAACGCAGTGCTTCGTTGTACACGCACTCGCGCAGTGCCAGGCGAAGGTCTGGGGATTCCCCATTGCTTTGCTCAGTGAAATAACTCGCCACCCACCGTTTGAGTCTTTTGTCAGTGTCGACAGCGAATTCTGGATTGACGTTGAACCCCTGCAACGAGGAAAACGCTTCTCGGCGCCATGGCGAGCTCCCCAGCCACGTCAGGCTCGATAGCGCAAAGGGTGAATCCAGCAGCATAGAAATCAGGTTGTTCACGGCTTTCAAGGCCAGGGCAGGGTCTTTGAAGGGCATCTTATAGAACCAGCCATGTGCCCCCTGTCTGCACAAGCTCTCGACAAGGTTGCTCCACAGGGGCAGTGGCAGGGTCTGAGGGGTGAACTCCGCGCCGTCCAGCAGCCATACTGCCTGGAACTCGGGGCTTTCAAAGAACTTTTGACTGCGGTCACGCAATTGGCCGTGCCCCGACTTGCGCTCACCACAGACCTGGTCGAACACTTTGGGGGATTTTTCCCTCAGATCCAAGAGCGAGCCTATGCGCGGACTATCACCGAATGAACCGCCTGCAGCCCACATCAGCTCACTATTGAATTCCTGGGTCATCAATTGCATTTCAATGCTGAATTGATCGCTGAAGGCATCAGGGCTGAAATTTTTAAATACAGAGGTTAGCGACATCGTTCGATTCCGTTAATTAGAGCCCAAGATCCTGCGCCAGGTAATCTTCCTTGAGGCGGTCACTGGCCCTGGCGCCCAGCTCGTCCAGTACCCCGGCCCCAAGTTTGGCAAACGCCAGCACCTGCGCGTCCAACTGGCCATGCCGATCCAGGTAGCTTAAAAAATCGGGGATGAGCGCCGGATGCTTCTTCAGCTGAGAAGACATGTTCTTCTCGGGCTGCGAATCATCGTCCCACCACCTCCCTGCGAGGAAGTCGTGCACACGAATACCCAGGTAGCCAATTTGGGACTCGGCGGGCAGCTTCTCGAAATTGAGCAGTGAAATGTGATTGCTCAGGAATTGGGTAAGCTCGTCATCGACAGGGCCATCGGCAACAATCCGACGCAGGCATCCTTCGAGAAATTCACAGGTCTCTTTGTATTTGACCAGGGTGGGAAAACTCTCGTGCTCTTGCAGCAGTGAGAACAAGGCCTTGTTCAGATCAACCTGATAGCCTGCGTTTTCCCAGCCTTCGGCAATCACCCCCATGGAGTTATGATCGTCCGTGCCAGAAAAACTGCCCAAGGGGCCTTCCAGCGTGATCGCCAGTTGGCCTCGTGGCAGCCCCTCAAATCCTGGCTGGCCGTGAAGAGCATAATCGCTGATACCCAGTAACGCGACATCCTTGGGGAAAGGGCTGAACAGGTTGGCCAGGGCAGCAGTGTTGAATGCCTTGGCCTCCACTTCCGCAATCCTGAGACGCACACCGATGTAGGCTTCAATGGCGTCCATCACACACTGGGCAGACTGTGCAATCTCCATCGTGCCCACCCCACGGGCCTTGAGCTGCAGGTGGGGGGTGTACACCAACACATTCAGCGTCCGGCGCACTGCATAATCAACACTGGAGGGATCCTCCAGGAAACCGTGATAGACCGAGCAGGCAAGTAAGCTCAGGTCAACCGCACCAACCGGGCGCTGCGTGCCTGGGTGGAACTGATTCAGGTACAGCGCCGAGGCCATGTCGGGCTTATCCTTCAATTCCGGCGCATGTTCGAATGCCCCCAATGTGAGTCGATCGATGTCTGTCCCGAGCGCCTCGACGGTCTTGAAACAGTCCCCTGAGGGATGAAAAAGGCTGGTCAGAATCTTGCCTGCTCCAGCAAGTGACAGGTTGCTGTCCTTGAATCCAATCAGGAGCAGCGGGTGATGAGCGCCAAGATTGATGCAGTCCTCGGCCAGGTTGCGCACATACTCCTTGTCCGTAACCTGCATGAGATTGACAATGTCCGAGAGTTGGCCGCCATCGAGCACCCAAGCGGCCTGGAAGTCGAGCCTGTGCGTAGCCTCCATCCAGGCATGCCCTTGGCTGTTCAACGCCTGGATCACGGTCGCCAGCGCCGCAGACTCTTGCTGATGCAGAGCGACCAGGCTGTCAAACGACGTGTTTATGGGCGCCACTTCACCCAAGGCAAGATTGACTGCCTCCAGGAACGCCTGCTGGCCTTTTTGACTGGAAGGCTTGAATTGCTCGTGAGGTACAGTGCAGAACAACTGAGTTAGTTTCACAAGCCAAGCTCTCCACCTAAAACATGCTCCGCCAGGCTGTCTGGGGCGCGGGAGCCCAAGAGCCGCAGCTCTTTGTGATCAAACCCAAGCTCCCGGAAGACCTTTGGGGTCAGCAGGTCATTTTTCCACAAATGATCGAGCACCTGCTCAACCAACTCAGGTCGTTGGGCAAAGAGCCCTTTCAGGTGAAGCTTGGGCAAGCGGGCGAGAGCTGCCTCAGCCGCCCGCAAATCCAGGCCTGTGCGTAGGATGTTGAGTGCGGCCCGCTCGCTGTACGTGCACAGGTACTCCGGGCGCAACAACGCCCTGATGACATGGCGTGGCATCTTGTCGGCTGGACGATCCTCTGCCAGATAGGCATCCAACACGGCGGACTGGCCGCCTTCATGGTGAATGAGGGCGCTGAATTCAGGGCGATCGAACAGCAAGCCTCGGCTCGCCGTTTCAACCGTGATCGGGTAGCCGGCTGCGGTCAGGAAGTCGATCACCGAGGATGCTTTGCACTCCTCGACGGCGGACTTGTCGGCGCGGAACAATGCCACGGGCCCCATCAAGGTTTTCAGGAAGTATTGCGCATCGGGATGGGTCTTGAGCACTGGATCAAGGATCACCCCCTGCAGTTCCTCGGGCTTGGTGCCAAACATCTCCAGGCCTCGCGGGAAGGCACTGAACAAATTGATCATCACCTGGCGCTTGAGTGCTGCCGTGAACTCCGGAGAGCTTTTGAACTGCTCAAGCAGGTGGTCGATGACGGGCTCTACCTCCTCCTTGAGCTCAAAATTGCTGATAGGCATCGTGGCTTTCAAGCGGTAGCCGTAGTTGTAGACCATGGCCAGCAACCCCTGCTCGACCTGATCCGCCAGCAGGTCACGCGGCAATGTATTGGCGGCAATTTCCATTTCGTACTGCCCCCTGCCACTCATGAACTTGGCCATGCCTGTGTCCAGTGCATCAGGCTGTTCCGGCTCAAAATCGACCCGAGCACACAGGTTGAGGAGCGCGTTGAGTTCGCTCTTGGTGAACTCGTGGTCGGTGTCATCCCCTTCGAGGTCTCGCACTGCGTCGGTTGCCAGTTTCAGTTCATGGTCATAGTCCTCCATGATCAAGGAAGACAGGCTGTGCAAGGGGAATGCTAGGTCATTTGGACAGGTATCGCCGAAGTAGTCGTGGAGCTGTCGTGAAATGGTGGTGACGCCCCACTTGCGACCTTCTTCGTCGGTGAGGTTCATGCGGAAATGCAGGCTGTGAAGCCCGTGGTTCTCGATGTCTTCCCTCAGATCAGCGAAGCTGAACGGGGATTCATACTCCAGCCATTCGTCTTTGATGTCATGGGGCCTGGCGTCATTCACATACAGGGTGAAAAAGTCGAGCGCTCCACCCGCATGAATTTGCGAAAGCAGCTCGCGTCCCGCGTCTGATTCAACGAATGCGCGAAAGATGTGGGTGTGTTCCGCGCACAGTTCCTCTGCAGACTCGCACTCGTAGCCGGAAATTGCGGCAAACGCTAGCACGCCGGACGCAAAGCGCTCGAAGAGCGCTTCCCGCTCAGCCGTAAGTTCGAAGGTCTGGCCGTTCTTGAATAATTGGCTCACAAAATTCCTGCCCCTGGCTGACCAGGTCTGTAAAGGCTATTAACCCAAGTGTGGCAGAGCCGTAAATCCCACGTCCAGCGCCTGGGTAGCGGCTACAGGCCGAGGTCACCGCCAAGGATATGCTCATTCAGCGAGTCGGGCGGATTATCCAGAAGGGTCAGCTCGCGCCTACCGAACCCGCAGAGCTTGAAGGCGTGAATGCTGATCAGGTCGTCCTTCTCCAGTGCGCTAAGCACGACTGGAATCAAGTCGGCCCTGGCGGCGAAGAAGTCGCGCAAGTCGATGGCTGCGCACGCACGCCGGTAGGTCAGATACCCAGCCTCGGGACAGCTTATCTGCGCACCCGCCTTGATCAGGTTGATCACGGCACTATCGCTGTAATGTGCCAGGTATTCGGGCGTCAGCAGGCTGAGGGCTGTCCCGAACGGGGTATCGTCGAGCGTACGCGACTCACTGAAAAACGCGTCCAGAACATCAGACTTGCCTTCGGCGTGATCAATCAGATTTCCGGTCTGGCCCAGGGTGGACAGCCAACCCTTGCAGGCGATGTCGATGTGAATCGGGTAGCCGGCTGCCTGCAGGAATTCAACCACCTGAGTGGCTTTGTGCTCCTTGGGGGTAGATCGGTTGCCAGCAAACAGATGGGTAGGCCCAGCCAGGGTGTTGGCGAAAAACGCCGCGTCAGGATGGCCTCGAAGCACTGGGTCAAGAATAACCCCCTGAAGCTCTTCCGGTTGAGCGTCCAATAGGGCAAGTCCTGACGGAAATGCGCTGAACAGGTTGATCAACACCTGGCGTTTGAGTGCCTGATTGAACTCAGAGGAGGAATTGAACGGGGTCATCAGCCGGTCGATCGTAGGCTCAATCGTTTTCATCAGCTCGAAATCCGTCAGCCATGCATCACCGTGCATCGACTTCAGGTGATAACCACGATTGTAGACGAGACACTTAAACCCAAGCTCAATCATGTTCGCCAGTTTCTGCGGGTGAAGGGTCTCTTTCAGCGTGCTGTAGTCGTACATCCCCTCATAGGTCAGGAAATAGTCCACAGCACACTCAAGACTCCATGGTTTGCCCTCCGTGGTCTCAAGGCCCAGGTCAAGGAGTGCGTTCAAGTGATGTTTGTTCGCCCGTGGGACGCCATCCGCCAGCTCAGCACCCTCCTCAACATGCTTGGCGTACACAAACTCCTCCTCGTAATCCTGCTTGATCAGGCACGACATCGCCCCCAGCGGGAAGCACGGATCCTCCGTATAGGCCTCTGACTGCAGGTCAAACAGCCGCTGTGAAAGCAACTTCACCGCCGCCAGCCGGTGGTCTTGAGTGGGCATATTGCTGCGAAAATGCAAGCCATGAAGCCCGTACTGCATCAGATCCTTGCGCAGCTCATCAAGCTCAAAGCTGGCGAAATTCCGCCAGAATTCATCCACAAACTGGACGTTGTCAGCAAGCACTAGCGTGGCGATGTCCAGCACCCCGCGATCAAAAAACTGACTCAACAACTTGATGCCTTGCTGGCTTTCGATGAACTCATCATAAGCATTCACATCCCAGTCGCCATTCTCGTCCGTCATTTCAAAAACGCTTCGAAAATGCTGGAAATGCCTCCTGGCGACACCCAATGCCGCTTCAGCAAATTGACTGACCACCTGAACACGCTCGGGCTTGAGTTCAATGGAGAGGGAGGTGCCGAAAATGGGGTTTTTCATGGGCGTTCGAGTAGGTCTGTGCCGGTTGCATTGCCTTATTCTGGCAGATGCGCCTTGCCAGCGTCCATGCAGCACGAACGCAGCTGGCAACACGCTGGGAGGCCATGCTTTAATGATTTATTGAAGGAGATCTCCGATGACTCAGCCGGCATTCACCAAACAACACTTTCGCAACCAGATGAGCGTGATCCTCACCAATCTCATCGATCGCGATTGGAAATCTGCACGAGAGAACGCGCAGCAATACACCCAACACATGAACCAGGCCTTCTCAACCGGCCACCACCAGGCGGCCCTCTTCGCCCAGGAGCACCTGCAGACCCTACGTGAGCCCGTTTACACCTTTGCCAAGAAGTACAGTGGCCTGGGTAAAGAGCGCCTGTATCGCGCCTTTGTGGCGGAGCATTGCCCACTTGAGCCCTGGCTGGCTGCGCCATTCCTGCTGCATGATCACTCGGGCTCAGACAACAAGCTGGTCGACAACATCCTCAAGAATGGTTTCTTTCGGGCCAAGCACCTGGTCGATGAAGTTGAAGTGCGCAGTGAGGCCGCCCCCAGGCTCGTGCGCTCACTCGAACTCATTGACACGCTGCTGACGCACAACAATCACCAACTCGCCGCCAAGCTGATCGAAGGGCTGCTTCACGACGAAGACCTGCACGACAGCCCCTTTTCGTTCGACAATCAGGTGGTGGCGCTGCTCATCAAGGGTGGTCGAGACCTCTTCTTCAGGCAGTTCCTGGAGCGCATGGCCCCGCGCATCGAAGAAATTTGTGAATGGTCGCTAAGTACCAGCAATCGCCGAGAGCCGTGCCTGCGGGCCTCCGACAGACCCGCCCTGCGTGAACTGGCGCAACTGGGGCTGCCCAAGCTGGCACTGGACTTGTATTTGCACAGCCGCGAAGGTCTCGAAAACAGGGATGAGCTCATGCTGGCAGAGCAGGCGTTTGATACCAAACTGTCGCTCTGGATGCTCGCCTCGCTCAGCCAGAGCACCAAAAGCTTGGGCACCTTCGCCGCGTTTGTCGAGTATTTCATTCAGGATCAGGAAAACCGGTGGGTATTCGACAGTGACGATGCAGTTGAGGCGATGAATAAGATTCATGGAAGGGACTGCTGGTTTGCCCCTCCGCCAAAAGTCTGTGCCTTTGGGGACGGTCAGGGCCGGGTGGAAAACCTGAAAGCCCAGGCAGTGATCGTTCAAGAAGCCTTTGAGCGGCACAAGGCTCAGCCTGACATCGAGAGCAAGCGTGCCGAGTTCATGCGACAGTACGTGGCAAGCCATATCAAGGTTGAAGAGGAGGTAATCAAGGAGATTCGAAACCTCTACCCGCTGGAATACTTGATGGGCATACCCGGCTTCCCCGAATCGCGCCTGCAGGAGGAGCTTGGGCTGTGAACCAGCTGATCGATAAAGCCACTGGGCAGTTGAACAAGATCCTGGCCATGCAACCTCATGAAGTGGGCCCAGAAGTCATCGAGGCTCTGCTCGTCACTCTCAAGGCGGCCCATGCTCATGCCCGCTTGTTTCGCAGCGAGTCAGAGCTGCTGGGCGTGGGGCACCTGGAGCAATTACAGAAGCTGTACTTCACCCAGGGCATTCCAGCCAGGACAACCCGTCTGTTGATGGAGACTGTTGGGTGTGATCTGGATGATCAATACCTGAAATACCAATCGACGTTGCACAGTGTCGCGAATCCTGGCGTATTTTTCCCGCTACTGGTCAAGCAGCACCTGCACCTGCGCGACTTCTCACTGTATCGCTTCATCCCCCAGCTGGTGCAGCACAATGAGCACCAGTTGTTTCTCCAGTTGGCCAAAAAGTACATGGGGTTCGACGTCGGCACCTACCCGAAAGACTTCACCCAGCAGCTTTGTCGCTGGACATACGAGCTTAGCCTTGCGTGCGACGAGCCGGTGCGGATGGCGTTGGAAGCCTTCGTGTGCGACCACCATGAAAAACTGCTTGCCGGGCTCAACTTCAAATTCCTGATCGATGATCCACTGGCTCTGGGTATGGCCCAGTTCTTCAAGCGACTTGGACTGGACGGCTTGTGTGCGCGATATGCCGTGGCACAGCGAAGCTGGCCGATGGTCATGGAGCATTTCGTGGTGATGGAGGAACTCGGTCATCCCATGGAGGACACGGTAATGGCGACCCTGACGCAATCCTCTGCCGGCAGCAAGCGATTCGCCCAGGCCGCGCTGTACCTGCACCTGTCCAAACCGGGTAGCCAGTGGGCGGGCTTCGACATCCCCGAGCAGGATCAGCCCACCATGATGGCCAAGATCGCGAACAGGTTGTGGAAGGCCGAGCCTACGCTGCGCCAGCACATCGCGGCCACGGTCAACGCGTTTGCCTGCACCAGTGAACGCATGGCGGACGGCCTGATTTTGGCCAAACTCGACGCGCAGATTGCCAAGGCATGTGACGCCTTGTACGTGCGCCAACTTGAAAGCGATTTGGGACTATGAGACACCAGCATGAAATTGTCTAATGTTACCCCGCCCTTGCAAGACGACGGCACAGTTCATCCAAGCATCGCTGATCGGTACGAGACGGCCCTGGACTGGCTGCTGGGAAGGATTGGATACCAGGATGTGCAGGAGCGCAACCAGGGCGATAAACGCCTGGATCGCGCACTCATTGAGCACCTTTTCAGCCTGGTGCCCATTACCTCCATGGATGCCAAGCAACTGCAGGATGAGGATGGCCAGCGAATGTTTGCGCTTTTGCTCGAATGCCTGAGGGACGGCTATTTCCTCAGGGAGATCCAGCGCGTTTCACTGGAGAGCATCGCCGCCAATCACCCCGATGGCATCATGGCCAAAACACGGCAGGTGAATATCGGCGACAGCTATCGGACTGTGGATCGATTGCCCTCCAAAATCGACTGGCTCGACCTGCTGATTGACAAAGACCCGGCCATGGCTCTGCGCTACCTAGGCGGACTGAATCTGAAGGGCATGGGAAGCTACGTGAAAAGCTACTTCATGCCGATCGGCGAGCACCCCACCCTGCTGCATCACCTGGACAGTCAGCGAGCACTCAAGTTCTTCAAGATCTTTGGCTGGGATCAGTGCAAGCAACACATGCGCGAACAAGAGATCGCCCAGGCCCTGGAGATCGACCTGGCGCTCTGAGGAGGTGTGGGCTACTCAGAGAACAAGGATTATCCGACAGCCCGGTACCGCTCAGAGGTATTTGAAATCCAGCGTCAACGCTTCATCGAGCTTCACCCAGAAGCGCAGCTTCTTCTTCAGCACCTTGCCCTCGATCTCATGCACCAGGAAGGTGATCGAGTCAAACTGCTCGTTCCCCTGTCGGATGTAGTAGCGATCGACCGTCATGACCGTGCCTTTGGGCAAGGTGACTTGGGTGGCAAGGTTGTCCTTGGTGATCCAGTGGAATTTCTCTGCCGCGATATTCAGGTGCGCGCCGAGGGAGGCGTTACGCTCCTCATGGTGCAGGTTAAATGTCCACTTTTTGGTCAGAGCGAGCTGATCGGCCTTCAGGCGGGGGATAACGAGCTTCATGGTGATTCCCTGGGAGGTAAATTTATATGCTCGATTATTGCATATATTGATAGGTGTCGATACCGTCTACCTGAATCCCTGTTGCCACCATCGTGTTCATCCCAATCAAAGCCAGAGCGTAGAAAATGACTGCCCTTGAGCATTTTCGAACAGAAAAAATCCATGTGATAGAAACCGGTCGACCCACGTGGATCAATGTGGCTGACGGCTTGATCCCCATTGAGACGCCACGCCTTCTGTTCGAGTTGTACCGGAATCGACGGGTGGCTCTCATGATCCCGTGGATGGCTCAGGGTATGTGCACGCCCTTGCAAGAATCCTTGTGGGCGCAACACAAGGAAGTGCTCAGCCGGGCCACCACGAAACGCGACACAATTCCCTGGCTGCGCCGGGAGTTCCGCGATGTCTGGCTGGAAGTTGCCACGGGCCACAAGACGCCAGTCGACACCCCCTTTGAGATTGGCACCCTACTGAAATTGGGCGCCAGGATGCCCCCAGTCTTTGTCCTTGCTGCATGGCATTCCCCCAAAACCAGCCAGCGGCATGAGAGACAGGCGGTGTACCACATGCTGCTGGAGCGCGAGTATCGGAACAATCCCCAGGCGTTCGAAAACGTTCAACTGAGCCTCGGCCAATCCTTCATGCTTCACCTGAGTGGTTGCCTGGAGATGGATCTGGGAAGGCTGTCAGAGCCCCTTCTGGCAGAGCTGCTGGAGGGTGAGCTGGCATTGTAGCCAGGGGCCAGCCCCCATGGGGTAGCATAACGACCTGCCTGTCCGGAATTCGATTTGTTCAGGCTGCAAGCAAACGCTGAAGCACCTGACTGCGGCCTTCTCTGGGGCCCTTAAATGCATTGCGTGGTTGCTTCAGCCAATGGCCAGGTCAATCAGCATCCGGGTCAGCTCCGGGCCCAGAAGGTGCCTGGCCGTGGCACCCCGGTAGTTGGGGATATCGAGGTTGGCACCCAGTCGAAGTAGCAGTGCCTGCATCGCGATATTCGAATCCAGGATGGCCACGTGCAGCGGGGTTTCGAAGCCCCCAAGGTCATTGTTCAGGTCAGCCCCGGCATGGGCGAGCAAACGAATGATATCGCGCTCGGCACGCTCAAAATCGGCGCTCAGTCGGTCTGCGGGCAGTCGCCTGGCCTCCGCCCTCCAGATAGGGTTAAGGCGGATCTGAAGCGCCCATTGCGGATCTTTGCCAATCGCCGCGTGAACAGGCCCGCGCAAACCCGATCGACTTCGAAGATTAGGATTGGCACCATGTTGAAGCAACAGCGCCACGCCCGCCTGGTTTCGCATGGCTGCGGCAATGATCAGTGGATCTTGAGTATCTTGGGCTGGATGAACCCCGTGATTGAGCAGCTGCTTGAGCAGGACATTGTCGCCTCGACTGCAGGCGCTGCTCAAAGGGTCGGGGTGATTCTCAATGAAACGATCGAGGTAGTTCGGGTAGTGGCTGCCGGTGAGCACATCCCGAGCGCAGTGCATTGTCGAGACCACCCTTTGGGGCGCAGTGACCGTTTCAAGGGCTAAGGGGGCGGCTTCAACGCTCATGATTCGACTTCCTGTCTGCTCTTTGGCTGAATTTGGCCTGTCTTTTCCAGCATTGCTCGGGCCAGACGTGGCGCTCAGCTACTATAGCAGTCCTGTTCAGGTCAGGTGATTGGAATACACGCCCTGCTCATGGGTGTTTGCTCAGTCAACGATCATGGTCAGCACTATACGCCTGGGAGTTGCGCTGTTGTACGGCCTGAGCCGGCATCTGTTGAACGTCAGTCTGCAGGCCTGTGCCTGCCCCGCTTCTGACGGCCCCCAAGCGCTCCTGAATGCGCGCCTCAAGCCCTGCTCTGCTGGTCTGCGCTGGGGCCCTGTCGTCAAAACGCACGTTCTCGGCAATGAAGTCTTCAAGCTTTGCCCCCAACAGGCGTTCGGCACCCGGAGCTGTTGTGCGCTTGCTCCAGCTCTGGACGCTCTCGACATAGCGATCGATCTGGCTGGGCTGCTTGAAAAGCACCTTGCTGAAGTACTCATCGACCGCCCTTTCCAATCGCTCCTTGGTGACCATGGCTGCGCCAAACTCCAGCGCCAGCTGACGACCATCGCGGGTATTGTTGCGCCCCTCTTTTGAAAAGCGGCCCATCTGCCTAGCATCCACCACATGAAGCGCCGAGATAAACGCAAAGTCGTCGGCCCGCGCAATCGGCTTGGTGTACACCGCCTCGCCAAAGCCACGAACCAGGTTTGAGGTGTTGAGGAACAAGGTCGCATCGTTCTTATAGATATCGATCGAAGAGAGGATTCTCAGCCGCTCGCCTGTGTAGGCCAGTTCTGAGATAACATCCAAGACACCGGCACTGCGCATGTCAATCTCGCCTGCAGCATTCATGAAGCGCAGCTTGAAATGCTTGTTCGCCAGGGTGTTAACCTGTTCGAAGCTCATGCCTTTGAGGGTCTTGGGGTCTATGCCGTTAACGAGATTGGCCGTGGCATTGAGGGTCAGGTGCTTCAGGTCGGGCAGGCTGGCGCGAAACGGCATGACGGCCTTGCTGAACACACTCCAGTCCCCGGTCTTGCTGGCGCCCAGCAGCGCCGCAGAAAAGTCTGCATAGGTCTCGCGGATTGAGGAGTCCAGCAGGTGCAGGATGGGGGCATAGGCCGCAAAATTGGGGCTGTTCTGTAAGGCGATCAACTGCCTGTTGGACGCCTGGCTTGCATGGTTGAAGCAGTGGCTCAGCTCGTGCGCTGCCATGTAGAAGTCATAGACGTTGCGATCGACCAGCACATTCTCTTCATTCTGGTAGGACAGCTTGTAGTACACCGTGCCGGGCATACCCGGTGCATCCGCGTGCGCCTGCACAGTCACGCTACACAGAATGTTGTTGTCCTTAGTGTTCAAGCGCATGGCGCCGCCCCCGGATTGTTGGCGAATCGCCTGGCGCAGCGTGGCGGGCAAGTCCTGCTCGTTGACCATTCGCACTGAACGTCCTTCCAGGTTGACCCCGTTGAGAAGCGGAAGCTCACCGATGCTCGCTTGAAGGCTGGTTGGCGCATCTGGGTTGACCGAAGCCTGCTCGGCAAAACTGGGGGCAGCAAGGCCCAGACTGGCACACGCGACGAATGCCGCAGTGGCGAGAAACCGGGATGGGTTCTTGATTTTCATGGATATTGAAGCTCTTTTTGATTTCAGTTTATGGCGGAAGGTGATCGCTTGGCAAACAGACCGCGCCGGCCCCTTGCGATCCGAAAGCTTTATCTCTATATTGGCCGAACTCTCATTCGGGGACTGACTCATGCATATGCTCTACGATGATGAACAAAAGGCGTTCTCTGGCATCATTCTTCATGCTGGGCAGCACCGAAACATCCAGGTCTTCATCCCGACCGACGATGCGCCTGCAGACTTCTCAGCGTGCTATGAGCGCTTCAAGCGCCTCAGTGCCGCGCCTGAACTGATCTGCGAGCAGATCCAGCAATCGCTCGATGCTGCCTCCGACGAGGCGGTGTACAGCACGCTGTGCTTACTGCAAGACTCGCTGAAGGAAAGCCGCTACCGATTCGGGCAGGACGCAGAAGGGTATTCGCCGGAAAAGTACGCCGAAACCCAGGCCTGGATCGAGCAGTTTGCCGAAACGGTTGAGCACCTCAAGGCTGCCTCTCCTGCCGAGTTCAAGCATCACCTGTATTGCCACCACCTAAACCTGGGCGACGAGTCAGCAGCCGTGTTCCGCCTGCACAACATCGACCTGGACGTCTTCGTCACTGAATTGCATATGGCGCATATCGACCAGATCATGGCCCGGCTGCATGTTCCGGCCCAGGAAGGCTCGCCTACCAGAAGCCAGCTGCATTAAGTCCATGTCGACGCTGTCTCTGTATGAGGTTATCCAGGCGCTGGCCAACCCCGAGTGCGAGGATGCAGCGGGTGCACTGTCACTGGCCATCGCGGCGCTGAACAAGAGGATCCATGATCACTGCACGCCTACAACATGGTCATTGTTGGCTGAAGAAGCCGATCTGCTGCTGGATCGCTTGGCGCCGGCCAGCACAGAAGGTCTGCTGGTGTACTGGATGAAGCAGTACGTCACCTTGGGTCAGTCATTTACGAACGTGGTGCATCGCTATGTCGATCCCGGTGTCTCCGCCCTGGGCTGTGTTGTAGTTTGGCAAGTGGTGATCGGTGATTGCGCTGCAGTCCGTGCCCAGATCCTGGAGATCCTTGAGAACAGCACCGTGAGCGAGATCGTGATCGCGTGCGTGTTTGCAGATCTGCGCGTGGAACCCTCTCTTAGGGCTGACTTTGCCAAAGTCATCAACTGCCCACTCACCTTCATTAGTCTGTGTCGCTCTGATGCAAGGGGCATGGCTGGTCTGCGCAATCGCATCTTCCGCCGGTTCGCGCTGCCAGACTGCTGGCAATCGATGACATACATGCCCCGAAATCTCGCCGAGCGTATCAATAGATAGCCCTATCTACGCCGTGACCATTTGGATAGAATTGTTGTCTATAGCGTATATTGATAACGAAAATCCAAGACAGCCATGACAACCCTCTCAGCACTGCCGCTGTACGATCACCTTTCCGCCTGTATCACCTGGTTGCAAGACTACCCACTGGCCTATACGGCAGCCCTCTGTGCCCTGCTCTTGCTGGGCGCCTGGCTGGCCAACCTCGCACTCAAGGGTGTCATCGTGCGGGGCATCAGCCACGTATTGCACCTGACCGTGTTTGAATCCAACAGCCGAGGCCTGCCCCACAAGGTCATCTCGCACCTCTCCAACGTGGTGCCCGCCTGGATCCTGGCAACCGGCGTGGGTTTTATCCCTGGGCTTCCCAGCGCCGCCGTGACGGTCACCAACAACGTCTGTAGCGCCTTTATCATCCTGTGCTTCGCCCTGTTCCTCTCAGGCTTGCTGGACATGGCCCACGCCCTGTACCAAAAGCGCCCCTCGGCCAAGTTCCGGTCGATGAAGGGCTATATCCAGGTCATCCGCCTGCTATTGGCCATCGTCACCCTGATCCTCTGCATCGCGACCCTGGTAGACCGATCGCCACTGATTCTCTTGTCAGGCCTGGGTGCCCTCGCTGCCGTGCTGCTATTGATTTTCCAGGGCACCATTCTTTCAACCGTAGCGGCGGTGCAGATCAATGCCGGGGGAATGGTGAAGCTCGGCGACTGGATTAAAATGGATCAATTCAATGCCGATGGCGTGGTCATCGATATTGCTTTACATACAGTGCGAGTGGAGAATTACGATCTCTCAATTTCTAGCATACCCATAAATAAATTGATCACAGAAAGCTTCGTGTCGTATCGCCAGATGACCCAGTCCAATAGCCGCAGGATCAAAAAAGCCTTTTACATCGATCAATCCACCGTGCATTTCATGGATGAGGCGGAAAAAGCCAACCTCAGCCGCTTCGGCCTGCTCAAGGATTACCTGAAGGCCAAGGAGACCGAGCTGGAGCTTTGGAATCAAAACCTGCCCGCCGATAGCCGCGAGCTGGTCAATACCCGCAGGATCACCAACCTGGGCAGCTTCCGGGCGTACCTGGAGCTGTACCTGCGCAACCACCCTGGGATCCACCAAGATCGCACCCTCATGTGCCGGCACATGAATCCAACACCACATGGACTTCCCATTGAGATCTATGCCTTCACCAACACTTCCGTCTGGACGGAGTATGAGAAGATCCAGGCTGATATCTTTGACCATATATTGGCAATCATGCCAGAATTCGGCCTAGCCGTTCACCAGCAACCCACGGGTCGCGATCTGATGATGCTGGGCACACGTTCAAACATCCCCTCATAAAAACAAGAGAGATTTTTCCATGAATAAGTCCCCAATTCGCGATGCATTTTACAAGGCAGGCAAAGGTTTTGAGCTGCTCACCACGGCAGTAGTTGATCTGTTTGATGAGGTCGCTGGCACCAAGAAGCCCTTCTCCCTCCGGGATTACGAAACAGATCCTCTGGCGGATCGGTTTGCTGTGCACGCCCTGGGCAACACAACCCGCCTGAAAATCCCCCTGGGAGACGTTGATCACAGCGAGGTTGTGGTCAGACACGATGACAGCAAGGTGTTCCTCACGATCAATCCGTTTTCCAAGGGATACTTGATCGAAAACCTTAAAATGTATCTGCAAGAGATCAGGCCAGAAAACCGTCAGGATCATGCCGAAAAACTCGCACATCTGCGTTGGAGCATCTGCTCGGTTGATGACCTGAACCTCTGGGTAAGAACCTGGCTGTTAAGCCAGAATGAACAGGCTGGAGAAAGCGACCAGTGGTCACTTCGCGCCTTCGGCATGGCCAGGCCGCTTCATACCGCCCTGATTGAGCTGCGGGATAAGGGCGAGCTTGTTCTCAATGTTGAGTCCTATCGGAAACACCTTAACCTCGACAGCTTTGTCGAATTAGCGCACAACCGCATGTTGAGCGAGCATGCACGCGAAATGTTGCGCACCTGGCTGATAAACTTGCCCGGCTATAATGAGGATGATGCACTCAATGGAAGCATCTCTCCCAAGGCCTATGAGCATTTCGGCTATTTGGTAATGCAGTTCATGCACTTGGTGGCAAGCACCGGCAATAAGGGCAGGGCTCGAACCTACCGCATGGGCAATGCCGAAATCGAGTACGCCTCTGCCAAGGCTATTCGTGAAGTCACCGCGACCCTTTCTGATGGCGTGTTGACCATCGAACTGGGCCACTCTGAAACAGGCGTAAAAACGGTGAACGTCAAACAGCTCGACAGCCAGTAAATTTGTTGTAGCCAAGAGCATACAGGCACTGCGCGCAGTGCCGGTTTCACATTCAGCGCATTATGTGAATTCATTAAGGAAGGTCAGCATGAATAGCGATTTCAACATTCGAAACCAGCAGGCTTATCCCTTCTCTGATGCATTTACAGCTATAAGCTCGGGGAATAAGACGCAACTCAGCTACCGACTGGGTGATCTTGATTTGAATGAAGTGAGGCTGACCCATAATGACAACACGGTGATCCTCAACATTCAGCCTTATAGCCATGCACATCTGATCGGAAATATGGAATTGTTCCTGTCCGGGATAAAAGCTGAATTTCACGCCGATATCTTTAAGAAATTTGCAGATCTGCGCTGGAAGGATTGTTCTTCGAGCGAGCTTGACGCTCTGGCGGAGACCTGGCAGAAGCACATGGGAGGTGGGCACGAAGCATGGATTGCGCAAGCACTCGCCATGGCGCGACCTTTCCATTTCTCCTTGGTGGAGTTGAGGGATAAATGGATGTTTGTGTTGGATGAGGAAAACTACGCCAACTCAATGAGTCTTGACTCCTTTGTGTCGTTGAGCCAGAACAAAGTGATGTCTGAGACGGCGCGCAAACAGCTATCTGACTATTTGATGACCCTGCCAGGCTACGATCAGGCTGATATGCTGAAAGGGTCTATTTCGCCCAAAGCATATGAAATGCATGCGTTTCACACCATGCGAATCTCCAGCATGTTGATGGGGGCGGGTCATCGAAACAACAAACAGCGCACTTATCGACTGGGCAATGCCATCATCAAGTACACTGCTGCCCTGCCCATCCGGGACATCACGGCGGTACTTACGGATGATATTCTTTCAATCGAGCTGGTGCATGCAGAATCAGATTTCAAGGCGGTGCACATACAGCAGGAGCAATGCAAAAACTAAGCTCCGGCTTCGTTTCTTCGCAAGCTCAGCGGAAACTCTTGAAAACGAAACTGCCGTTTCGTTTTTTGGTTATGATGCTCTTTGCGCGGAACACCGGGGCATCAATACAATGTGAGTACTAAGCCAAAGGAGCTTCAAGTGAACAGCATTGACGAAGTAGCGTGTGCCCTGCGCCGCCTGGACAACCTGATTCTGCGTAGTCCGCTCTCAGCGGTTGAGGTTCGGCGCGACGGGATCATGCAGTTTAGAGATTCTGTACTGGCCCATGCTTGGATCGATGAGGAAGTAGCTACGATCGCCTTCAAAAACATTCTCACCTTCAAATACAACTACCACACCCTCTTTCGAATGAAACACGGCTTCCCCTTGTTCAGGGAGTACCAGGACATGCTGCTTGATCTGGGTGTGCAGCTCGAACGCGCTGTTGTAAGCGCGCTATCTGGCCAACGCATGGATGGCCTGGCGGTGCCAGCAGAGCAGGCCGTAGGGCTGTATTTGGATCGGATTCCTGGATCCCTCAAGGAAACGTCGTGGCGTGAGCTGCACCACGCCTGGTGCGGGACACTGCTTATGCGCCACGACCTTGCCAGCCTTGATCCAAGCCCCTTCAATGACGCGACCCTGCTCAAGCTCTACAAGCTGACCCGAGAGCCCCGCTTCGTGCAGCACATGCAAGGCGACCTGGCAGCCGAGGCGCTGGCCCTGGATCTTGGGCTTTAGCCCGCGACGCTGTCATCCTCGGCATCTGCGAAGTACGTCCACCCCTCCGGTAGATTGAATCTGGCATACCAGGAACCAATATCCAGTTTGTGCTCGGCAAACGCCTGGGCCTTCGGTAGAGTGGTGGGAAAAACTTCGCCAGTCGGGCAAGCATCACGCAAGTCGCACGCTTCGATCAGCTGCACACGCCCTGCTCGCAAATGTCCACGCAGGGATTTCTTGGTAACCGGGGCTTCGCGGGGGAATCGCCAGGTCATGGCCAACCAGGACAGGTTCATGTCGAAAAAATGGCCGAAGCCTGAGCGATCAATGATGTGTTTGGCATCGAAATCCACCGTGATGCTGCCATACACTGGCTCCGCCAAAGGCGACTCAATGGCCTCCAGCATTTCCCCCCCAGGTCGACCTGGAGATCCACGAGAGATCCGGCTCTGGGTTCTCTGCCCACAGCCCCAGGCGCTCGTCCATCAAGACGTGGCCACAGGTCTTGACCCCTGCCCAATAGCGCTTCTGCCCCTGGTGCACAATGATCAGGTTGACGTCATCCAAGCTACAGCTCATGCCTGTGCCCTCTTCTTCAGGAGCAATTTTTTGCGTTCAAAGGCTCGGTCTTTTTCCTCCTGCCTGAGTGGGCAGGTCTCGAACCCCGTCAGGTCAACGCGGAAAGCCTGGTTTTCAAAGGCCTTCAGGTAGAACTTCTGGCCACACCAGTGGGCCAGTACCAGCTGAATTTCATCCTCGGAGGCTTCAATCTGCCGGATGGCCAGGCCGTGCTTGAGTTCCTTTTCAATGCCAGGGTTCAGGGGGTACACCGGGGTGGTGTTCTTGGGCGGGAAAGCCAGCGGGTAATGCTGCTGAATGGTTGAAAGCAGGGACAGGGTGCGTTCATGCTTTCTTTTGCGTCGCTGAGCTGTAATGGGGCCGAGCATAGCGGTCTCCTCTTTGGGCTTCAGCCCAATATATCATTTAAGGAGTTACTGCCCCAGTGTTTTCAGCGATCCAATGGGCTCATGCCGATGGCAGCATGCCGCGCCAGGCGCACAAGCCTGCGCAGGGCAAGCCCGGAGCATGACCTCAGAAGCCCGTTGATAGCGCATGGAGCGACTTCACAGGCGCCATCACTTCTCAATAGATGATCGGTTTGCTGGCCTTCCCGTCGGGTGCAGGTTGCTCGACCGCTTGATCAGCTGCAAGCTCAGCATCGTTGGCCTGGAGTGCTTCTGTCGGATCGGGCGCTGGCGCCGTGATGTGGATAGCAGGCAGTTCGATCGGCGCCGGCTTATCACCAGCCTGCGCGAACAGTGCGGAGCAGGCCAAGGTCAGGCCCAAGATCAAGGTCGAAATTTTCATGAGGCACCAGGCGGTCGGGGAACTGGTTGGTATTTCCGATGCACCAATTATCACTATAGTCGAGATGGATAACAAGGCGGACTCAATGCTGGCTCGCATTGCATCGATCCTGCCGCTGAGAGGGCAACAGGGCCGCGCCTATCGACACCTTATGTGCTATATTGGCAGCTCTGATGGACGGATTTGCCCTGCGGCTCGCCGTCCTGGATGTCCAGCCAACCAGACAGCACCCGAAGGGATTGTTCTATGACCGTCTACGTTGACGATATGAAAGCCAAGTTTGGGAACATGGTGATGTGCCACATGATTGCAGACAGCGACGAAGAGCTGCATGCGATGGCGGACGCGATTGGCGTAGCCCGGCGTTGGCATCAGGCACCACCCCGCCATCACAGTCATTACGACATCGCCCAAAGCAAAAAAGCCATTGCCATCAAAAACGGTGCAGTGGCGATCACCTGGGCCGAAGCCGGTGCCATGTGCGCCATGCGCCGGGCCACGGGTCGCCTGGGAACCCCTGAAGAAGCCACGGCCTGGCGGGCCAATCGAAACACGCCTGAGACCAACGCCGCCGCTCCGTCTGCACAAGACGAGAAGCCCGCGCCGGGTGTGACGCCGGATCTGTTCGGATGAATGATGAAAACCCATCCCTTTGCAGGCTGCCGCGAGGTTGATAGCCAGTCATGACCACGTTGACCCTGGCCCTCAAGGGCGAATACTTCGACGCGATCAAGTCCGGCACCAAGCTGGAAGAGTATCGCCTGGTCACGCCCTATTGGCGCAAGCGCCTGGAAGGCCGCGACTATTCGTGCATCGAGCTGACGCGAGGCTACCCACGCCGCGATGACGCCACAAGGCGGCTACAACTGCCTTGGAGAGGCTTTCGCGTGATCACGCTGACGCATCCGCATTTTGGAGCAGAGCCGGTCACCGTTTTTGCGATCAACGTCCAGTCCGAGGCATTGGCAGCACCACAATCCCAAGGCGCGACGACAGTGACAAGCAGCCCAGCCGGCAAAGCCGTGCTGGAACATGCCGACTGCCCTGGCGACCACATGCCCGCCCTGCACCACTACGCCATTTTTCAGCGGCCAGAAGCGTTTGGCCAGGGGATCAGGCTGCTTGGGTTCACCCGCGATACGCCGAGTGACGAGGCGCTGGCCCAAAACGGTCACCTGGCGCTTGTCCTCGATACGACCCTGGCCAGCGAGGTCGCGGCGCAGTATGCGCTGGAGACGCCTGAGCGTCGACAGGAGCTTGCGCACAGCCCGAGGGCACTCATCATCGAGGGCAGCCTGTGGGAGACCGGCGTATGCGCCTATGGCCCCTTCCTGAATGCGCAAGAGGCACATCTGCACACCTGGAAACTGGGGTCGATTCATCGCACCATGATCATTTCCCTTGAACAGCCGCAGCGCGAGCTTCGCGTGCAACGCGCCGTGAATGTCGAGCGGTTGCGCGAGGAGTCGGCGCTGTATCACGGGGTGATGCAGGATCTGTATGACATCAAGCGCCCCCATGGCAAATGCCAACCCCGAGCCGATAAGGCCTGCACCCACTGCAACGCCCAAGACCGCCTGGACAAGGCCCTGGCCGAGTACCCCGGCCCTCGGGTCGTCTGCTCCTGAATCCACAATAACAACAACTGGAAACATGAAATGAAAACAACAAAAAAACGCTGGAACGCCGACGGTGTATTTGGCCTGGTGTGGATTGCCTGTGCGGGTGTCAACCTGGTCAAAACCGCCACTTTCATCCACGAGGGCCAAAATCTCCTCTCGACCGAAGTGGCTGGCAACTTGCTAATTTCACTGGGGTTCGCATGCTTAGGTGTGGCCTACCTATCAAAAATGCGCAGGGCAATTCCAGCCGAAGCCAATGAACACACCCAGGATCAGATTCCCTCGGAAAAAGCTGGCGCCTGAACCCTCTGGGTATTCCAACGACAAGACGCCAGTTCGACTAAAAACTGGCGTTTCACAGCACCGGAGCAAGTCATGGCAAGATCAAACCAATACCAGAAACCCAAAGCCCAAGTGGCTATCCCCTTGCTGCTGGCATACTTTGCTGGCATGCACCTGGTACGGATCACCTCAAAACTCAGTGAGGGGCTTGGATTTTTCTCGTTCGACGTGGTCAGTTCGCTGATCATTACCCTCGGCTTCGCCGCCATTGCAGTCGCCTATCAGGTGAGCCTGGTGAAAATGGCTCAGGCTCATTTGAAGGCCACCGCCGCCGCTGATACCTCGGCGCCTGAAGAAGCTTGAATGCCAGGTCAGGCGCGAGACAAGGGGCTGGCACCGTGAGCCCCTGTTACTAACCTGCAGCTTCTGGGTTGTTGATCGTGATGGTCAGGGATTGGCCATCGAGCAGGTCGATCTTTTTCGGTACCCCCCAGGCAAACTCCACAAACATGCTCCTGGTGGTCGAGCTGGTCATGCCTGTGGGCGACGTACAGTCTTTGCTGGCGTCGGCCACCTTCTGGTCTTTGACCGCCTGTTGCATGAACCCGACGTAAGCCCTGACCCCGGTGGCGTCAGTATTGGTGGGTAGAACTGTCACCGTGGTCGCACTGACCGTATTCATCACGACCGAAAGCTTGTCCGGGCCCTCGGCAGGGTTCACGTCCATGGTGATGCAGAGCGCCTGGTGGGGAGTAGATTGCAATTCGCCCGAGCTGACCGTGGCCGAACGACCGACTTGGGTTGTCAGTGCCGAGGAAAAACCTGGGGCGTCGATCGCGATGACTACCTTGTTCGGTTCCGCATGGGCGAAGCCGACCATGAGGCCGAAGACCAGTGGCAGGGTTTTGATCAGGTTCATGGATGCTCCTTGGGTTCACGATTATCGGTTAAGCGGAATATTGCCTTTATGCCGGAAAGGGCCTGCGGACACTTATGCACCAGGCCCTAAGACAACCTACTGCCTGGCAGCAACTGCCAGGCCTGTCGCACTCACTTCGCAGCAGGCAGGGTCACCGGCATGGCGCCATTGGCAGGTCGACTTGGCACAGGCCTCGCTGTACTTGTCGATCGCACGAAGCTGGACGAGCTGCTCCGGGATGTAGTGCATCTTGTCGGCATAGGCTTCGGCGTCAGTGGCGCACATCATGGGGACAATTTCTTAATCGGTCAATATATGTTTAACCCGAATAGCCGATAAGGCATTTACCCGTGGCGGGATTGAGGCGACAATAGCGTTTCACTTGAAGGCCTGCGGGAACAAACCTCTGTCAGAAGGTTGGCCAGGACTGTGCGTCGCCTCGTCATTTTGAATGAGGGCCTCGGCCCTGCGGGTTTGGGAGAACATCGCCGTGAAAGATCCTGGGAAGCTGATTGCCGCCAAACTGAAATTTGCCGAGGAAGGCCGCTTCCTCACGGGCGATAAGGCCCAGCCGGGAAATTCGCGCATTCCACCGGGGCAAGGCCTGGTGAAAGGCTTGCCTGTGCTGGATTTGGGAGTACAGCCCGAGATCGCGATCGAGGCGTGGACGTTGGCACTGGAGGGGTGCGTCAGGCAGCCCAGGGTGCTCGATCACCAGGCGATCGCCAGCCTCCCTCAGTCGAGGATCAGCGCCGATATCCATTGTGTCACCAGCTGGACACGGCTGGACAGCCAATGGGAGGGTGTCCTCCTGACCGACCTGGTCGCAGGCCTTGGGATCGATGAGCGCGCCCCCTACGTCCTCCTGCACTGCGAAGATGACTACACGGTCAACGTTCGCCTGTCTGATCTGCTGGCATCACAGTCCATGCTCGCACACACCTACGATGGCGCCCCGATCAGCACGGAGCATGGCGGGCCCTATCGCCTGGTCATCCCCTCCCTGTACTTCTGGAAGTCGCCGAAATGGCTGAGGCGCATTGAATTTTTGCAGGAGAAGATCCCTGGCTATTGGGAGCAGCGTGGCTACCATGACATCGGCAACCCCTGGCGGGAGGAGCGCTACGGCCCCAAACAGGCATTGCCGCGACCAGCCGAGCCTACCCAGTCGCCGCCCGCGCCAGCACCCCAGGATCACAGCCGCTGGCGGCGTTTCGTAACCTGGTTCAACACATACGTTTGAAGGTGGTACATGAAAACCAATCATCGACGCAATTTTAAAGAAACCCGCGACCCCAGGGCTGTCTTCGCTCGCTACATTGTTGGTGGCAACTCACGCCGCCTGGAGCTTTCCGACAGGGAAGTCACTGCGTATGCAACGTGCACCAGCCACACCAACGGCAAGCGCGGGATCGCCAGGGACAAGTGCGGCGCCAAGAAGTTTGTCAACTCACGGGCGCGTTTTCACGAGCGCCAAGCGCTGGCCAGGCTGGTTCGCAAGGGTGTCTGCACTGAGAACGACCCGGATTCTGGAACTGATGCCATTGGGTATAGCGACGATCTCGACGATTAATAGATTTATTGCCACATCAACCGGTACAATCAAAGAAAAACAAGAAATGAGGTGGTTATGAAAGGGTATTTCCCTTCGGTGCTGATGAAGCCTGAGCGCTCGCTCAAGATCTGTGTATTGAATGGCAGTCGCCAGATTGAGATGGTCATCGACGGCCAGTGGGTGTGCCTGGAGGTTAAGCCGGAGGCAGGTTTGCCAAGGGGTATCTACCAGCTTGCCGATGCCAAAGACCCAACCCAAACGCGGGAATCGGCTGCATTTTCCAGTGCGATCGTGCATGTCAACGATCGACACGTGTGGCAATTTTCCGACGATGGCATCGTGAAGCACGCTCGGAGTCTGTTCAAGGGTGAGCCGAAAGTCGGCCAGCCGTACGACGTCAGTTACGAGGGTGGTCGGGGTATTGCGGTGGATGTGCCTCAGCAGGAGCGAGCCAAGCATCGGGTGCACACACCTGAGAGCGGGCTTTCGTTGGGCAGATAGTCAGTAGGCGGGGGTTGATTTTACACCGCTGCCCGCTTGATCAATCCTGGGTACCAGGGCATCACGCGGGGACACATTTGTAATGGCAATGGTGCGTGTGCGCGCCACCCATCCGCCCGCTTCCCAGGCCATGAACTCGATCCGAATGCGCGTGAGCATGACCTTTTTCACAATGGCTGGGATGCTTTGCGCTGCCCTGCCGCCCAGGCTTTTAAAATTCCAATAAACCTTCATGCCCTGCACGAACTCGCGGACTTCGCCGATCATGCAGGGTGGAAGTGTTTGCGGCGCCGCAGCGCTCGACTGCCCAGAGACCATGAAAAACCTCGCAGATCGCTGCTCTAGGTGGGATTGGCTGGGAGCAATCAGACCTGGCCGAAGGACATTGGCAGGCGCTGGTTGTCCATCGGTGCCGAGCCTTTCGGGCGATGGCTCAGGGACAGGTGGGGCACAGAGCGGAACTCGTACGTCCAGTTGCCGCGCTTTTTACGAGCGAGCTCAACATGGATCAACGAGCCAAACACTTCCTTGACGACGCCAGGTACAACCTGGGAAGGCGTCTTGTCGCAGGACTGTGGCAGGGTGAAATAAACGGTGTCATTGGTGCGAAAATGCTGATCCATGAAAAGGTTCTCCTTGTGTTATTCATGAACATTGGCTGGTCAACGGGCTGCCAGCCAATCAAGCAACAAATTCTACGCCCCAGTTGCCAATTTGTCAAATAACCGAAATGGCTTTTTTGCTGCTTCCCAGGTCATTCCTTACAGACTGCAGTGTCAGCGGCTATTTCTTTGCGCTCAAAGGTGATTCCAGCCCCGAGTGTGGCGCCGATCCAGACGAAGATGCCAATAGGGCCTGCTGCATACGCCACAAGCACGGCCAGGGCAGTGGCCAAAGCAAATCCAAGGCAGTAGCGCAGCCATTTCGGCAGATACCGGCAAAACCATTTCACCACAGCAACGCGTTCCTGAGGCTCTACGTGACGGTAATCTGGGCTGTTGGGGTCATCAAGACGATGCATGACGATTTGGACAACTACGAACATCCAGCCCGTCCCCAAGATTCCCAGAAATATTCGGGTCGGTTGATCATCACTCACGAAGCCGAGGGTGCAAGCGCTGATCCCTGCAAACATCAGCAAGCACGCCAGCACCAGCAAGCACTTTGTTGCAATCGTTTTCATGGGTTGGTGCCTCGCGGTGGGTTCAGGATGCGAAGGGTTTTGACAGTGCCACCTGCGCCTTCTGGCTACAGCTGGCTCACTTGTGAAACCAAGCCCCAGGCGCAGACTCGAACAATGCGGCTTGGCATCGGGCCTTTCAGAGCCGTTGGGCTGTCTCAAGGCGCGAGTTCGGATTTGTCGCGCAGGGAGACTTCTTGAAATTTACGCCGCATGGCGTCCTGCGACTTTCCCGCTCCTGTTGAGGCAATCTCCTGATCCAGGCGACGAATGAGGCGGCGTAGCGCGGATGCCGCCTCCTGATTCGTGAGAAATTCCTGTCCATCCACTGCCATCGCCAGATCCGGGAATTCCTTCGCTTTGGAAGCAAAGCGTTCGTAGAAATAGGCCGTCACTTCTTTTTGTTGGATCAAGTCTGTTTCATACGAGGCGCAAACGGCATAACCTGCGATCACACACCCCACGAGCAGGATGGCAAAGAGATTTGACAACGCATCCTGGGCTTCAGGCGGCAGCGGGCCGCTGATGAGGAAAGCAAAAAGGCCGAACACGCACAGCGCCATGATCGCCATGACCGTCAAGCTGTTGACCAGCACTGCCGGCAGTGCTGTCAGCAGCCTGTGTTTTCGTGGCTCTTCTTTGCCGCACTCTTCGCGAAGCTCATCGAGCAGTCCCTTGCATTCGCCCCGCAAGACTTGCGACTGACCCTTGTGAAAGGCCTGAGTATGAATCATGGTGAATTCCTTACGCGTCAAATTCGCGAACGCCGCGACGAATGCGGCAGGCTTCGGACTCGTTACGAATCATGCCCTGCACCTTCTCGGATTCGAGAATACCCGCAAGCGTAACATTCGGTGTGGTGCGGTCGGAGGTCACCAGGGAGACGTTGCCCAGGCCCACCAAGCGCATCAGAAAGGGCTTGAACAAGGCGTAGTCCTTGACACGGTACAGCTCCAGTTCGTCAGCATGCTTGTTCAACACGCCCCGGTAGGTGAACAGGCGTTGATTGGTCAGCACATAGCGGGTGTTTTTCACCACCAGCCACTGCCACAGGGCAATCAGCAGCGGGAATGCCATCCAGCAGAACAGCGTGGCGGCAAAGAACGTCCCTGCGTTGTTCCATTGGGATGGTCTACCCTCCCAGACTATTTGTTCGTTAGCATTCAGGTGAGGCATCGACATGGGATCTACTCGCACTGGGTGTCCATAGACTCTACCGGAGACCCTTAAGGCAGTCAATTTAGCACTAATCCGAGTAATCCAGTCCCGCTTATGCCGGCCAGGATCTGCAGAAGTCGAGCGCCGCGCAGATTCAGCCGGGCCGATATATTGCGAGGTGTGTCTGCCCCTGACTGGCGCGAGTCCTAACTCAGGGGTGTTTGTGCAGATCAATGCCCTTCATCCCCGCCCAGCCATTTTCAATATCCAACAAAACCGTTGCCCTATCAGCCGCAGAACGCCAAAATATACCCAGCTGAGACAATTCCAGAATAAAAAGAGAGCCCAATGAGAGCATGTAAGGCCTTCTGCGCCCTGTCCGCCGCTATTTTACTGGCAGGTTGCGGCAACAGCGGTGCGCCATCCCAGAACCACCGCGCCCCGACCGCAACCCCTGTCCACACCCAACGCGTCGACCTGCAACGCTATACCCCCACGCTGACGGTACTGGGTCAGGCCGTCGCCTCGGCCCAGGTTGATATCAAGGCCAAGACCACCGGCCTGCTTGAAGCCAAGCACTTCGCCGATGGCAATGCCGTGGAGCAGGGGCAAGTCCTGTTCACTCTGGAACAGACTGACCTGAACCTTGCCTTGAAACAGGCCGATGCCCAGCTGCAGAGCGCCCGCGCCAGCCTCGACCAGGCCCTGCGCGAAGAGCGCCGGCAAGCCAATTTGCTGGCAAACAAAGCCGCCGCCCGGCAGGACTACGACAACGCGCTGAGCACCCTTCAGGTCGAGCAGGCCAGGGTCAACTCCGCCCTGGCCGCCCGCGATATCGCCCGCAAAGGGATGGCGGATTCCGTGATCAAGGCCCCCTTCTCCGGCAAGCTGGGAATAGCAACGGTGTCGGTGGGTGATTACCTCTCGCCCTCCAACAACCTGGTGACGCTCACGGCGGTTTCCCCCATGTGGGTGACCTTTGCCCTGTCTCAGCTCCAGTACCAGGCCATGTTCCCTGCCGGACTGGACGATGCCAAGGTCAATGTGTTGCTTGAGGATGGGTCGGTCGTGGGCGATGCCAAGCTGGACTACACCTCGCCCGAGATCAGCAGCAGCTACGGTACCGTGACGCTCAGGGCCTCCCTGGGTAACGACGATGACCGACTAAAGGCGGGCCAATACGTGCGGGTGACCGTCAGTGGGGCCAGCCTTGCCGATGTCAGCCTGATCCCTTTGAAGGCCGTTCAGCAGTCAGAAGCCGGGCCCTACGTCTATGTAGTCAAGGACGGTAAGGCGCAGCGCCAGGCGGTGGGCAACAACGGCTGGAACACCACCGAATACCAGGTGGCGAGCGGGCTTGAAGCAAACGCCGAGGTCGTCCTGGACAACCTTTTGAAAATCTATCCGGGCGCCCCTGTTGAGGTGATTCAGGATGGTACCGCAAACAAGGATGCAAAATGACCAGCTTCTTCATCAAGCGACCGATTTTCTCGACGGTTATCAGCCTGATCATCATCATCGCCGGCACCCTGGCTTCGCTGGGCTTACCGGTGATGCAATACCCCGCCATTTCCCCGCCCACGGTGAATATCAGCGCCACGTACACCGGGGCCAGTGCTGAGACCCTGGCCAAGGTGGTCGCCGCGCCGATCGAAGATGTCCTCAACGGCGTGCCAGGCCTGCTGTATTACAACTCCACCTCAAGCTCCGATGGCGGCATGCGACTGACCGCGACCTTCGAGGTCGGCACAGACATCGACATGGCCGTGGTGGATATTCAGAACCGCCTGCAAGCCGTCACGGCACGTCTGCCCGAGGATGTGAACCGCAATGGCGTCACCGTGCGCAAGCGCAGCAGTGACATGCTAATGGTGCTGGCGCTTGTTTCCCCAGATAGCAGCCGCTCGGCCCTTGAGCTTTCCAACTACGCCTCCCTAAACTTGGTTGATGACCTCAAGCGGGTGCCGGGCGTGGGCGATGTGCAGATCTTTGGTGAAAAGAGCTATTCCTTGCGTGCCTGGATCAACCCGGAAAAAATGGCCGCATTAGGCATCACCATGACCGATGTGACGTCAGCGATTGCGAGCCAAAACAATCAAAATGCGATTGGCAAAATCGGCGATGAGCCTGTCGCCGGATCCCAGCAACTGACCTTCACCGTCACCGCCAAAGGACGCTTGATCAGCCCAGCACAGTTCGAGCACATAATCGTGCGTCAGGACGCCCAGAAAGGCGTGGTACACCTCAAGGATATTGCCCGCGTAGAGCTCGGGGCGCAGAGTTATTCGTCCATCACGTTCATGGATGGCGCTCCAGCCATTGGCCTGGGCATCAACCTGCAGACCGGTGCTAACGCCCTGGATGTCGCCGATGCCGTCAAGGCCAAAATGGCCAGTTTGAGCAAACAGTTCCCACACGGCGTGTCGGTGAAGACCGCCTACGACACCACGACCTTCATCAGTGTTTCGATTGACGAGGTGATCAAGACCCTCGTTGAGGCCATGATTCTGGTCATCCTGGTGGTGTTCCTGTTCCTGCAGAACTGGCGCGCAACCCTGATCCCGATCCTGGCGGTGCCAGTGTCGCTGGTGGGCACCCTTGCCGGCCTTTGGGTGTTGGGCTTCTCGATCAATACCCTCACACTGTTTGCCATGGTGCTGGCAATCGGTATCGTCGTGGATGACGCCATCGTCGTGCTGGAGAACGTTGAGCGGCTCATGCATGAGAAGGGCTTGTCTGCCCGCCAGGCGTCAATAGAGGCCATGCAGGAGGTCTCAGGGGCATTGGTGGCGATCGTCCTTGTGCTGTGCTCGGTATTCATCCCTGTGTCGTTCCTGGGTGGCATTGCTGGCACCCTGTACCAACAGTTTGCCGTGACGGTGGCGCTGGCGGTCGCACTCTCGGGTGTCGTTGCGCTGACCCTGACGCCTGCGCTGTGCGCCCTGCTGCTCAAGCCTCACAAAGTCGAGGGCAAGTTCTTCGCCGGATTCAACGCCCGGTTTGAGCGCCTCACCTCTGGCTACACCTGGTTGGTGGGCAAGACCCTTAGAAACAAGGTGACCACCGCCCTGGTATTCCTGCTGGTTTGCGCCGGCACCATGACCTTGGCCAAGACCACCTCGACCAGCTTTGTGCCAGCGGAAGACCAGGGCATGCTGATGGGCTCGATTCAGCTACCAGACAACGCTTCGCTCTCGCGCACCACGGCCTTCATCGAGAACTTTCGCCAGAAAATGATGGCTGATGAATCGGTGAAAAGCGTCTTCAGCATCAGTGGCATGGATTTCATCGGTGGCGGCAACAAAAGCAACTCCGGCGCCCTGTTTGTGGCCTTGAAACCCTGGGAGGAGCGCACAGTGACCGCGATGGACATCGCGGGCAAGTTCATGGGCATTGGTATGAGCATGAACGACGGCCTGGCCATGATGTTCAACCCGCCCGCGATCATGGGCCTGGGTTCGACCGGTGGGTTTGAGTTCTACCTGCAAAACCGTGATGACGGGGATCCTCAGTCGCTGGCCAAGCAACTGGACAAGCTGGTGGCGGCGCTCAAGGCAGATCCCCATTTCGCCAGCATCAACACCTTCTACCGGGCACAAGTGCCGCAGCTGTACGTGGATGTCGATGAGGAGAAGGCTGTTTCCATGGGCGTGTCCCTGCAAGACCTCTACAGCACCCTGCAAAGCACGATTGGCTCGATTTACGTCAACGACTTCAACCTCTCGGGCCGCACCTACCGCGTCCAGGTGCAAGCCGATCAGCAGTACCGCAGTGCGCCAACAGACATCACCGCGCTGTATGTGCGCAATACAGCGAATGAGCTGGTGCCGCTCTCGGTGCTGGTCAAGGTACAAATGAAAAACGGCCCGGAAAGCCTGGAGCGTTTCAACGGTTTTGTCGCCGCCAAGATCACCGGCAGTGCAGCCAAGGGCGTCAGCTCTGGCGATGCGATCAAGGCGGTTGCAGCGGTCGCCGGCAAGGTGCTTCCTGACAACTACCATGTCGAGTGGGCGGGTCAGGCGTATCAGGAGCAAAACAGCGGCTCCACCACCTATCTGGCTTTCGGATTTGCCATCGTGATGGTGTTCCTGATCCTGGCGGCGCAGTATGAAAAATGGAGCCTGCCGCTGGCCGTTATCCTGAGCATCCCCTTCGCCTTGCTCGGGGCATTCGGGGCCATTCTGCTGCGTGGCATGCCCAATGACGTGTACTTCCAGATCGGCCTGGTGGTGCTAATCGGTTTGTCTGCAAAAAACGCCATTCTGATCGTTGAGTTCGCACAGCAACAGCTCGATAAGGGGGTCGGCCTCATCGAGGCTTCGCTGCAAGCGGCTAAGTTACGTTTCCGCCCCATCGTGATGACCTCTCTGGCGTTCACCCTCGGCGTGCTCCCACTGGTGGTGTCCAGTGGCGCCGGGGCCGCCGCACGCAAATCCATGGGCACAGGCGTGTTTGGTGGTATGCTAGCCGCGACCTTCGTGGCGACCATCTTCGTGCCGCTGTTCTTCATGCTGCTCTCCTCGCGCAAACCTAAGCCGGTGGAGGAAGACCCCCAGCCGTGAGGGTACAGTCGGCAGTGAACAAGGCGCTCATCGAGCGCCTTTTTTACTTATCATGTATATTGGCTGGCACATCACCGATCCCCATTAATCTGCGAGATTCTGCACCATGTCCAACGGCGAAAAGGATGAAACCCTTACCCTCAGGGTGGCACTTGGCTTATGTCCCGATTCCCCGGCATCCTGGGGCTGGGAAATCTACGGCGACAACCTGGCGCTGCGCCGAGGTGTTGCGCCATCCCAGTTGGAGGCCTACACCGAGGCGGCTACGCAACTGGCCCAATTCAGTGCAGGGCTGGGCAACGAGAACCCTGCCGACATACCGGACAGTGCAATCGAGCTTTCTATTGGCAGGGGCATCATTGCCTCGTACCCGGAAACCTGGGCCTGGGAGATCGGCAGCGCCTACAACGGCTACAGCTGGGGCACCGCAGACTCACTGGAAGCGGCGACCAGGGATGCTGCATTCAGGTTCCTTGCGATCAAGCAGGACATGCTTCAGTACCAGCCAGAACAAAACGCCACCTGATGCCAGCAGGTTATCGACCGCATTAACTTCAGAGGTTGTTAACGTAGCGGACATCGCGCAAGGGTCGAGGGTGGAATGAACGTCATTTTCAAAGATTTTGCCGCAGACGCCTTTGGCGAAAAAACAACTGCCCTGATCAACGAATACACCCAGGCATGCCGCAAACAACTGCCCGGTGAGGATAACGATCTACCAAGAAGGATTGCGCTTTGGCACCGTCAAAGTGCCAGTAATTTCAGGAAATTCCACCATGATTTTCTCGAAAACCGGCTGTGTAACGGCACCGACCTACGCGCCGTCCTGACATTTTGCATGGCGTTCCTGCACAGCTACGGCCAGAGCTCCCTGGCTGACTTTTATGAACGCTTGGTCGATCATCATCTTTCGATCAACCCTAGGCATGTCATGCTTGGTGTGGGCCTGCCACCCCTGATGCCACTGTTCGATGCCAAGCTGTCAGTCATTCGACGGCTGGTGCATAGGCTGTATATAACCTCAGAGGCCGGCAAAAGATTTGACTCCTCGATATATGCACGCTGTGGATTTGAAATCTTTGGGAAAGCCCAGCGTTCCACCCTAGGCACTGATCCAGTCAGCCAATGTACGCAGGAACACATTGATAATATCCGGGCGAACCAGCGCCCACAGGTACGTGGAGGTGCCAATTTCAGCGGTGACGTGGGGCTGTATGATTTGTTTGTCGCAGTATTCAAAGGCCAAGTGGTGCACGGTGTGACCCTTGACCAAGTCTCACGCTACTTAATCCAAGACATTTTAAATGGCAGAGTCACCACGGACAATGAGCTGGCAACCTGTGTGAAGGTGGCGGTGTATCCGATCGGACTGCTTTGCCACCTGGAGGGAGTTGGGATGAAACGCCTCATCAAGCAGCTGCGCATTGTCATGACAGCGATTTGCCAGGCCCTGAAAATAGATGCCGTATTGGGTGATGCTGTGTTTCGCGGCGTGTTGATCAATCTCTTCTATTTTGACCCTGAAGCCTTGCGGAGACTGGCGCCAGCCCGTGATGAAGTTTCCGGTCAAGCTATCAGGCAGCATCTGTTGATTGGGGATCAGCACCGCAAGCTGCTGGGCGGGCCATTGGCATTGATCTACCACCCAGTAAGCTGGAATCCACAGTCACTGCTGGCGTTCCAGCTGGACTGTTTGGGCCGCGCTGGTTTCAACATCGGATTCGATGACGCACTTGGAGGTGGGGCAACGCACGAAGTGCAGGCCAATCTCCTAGCCCGTGAGGGGGGTTATACCGATGGCCTGAAAGCTGTGCTAAATGCAGCAGTCACCTTGCCTAGCATACCCTACGAAGAACTCGAAAGGGTTGTGGACTTTGACGCCTTGACCGCGCCTGAGGCTGCTGTCTTTATCAGTGGGGTGTGTGCCTCGGTTGCCGCCCGTTACAAATACTGGGCAATCCACCAAAGCTGGATTCCGTCGATGCGGCCCAAGCTGCCAGAAAAGACCTTGTTGCAGCTCACGCCCCCGATACGTCAGTTGACCATTGATTGTCTTGCAAAATCGGAGCGGCTTTGCACTGATTCCATGTTATTGCTCAATGTCACTGGAGAGGAGCTTCAGGCCAGCGGCCAGCATTTACCGGAAGACCGTTGGGAGCAAGCCCTGGGACATGATATGGGTCTATAGGCCCTGCTCAAACCGCGCAGCAGCGCACATCCAGTCGGCAATCCCGATAAGTATGGGCCTTGCACGCCCTCTTTCGCCTTCCCTACAATAATCACCAGTCGGGAAATAAGCGAACCGTCAGAGCGCTAGACGGACGCGATCTCCTTCAAAAAACTTCTGGTGGTGATTGTGGACAATAAGCGGCAAGTGAATGAGGTGATTGCTGTCTCTCAAGGTGAGCAGGCAAGTATGCTGTTCAACCTACCAGCCAAGCTCAAAAAACGCCCGCTGATCAAACGTCCACAGCAGTTCATTAGTGGGGCCGTGATCAGCTTGGCCATAGCCGGTGTAGTGCCAGGCCTTGCGCACCTTGTCCGCGCCAACGACCTGGTCAACCCCATTCCGGTGGAGGGCACGCGCTTTGAGGGCAACCTGGGCCCGGTCAATGTCATTGAGCAGGGTCAGTTTTCGCGATTCGTGCCCTTCATGCGCAGTGTTCGCGTGGCCCTGGATGCCTGGCAGGCCACGCCTGCAGAGGTTGACCAGGTACAGATGAATGCCAGGGCCTACTTCGCCTCGCGCTCCGAAACGGGTCAGGACGCCAATGGCTGCGTCATCAGGAGCTACGCCAAGCCATGGAACAGTTCAAAGGTTTACATTGGGGCGGACAACCTCAATAGCCCGACGATCATGAACCGGAACCTTCTGGACTTTGTCATTCCCGCGCATGAACTCACCCACTGCCTGTACAACATTGAGGATGGTGTGAACATCCGCAATGAACATGAGTTCGACCCGCAGTATTTCAGCAGCGTGATGGAAACAGCCGGCGACCTGGGCATGGTGCTGCTCTACGCCCAGAAAACAGGCACCTTCGATGCGTTCGACAATATGCTCAGGCTGGAGCGGCGGGCGGATATCTCGGTGAAGAATCAGGATCATACCACCGCGTGGGCCCTGGATGTCTTACTCAAGGACATTGACCCTCAGGCGATGACGCAAAAAACAGTGGCGGAGATTGCCACGATCATGCGGGAGACGATGGCTGCCCATTTCGAACGGGGCGGCTTCCTGATCAACCCGGATCAGCCAGGCGCTCAGGTGACCCCGGCGATGCAGGCGGTGCGCGATGAGATCACTGCGCAGCGTTGGCTGGCCATGGCCCGCACGGGCAAGGGCTGCCCTAACCCGGAGGTGGAGGCGCTGGTCGATCGCCTGCGAGACGATGTCAGGCAGTCCCTGGCCAACAATCAGAACCGATTCATCAGCGACCTGAGCGAACAGGAAAAGCGAAAAATCTTCACCCGCACCATCTCGTTTGCCGATGACATGGGCTTCCCGTATTCAGCACCGGTCGACCGCAAACCTGAAGACCCAGGCTATGAGGTATCCGGCAGGGATCTGCCCTTCTGATCTTGCGCTAGACTGCCGCTCGACTGGACGATGATTCGGTCGCAGACGCGACCCAGCAGGTCATTTCCCATCTCAGGCAAAAAAATCCCAGAGATCGCTCCCTGGGAGTGGCCCGTGTGCCCGCGTGGCTGGCCATGTCCACCCGGCGCTACCAAGTCAACAGGGGGATCGATTGGTCATCCAGCGTAACTGGCCCCCTGAAGAGCCACCTGTTCAAAGAAACCGATGGCTCTGCGCTGCCATTACAATTATGGTCTAAATGGTTGAAATATGACAATCCTGCAGGCTAAATAGACGTCTCTAATGCCCTGCTTGAAATGCTATGCTGCAGGTAATTAATCTCACCCAGGAGATGCACACATGGCGGCAGATTGCGAAGCCTCAAAACCAGATGGGTCGGACAGCTTGGCTTATATCAAAGCTTGCTGCGAGGTGTATTCCCGTGCCGTGTCAGGCGGTCGAAATCCACATTTGGGCCACCTGAACAAATTCATTCGTGAAATGGCGCGTGAGAATATCCACCCAGGCGCAACACTCGGTGGTTAACTGGACGATCACCAACTTGCCCAATAATTACGGTGCCAGCCCAAAACCTGTCACCCTGAGTGATCTGAGCAATGGAACTACATGAGTCGCAATTCGATGAAACGCCCGTCAGCCTGAACCCAGATCAGGATGCGGTGCTGCAGCGCACAATCAAGGAAATCCAGCAGAATCTGGGCTCCCTGCTCTGGTTTAAGAGCCAAGACGCCTGCCTGACGCGAGGCGTGGCCTCCAGCGTACTGAACATCACTGAAAGCCATATCAAGACCCTGGGTGAGCTGCTGGAAGTAGCGACTCAGGCGGCTGTGGACAGCGAAGATCGCCACGCCGAGCTGCGCAGAGCGAACATGGAAGTGCACAGGCTGGAAGCACTGATCGGGAGCGCCCAAGATCCAGCGAATGTCCAGCTGGCCCTCGCTTCGATGGTTGAGCAGCTTGATGGATGGTGGAAACTGGACGGGTTTGGCCATGTGCGGGAAGTCCAATTTGGCCAATATAATTGTAAAGCTGACTTTTCCTGCAGGCTGTTTGGGCACTATCCGCTGACCAATTCGGCGACCCCGGTTTCGGATATGGAACAAAAGGCTTTGTGGGAGCAGTCCCTGGTCGATCGAGGTTTTGTCCTGTTTGATCGCCGTGACGGGGATGGCCAGTGCTTGCGCGACTGTCAGACCAACCGTGACCTGCTGGTAGCGCTGTTTGCCCAGCGGCTGCCAAGTGCCCGGATACATCGGTTTGTCAGCCAAGAGGCGAAAAACGGGTCGGTGCTCGAAGGCCTTGAGGTATATATCCGCAAGATCGAGCAGATTAAGGCATTGCCCGTGGCGGAGCCCGAGGCTGAATAACGGCTTTCGCGTTATATTGGATATTGAGTTAAGGGTTGCTTGCTGGCCAATGACCAGCACACAAAGAAGGAGATTGGGCGTGCCAGAGTTTTACTACCAGATCAAAGGACGTTTGCCAGATGATCAGCTGGGGATGGGGGCATTCAACTCGAATTGGGAATGGCCGCCCCTTCATTCCAACAAGGTCGAGGCCCCGAATAAAAAGGCCGCCAAGCTGCTGATCGAAGAAGAGTATGGGCGGCAGTTTCCACTGCGTGTGCTGGCGAACGACCTGAAGAACCATGCCTTCCTGCTGTCGATCAGTGAAATCCTCCCGGAGGATGACGTCATGCGACGGCGGTTTGCGTTTCTGGATTGCAAGGAATGCGCTGCCCGTTTCCGCATTATCGACAAGTTCAACAACCCTGCAGAACGCGATAAAGGCCCGGATTTTTGCTCACAAAGCTGTGCGGAAGAAGGTCGCTTGCGCCGGATCAAGGATTACGACCTAGTCTGTAGTGGCAAGCTTCCGGCAGTGATTTACCTGATTCGCCAGCTCTCCACAGGCAAGTGCTATGTGGGTCAGACCATCAGGCCGATCACCCTGCGCTGGTGGCAACACCTGACGTATCCAAGCGAGTCCAAATTCCACCAGGTCATCAAATCCACGCCCCTGACAGATTGGCAGTTCCAGGCACTCGAAACCATCGCCTTGCCGGACGATCATCCAAACAAGACCGCCTACATCAATGACCGCGAGCGCCACTGGATCCTGCACTTCGACTGCATTGCCAATGGCTACAACACCGTGTTGCCGAGCGGTGCGGCGAGTGCCGAGCCCGAGCTGGAATTCGAGCTTCCAGAGCCGGCAGCCTTATAAGCTTGCCGTCCAAAGCGGGTTGGCACGCTAGAGCGCCTGGATGGACTTGTAGGTTTTCGGCGCGCAGCCAACCCCTTCTCGCCATTGCGGGCTCTCGCTGTCCATGAGGATGCAGAGGCTGTCCCATTGATCGATCAGGCGCGCCCATTGCGTCGAAGTTGCTTTCATCAGCTGCAGGTTGCTGGCGACCTCAGGAACCTGTTCACACAGCTTGCGGCACCGCGAGAAATCAGCGGGGTCAGCAGGAAACCCCTTGCCCGGCAATTCAACCCCCAGCACGACCGAAAACAGATGCTCTGAGCTAGAGCCGCGCTCGCCAGACACCAGCCAGTTAAACGCCTCGGCGCTGACCGTCTTGTCGCCCAACTCCTGGCGGGCAATTTCAGTGGCTCGCTCCAGGACATAGGGGTCAGCGGCCAGCCGCTTCAAGTCTTCGGGCAACCCTCTCACCAGTGAGGCACCCAGCATGCGCTGAAGTCGAAGATCCATGTCGGCCTCTTCTGGAGCCTCCTGGATAATCCGAACCAACTCCATGATGGGGATGCTGCCATAGGCAATCAGGCAGTTGTGGCGGGTTTCGGTCGTGTAGTCCATGTTCTGTCCTTGGCGGATAAGCGAGCAGCGGGTGGCACTGACTTGCCAGGCTGGCAATGCAATATACAGGTAAATCATAGCTGATATCCAGCCGGGTTAACCCGCAATTGGCGTGCTCAGTGCCATTTATAAGCCCAATTCGGTCGCGAGCGTATTTTCAAGCGATGAATCATGCATCATGTCCAGCAGCTTGGCGTCCTGGGTGATGGTGTACAGCGTCTCGATCGCCCTGTTGCGATCCTTGCGATTGTGCAGCACCAGCCCTGCCAGCTTGAGGGTATAGGTGTCCTGCACCACTACTTCGGCGAGGGTTTTGTAAACTTGGGTGGGCCGGGGTGTCACATCTCGCGGATTGATCAGGTAGCTCATGGCCAGGCGACAGGCCGTGCCGACAGTAGCTTTTTGAGCCCGCTGCAGCTCCAGTCCATCACCTCTATTGGTCAACAGCGCCGTAACGACAACAGGCCAGTTGTGGGCAATGCTAGCCAACCAGCGGAAATAGTTTGCGAGCATGTGTGGGGCGGAGCCTTGCATCTTTTTTACGTCGAACTGGCGGCTGATCTGCAGCGCCAGCATCTCATCATGCTGGCCGGGCTTGACCTCCTTCATCACCACCCGCAGCACTTGCTCGGCTTGCGCCAATATCGCCTGGTACTTCGCGGCGCCATGAAAGGCCAGGGGGCCTGGCGCGAGTCGTTGCACAAACGCCTGGTAAAGGTGTTCGACTTGCTGACCCTCGAATAAAAGCTTGGTCAACTGAGGATCAAGGGCGGATTCAGCCTCCTCTTCCATGACCTTTAGGGTCAGGTACTGTGCGTAGGCATCGGCGAGGCGAGCCGTCACCGGGGAGTAATGCTTACGCAAAAAGGTGATTTTTGAATACAAACTCCGCCTGCTTGTTTGCTCCTGGCCATCCTCGAACAAGCCCTTGAGGAACGCCGCCTCCTCCTGTTTGATCCCTGGGGTGAAGCTCCACTGCTCGGATGCATCGGGCGAGCACTGCATGACCGCGTAGGCAAGGTAAGAGGTATTCGGTGCGCCGCTGAGGCGCATGCCGTCATACTCAAGGGCCAGGCGATGGATATCCATAAGCGCCAGCCTGTTCAGGTTAAAGGTAAACACTGACTTGGGATTCGCATGGATCAGTTCCCACACCGCCTCCAGATGCCGGGCCTGCTCGCGATTATCGACAACCGCCGTGCACAACAGGGTGTCGGTCAGATGCTGGCGGATGGTTGATGGGTTCAGGCCACGGGGCACCAATCTCAAGATGGCTTCGAACTTGGCTGAGAATGCGGCGGGATTCTGCATGCGATGAATGGCATCAATCAGCCAGATGCCATGCAGCAGCTTTGAGGGCGCGTTACGGTACAGCTTCACCTTCTGTTCAACGCCCAGGCGCTCATGACTGCCGGCATACCCATACGCGCAGGTGCCCGTGTCGATGTACTGCAACAGCGCTTCTAGCACCTCTGCTGCTATGGGGGTGGCGTGGCTCATGGCGGTATCTCAGTTCGGTGTGCGAGGCTTTTGCAGGTTGTCCAGGGTGGCAACTCCATAAAAGCTGCAAATACAGGTTGCGGTCAATCCATTGCTGCAGCCGGTGAGTGCGGAAAGTCGCTGCTCCACCGGCATCCATCAACGCCCTTGAGCCGCATTCAGTCTTCGACATGCCAGGGCTTGGCTTTCAGTTCCAGCACCCTGCGCTGGGCCTGAGCAATAATCCCCAATTCCTTGCGAATCAATGTCTGAGTGTCATTCTGGGCATTCCAGGCAGCCGCCATCTGCCCCGCCCTGGGGTTGACGCTCAGCTCGGCCAGGGCCTCGACACCGCATTTTTTGCACTTTCCCCCACCCATGTTGAGTGAGGTGTCGTGGTTGTGCAACAACACAATGTCTGTTCCGCCGCATTGCAGACAGGGGGCAACGTAGATGTTGCCCGCAAGGGTAACGGTTTCTTCACTTGGCATGGTAACTCCTGGGTTATACGAACATCAGTCCTTGCAGGTGGCGCTGGGCTCATCGAGCAGCGCAAGATCCTCGGCGGTGTGCGCGGTACCGCTGAAGTTCAAGCGGCGATACAGGGTCTTTAGCAGGGCCTCGTCAGCCTGGTACTCCAGTTCAATACAGGGGAAGACAATGTTTTCGAAGCGTCGACGCTTCTCAGGCAGGGTTAAGCTGCTGTAACGAATCCCTCCAAAGATCTCGATTTCATCGTTGATGAACCGGGCAATGGCGGTGATGCGCTGCTGGCCATCCAACAACCAGCCAGACATCGGCAGGTCTTTGCCATCGTCGCCGTACTCGCGGCCATTGATGACGTAGAAACCGGTGCCGAGCCCCAAAAAGATGCCTTCGATGAAGCGAACCTGCTGTACATCGCTCCAGCGGGGCGGGCGTTGCCAGGACGGCAACACCAGGTTCAGCAATTGGCGCTCGGACGCCTGATTGGGCCGAGCCGCAGTACCTTGCCACAGGCTGCTGATGGTGTAGGAGCGCTGGGTGCCAGTGAGGATCGGTTCAGGCAGCTGGATGGTTGTCATCATTGATTCCCGACCATTTTTTCTGTGATGGCATGAATGTAATCCTTGCCGTAATAGGCGTGAGCGGGAACGCCGGGATTGGGGTCATCGTCCGTCACCTTGAGGCCAGCGTATTTGCCGCCCATCTCGGTAATGATCGCATATTTGACCCGATTTGCGGTGGCGCGGTCATTTTTTTGCGGGAGCCAGGCGCGCACCACGCTGCCTTCGGGATTGACCAGAAAGACCATGGTTGGCCACCAGTCAAAAAATGGACTGTCGGCATTTTCCTGGCCACCCTGGGCCGCGATGACGTAGCGCTTGCCCATCGACGACTCATCATCAGGCATGACCAAAAAGGGTGCTATCCAATCCTTGAATGCCAGGCGCCCGCTCTCGGGCTGCCGCAGCACGGGGGAAGCGAAATAGTTGTTCACACACAGGCGAAACGCTTTGTCACAGGGTGAGTGCTTATGCGTAAGGAAATAACCCTTGGAGGGGTGCGCCCAGTTTCCCGGTAACGGCGCCGCGTCATAGCCCAAGAAATTGATTTCCAGCGCCACCTTGTTGGCCTTCGTCCACCGGCTCACCGCCCCCAGAAAAAGACTCTCCTGGGCGCTACGCTCAATCGCGGACTCGGCACGGCCAAAGCCATTGCGCAGGTAGGATTGGTCATTCTTCGGCGCAACGTACGCTGAGTAGACATTGGACGTGACCCAGAGCGACCAGCCCTTGGGTTTCCAGGAGGCAGGTTCGAACGCCCAGGCCGTGCCGTTTGGCGCAGTCCGATCCGGCGAGGCCTTGAGCGCGTACATCGGGCCTGGCAGCTGGAATGGCGGGGTTCCGATGACCTTGCCGCCGATTAGAACTTCACTGATCTGGCCCGATTCACCACAACCTGACAGCGCCAGTGTCAGACCAACCATTGCCATGGCACGCTTCATGTTACCCACCTGCATTGGAGAGAAGAATTGAAAGCCTGCAAATCTCAGGCTGTTTCGAAACCCTATGCTCAGCCCTCGGCGCTGGGCAGCACAACATGGGCGGTCTTCAGCGCGATCTCGATCTGCCTGAGGCTCGCCGATGGCCGCCTGCAACAGTTACCAGGGATGGGGTGATCTTCTTTCCAGAAAGTCCCGTGATGCAGGCGCACAAAGAAACGATCGCCAATTTGAATGCGGGTGCCCACGGGATGATCCTTGAGTTCCAATTGCGCCATGACACTGTTCTCAGCTGAGGGCCGCGACAACGCGGCGGCCAATGAGCTTTTCAATTTTCGCCGCAGCAGAACCAGCGGCGCGTTTGTACGCGGCCATTTTCTGTTTGGTGACCTGGCCCTGTTCAATAGCATCATCGACATCACCGAAGAATGTTGACCCCTCCAGCGACTCGGCAAGGACTTCCAGAGCGTCAGCGCACGGGAGTGGGAATACATAAGCTTCAGCCTGGATCAGCTTGACCAATTGCCCGGCATAGTCAGCTGCCCATTCAGCATCCACCGAATCGAACACTTCTTCGCAGTGCTCCTCATGCTCCAGGAGTTCCAGGCGATGCAGCATCACTTGCGCTTCGTTGGCAGTGAATACCAGCTCTGCTGGAATATCCGCCGATTGAGGGTCTTTCGTGTTGCCTGGTTTCATGCTCATGCTCCTTGTGCCTGGGTCAAAGTGTCGACCAGTTTGCGGCAACGTGCATCCACTTGCGCGATGTGTTGCTCATGACCATCCACCAGCGCTTGCAGGCGCCGGCATTCTGCCCCTTGCACCGCAAAAAAACCTGCCTGAAGCTGCTGGCCGCGTACTCGCCAGAAATCCCACAGTGTGCGTGTGTGTTCGCAGACGAACTGGCCCCCAGCATCCACGCACACATCCAACAGCCGTGCATGGCACTGGCTGAGAAAGGCATCACGATCTTCGCCAAGCTCGGGGCCAATGTCCGGCCAGGCAGGAGTTTCCGATGGCAATTGTACGGCCTGTGCTTCGTTTTGCGCTACGTCGTGGATGGCAGCGCACAGCTCACGCCAAATAACCGGATCAAGCGGTGGAAGCTGCCCAGAAAGATTGAGGAGCCGTTCACTCGGTGTTTGCCCTGTTTGCTCTGGCATGCTGATCACCCGTGTTGAAATGGCCGAGGTAGTCTCGCCCGTGTCTCTGAGAATTTGCCATTGTGCAAGCAACCCCAGCTTCAGGCCGGGGTCTCGCCCATGGCCGACGCGTCAGCCCTTCCCGGTTTGTCCCGATGCCTTGCCATAGTGCGCCTCAAGATCCTCTAGCGACTCCTGAAGGTCATTGGCCCGGTGTTCGGCAGCATCGGCACGTTTGCATTCTTCGTGCTTCATGCGTAAGAAGCGCTCGGCGCGCTCCTTGTACAGATCGCGCTGTTGTTGGGCCTGAGTGAGATCGCGCTGATATACCAACGCATGAAGCTCGGCACCCGCAACCTGGTGCTGCTCCTGAGCCACCGTGTCATATTCTGAGGGCGGCACAAGGCGGCTATGCCGACCCTCGATGGCCAGCTCCCAGCCGGCAATTGGGCCTTCGGCCTCAGGAGCAGCAGCGCTGGGCGCTAAAGGGGCGACTGCCCCCGAGCACGCCACCCCCTCTGCGCGGCGAGTGTCTCCAAATGCACGGCAGCGTGAATAACGCCGGTATGATGGCCTTTGCTACCCAGCCAGCCGGAGGATTCATGCTCGCGCAGTGCCTGGGCAGCTTGCACAAGCCCGTCAGCCTGCGCCTGCGCCAGCTGTTGCTTCAGCGTTTCGATTTCAATCAGGGCCTGGTCAAGCTGCAGCTGCCGCCCGATAGCCTGCTGCGCCGCCTCCGGGGGCAGCTGGAACAGCGGCAGGACATTGCGCGGATCCGGGGTATGGTGATCGGTACCAGTTACACGGCCAAAATCGCGTCGGGTGTAACGTTGGATGCCCGCCTCGTCTTCCATGGTTTCATGCATCATCCCTTCGTTGTGGGTGCGCACAAAGCGAACCAGGGCACCACCCAGTGTCCGGTAGAAATTACCAGCTATAAATGGAACCTGCACTGCTGGCTCGACCTGGGGAACCGGGGTCTTGAGCTCGGGCGCCAGAAACCGGGCCAGGTGATAGGCAAAGTCGCCAGCAAGCTCGGTGTTGATGTACCCTGTGAAATCCTGGCGTTCCAGGCGCTGCCGGAAAAGCCGGGCAACGAATTCGCGTCCGCCCTCGGTGGTGTTCAGATCAAGGCCTTCGACCAGGTCGATGACAGCGGTATCGTGGGTGGTGGTCATGGTCATTACACTCCGTTGCCCAAGGCTTCTTGTTCGCGGTAGGCTTCCACGTACTCGTTACGGTGATGGATTTTTAGCCGTGCGATTTCGGTGCTCATGGGCAGCACATGGTGCTCGTAGCAAGCCTTCCAGCCTTTCCATTCGCTGTTCGGCCCGGCAGGAAACGGCTCATCACGCAGCCCACCTTCATCCCAGTACAGCCCATCTTCGCGCAGCTTGTAACGCGCAGCCTCCGGGAATTTTTGCGAGAAGACAGGGCGGTCTGCCTCGCAATCGACGGGCAGTGGCGCGTGATGAACCGGTGCAGGGATGATGTACAGCAAGCTGGTGTCCGCCCCGGCGCTGTCCTCATCAAGGAACAGATCCATTTTGAAAGTGCCCTTCCGATGCAGATTGCTTTGCAGGAATTTGGCGTCCTCGGTATTGATCAGGCAAACCATTTGCGGCTTGGCGGGTGTGGGGTGCACGTAGTCGTAGAAATACCATTCGAAGTCAGCGCGTTTTTCAATGCGTTGAGCCGCTTTCTCCAGGTGCGAGTCAATCCCCCGTGCTCCCCGGTTGTGTTGCTTGCCACGCCGGACAATAGTTGCAGCCCGATGCAGGGCCTGGGTTTCCATGATACCTGGCGATTGGCTCATCCATTCCAGGGCCGCCAGCCAACCCACCCGCGCCGATTCACGCTGCGCGTCGTCCAGCGGATGCTGTTCCTGAGACGCCCATTGACTGAAGGCTGCCTGCTCTGCAGGGTTTTTCACCGCGTCCAGGTCATATTTCTTGGGAACTGGCGCGTAACAAACCAGGCAGAGGTCATCGAGCTGGCCATCGTATTCGACGTGGGTGATCGTCCTGGTAATTTCGTGAGGAGTCGGGTTGCCGGTTTCGTCCACCAGGTTGAAATGCATCGTATCACCCACGCGGTAGCGATGCGGCGCAGTGTCGGAACAATCGCGCAGTTCGGCGTTCTTGGCGCCTGACAGTAGATCAAAAAATGCCATTTTAGGCAGCTTTACCCTGTGGGTGGTCATACGTGATCGCTCCGAAATGTAAGTCTGAAATCCATGGGGTCGGTCAGGAGTACATCTGTGCTCCTGACGATAATCAGCTGCCTGCCAGGGCGGGCCCGCGTCCCCGCTGAGGGTGGGACTGGTTTTCTTCCAAGATGGCGCTGGCCAGGGTGTACAGGGCCTTCAGCACTTTGGGCGATTGGCCGCCACCACTGCCGTAGGTACAGAATTGCACGCTGTTGGAGTGGCCCTCCGGGTCGATGACCGTGACAATCATGTCACCATCCTCCTCACGGAACAGTTCCAGGCGGCCTTGCCCCATGTCTTCCCAGCGGCGCAAATGCTCATTGATGGGAACAGGCTTCTGGTCGCTGTTGAGCGAGGCGGCGTATTTGCGAGCTGCCTCAAGCACTTCGTGACCTGAAAAATCTTCTCCCACGGTATTGCCATGTTCTGTCATCAATTCTTCGACTTGCTTGATGTGGTAGTCCAGCATGGGGTAACCCTCATTCGAAGTGGGTCGGGCGGAACGCTGTGTTTTGCAAGCAAAGACCACGGCTGTACAGGTTCGCACCCCTGTATTTGAATTATAGGTTGCATTGCCAAATTGTCAATATTTAGCATACGCGCACATGATGCATTTATGCGTTTATTGACACAAAATTCCGAGGTGGATACTATCATCCCTGGCTATCCGCAGCCAGTCGTCCTCGCCCACATGGGTACGGTGAATGCGGGGTGCAACCAAAGCCTAGGGTGACCATTTACCAGGCTTCGAGAACGAGGACTCCGATCGCGCATTGCGCCAGCCTGGCCACATCTGGAAGCCAGTTATGTCCGCAAAAATTCTGAAATCACGCGCCAAGCGCCTGCGCCATGCCATTGAAAAAATGCTTGGCATTCCTGTTTCACATTCCCAGGCACTGGAGCTGGTGGCCAAAGAGGAAAACTATCCTCATTGGGACGCTGCATGTGCTGCCCACCCTAAAGCCCTGCCGAAGGAGCGCTACACCCCCCTGGTGCGGGAACTGCGCACGCAGATACGTCCAGACTGGGTGGGACAATACGACGAGGTGTTTGCGAATAACCCGCAGCTGGGCAAGGAGATTCAGGATTTCCTGCGCACACCGAAAGGTGGTCTGGTCATCTTGGCCGGTAGCACTGGCTGCGGCATGACCACAACGCTTTCGCAAATGGCGGATGAAGCCCTGATCCAGGGTCACGACTCTGTCGATTTCTACCAGTTCGGTAAGCAGGAGCGGGAATACCCAGCGGCCATCAAATGGGTCAACGCAAGTGGGGGTCAAAGCATTATGGACAGCGCCCGCTCCCGCTCTGACATTGTGTTTGTCGACGATCTGCGCTGTGGTCGCGTGGCTTATGAAGCCCTGCAGCTGGCACAAATCGGCTTCAAGGTGGTTGTTGGTCTGCACGCCACCGATCCGATCGTGAGGATCAAGACCTTGATGGGGCAGGCTGGCCTGGGTGAATTTTCAGGTCAAATTGACCAGCTTACGTTCCTGTTGATGTTTGAGCAGCAACCTGTGTGGCCTGCGGCGGGCATGCAGGAAATTTGGCGGTCGCGCCTTAGAAAACTGGAGGGGATTGGGTTGGCTGATGATCTGCGCAACCTCGGCGGCCAAAGCCCGCTGGAGGCGTGGCTTTAGGACAGATCGCCGCTCCTGAAAAACCATGCTCAGCATTGGCCACTGATTTACAGAGATTTCATTGACAATTTGGCAATATATTAATAAATTGAGCCCATGCCCCAGGCATCCATGGGGAGTGTTTGGACTCAGTAGCCCAATCAGTATGCGTGGGCGAAATCGAAACTGGCGGGAGTCACGCATGAAGTACATCAAGCCAAGCAACATGAAGTTTTTAAGGGATCGCGAGGAGTCGCTTAACGTCCTGGCCAACCTCGCCCACGCTGCTCAAGGCGATGCACGCGTGCGTGACTCCATTTTGGCCAAAATCGAGAAGTACCGCAGCGTCGATCGCGCCCAATATGCCGAGACCGAGCTGCCCGATGGCGCTGTACGGTTGCGCCATCCTGCCATTGGCGTAGTCTCCGTCGATCACCATGTGCTACCGGCGCCGACGGTGCTGTTTGGTACCCCAAGCAAGTCGCTGACAGCCTACACCCTCACGGTGTCTCGCGCCGAGGCGACCATTACCCCTGAAGGGTTGATCATGTACGCGCCCTATGAGGTTGTCGGGCAATTCCAGTTGAGTGAGCTCAGCTACAACACTATGGTGACCAGTTCTGGCAGCGTCGACTCTCCAGTGACTATCGAAAAACTGGCAGGCTACCGAATCGAGCCCACGATTCCTTCGGCCTTCACCTCGCAAGCACGGCACCTGGCCACAAAAATCCAGGGGATTGTCGATGGCATGACCGGGCGTCTGGAGCAGTTGACCACCGACTTCGAAGAATTGGGGGTCAAAGGTGGCAAGCTCAGTCAAAAGACAATCGATGCGCTTCAGCGCAGCACCATTCCTGAGGTTTCCTCGCTGACGCGCAACCTCAGCTTCCAGATCTCCAAGGTCGCCGAATTCTCCCAGGAGGTCACGACCTCGCAGCGGGCTGAGGTTGAGTCCCTGATTAGCCTGCGCAAAACGCAAGGGGGCAAATAATGCGTTACGTTGATGTCGTTACCGCCCGCGACCTCGGTCTCACTCCGGAAGAGCTAGCATTTTTACTGCCTGAAGCCGATCACAGCTTTGAAGCGTGGTCGCAGAAAACCGCGTACGACCGCAGCAACAAGTCCAACCGACAGAACCCATTCTCCACGCACCTGGAGAGCCTGCGAGCGCCGCGTTTCACAGCGGCGGATGCAATTGAGGGCAGCACCCTTCACCACATTCTCAATCACGACCCGACGCGCAGCGAGAACGGTCAGCTGATCGTGGAAACCAGCCTGGACGCCGATGGGCTTGGCTTGGCGCACAGCAGCTACGGCGCCGTGTCCGTCAGCAACCCGAGCGGCGCCAACGATTTCTTGGTGGGGGCGAGCACTATCAGTCAGTACTCGAAGTCGATTGTCTTCAATCTGGCGAGGGTGGATGTAGATCAGGGGCACGAAGACCGTCCGACGCTGCATTCGGGGGTCGGCAGAAAGCTGGAGTTGAACCTTTCCGCCGAGCAGTTCATCCTCATGGTTCGCGGTGACGCGGGGTTCTGCACGCCTTGTGGCGTGCAGATCAACACGGGACACTGGAATGATACGCCGCCCGCAATGACCTTCGATCGCCACGGCGCCGTCGACTTCAAGGCGGTGCTCGAAGACCTCCTGCAAGGCGTTCAAGCGGAGATCAGTGCCCTTCGAGCCATGGTAGCCAAAGGCGCCAGCAAGAAAGGTGAATACGCGGCATTTATCGAGCAGTCCCGGCGCATTTCCGAAGCCTACGCAAAAGTCGTCGATGAGGTGCTGGCCCTGGGTAACGCCAAAGGGGCAGCCGAAGGTCAGCGAGCCCACCGCCAGTTCATCGCCGAAATGAACGAGCGCCTGGAGCAACTCAAGATCGGCCAAACCGTGCAAGAACTGCTCGGATTGACGCAGGATTGATCCACACGATGGATCAGGCCTGAGTCTGTGCCGGACTGTGTTACCAGGAACGCAGGATGCCCTTGGCAGAATGTCAGGGGCAATTTTATCAGCCAATTTCACTAGATCTGACGAAAGGTTATCCCATGAAGAAAACCCAATCGAAGGCAGGTGCTATCGGTCGCGCTTTCGCGGCGCTAAAGGCAAATCTGCATAGGTTCGGTGTCACTTTGCGCCGGTGTAATCACCAGCAGGTGCTTGCCTACCACCAAAGAGCTATTCGTAAGCATCACTTCCAAATTTCACATGACGGTCAGAAACGGCTGTTGAAAGGTGAAGACCTTCTTGTTCAAAACGTCATCACCACCCCGTCAACACCGAAACACCATCACGATCATGCGGTTTTGTGCTGGGACGGACAGGGCAGAAGCTTCTTCATAGTTACTCGCAACAACTATGACTCGCACTGCGCCATCAGGCTGTGCCCGCAAGAAGAAGCGCAAAATCAAATCGAGCAGGCGCAAGCGAAAATCCTGGGTATCGAGCTGCACTTCTCTGACATTGCGCAAGGAAACTAGAGCCCAGATCATTGGTTGCTTTGCGCCGCAGCCCTCTCCGTCCCCCTATCCAGCGTGCCCTGCGAAGAGCCGGCCAGGCGGGGATTGCATGAAGGTCATCTATAGCAATTTATGCTTAAATATGACATCCTTGGCATCATACAATAAAGATGGCCATTCGCTAATAGTCTCAGGTGGTTGGCCAATAAATTGGTCTGACGCATTTTATGGCCCACGGGCCATCGACGGCAAAATTCATTTCTGAATATTGTGGTCAGCATGCGCATTCAGACTTGGGGGTCATCTGATGAGAAAGCGTCAAGGCGGATTTACGCTGGTAGAACTGTTGCTGGTGACTGGCCTTTCCTCCCTGCTTCTTGCCCTGTCATTGAGCGCCAAAGAGGCAGATCTGGAGCAGGCACAGGCGGCACAGACCGGAGCCCTGCTGTTTCGGTACGAGAACGCCGTGCGCACCTACCTCAGTCAACAAACAGCGCCGGCCCTGGGTGTGAAAGATGGCACCGCCTGGCTTAAGAACAACACTTGCGGCGGCACGCTGGCGGTTGGCAAAGAGTACCTTCCCTGCGAATTTCCTGCAGCCACTGCTTCAGACCCGATTCGCTTCGGCAGGCTCTCCCTTAGCACCCTGGTGCAATCAACTGGCACCACACCCAACGTGAAAACCACGGCCACTACAACCACCAGCGCCTTTTCGGTGTACAACAAGGGTGTGCTCACGCGCCGATCTGACCTGGCGGGCATTAGCGCAATCACTGCAGCCTCAGCCAACAATGCCAACCGTAATGGCAGCGTATCCGAGGAAGGCACCTCGTTAGTTAATGCGGTTACACACGTCAGTTACAAGGCCGATCCCTTGAGTTCTACCATCGTGATGGTAGCAAGCGCAGCGCCTAACAACGATGTTTGGATTCGCACCGATGGCGCCAATGCTATGCGGGCTACTTTGGACTTCGATGCTGCATCGGCCAGTGCAAGAGAGATACAGGGAGTTTCGAGAATCCAGAATATTGCAGCTGGCGTGCTGATGTTAGGGAGCCCTTCTGGTGTCGCCAGCGTTTCCGGGGCGGGCACGGTAGTGGATGCCAATGGAGAAATTATCGGCTCGGCTCGGGTGCGCAACACCCTGGCGGTAGATAATGGTGCAGCAATTACAGGGGGCGTCACAGCCTCCAACCAGATCGTGGCAAGCAACAATGTCGCTGCCCTTGGCAGTGTATCAGCAAATCAGTCCGTAACTGCCGGCAACAATGTCCAGGCTGGCGGAAACGTCACCGCAGGGGGTGCTCTGGTTTCCCAGATCTTCTACGATGCCAACAACACTGGCTATTACTTGGATCCAGCCGCTACCTCCAACCTCAACTCCATTTACACGCAGACGATCAACAACTCACTAGCGGTCGCGACAGCGGGCAGGCTGAAAACAGATGAGTTTTTCCAGCTCGGAGCCACAGTGAACGAAGGCTCCCCCTGCGCTCAAACTGGCTTAGTAGCGAGATCGTCGACAGGGGCTGTGCTCTCGTGTACTGCAGGGATTTGGTCGAGTGGTGGTATCAGCGGTCAATATGTGAATATGGGTAGTCACAGCGGTTCAGCCATTCTCGCCACGGGCGCCAAGGCTGCACTGATTCAAGTCTATGGTGGTAATGGCACCTCGTGTGATGTGTGGGATGGTATAAACCGATATCAATTGACGGCAACATTAAACGGCATGATCGTTGCGAACATTAACAATGCCAGTAATCTGTGGGGTAAAAGGGGCTACATCGCCTTCATGGCGCCTGCCAATACTCAATTCTATATAACGAGTGAACCCTACAACTGCAACCCCGGTGTATTTTCCGTAAAAGCTTTCAACCTTTGATCCTGCGACAATAATAACAATAGGACGCAAGAGCATGAAACAGTCTCAGCGCGGGCTGACCCTTCTAGAAATACTATTAGTTGTCGCACTTCTCAGTGTCGGCATCATCATGTCGTTCAACGAGCGCCAGGCAACCTTTGAGCAAGCCCAAGCGCGCGTTGTTGGCGAGCAACTCTACCAATACAACAATGCCGTTCGCGCCAGCCTCGCTCAGAACAGTGCGGTGGCTGTCGGCACGCGAGCGGGGACTGCCTGGCTAAAGAACACAACGTGCGGTGGTACACTCGCGGTAGGTAGCGAGTTTCTCCCCTGCAGTTTCCCTGAAGCCAGCGCTGCAAATCCCATCAAGTTCGGCTCTCTGAGCTTTACCACGGTCATTACCGCTACGGGTACCGCGCCCAACCGAAAACTGACTGCAACCACCACGACCAGTGCCTTCACGCTCTATAAAGGCAATGTCGCCACCATTCGTTCGGATCTTTCTGGCATGGCTGCCCTCACCGCTGCGGCAGCGCTGGGCGCCGGGTATAGCACTGGCTCAACTGGAGCCACCCCTTATGCGGCGGCTACCGATGCCAGCTATCAGTCAAATGCCCTGGATGCCAAGATCACCATGGTGGCCCGCAACGTATCCACGGGCGATATCTGGCTACGCACCGATGGCGGAAACGCCATGCATGCTAACCTGAAGTTTGATGACGCTAACGCTCTTAATCGGCAAATCACTGGGGCCTCCCGCGTACAAAACCTGGCAGGTCAGGTGCTTTATTTGGGTGCAGCTTCGGGTGTCACCCCCGTTTCTGGAGCCGGAGTGGTCGTAGACACCAACGCGGAAATCATCGGTAGTCTGCGCGTACGCAACAGCCTGGTAGTCGACAATGGTGCGACCGTTACCGGAAACGTAACAGCCACTGGCAACGTCACCGCCAACAACAATGTTTCTGCTGGCAACAACGTGACTGCAGGTCAGAACGTCACCGCTGGCGGCAACGTCACCGCTAGCAGCAATGTGACCGCAGGTAACGCTGTTCTCGCGCAGATTTTTTATGATTCCAACAACACCGCCTATTACCTCGACCCGAACAACACCTCGAACCTCGCAAACCTGCGCAGTGCCAACATTACCAACTCTGGCACCATTACCTCTGCTGGCAGGATTTCCACCAATGAATACCTTGCGCTTGGGGGCCTGGCCACAGAAGGTGCAGGATGCGCCCCATCCGGCTTGGTGGGCAGGGCCAGCGACGGAAAACTGTTGTCATGCCAGGCAGGCCAATGGGCTGCAAATGGGATCCAGGGTGACTATACACAAATGGGCACATACACGGGGAGCGCCACGCTGAGCTCGGGGTCAAAGGCTCAAATCGTTATGGTTCGTGGCGGGAATGCTCCTTCATGCGGTGGCAGTGACGGCACAAACCGCTATTACCTGACCGCTACGGTAAACGGCATGCAAGTCGCAGGAGCTATTGATAACAACAACGAATGGTACAAGACTGCCACCATTACTTTCGGGGTGCCCAGCAACACTGCCTACAGCATTACCTCTCTACCCTATGATTGTGGACTGGGTAGGTTCACTGTTTACGCCTTCAACCTGTAAGACTTCCGGTGGCTGGCCAATCCAGCCATCACTCCGCTTTAGCAGATACCGATTAGTTCCGCTCGCAATCCAGTGGCGCCAGGTGTTTCTTTGATATCTGATGGGAAAATAAGGGTAACCTCGGAGTGTCTCGGCATTTGGCCGGGCAATGTGCGAAGAGCTGGTGAAGCGTTTGGAAGGATGTTACTCTGAAATCCTGTTGAAGGTTTTTACCTATATTGGTTATCTCCCATTACCAGCATGAGGATTTCCCATGAAAGAAATGATCCCCTACCGCCACAACAAGGTTTCCCGTTTGTGTTCACACAAACGAGGGAACAAAAATGTCACGAACACTGCGTCAGGGAAAACCCAACCGTAACCGGCAGCACTACCAGCGCATCGGCGTGATTTACAGCGAGGCTGATGTCTCCCACTACAGCGGCATCCCGCGCTGGGTCGATGACTGGAGAAACCCCGGTAGCTACGATGACCATGTGCGACAGTCTGTGCGCAAGCACCACCGCGACAAAGGCGGACGCAGCGTACCAGGTTTCTGCCGAAGGCTGGATGTGAAGAAGCAAAGCCGTGAGCATCGCCAGGCGATCCACCAGGCATTGAGAAACGGCGACCTGGAGGTAGCGCTCAGCCGGCTGAACAAACGCAATAGCTACAACTGGTGGTAGACACCCATCCCCGCTATTCCCAGCAGATGCTGCGCACTGGCTGGGGACACCGAAAAGCCCCCCTGAGGGGCTTTTTTTATTGCCACGCCTTTCCCCCTGATAGTCGGGCGATCTTCGGGCGAGCAGGCAGTATCAGCCCCTACTCACCGACGCTGGCAAAGGAGGCATTGACAATTTGGCAATTTGTGGCTAACTTGAACAAACGGCAAGGGATGTGTTGTCTTGCGAAACGTCAACTGACACTCATCCCATGATTGATAGCACCCTGCCCTGAAAAATTCCCGGCCTTCGGAGAACGTCATGACCCAGCCAAGAACCAAACCAGGCCTCTATGCTCGACTCTGCGCAGGCGTGGCAGTGTTTGTTGCCAAACAAGGCAAGGCGCACCAGGCGAAAGCCTTTCAACAACGTCAACAAGCACATGATTTTCAGCTTGCTCGCCATCAACAAGGCCTGGCGAGTAAAGTGTTCCAGCTCCCTGACGGTAAAGAGCTGGCAGGTGTGGATCTCAAGGTGCTCCAGGTGACGGAAATGACCGACGATGACGATCTTCCAGCGCATGAGTACTCCCTGATCTGTTTGCATAATCCGTCAGGTGCGTATTTTCATCTGCGCTGGCATGGTCACACAGACAATTTTCAAATTTCGGCCTGCAACAAGTTCTATGCAGAGGGTCGCATTCGCAAGGCTGCCCTTGCCATTCAGGGCATTGACTACCGGCCCGCCAGTGAGTGTTCCAGTCATGCCGAGTTAAACGCCAGCGCCTAACACTTGGGGCCGGCAGGTGATTTGCCCAGCCTATCAGCGTCGTCAAGGCAATGTGCATAGATTCCGAACACAGGCATCGCAAGGAAAAAGCTCCCGAAGGAGCTTTTGGGGTCTTAGAGGCGCAGTAGATCTGCGCGAAGATCCCGGAACCAGATCGACTCGCCAAGGACATATCGTAACCGCGTGGTTCCATTCACCCTGATTCGCCTTTCGCTTTTTTCTTCAATCAATGCCAGGATCACCGCATTGAAGATATCTTTCACCAAAAATTCATCGTCAATGGATTGAGAGCGCCACGGCAGATGAGGATGTTCCCAATAACCCATTCCGTCTAATGGGCGCGTATAAACCTGACCAACACTCTCATGTGGAAAACTAAGATTTTCATCAGGCTTCCAATCCATTGCCAATGGAAATTGGCTATCCACCAAAAGCTTCAAGTCAACACCGGCAGGCGCCGTCTTAAAACTTGGTATCACTTGGCTCACCATCACCAACTGACGGATCGGCCTGGGCAGCGTCGCGGAGAACCAGGCCACTGTCTCTATGATCTCCCGCTCCTCGTCCGCCTGGAGGCAGTGCAGTTCATCGATCAACACCGAGCCAATCCGAACACTTTGGAATAACTCTTTGTTTTGTATCAGAAAGCTGATGAATGACTGCTTCAGGCCATGACGTGATCCACGCTCATCGGAAATCATGTTGATCAGAATTGGCTTATTTGGCAGGCGCAGCCGACCCGTGGTCTTGATTATCCCAGTTGACGAGTAGTGAACATCAAAATTATTGCTGTGATACGAAATGCTGTCCTGCTCATCAAGGTACACATGAGCGGAGCCTGACAGGCAGATAAACAAGGAGTTAGTCTGGCTGTCCGCTTGCTCAAGTTCAACAATTGTCTTCAGCGCCTCGGTCTTGCCAATCCCTGGTCGACCCAGCAACATCATAGCCCGCAGGGGTTTGGCACCTGCCGGCAACTCTGGCATGAGTTTTTTCTCGACTCCGGTGAGCTTGGCCCTGACCCGATTCCAGTCAGTTTGCCCTTGCAAGTTGGCAATGACCTCGATGGCCTGAGTTTTCTTCAGTTTGATACCGTAGCGATTCAGGTGCTCGACCAAAACCGAGGCGTGCGTTTTTACCGCAGAAACGTATTCGTTTTGCATTCGGATGCTCCAGGTGCCAGCAACTTCAGACAGGGCGCTTGCATTACCCAATCGCTGGCAGAAGACCGAATTCGATTGGAGGGTGTGAACGTCATCCTTTGCCATCCCGGTATGGGGCAAGCTGCAGGCGGAGACAGGCCGTGATTGAAAAATAGCATATTCGGAAATATTTTCAACTCGGGTTTCGCATTTATTGACAGAAATGCGCTTGACGCATATATTGCCAAAATGACAACACGCCCAAGGAGCCTGTCATGGCCTTTGCAATCAAATCGAAAGAGCCGGTGTCGCGTATCACGTTGCTGATTGTGCTCAACCTGCTGGTGGCCGGTGCGTTTCTCTTTCTCTGTTATAGCTGCCTACACCAGTGGAACAGCATCGTTGCCACGGCCATGGAGGTCGGGGTGCAATCGCCGATCGTCGACTTTATGCTGCCCTTCTTTCGCGTAAGCCTGCTGAGCGCGGTGGTCTGCGCCTTCTTGATGCTGCTAGCGCTCGCCGGGCTGTTCTGCTGTTTAACTGTCGGCAGAGCGGTGATCAGCGATGAACAATCTGACCTGCTCAAGGAGATTGAACCATGCTGAAGTTGGTCACCAGGCTGGTGCCGCCCCACGGCGATAAGTCCTGGTCATTTCAGGCCATTCACCTCAAGCCAGAGCAGCGCACCCTGCTGGTGATGGCCATGAAGGATCCTCAGGTTGAGCCTTGCAAGCCCTTCAAGCAGGGGGATTCAGGTAATTGGCTGATGATCGAATTCTGGACGCCAAACGTTGAGGCAATCAGGGTCGCAGCCAATCACCTGGCTAGTTTGCTCAGTAGTGAGCTCAAGGAAGGTGACTTCACCCGAGCTGAAGTGTTGGAAAAATAGGGCCTCATGCCGGTGATGTGAAGCCATTCAGGATTAATCTACCCCTGCCATTGCGCGCAGCACCTGGGAGTTCGACTATGTCGCAATTTCGCACTGAATGTCCAACAAGCAAGACCACCGAAAAATTCGTGCAGTTCGTGGAAGTGGGCGGCGCCCGTCAAAAAGCGTCGTTTGAGCGTGAAGTGATCTGGGTGCAGGAAAGCGAAACTGCCCTTCTCTTCACGCACGGCGGGAAAGTCGTTCGCCAGGGCCCCGTAACCAATGACTATTACGGCTACCTGACCTCCTTTACCCGTACCGACGCCCACGGCGCCGAGCTGCTCGCCCAGGAGTATGGCGTTACCCCTGAGAGCACGCTGGAAATCCACCTGGTCACGACGATCACTCGCAGACCCTGTATTGAAACCGAGGCTGACCAGCTGGCGAATGCCGAAGCATCGGGCCAAAGACGACAATATTCTCACCTTCCGAACACCTGGCGCCAAGAGACCGTGGTGGACGGCGAACCACGCTACCCGGATCTGGAGGCCGTCACTGTGGCCACCGGTCTTGTGTGGTCGAGCAAGAACACTGCAGAGCAGAATGCAAGTTTGGCCCAGACCTTTGCCCAGCAGTGGGCAGTTCAGTAACAGGCAGGTAATTGTAGCTGGGGGACAAAGGCCCGCGTTGCGGGCCTTTTCTTGGGTCACCAGAAATGTGGGGAGCTGCAAGCTGGCATGAATTCCCGCGATGGCTCATCCGCAGGTAAGGGTTATCCGGGAAATGGAGCTGAAGGATCCAGGGCGCGTTCAACAGAGAACTGGATTGGCTCCAGGGTGGCAGCGCTTTCCGTAACCAGTTTGAGCACTTTCAAGGCAAACGCCTGAGCGCTCTCTTTGGCCACCTCCAGACTGTGGAAACCAGCCATTTTGAACGACATGAACACCAGATCATAGGTCAGGTCGGCATCGCCAACACTGGCCAGTAGCATCTCCTGTCCGCCGAAAACGCAGCGCTGGAAGTGCGGGTCATCGGCGTCTGTCCAGACCCCTTGCGGAGCCCTAAGGCCCTGCGCGTACTTGGTGATGGTGATAGGTCTCATGACCGCCTCATATGGGGTTGTTGATTTGCGCTATGGCCGCCTGCTTGGGACGGGTTCTGCGCAGCTTGCGATAGGTCGGGATTTTCCTTCTCCCCTGATTTCGACTGTTAGCCGGGGTGGCCGGGAGAAACAGGGCATCATAAAGACTTTTTCCGGCAGCCAGCCTTCGCCGCACTGTACACAGAGAAACGTCAATGTAGTCACTCCAGGCCACGAACAGTTCGCGCACGGATCCCTGCACTCCACATAGGGTGTACTGAGGATATTTTTTGGCGTTGGCGGCCAGGGCTTTCTCGATATTGCGCTGCAGATAGAGCGGGAATTGCCCCTTGATAGACTGGTAGTGCAGGCGATGCCCAGCTCCACACGAAGGCTTGGGCCACGGGATGTCATCCATGCCTTCGGTGAGGTGCGCGAGCTTAACGGGTGTGATTCCCAGGGTTTGGCACACCCGCTGACGACTCCAGCCCAAGGAGGCCCTGTCACGCACAAATGTCTCGAACTCCCCCGGCGTCATCTGCAATACTCTCTAGTCAAAATTGCAGTCAATATAGGTCAATCACATCTGGATTTCCAGTGTGGATTGGTACCACAGAAATCTCGTTGGCTGTTCTTCAGGCCCCACGATTGAAAGATGGGCAAGCTCAATTCGGGTGAAGAGCTAAACCCCAATGGACTTTGGAATGGATCCATGAAAAACTCAATATGTAGCTAAAGGCTAAAAGATGCATGTAATTTGACGCGACGATCCGATGCGATCCGCTGTGGGGAAATTCAGGTTGGCCTTACCCAAAGAGGGTAGAGCGCGAAGGGGGTTCTGATGAGTGTAGGTGATAGGATGAAGAGGACGCGCAGAAAATGTGCCTGGGGAGCATTGGGCATTATTTTGGGGCTACCACTGCTGTCAGTCGACAATGCCTATGCCGACCTGGTCAGGTACAGCTACACCACCGGCACGGGCGAGCAGGTCGCAACCGAGCCCGGAGTCGGATTTATCAATCCAGCGTCCACGGTGTCTTTCATGGTCAGCGGCGGGATTGACCGTAAACTTCGCGTAACCGTCACCCCCAATGGTTCTTCGGCACCCACTTTTATCAAGGAAAGCACTAGAGTCTTGGGGGCCAACGACGTCATCACCTACAACGGCAAGAGCTACTACGGCGAAGAATTTCTGAGCCCAAAGCTGGCGGATGGGAAGTACTCGGTTCGCACAGATATCTTGTCGAGCACGGGCGCTATTGTCCAGAGCGACAACAACAGCCTGGTGATCGATACAAAAGGCCCGGTGGCCGGCACCTTCGCGCCACGACCGTATACCTGGGGCACCCCTGTTCTGACTGGAGATGTGTGGAAGCTTGGGCTGGCGGCTGCCGATGCTGCAACCTACTCAACCTTTGTTTTGAGTGGCTTTTCTGACACTTCTGGGATCAGCAATGTCACGGCGAGGGTATATCGGGCGACAGGTGAGCTCTACAAGGCGCAAAACGTGCTGTTTTCCGAAGACACTAAAACAGCGTCGATTCAGTACCGTACAAATTTCTTTCCCAACTCCGACCTTGATGAGGTGTTTGGCGTTGATTTTGTCATCACAGACAAGGCCGGCAACGTCACTGCGACCAACCGGCAGAAGGTCATGTTTGACAACATTGGCAACGCGCCGACCGAGCCATTCGCCGTCTATGATCCTGATAACACCGCTACCCTTGCACCAGGGCTGAAAGGCTTCGTGCCTTATGTGCCAGGCTATGCGGTGAAAACCAACCCGATTCGGCTGGCCTGGAAGATTCCGAAAACCAACTGGAACGACTACCGTCTGGGTGGGTTGAGGTTTCAAAACAGCTTCGGCGAAAACACGGTTGTTGGCACAGATGACACTTTCGTTTACTTGGTAGGATCGTTACCGTTTCGGGCCGAAGACACCAACTACATACGCTTTTTTAATTATGGCGAATGGGGCTCTCAAGGCACCATTCGGTATGACCTGGTGCTTCACCCCAATGCCCCGAAAACGCCTGTGATAAAATTGGTGGAATACTATTTCAGTGACAAAGGCTGGATGAATTATTCTGGAAGAATCGTGAGGCCCGAGGAGCTTCCGATCAAAGTTACCAAGGTCAGATACACTGTCGAAGCTCGTCCGTTCGCCCAGGTGGCGACCCATCTGGGCACCTGCACCATCCCTGCGGGGCAGACCCAGTGCGAAATCGCCATTGACACTACACTGGCCAAAGGCACTACGGGCTACATGCATAACCAGGCGGTACTGAAAAGTGCTGACGGGGCTTTGAGTGCTTCTGGGCAGTGGGCAAACGTCTGGTGGAACGATCTGTATTACCCCGTTCTGAGTTACACCTACAATGCCGCCGAAATGATCCTGACACTCAAGGTGCAACAGCCGCATCAAGGGGACTACAACAACTACCTTGCACATAAAACAGCGTGGATCGAGAACAAATCTGGTGCCCAACTCCCCGTTACCAAAAAACTGACCTCATCCAATGGCGGGAATTTCGAGTATGAGTTTGACCTGAAAACCCTCCCGGAGGGCACCCAGGAGATCGTAGGCGCTGCCAGTGAAAACCTGGGCGCAGTCTCCAGAATTCCATTGTTCACCGTTGAGAGCGACCGCAAAAGCCCAGTCATTGCTGTCAGCAAAGGTGCCAGCGAAACCATCGACACCCTGGACAAAATCAGCTTCACGGTTACCGATGACAAGGATCCCGCGCCGAAGATTGTGTCGGTGAATTTGACAGGTGGGCCCGCCAATGAGTCGATCGCCCTGTCGTACCGAAAAATCAACGCGACCACCTACGGCCTTGAATACCCTATCCTCTTCCCATCATTGGCAGCTGGGGAAACCTACACGCTGACAGTCACCGCGCAGGACGCCCAGAAAAACACAGGTACCGGAGCAACGACGTTCTTGTATGGCCCGCCGATGGCAGGTATCATCGATCATGACAAAGGGCTGATCAACATTCCTGCGGTACCCACGGAATTCAAACGAAAAGATGGCTCTGTGCTGATCAACAGTCAGCAGCTGAAGCTTGCTGATGGCACGCCCGTATCTGGAGTCTATGATCTGCTCGCCACCGTGCGCTCGGATGCGGTCACCCCCCTGCGCATTTCGGGTTTCACCGTGAACCCTGGGTCAACGGTGATGCTGGGTCAGCTGAATTTCACCAGCACCGGTGGTAAGATATCCATCCCTGTAGTGCCTGTCACACCGGGCGCGGTCGGGAGCAATAGCCTGATCATCTCCACCTCGGCCCCCAACTCCCCCGTGGTGTACGCAAACATCACGACCTGGCTTCCCACAGTGTCACTGGCCGTCAACGATGACAAACCCGTGCAGGCAATGACCACTGTCAGTGCCACGCTTGAACAAGCAGCCGGCAATACTTGCCAAGTGACGACCTCCCCCGAAGTGGCCAAGTCCGCTGACCCGATCCTAGCGCCAGTCTGCCTGCTGGAATGGACAAGCATCCCACGTGGGCTCAAGCAGACGGATGTGGCAGGCACGCTTCATCCCATGACGCAGTTGACCGGTCGAGCCCTGGATGTCGGTCGGCAAAAAATCGGCTATTCCCTCTCCCTCTACAACAAAGGCACGGAGAAGGTGCTGCTGACCAGTAGCGAGCAGTTCCTGGATGTCCAGTCGACCGTCGCCTCGGCCACCTTCTCCCAGTCACTGCAAGGCAAGCCCGTCACGCGGGCGATCGACCTGATTTCGGTGACAATGTCTCAGCTGACAGGCCCGAGGTGCAGAATTACGGGGGATGAGGCCATTGCCAGGGAGGCAGGTGTGGCGGGCACGTCACTCACATGCTTGATCCAATTCACCGCCGTACCAGAGGGCCTCAAAATCAAATCCCTTGATCCCTTGGAACTGGCCGGAAAACTGCCTCGCGCTGGCGAACAGTCAATTCGCTGGACGGCCAGTGTGTTCGATGCCTCGGGCACCAAGCTCACCCTTGAACAAGGCCAATCGACCATTCAGGTGATTAATCCAGATGTGACAACGTCGCTGGAGTTCAAGGTCAATGAGGGCTCCCAGGCGACTGTCACGCCAGCGGACAGCCATCCAGATGCCTGGCAGAGCAAGACGTATTCGGTGCTCTCAGACCCTGAGCACGGCAGTGTCGTGCCGACCGCATCGGGTTTCACCTACACCCCTGCTGAAGGCTATGTCGGCAGCGACGGGTTCACCTACAAGGTGCTCGATGCCTCGGGCATGGCTGTAGAGGGTGCTGCGCACGTGTTGGTCGAGAAATACAACTACGCCCCCACCTTTGCCTCCGTAGTGATTCAGGGGCGTGAGGGGAAGCTGAGCGACCCAGTTGTCCCAACCGTGCAGGATCGCAATCTCTGGGACAGTCACAGCTATGCTGTCACTCAAGCACCGCAGAACGGCATAATCGTGGTGCTGGGTGACCGGTTGGCTTACGCGCCAGCCCCAGGCTTCTATGGCGACGACAGCTTCAAATTCACCGCCACTGACCAGGCTGGCTTGGCCATTGAAGGCAACGGGGTGGTCAAGGTCGATCAGTACAATCTCCCGCCCCTCAGCATCTCGCCGAATGAGGTCAAGGCGTATGTCGGCATCGGTGGTGCAGCAACCTTGACCGTCACTGACCCTAACCGCTGGGACTCGCATGTGTTCGAGGTAATCCGCCAACCCGGTCACGGGGTGGTCACCCTGGAGGGGGCGCGGATGAGGTTCCAGACAACAGGTGCTAGCGATACATCAGTGCTCATTCGAGCCATTGACCAGAACGGCCTGTATGTTGATCAGAATATTGACCTCAAGCTGATTCCTATGCCGCGTGGCAACAACAGGATTCGCATGGGGGCGCCCATCAGCCAAGTGCTAGCCAGCCCCGAATGATTGTCTGCTGATGCCAACAGGCCCTACCCTAGGGCCTTTTTTATTTTGAAGGGGCTGACCTTTGCGTCCCCCTCTCCCGCCATCAAGCTATAACCTTTCGCGGCATCGCTCAACCAACTGACCCTTGGCCAATTTATTGATAAAGGCTTGACCTTCACCATTACGTTGCCATAATGGCAATCAATAACTGGCCATGAGCGACCATCATGATCAAAGTAGTGAAGGATGATTTTCCATCTTACATGCCCGGCGAACCCTGCGCCCTGTGCACCAAGCCCACAAACTTCTGGTACGAGCCGCATGATGTCGCCGTATGCCCAGAATGCGCGAAAACCGCATCGGTCGCCGATGTGCCGAGCAAACGCGACTGGCTGATTGCCAATGGGGATTCCTTGCCGGTGGGCTGGATGTGCGCAGCCGACAAGCGTCGTCGCAAAAGAAAAGCTCCTGTACCGCCCACGGTGCAGGAAGAGTCTCCGGCGCGGGCCGCCATTTATGCCGCCAGCGAGGGGCTCGACCGCATGGCCGACAACCTCCTCAAAAAAGCACTGGAAATCCGTGAAACTGCCAAGATCGAACGCTGGAAGGGCGCACCTAGCTGGGCCAACGTGTTGATCGGGCCATTGCCGGGATCCAGCATTGACCCAGGCGACTACCGCTGGGGGCAGCTGATCGAGCCAACCTCGACCGTTTTCTTTGCTCCGGGTCAATCAGGCACTTTTCTGAAATTGGTCGACGGTGAGTGTATGGGTTATGGCATTATTGAGTTCAGCCCCACCTTCACTCCAGAAAATGGTTAGGAGTAACCGCAATGTCCCTGCCCATCGGTCTTTTGATTCGCCAGTATGAAGACACCTTTACCTGGCTGCAGCGCTATGACGACGACCGCTTCCCAGACGTCGAAGGGCAATCTGCAGGTGAGCTTCCACCGCTTGACCAGGCTCAATTGCAGCTGGGTGAGCTCAAGCGATTTCTGATGGAAAAGGGCGAGGCCTCGGAACTGTTTGCCCGTGACCGGGGGCAGGAGTTGGCCGCCCTCCTGGGCAACCTTGAACAATCGGTATTTGGCTCGCCCGCCTATCCCACAGTCGAAAGCAAAGCCGCCCACCTGCTGTATTTTGTCGTCAAAAACCACCCGTTTTCGGATGGCAACAAGCGCTCGGCGGCATTTTTGTTCGTGGCATTCCTGGACTTCAATGGGCGCCTCGCTCCTGAGACCGGTGGTGAAGCCTTGATCAGCCCCATGGCCTTGACCTCGCTCACGCTGATGGTCGCCCAGTCCAGCCCGGAGCAGAAGGACACGATCATCGCGTTGATCGTGGCCATGCTCAGCGCCAGCGAATGATGCGTCAATAGACAAGCCAGTGGCTTGGCGCCACCTTCTTGGGTTGTTCAACTCCCGGCAACTCAGTATGTATACTGAAGGTCAAGACTTCAGGAACTTCCGACATGACCTCGCTTTTGACTGGCTTTGCTGGCTTGCAGCTGAACAATCGCATGAATAGCGACGGGGCACGACCGTATGACGAATGCCCTGAACTCATTTCGGGCGAGGTGCAGCGCAGTTGCCAGTCGGCCTTCAGGCAGCACATGCTCAACGACACAGGTATCGATGATCTGCTGGACGCGGTTGCGTCGACACCCAAGTCGGAGCGGGACGATCGCGAAGCCGTTGACATCTTCATTGCAAACGTCGCTTTTGCACTGAGCGCGCCATGTGGTGATTATGATGATTTGCTGGAGTACATTCTTGAAAAATTCGCAGAGTTAGACGCGTTGCTGATACGAGATTGTTACGACACAATCCGTTGGATCTTGGATTGCAATCCAATCAACCCCTACCTTGCATTCAAAAACACATCAGTTGAAAACTGGTTGGATCTCAATGAGGCATTCTCAGTTCAGGACACGCTTCTCCAGCTTGCCGTAATTTTTGATGATGCTCCCATGGTGGAAAAAATATCCAAATCGGTTTTCTCCCGTGATTTTAGAAAAAGTCTTTGTTCGGCCTTGGCAAAGACTGTGTTTGACCCCCTATCCAGTGTTCGCAGCTGGGCTGAAATGACCACGCCATCAATGATGGAGGTCGAATGCCGAATCTCTCGTCAGGCTAAAGCGTTAGAGACCACCTCGTTCCCCCTGGCTTCCGTTGGGTTGGATATTTCAGGGCATCAGCTTTACAAAATCGCTCCTGAAATAGGGACTAAATGTGAGTTCTACGAAGGCCTTTACAACATGGACTCACTTGCAATTCGCTCAAAAGACCATGGTCTAAGGCATATTCCTGGCTATTATGAGCTACTAACCCGCTATCCAGAAGTGATTGAAGATTGTCTGGCGGCGGCCATGAGTGACAATCCTTTCATGGTGCAGGTGCTTATCGAAGATCTGCATAAAGCTGGCATCCCAGGGCATCAGATCCTTTACAAGCACATCGAGCGTCGCTCTCCAGGCGAGTATCTGGACAAAATCGCCAGCGCAAACACGCTGGAACAGGAATATGTCGAAGATTTGCTTTCTTCATCAGCCAACCAGGTTAGAGCTGGCAAGGCTCACGGTATGGCAATAGACGCATTGCTCGCATACGTTGATCCGCAGCATATAGACCGGTGCGCCAAAACCGACACTCAGCTTCGGGCTGCCTACGCCTTTACAGGCGAAAAGCGGTACCTGGAGCGCATGTCAGAGGGGACGGCAGTCGATCAGCTAGGCGCAGACCTGGGTCTCTAGGTCTGTGGCTTCGTCCATCCTGGGCTGCCACTACCAGGCATGAATGCGGAATGGTCATTTGCCGTTGGCGGACACCGTTATGACGCCACTGGTTGAAGGGGCGGTCAGTGTTACGCTGGCATGGCCATTTTCATCTGTAAGTGAGGCGCTGGCCGACAGGGTGCCACTGTCCGTTGACCAGGGGACAGACAATCCAGCAGCGACAGGAACACCATATGGATCAGTCAGCATAACGGTCAAAACGGTTGTGCTTACCCCATCTGCCGGAATCACCCATGCCGTGGCGGCTTGGTTCATCAGGACAGCATCGCTGGGCAGATCGCCGCCCCCATTTGAACCCGTATTGGAATTTCAGCGCCGATTGCATTGCCAAAATCAAAGCCAACAGACCCACCTGTTGAAGTGCCGGGTGACGTTAGTGGCGTGGCACGGCAGCGCAAGTGTGCAGGCAAGAGCTAAAACCATTGCTGATTTTTTCACGCGAGTCAGACCAGTCAGGTGATAAACTTACCATTTTACAGGCTTCTCCAATGACTTTCCATTTATTTGTATATTGGCTCAGTTCAAATGTGTAGAGGGAAACCCTTAGCCATGATTGAGGCACCATTGAAGACGAGCTTCGACCCTTGCCCAGGCGCAAGTGCAGCCGCCCGGCTGAGGTTTATTCCCGACTGGTGAAGGTAGACCAAGGAGCACTGTCGGTCGGTCTTGGGATGCACGTGCTAAAGCTTACTGGCATCTTGTGCTTCTAAGAGCACGGTGAAGCTAGGGCTCTGGATCACTCTCATTAATCTTGGGGCCTAGATCATTTCCAGACTCAATATTTTCCACAGCTTTTGCAAATAACCCGCGACGATCGTGACCTGAGTTTACTATTCGTGATTCCACACTGTCGAATAGATTAATAGAGGCTTCATCAAGGTTGAAGTCAGATGTTATTGGATCTTCCTCCCATGCTTCTAAGTATCTTTCGAGCATAGAGCTTGGATTGCCAAGCTCATTTTTAAGTCTAATCAACTGATGCTGATCAACCACAATATTTGGTTTTGCCAGTATAAAATTCAGGTCATATATATCCCTAGACTTAGTTCTTTGATTGCTTGTTTCCGTACCAACAACGGCATTAACTTTCTGGTTGAATATCTCCTGAATTGAATAGGTCTCTATGCCGTTTATTGTCACAAGGGGTGGCTGGCCATTTCCTTTTCTGAAATCGCGAAGTGAAATATCCAGTTTCAACTTAAAACTTCCGTACTCACCACTGACAAAAATATTGTATCGACTGCTTGTTGAAGTGTTCTTGGGGTTTTCAACCTCGTATGTGCAGCCGAGCGCTTGGTACTTTGGGGCAAGCGACCCAAGCACTGACTTTAAATTTCTAGGGGCAAAAGCATCAAAGTCTAGGTCTTCCGAGAACCTTGTACCCCCGTGGCACAAGAGGAGGGATGAGCCACCCTTGAATACGAGCGATGATCCCGATAGCTTTTCAAGAACATCTAGCATCAATGAAAGGTGTTTTCCTCGAACGGAGTCTTTTTTGACCCTGATTCTAGCTGTGACGTCATCCAGGATTGCAGTCTTATCCATAGTCCATCCTCTTCTAATTTTTCTTTTGCGAGGGTAAGTACATTTACAAGGGCATCTCGATCACTTTTAGCAGGGAACCATTCATCGGCCTCGACAGTGCAATGCACTTTGCCTGAAATTGCCCATTTGATCAGTATGTCTGCTGCAGCCCTGTGGTGGGTTGCCATAAAAACCCTCTTATTAAAGTGAGGAATTTTTAAAGCGTCTAGCTTATTTGAAATATCAACAATCCCAAAATCACCGAAATACTTATTAGTGCTGGGATAGTGAATGCCAGAAAGAGAAACCTTGAAGACCCCACGATCAAGATCAAAATAATTCAGAAAGTGCCACCCGCCAGTATTCTTTGAGGTTGGGAAGTTTATCGCCGGCACGCCAGTGATGTAGTGTTGCCGATCTGCTCTTTCGAGGGAGTTATCGAATAAATTTGACACCTTCCGCTCCTCCACAATACTTCTGTAACATATATTAATGCAGTGACACCCGGTACAGTATAGGAATAATCCATTCAGGTGTAAACAGCCACTCATGATTGAGTGGGGCGTGGCTTCCACACCCTCCGTGCTCTCTCACCCGTAGCCTTTTCGACAGGGCCTGATTCACATGAGATGCTACAGAATTCCACCAGCTGACTCGGCTGTTAAGGGCCGATCCAAGGCTCGCTCCCCAACATGGAAGACCTGCTTGAGTTATCAAACTACCCTGAGGACAAGCAGTGGAGAATACACAATCAAGTGCTCAAAACGCTGTTGTCCACTGTTGATCCGGCGCTGATCGAGCAACACCCCAAGACGGACGTGCAATTGAGGTCGGCCTCCATGATCACAAATGATAAGCAGTACCTGGGTCGTTTGACCGAAAACGCAGTTGAAAATCATCTTGTGCAGCATCTTGGGCTGTGCGTAACATTTATAAATCACTGCATAGGTAGAAGATCCTGGATGGCATGACCACTCTGGAGGTTTTTAATTAGGCAATCCAGTTCCCGGTTTTCTTTAAACCACTCATATCCGCATGCAAATTGATGAAAATGCTTATGCAGCTTCTGCTCCAAATCACGCCCATGATCTGGTATGGCATGCTCAAGAAATATATCCCCCCTACCGTGCTGGCGACTAATCTCAATCATTCGTGCCACTGGGTCGCCAGAAAATCCAATCTTAATCTGCTTATTATTTAAATCTCTAAAAAAATAGACATATGTTGATGAATTCCCAATGCAGAATAGGGGTCTCACTAAGCTCTTACCTTTCTTTTGCAGCAGGAAACGCTTGGCCTTCTGCCATGCCTTAAAGGTTTCACTTCTTGCTAAATCTATTGCTTTCTGTACATTGCCAAATTTGTCAGTGGCCTCAACGAAACCACATCGATAAGATTTGTAATCAGGGCAATAGAAAAATTCTCCAACGGGCACCCAAAAAGTCGTTATAGCAAGTTTATCGCTGGCAAGATCGGTCGGGAATGATTTAGGCCCACTTATGGTTGAAAATTCAAAATTGTATTTAAGTGCATGGCACAAAGCATTATCCACACGACGCTTATCACCCTTCCTCCAACCCTGGCGCTTTACGACTGATGCATATTGCTTGGTTCTGTATAGAAAATCATAATTAATGTCATTTTCATGAATTTTGTTGATCGCCATTTTCACAAATTTGTTCACATAGTACTCCAAAATTTTGTTTGCAAATTGCGCGCAGCATTCCGACAGAGTAAATGCCAGTCTCGATTGGCTGAATGACATCACCTCTGAGTGGGGCAGGCCAGCACAGCCATGGGCTGTCGCTCACCGGCGATCGCTCATTAAAACTCGATTCTGCGCATCAGCCATGGCATAATTCGGGCCGCTATTTATTGCTCTACCCCGTCGACTGCTGGAAGCACCATGAGATTTCTAGACGCCCTGGTCTGTGTATGCTTGGCCATGGAAATTCACAAAACCGACAAAGCAGTTCGTACCACGGCAAGGCGCTGCGCAAAGAAGGTGTCGCCCAAAGACAGGGTCTACATGATGCATATCATCAACAGTCCTCGACCTGTGCTGCATGTCCAGGCCTTCCTCATCACCCTGCCGGATCACATCCTGAACATAGGGGCAGAGAAGCCAGGCGGCACGCTGGTGCCCTTCAAGAAATCTGCTCTAGATGTCTCTGGCAAGCACTGATCTTGCGGCCAGTGCCGTCCAACTCGGCTACTGTTTCCCATGCTGAGTGGTTACCCCATGAAAAAGGCGCCCGCAGGCGCCCTCTTCAGATCCTTCAAGCTCAGCTGGCGCTGACCTCGACCTGATCCACCTTCTGGTAGCCCTTGGGCAACAGGCTGCCGCGCTTGCCCCGACTGGACTTGTAACCTTCCAGATCAGAAGGCTTGAGGGTCATGGTGCGCTTGCCAGCGGTAATCAGCAGGCTGTCACCCTCACTCAGGGTCACCAGTTGGGTCATCATTTCTTCCCGCGAGGCTACACGGTCGCCAGGCACGCTGATGATCTTGTTGCCTTTGCCTTTGGGCAACTGTGGCAGTTCGCTGGCCTGGAACATGAGCAGACGCCCTTCGCTGGTGACTGCAGCGACCCAGTCCTGGTCACGATCCTTGAGCAGGATCGGCGCGATGACTTTGCTGTTGTCCGGTAAGGTCAACAAGGTCTTGCCGTTCTTGTTCTTGGACTGCAGGTCTTCGCCTTTGACCACAAAGCCATAGCCAGCATCGGAGGCGAGCAGGTAGTAGGCTTGATCGTCTGGCAGCGTCACGCATTCAAACGTCGCCCCCTGCTGGATGCTGAGCTTGCCCGAAAGCGGCTCGCCCTGGGTTCGGGCTGAAGGCATCTGGTTGACCGGGAGGGAGAAGCTGCGACCCGTCGAGTCAATGAACACTGCAGACTGGTTACTCCGGCCATTGGCGGCCATCTTGAACGTATCGCCGGCTTTGTACGACATCCCGGCGCCATCGACATCATGGCCTTTGGCGCTGCGCACCCAGCCTTTATCCGACAGCACCACCGTCACCGGCTCAGAAGGCATCAACTCAGTTTCGGACAGTGCCTTGGCTTCAGCGCGCTCCACGATCGGCGAACGGCGATCATCGCCATAGGTGTCGGCATCAGCAATGATCTCCGAGCGCACCAGTCCCTTGAGCTCCACTTCATTTTCCAGGTACAGCTTGAGGCTCTCGCGCTCCTGCAGCAACTGGTCTTGCTCGCCACGGATCTTCATCTCTTCCAGGCGTGCCAATTGGCGCAGGCGGGTTTCCAGGATGTAGGTGGCTTGGGCTTCGGTGAGCTGGAAGCGCGCCATAAGGGCCGTACGCGGCTCGTCCTCGGTGCGAATGATGTGAATCACCTCATCCATGTTGAGGAATGCGATGAGCAAACCTTCCAACAGGTGCAGGCGGGCCTCGACCTTGTCCAAGCGGAATTGCAGGCGGCGGCGCACCGTGGTGATGCGGAACTGCAGCCACTCGCTGAGCAACGTGGAGAGCCCCTTGACCGCAGGGCGTCCATCCAGGCCAATCACGTTGAAGTTGGCGCGATAGCTCGATTCAAGTTCAGTGGTGGCAAACAGGTGATCCATCAGCGCTTCAGTGTCGACCCGGTTGGAGCGCGGAACGATGACCATGCGGCAAGCGTTTTCATGGTCGGATTCATCACGCAGATCCGCAACCATCGGGAGCTTTTTCGCCTGCATTTGTGCCGCGATAGTTTCCAGCACCTTGGCGCCCGACACTTGGTGCGGCAGCGCGGTGATGACAATGTCGCCGTCTTCAACGCTATACACCGCACGCATTTTCACCGAACCACGACCTGTTTCATACATCTTGAGGATGTCACCAGGCGAGCTGATGATTTCAGCTTCGGTCGGGTAATCCGGGCCCTTGATGTGTTCCATCAATTGCGCGGTGGTCGTCGCTGGATCATCCAGCAGTCGAATGCAAGCAGCGGCCACTTCGCGCAGGTTGTGCGGCGGGAAGTCAGTGGCCATGCCCACGGCAATGCCCGTGGTGCCGTTGAGCAGCAGGTTGGGTAAGCGCGCTGGCAGCGTGGCAGGTTCCTTGAGGGTGCCGTCGAAGTTAGGCACCCAGTCAACCGTGCCCTGGCCCAGCTCGGTCAGCAGCGTTTCGGAGTAGCGGGAAAGCCGCGCCTCGGTGTATCGCATGGCTGCAAAGGATTTCGGGTCATCCGGGGCGCCCCAGTTCCCCTGGCCATCGACCAGGGTGTAGCGGTAGGAAAACGGCTGGGCCATGAGCACCATCGCCTCGTAGCACGCCGAGTCGCCATGGGGGTGGAATTTACCCAGTACGTCACCCACGGTACGCGCTGACTTCTTGTGCTTGCTGTCGGCATCAAGGCCCAGCTCACTCATCGCATAGGTGATCCGGCGCTGCACAGGCTTCAGGCCGTCGCCAATGTGCGGCAACGCCCGATCCATGATGACGTACATGGAGTAGTTGAGGTAGGCCGTCTCGGTGAAATCAGCCATCGAGCGTTCTTCAACGCCCTCCAGGCTCAGGTTGATCGCATCGTTCATGATGGAATACTCATTCAAAATTCGGTTAACGGCCTACTCAGACTTCGACATCTGCGAGGTTGCCCTTGTCTTCCAGCCAGCTCTTGCGATCAGAGGCACGCTTTTTCGCCAGCAGCATATCCATGATCTCGTTGGTCACGGCGTGGTCATCGATCGAGAGCTTCACCAGGCGGCGGGTGTTCGGATCCATGGTGGTTTCACGCAGCTGGGGCGGGTTCATCTCACCAAGGCCCTTGAAGCGTGTGACCTGCGGGGTGCCACGCTTTTTCGCAGCGGCCAGGCGATCGATGATGGCGTCGCGCTCGGCTTCGTCCAGGGCGTAGAATTTCTCTTTGCCCAGGTCAATGCGGTACAGCGGCGGCATCGCGACGAAGATGTGGCCGGCAGCCACGAGCGGACGGAAATGCTGGACGAACAGTGCGCAGAGCAAAGTGGCGATGTGCAAGCCGTCCGAGTCGGCGTCGGCCAGGATACAGATCTTGCCATAGCGCAGCTCGCTCAGATCCGACGAGCCTGGGTCAATGCCAATGGCCACGGCGATGTTGTTCACTTCCTGGCTGGCCAGGACTTCGCCGCTTTCGACTTCCCAGGTGTTGAGGATCTTGCCACGCAACGGCAGGATGGCCTGATACTCCTTGTCGCGGGCTTGCTTGGCACTGCCGCCTGCAGAGTCGCCTTCGACGAGGAACAGTTCGCCACGCATCGGGTCGGTACCCGAGCAATCCGCGAGCTTGCCGGGCAGTGCTGGGCCCTGGGTGATCTTCTTGCGCTCGACCTTCTTGCTGCTCTTGAGGCGGCGGTGGGCGGCGCTGATCGCCATTTCCGCCAGCGCCTGGCCCTTGTCAGGGTGTTCGTTGAGCCACAGGCTGAAGGCATCTTTTACCACGGCGCTGACATAAGGCGAGGCTTCGCGGGAAGACAGGCGCTCTTTGGTCTGGCCGGAGAACTGGGCATCCTGCATCTTCAGCGACAGCACGTAGGTGATGCCGCCCCAGATATCCTCAGGAGCCAGCTTGACGTTGCGTGGCAGCAGGTTGCGGAACTCGCAGAACTCGCGCATGGCATCGAGCAGGCCTTGGCGCAGGCCGTTGACGTGGGTACCGCCCTGGGCAGTCGGGATCAGGTTGACGTAGCTCTCCTGCAGCGCTTCGCCGCCCTCTACCAGCCAGGTCAGGGCCCACTCCAGCTCGACCTTGTCGCCACGCAGCTTGCCGGTGAAGGGGTCTTCCGGCACGGTTTCACTGTCAGCACAGGCCTCGGACAGGTACGAACGCAGGCCATCCTCGTAGTGCCACTCGATCTTCTCACCAGCGATTTTGTCTTCAAAACTGATATTCAGGCCTGGGCAAAGCACGGCTTTGGCTTTCAGAACGTGTTTGAGTCGGCTGGCGGAGAATTTCGGCGAGTCGAAATACTTGGGGTCTGGCCAGAAGTGCACGGAAGTTCCGGTGTTCTTCTTGCCGACCGATTCAATGCGTTCCAGCTCGGTGAGCTTGTAGCCGTCAGCGAAGCTGATGCTGTGCAGGCCGCCATCGCGCTTAATGTTGACCACCACATTGGCAGACAGGGCGTTCACCACCGAGATACCGACACCGTGCAAGCCGCCCGAGAACTCATAGTTCTTGTTCGAGAACTTGCCGCCCGCGTGCAGTTTGGTCAGGATCAGCTCGACACCGGACATCTGCTCGGTGGGGTGGATGTCAATGGGCATGCCGCGCCCGTTGTCCGTCACCTCCAGCGAGTTGTCTTCATGCAGGATCACTTCAATGCTTGTGGCATGCCCGGCCATCGCTTCGTCGACGCTGTTGTCGATCACTTCCTGGGCCAGATGGTTCGGGCGTGTGGTGTCGGTGTACATGCCAGGACGTTTGCGAACCGGATCCAGCCCGGAGAGCACCTCGATGGCATCAGCGTTGTATGTATTGGGCAGCGTCATGAATGATCTCTTGACAAGTGACTGGGAACAAAAGGCCAAACGGACTGAGGCATCGAGCTAGCGCTTTCGCATTTCAGCTGCGGAGTAAACCTCATTTTTCCAGATTTGGCAATATATTGGCGAGCTCTCTCGCATGCATCTGATGCTAACTTCTTAATTTCAAACGGTATGGTGCACGACAGTGGTTAGCGTTTGCAGTTAATCTGGTTTTCATGTTTGCCCCAGCGCTGTCTTAGAGTTCTTTTAGTAAAGCCCCGTGGTGCGAGGCCAAATATGCGCAATTTTCCAGCAACCTTGAAACGGCTTGAGTTGTACCAGCAGACCCTGTTTCACGCCGGCAGCCTGCTCCGAAGTCACTGCAACCACCGCTTGGCTGGTGCCTCCCAACCGGGGTTTCACATCCAGGGGCTGCTCCAGCCCGAATTCACGTCAGGCACCTAGGTGAAATAGTTCACCCCGGAGCCAACCTGATCTGCCCCAGCAGCCGTACTCAGCTCGGCCAGCAAGCCACATGACACCAATCCGCCAAGCTTCTCCCTATCGCTGGTTAGTGAAGACCGATCCTGGTTGATGGCGTTGAGGTACCAACCATAAAAGACCTCGGTTGCCACGGCGTGGTGATTTCATGCATACCGTCTCAGCGGCTGCGCGCTGCACCAGCAGGGCACCATACGCCAGTGGATACAGCATCTTCAGCCCGCCGCTGGAACTGCGCATCAAGACCGTGAGCAACTGTTAGATACAGTGTGACAGAGCATCGCGGCAGACGCTGCTGACCACGCAAAAGACCAGCAGGCACTTCAGGAAAATCCGACACTTCACCAATTTCTCGTTAAAACCTTCCACGCTGCCATTCCTCATCATCATGGGCTTTCCAGGCAGTGGATGGCAATTTACAGATAAACCGAACGACAGGCAAGGGTAAAATTGCCATTATGGCAATCGACAGAACTGCAGTGCCAATAACTTGTATTCAGGGTCTGAGGCCTGCATGTCGCCAGTCACACTATTCAGGGTGGTCACTCCCGTGTGAGAATGCTGAGAAGCACCAGCTCGGAACTGAAATTGTGAAAATCTACCACGACATCATCCCCCTGGCCCGTCACACCTTGATCACGGATGTCCTCAAGCGTGGCTGTCGTGATGTCTATAACAGCGTCAGGCGCTCGGAGGGAAAGCCCGCACGCGACATTCCGCTGACAAACACCGTGGACATGGATGCGGGCCTGCTGCAGTGCTTGGTCAGCTTTCTAACTTTTGAAAAGGTTGACTACAGCAAGCTGGTCGATGACCACAAAAGCTCCCAGGAAAGATTGTGGGCACGATTCGGTGGTTCCCAGCTGCTCAGAAGGTCGCATGACAATGCGCTGATGGATTTGCGCAGACACATAGCAAGCCAGGACAGCATTCCATGGCTTGAATCGCATGTGCATTTCTGGCGTGATCTGGACGTGCTGCACAAGGCGTTCGATGAGACCGATCAGCGTGAGATGGATGCTTTCTTCAACCTGCTGATGGGGAAACCCTACGCTGAACTGGTATCTGAATTTTCCATCAAAGTTGACAAGGACGCACTGGCTGCAGCCAACGTGCTGAGCAATGAACACCATTACACATCGTCGTTGCACCTGGACTCATTGATTCGGGGCGATTGCGCGTGCTCTTTGTTCTCGATGACCGCTGGAAGTCAAATTTCGCAAACGCCTGAAGATCGGGATTATGGTGATTTCTATCATGATGATTTTTTCTTCTTCAATCGTGGGCATGGAGATGATTCCGCGAATTCACCAGGAAGCGCTAATGTAAAGGGTCATGAGTTCAGGTCTCGACACCCCAGGCTGAAGGATTTCGAGGTCGAAAATCCAGGCAAACGCTTTGAGGCATTGAGCGACGCCCTGCTGGCTGCATTTCGGACTGAGGTTAACAACGGCTACAAAAGGAACATCTCAATCTTCTTCCTTGGGAAGGTCGCTATCTGTGGGGAGCTGCAGCCCAACAGCTTCATAGTCAAGGCTATCCACCCGTCTATGGCGAGGGGCACCCACTTGACAAAGGAATTTATGCTCGACGCCATTGTTACTGCGGAGCAGCAGGCTGATTTTGACAATCGAATGGATGATTTCCTGGCCCTGGAGCTGGGTCTATAGCCAAGGCAGATGGGTTGTTCCTGATGGCTGGCTCGGCCTGCGATGAGTCCTGCCTCGCCAGCCAGCAGGCGCACCAACGGCAAGTTGTTGGCGCACCGAGCGCTGCCTCAGGTGGGTTTACGCCCCGGCTGCCACCACTGGGCGAAGGCTGATCTCCACACGGCGATTTTGCAGTCGACCGTCTTCAGTGCTGTTGCTCGCCACAGGCTGATCGGGCCCAGCGCCATGAATCATCAGGCGATGCCCACCCACCCCCTGGGAAATGATGTACTGAGCCACGTTCTGCGCACGCTGTTGCGACAGGTTCATGTTGTACTGCCGTGGGCCGGTGTTGTCGGTATACCCCACCACCGAGACGGTGGTCTGGTCGTATTGCTTGAGCGAAGCCGACACCTGGTTGAGCGGGCTGTAGAAATTGCTGGCGATGTCGCTGGAGTTGGTCTTGAAAGTGACATTCCCCGGCATGATCAGCTTGATCGAATCACCTTCGCGCTGAATATCTACCCCGGTACCTGCCAGTTGCTTGCGCAGCTCGGCCTCCTGCTTGTCAGCATAGTAGCCGTACCCGGCCCCCGCGCCGCCCGCCAGCACGGCACCAATCATTGCGCCCTTGCCGCGATTGCCGTCGCCACCGATGAGTGCGCCAGCGGCAGCGCCGGCTAGGGCGCCCACGCCGCCATAGGTGGTCATCTTGTTCATGCCATCAATCGCGCAACCTGAAAGCAGCACGGCGATCGTCGAAGCGGTGATCAAGCGAATAGCGGTTTTCATGCGTAGAGGCTCCTGAGAATAAGGGCTCAACCTGGCCTGGAACCCAGTCCATGGATTGATGGCAGCTAAATTAACGACAATGCAAGGGCGATGTCAATTAGCTGAATACTCGAAACAATTAATCAATTTACAGCCTACGCGAAAACCGCTCCATCTCCCCATTTGGACATGCGCTAAAGTTCAGCTTCAAACCTTGGAAGAGTCGCCAATAAACGGCGCAGATGGTTCGAAACCATTGGCTGGAACCCGTCCTGCCCTCAATCACTCCACGATCGCAGGCATCAGCTGCGTCCGAGCCTTATGGTCTAGCCCCCTATCCAACAAGGATTCACGGATCGTCTTCAAGATTCCCAGCGCAAACACCGCTCAATCCTGCTCGAACTACCAGCAATTGCTAGATTCAAGGACAAGAGGTATCGCTGGGATTGGAATAAGAGAATGGATTGGCAATAGGTACGATGTCACCCACGGTCGCGACGTCCACGCCGCCAAAAAAAATTCCTGCGCTCGGCCATAAGCGTCCAACTGTGGAAATCCCCTTCCAAAGGAATGATTTGGTAGGGGAGGATGTCAAGCCCCCATTTACCATTAGCTTGGGCAACTACTGGTTCAAAATGGGCATGGGCCGCATGCGTCACAGGCGCAATTGAATCAGTGGTGTTGTTGTTTTGCGTGGACGTTTTCCCTTAACAATCTTCCGGATTGGCCATCGCAGCTAAAGGCCGATCCACCAGATAGTGCATATGGGATACAGGGTTGTTCACGACATTTGCGGCATCTCCGGCTAGCGAAAGATTCCCTGTTGCAATCATCTCGCTGGCCAGATCGTCAAGCTTTGCAGCTTTTTTGCGCAACTGCTCGGCCATGCTGCGAATGGCTTCTACCGTTGGTTCAACGTCATAACGATGTTTCATGGGATTCATGATTCCGCTGGCTTTCGTGATCAGTTCGAGGAAGCTGCTGATGCAGTCCGCTTGATGAGATCAAGCATCTCAGCAGAGGTCAGAGAAAGAGCCTGTTCCTCGCCGACAAGGGCACTCCATTTCTCAAGCCCAAGCTCTTCTGCCAAGGCCGCTCTGGTGACAGCGATCGATGAGTCGTTATTGAGGAGCACCACCAAGATGCCTCCAACAACATCCACGGCCTTGACACCAGGCAGTGTGGCTAGGTCTTTGAAGCAAAGCGGGGTGTAATCGGTAGTCATCGGTCGTTTTCACTCAATTTGATAGTCTGGTGTGGATGATACCCGCCTGATCAATGATGCACTCGAAGAAATCTACGGCTTCTCGGTCTTACGGGTGTCACCGGCCCAGTCAACAAACAATCCAGTTTAAAGTCATGGCCGGGTTTCCTGCATTCAACTGTGGCTAGCGTCCTGACTTTGGTGTAAACCAGCTCCGCGAATGGTAACACGCTGATCCTTGTTGTCATCAGGTGTATTGAACGAAAAAGAACCCGGCTTCGTCGCCTTGGTTTTTTCGCCGCGCACGATTGTCCAGGTAGATGTAACCTATGCCATCCAGGAAGATTCCTTCCTGCTCGGGGGCCCAGCGGCTGATTTCATGGTCGGTCAGTTGCAAAAGGAGCAAGTACGGGTCTGGGACATAGATGGGATCCTGCATCCAGGCTGCTCGACCAAGTTGCTTGCTGATGCCCAGACCGGAGTCCTCGTCCGCGCACTCTTCGGCAAATTCCTCTTCGGTCATTGGCTCGAAGTCGATATAACGGCGCTCCAGCAAGAGCGTTCCAGGTGGGGCGGGTAACTCCTCCTCACACAGCCGGTGGAGAATGAACCGTGCGTAACCATTGTGGATGCCAGGCAGCTCCGCTTGCTCATGAAGTGAGTAGCGGCTGACGACAGATTCCTTGAAGCCCCCGTCGCGCTGTTTTCTAGCGGTTATGAATACCGTGGCAGCCATCTCGGGCGGAAAGATTTTAGCTGGGAGGAAGCTTTCCATGACCGTGCACAGAGGTGTCATCGGCTCCTGGGTGTCAGGTGACAGAGGCCACAATCCTGGGTCGTCCATACGGACACTGCCACCCACCTGACCAAAGCCTTTGTCTTCTTCTGAAAACACGATTTTCATTAAGGTCATTGGGGGACTCCAGGCAGAAAGATGTCGGTTTTCTATATGTTCTGGTCTGGGTGCGCAACGCCTGACCAGCGACGAACATCCATCAACGCCTGATCGTCCAGTTGTGCCTTAAGCAACAACGCAGGGTCAATTCCGAACCCTGATAGTTTTGCCGGGGCTATCGAGGTGGCATGCAACCGCCAAGCCCATTCCCTCAACTGGGCATCGGTCATTGAGCCGGAGGTCGTAGACCCAAGGAACAGCGTTGGGGCTTGGGCCTTTTTGCCAATCATGCGGCGAAGCCATCGAAGGATCACGAGTCGAATTCCTATGTCTTGGAGTTTTCGGGCAGTTGAACAAACCGCTGACCAGCGCCTACCCCCGTTTCCCATTGAATCAGGCCCATTTCACGCACCATTCTGCTCAAAGCGATGAAGCAACCTGGTGGGCCTCCGTTCGCGCTATAGCGCCAAGACCTTGGGTGGCTTTCAGGCGGATAAACCCGCATGGCCAACTCGTGAAAACTGAGCGCTCCACCAGCCAGTGCATCATTAATCCGCTCGCGGGTCGGTTTGATCTTCACGTATGTTACCCTGCTATTCCAAGGTAAGGCCGGTCAGGTCGAAATACTGGTTCGAAAGCACCGTCATCTCTGCCCGCATTGCCGCCACTTCTTCGTCGCTGTACTTTTTGCCGTGTCCAACAGCAGCTACCCGATCTTGTAGAGTGTCGAACTGTCCCTCAATCCGGTTGGCTTGCCTTTGCCGCTCTGCGGAAGTCGCTTGATCCAAGCTCAAAGGTGCTGGCTCCTTCTTGCCGCAATCAGAGCACCAGCGAACCCCCGCTCCCTCTGTGTGTTGGTTTTGATGGTTGCATGCTTTCGCTTTACTCATTGTAGTTTCCCCTAACTCATTGCTGCCCGAAGAGTGGCAACTGCTTCCTCGTACAACTCCTTTCTCCAGTATCGACCAGCGTAGTGCTTGCGCTGCCTGACCACGCTCATGCCCAGCTCGAACGAGCGCTTCGCCTCGCTGACGGTGACAAATCCTTTATGCCCTTCCGAGGACACGGCGGTGATGACTACGCCGAGCATTTCATCCGCTTCAGCAGACCATCCTTCAGGGAGAGAAATCGGGAGTTCCATGAATTTTCCTCTAGTTAGCTTTGTAAGGCGAAGCCTGGGTTGGCAGATCGAGCAACAGTCCAAAGTCTTGCGTCCATATGGTGTTATCCTATGGCGCGTCAGGGACAACCGCGACCCATTCAATTGCACCGTTGTAGTCGTCGCCGCCTTCGGCCTTGAAGACCTGCCCGGCCTTGTCCACGGCATAGGCGCCTGGGCGTTCGCTGGCCGGATCACGCAGCTCATTCTTCCAGCCGTATACCTTGCCTTTCCACACCAGAACAACGCCCTCACGATGTTCCTGGTTTTCTTTTCGCCATTTCGCGGCAGTCAAGCGTAGCGCCTCGATCAGTTGTGCCATGGCCGAGTTTTCCTCAGTTACGCGATCGGGGCTACCCAATCCTCAATTCTTAAACCGGGCACGCGGTCGAACTCGCAGCGGTTGTTAGTGACGACAATCAGCCCCTGAGAACGGGCATGCCCAGCGATCATCTGGTCATAGGGGCCAATTTGTTTACCAAGACGGGCCAGTTCAGCACGAAGCTGACCAGTGTGGGCGGCAGCTTCTTGATCATACTTGAGCACCTCCAGTCGAGCCGCAAAGCCTTCTACGTCCGCAAGATTGCGCTCGGGGTTCGAGGACTTCTCCGCACCGTAGATAAGCTCCATTAGCGTCACGGTGCTGATGCACATCTGGCCGTGATGCCGCTTGAAAACCTCACGCACCTCTTGGGGACGGTTCTTGATGGTGAAGATGCAAATGTTGGTGTCGAGCATGAATTTGAGCATCAGAAAGTCTCGCGCCCCTGATCGGCAGGCTGTTCGCGCTCCGCCATGAAGTCAACAGTTACGCCTTCGCTGTCGAACCAGCTATCCCAAGACTCGCCAGCAGGGGTAATGATCCGGGCTCGACCAAGAGCCACCACATCGACACGCTTCACGTCATCAGGAAGGGCAACAGCCTTGGGTAGCCTCACCGCCTGACTGCGATTGCTCTGAAAAACGGCGCCTTGTTCCACGGCACACCTCGCGGGATATATCAAATGTATATCCCATGATAATGAAGCATGTGTATATGTCAATGGGATATACACATAAATTCATACAATCGTAGCCTTGGAGCCGCCTTCCTTCAGGTAGGTGAGGACGTCAAATGGCCATGTAGAAATTCTCGTCATATGGTGTCCTGATCGACCGTCAGATATGGCTTATTGACCACGTTTGCGCAATGCCAACCAGCCCCCGCGTGGTGATCTTGACGGACGAGGCCAGATGATCCAGGCAGGTTTGGTCTAGCTTTTGCGGTTCTTTCTGAAGGTCTCCCAGGAGGGAGTCCAAGCCGCCCAGAAGGTGGCATAAACCCTATCTGTGGGAGATGACGTAGCGGATGTGCTGAGAAAATATTAGCCGACAACCTCTCACTAATAGAGATGGCCAAGTTGGTGGCGGATTTTCTCAACCGGCTGCAGCTCACCCAGTGTTTGTCGGTCAAATGGGCACGCCATGTCCAGCTTGACGAATGCACTCTTGAGCGTGGCGCTGGCCATCCCGTCAAGCTCAGACACGCCGAAGATTTCCAATTCTTTGGCAATCTTGCTGAGAAGTTCGGCGTATTCGCTGGCAGTCAGACTCAGGTGGATGTCCTGCTCTGCCGGTGCCTGATCACGATCGTTGTTCATGGCAGCCCGCCTCCCTCTGGTCGGTGGAATTAGTCGACTTCTCTCATGAGCTTCAGCTCCCACTGCATATTAAGCCTAGCCTGTTGCTCCCACAGGTCAACGAACTCCGGACGTCTGTAGATACGCGATCGGGCCAGGAAGTCAGCCAAAACCTTCCCCCGGCTCACCTGAAACGCCTGATCGGGTACCCAGGCATACTCACGCCTGACGGCCTGAGAGTAGTCGGCATAGGCCGAGCGTGGGGCCCCCAGGATCGCCAGGTCAACGTCCACGACGAATTGCTGATCCGGATCGATCGGCGCCGAGGGGTGCTGTGTGGCCAGGATATGTGCCGACACGATAGAGGCCGAGCGAACGTCCTGCGCCATCCATGCCCCGGCCATTTCAGCGCTCAACGCTTCGTTGTCCGCACGCTTGGGGTCGTAGACGACATCGTGCATCCAGAACGCATACTCGACAAGATCCAGGTCGGCCACCAGGGTGCGGTACTGGTCAAACAGCACCAGGCACTGAGCAACATGGCGCAAGGTATGGTAAGTGCGCCCTTCGGCCTGGTAATGAGCCTCCAGGATCCCCCATTTGTGCTCTGGCGTGTCGATGCCCAGCCGCTGGCAAAGGGCAATCCATCGGGTTTGAAGCATTGTCTGCGTCATCAGGCCATTTTCCAGCGTCCAGGTGACCCTACACTAGGGGGCACGCCCACAGGGGTCAAGACGCCTTGCCGACCTGCTCGTCACCACCATCCCAGACCTGCAGATGGGCGGGTGCGGCACCGGTCGTGGTGTGCGGCGTGAAGGGATAATCGATATCAGGGTTCAGTGACATGCGGGTCGAGGTGTAGGCGAGCTCCGAGAACGAAACACGCACGAACAACCGATCATCCGTGTCCTGTTCAGCTGGCACCGCCGTGTACATCTGGTAGCAGTTAAGCAGGTACAGGTGCCCGGCCAGGGTTGGTTTCACCATATCGTCATAGACCTGCCGCGCCAGCGAATCGAACACATGGTGTTGGCTAAGGTTGATGCCAGACAGATCGAACCCCTGCGTGCTGATTTTGAACGGCAGTTTGTTTGTCCACAAAAAGTGGTAACAGCCGCCCTGCTTGACCGTAACCTCGGCGCCCTGCAGGCCTTCCGCGTGCCATCCTGGCGTGCGCTGCGTGCCACCCTTTTTAAAAGGGCGAGAATCGAGGGTCACGTAGATGAAGCGGTTGCGCACCGGCAGATCAGCCGCCCTGGCGTGGGCAACGCAGGCTTCGATGAAGGCCCGTACTGGTTCGCCAACGAAGGCGGGAATCTTCAACTCATTACTATTGCGCAGCTTGATCAGCAGGTTGTTGGTCGAGACGCCTGGCTCAACTGCCAGGCTGGTCTTACCGAAATCGATTGGTTGCCGGCCACGCTCAAGCCGACGCAGGGAGAACGGTCTGGTGACCTCGTTGCGAAACTGCTCGCCGATGAATACCAGTGACATGCCCTTCTCCTTTCGATTGGTGACTCCAATAGAGTATACCAGGTATACGCTATTCACAATCCTTTCATGGACGCATGGCTTCACAGGGTTGAATCAGGTGATTTTTTCGCGCCATTCGCATCATTGTCTTTCTTCGCATGTTCACCGATGATCACGACTTGTTGTTTGCATGTACGAGCACTATATGAAAATGGTGTGACGAAGTTACAGCTTTTTATTGCTTATTGATTCTGCTTTATAATATATTGATGCTGTTATTACTCCATCTGGAGTTTCAATAACAACAGGATTTAAATATGTCCAACCAAAACACCAAGTTCTCCGGCATCAAACAACTGTCCAGAGACTTTGCCATCACCATGATGCAGGCCAATAAGGCTTTGAAGGTCGGCAAGATCATGTCGGCGACAGGTGAGCCGGTAAAGCCTGAATATGCTGTGTTAAGGCCGTTGTCAGACGGCACCCCAAGGTACGTCTGGAATGAAAAAGTCGCCTACAAGGCGTTCATCAAAGCGGGGCACCCTGCACCAAGCGAACTTGATCATTACAGCCATGTGCAGAACAAGCATCAGGCCGAAAGCCGGATTGATGACGCCTTCCAGAAAATGGGAGAAATTGCCAAGCTTGATGAGCTTTACGACACGTCGCCAGGGGTGGTAGAGGCTATCTATGAGGTATATCAGGGGGCTGTCTACAGCGATAATCATGCTATTGGCGGCCCTTGTGCCGTCCGGATCCTCAACAGCAAGGAGGCGTGCGCCACCTTCATAAACAGGTTCCACCGGGTAGTCGATGACTATGAGGCTGGGTGCAAGGCTGTATGTGTGAACGCCAAGCAAATTGAACGCATCGAGTTTTATGCTGCTGCGCTCAGGCGCCTTGGGGCTTGGGTGCAGCTCCAGTTTTTCCGCTAAACAGAAAGGCGAGCGGCTGATGCGAGGCTAATCGCCCCCTTCGCAGGGGGCTGAAGAGCCTGCTGCATTCAGCCCGCCCTACTCCAGGCCAAGGATCTTGCGCTCACGAGGATTGAGTTTTGCCAACGCTTTCTGGCGCTCGGCTTCCTGCTCGCGGTCGTACAGCTCGTCTACTGACTCGAAGATCAACAGTTCAGCTGGTCGCACGCTGTACTTCCTGCATTCTTCAGCATTGTGAAAGCCCATGCAGCAGTACTTGCTGAATCGAGGATCGCTGACGATGGCGTCGGCCAGTTCGCGGGTGTGCGTATAGCCGAGAGTAATGGTGTAGCCACGGCCCTCGGTGGTGTCCGAGTTGTAGGTGATGGCGAACAGATTCTGACTGGTCATGGTCGTGATTCCTTGTCCTGTTTGTCTTGACCACAAGATATACCCGGTATACATTACAGTCAACCACCCACCACAGGGCACAATCATGAGCCATGACTACGGACGCTGCATTAGCTGCAGGACAGAAATGTCGGTCATCGACGACGACCCCAATGGGGATCACAACGCCACCTGCGCCCGCTGCAGAGCTGAAGAAAAACACGACTTCGACGCCGAACCTGGCGCAGTATTCGATCGTGCTGGCAACATGATCGTCTACGAACAGCATCCGGTGGTCAATCACACCCTGACGACTACGCTAGCCACCACCTTGCGGAATATCCAGCAGCAGCCCCAGCGTCAGGACGGGGCCAATGATCAGCTGCGTGACCTGCGGGTCGTTGCAAACCGCCTCGGCCTCTATGATGCTGCCGATGTCATTGGCAAGATCCTGGGTGAAAACCAGTACACCTGCGGCAAATGCCGCAAGGTGCATGGGTCGTTCAGCAGCGCCAGCAACTGTTGCCAAGCTGATCATGTGGAATGCCCGCTTTCCGATCTTCCGCACGATGCCGAGATCGGCTATGGTTTGGCTTACCACTACGCCAACGGTGCTTTCAGCGCCAGCTGGGAGATCGTCAAGAATGGCTGTGAGGGCAAAGGCTTCGCCGTGCCCGTCTACCCACTGACACCATTGATGTGCAAGACGCTCACGCTGCTCAGTGACAATAGCCGTGAAGCTGGCGAGTCTACAATTAAGGATGGGATCAATCGGCTGATCAACAAGCGCGACTAACCCTCGCCCCTCCTTGGATACTGAGCGGTTGCCCCCTGCCAGCCCAGGCAGGGTAAGTACCTAGGAAACCCTCTGGAGTGCTGACGCCATGAAGCCCAGAAACACCCTGATTTCGGAAGCAACCCGCCAGGCGATCAAGGCCTGCCAGGGCACCCTGTCCCTGGCAGCTGCTGCAAAGAAATTCGGCGTATCACGGCGCAGCGTTGGGCGCATCTATCATGGTGGTGAACTCAGCACTACCCGGTGTAACTGTCAGGCGCATGACATCGATGCACTGCGCCAGCAAGTCGAAGCTTTATCCAAAGCCGTTTTGGCACTGACCAACAACCAGACATCCCATGCGCCGCAGCGGCTTCGCCGAATACTCAATCCGGAGTTCCATGGGAAATCATTCCCCGCTTCTGAGTTTAACTTCAGTTCGCCTTATCGCGATCAACCCGGCATTGCCCTGGTGCGAGTCTATGGGGTAGATATCCCCGTTTCTTACCTGCAGGAAAAAGGCGATGAGCCCTGGTTCGTAGCCCAGCACCCCGCATCGCCAGAATGCTCGGTCTATCCCTACCCTGCTGCCGGGGACTCAGCTAAAAAACGTGAGGCCAATGAGCCGCCTCCGATCTACTGCGATCCACCGGCAGGCACGGCGTGTACCTGCAAAGATTGTCGATCCTGGCGAACAAGCTTGGCCTATGAGGAAGCACTACAGAGGGCTTACGTTCACGCTGTGGCCGTGCGTGCGGTCTTTCGAGGTCGCAGGTGACTGGGATCCGCGCTGGGCAATCCCGCATCAAAATTCCAATATAATGCTAAACATTGTTTCGCTTGGAACAATGTGGGAAAATCCTTTGACTAATAATAAAAAGGATCGTCCCGGTGCCCCGCCTACTTCAACTGACACCTCTCGCCTTGGCGCTGGTTATGACTGGCTGTGCGCTCAATCCTCCCGCCAGCCCTGAGCCCGTCAAGCTGCCTGCCCAGTACCTCGCCCAAGCCAGTGAGGCTGATGCGGCCTCGGCGTCCGTGGTTAACTGGTGGAGCCGGTACCAAGACCCGGAGTTATTGAGGTTGATCGGGCTGGCCAACGCCCACAACCAGGACATCGCCGTCTCGCTTTCCCAGTACGACAAGGCCCTTGCCGTGCTGGGAGCCACTCGCTCCAATGAGCTGCCTTCGCTCACTGTAAAGGCTGGATCTACCCGCGAATCGACCAACACCGCGAACAAGCGTGACCGCTCCAGCACCCATAGCGCGTCTGGCCTGGCCAGCTTTGAATTGGATATGTGGGGGCGCTTGAGTAACGCCACCAAGGCGAATGCACAAACTGCGGAAGCGGCGCGTGAGTACAGTCGGCATACGCAAAACCTCATTCGAAATGCCGTGATCCAGCAATACTGGTCGATACGCCAGCTGGACGCACTGGGTGAGGTGATTGCCAAGCAGATCGAGGCTCGCCGCCAGCAACTGACCATTTCCGAGCAGAAGCTCGCTTTCGGGGTCACCTCCGAGCTGGATGTTCAGCAGGCTAAAGCTGACCTGGCCAGCCTGGAGCGCAGTCGCATCAGTACCAAGACCAGCCGGGAAGGTTACCAGCAAAGCCTGGCCATTCTGGTTGGCATACCCGACCTGACGCTGTCAGCGGGCACCGGCATTGCGGAGCCCTTGATGGCGCCCACCATGGGGCTACCCTCGCTCCTGCTGCAACAGCGCCCAGATATCAAGCAGGCGGAGAATCAGCTGCAAGCGGCTGGCTTCGACGTGGCCGTGGCCCGTGCTGCCCTGTTCCCCTCGATCGGGCTCTCCGCCCAGGGCGGCGGCAGGAGCGCCTCCCTGTCCAGCCTGACCGGTGCCGGCTCATCGTTCTGGACACTGGGTTACACCCTTGACCTGCCGTTGTTTGACGGCGGGCTCAGACTGTCCCAGGTCGATCAGGCCAAAGCGGCCCAGCGTGAAGTGGCAGCGCTCTATCAAAAAACGATCCTCACAGCCTTTGCAGACGTCAACCAGGCCTTGATCGAAACCGAGGGCTGGAACAAGCAGACCCCGTGGATGCAAGATGAGCTGAGTGCAGCGCAGAAGGCCATGGATTTCGCCCTGCGCAAGTATGCCGTGGGCACCGTTGACTACTCGACCGTGCTGGATACGCAAAAAAGCCTATTGGATGCTGAAAAATCGAGCGTGGAGATTCGTTATGGCAAGCTTATCAGCCAGGCGAACCTGTATTACGCCCTGGGGTTCTGACGAAAGCCTGGCCAGGGATGGCTTGCCTGCTGTATTAGTCGGTATATTGGTCAAAACCCAGGAATCTCACACCGATGTTCGATGACCCCCTCAGGCTTGAGCGTGTTAACCAGGCGCCAGGCAAGTACTACGCCCAGGCCCATCTGGAAGGTGCGCTGTACACTGAGCTAATCTGGCCATTGCTCAAAGCGCTGAAGATCGAGCAGCGTCCTTCGTATACCCAGCATCTGTGCAAGCTTTCTGGCATTTTCAGTACATCGGTCAATCCTGGGGATGTCACACGGCGTAAACGTGGCTTTGCAGTACTCAAGGAAGCACTGGATGACAGGATGCTAGCCAAGCGCGTGGTCTTTGATCTGCGGGCACCATGGGTTCAGGCATTACAGATCGATCAGGCGGGCGGCCTGCACTTTTTGAGCGTGATCCAGGGCTTCGGTACCCAGCCGTTCATGGATTTTCTCCTGCGCACGATGATGCCTGAGCGGTGCCCAGGCTTCGTGGAGGCCATCAATACATTCGTAAACCGTGAGAGCGTGATTGCTTCGATCGCTGACACTGCCTATTTTGATCGCCTTCATGCCATCTATGGCTGGCCCGAGCTAACCAACCTGCTTTCGGAAAGGGGGATGGCCAGCATGCTTGAGTGTGACCTAGGCCTTTAGTGCAGCATTCCGTTTGAGTGTCGTGCACCTGCTTGCTGGCCAGATATCCTGTGGCCTCCCTGCGGGCGCCAAAGACTGGGTGCGGGCTTTCTCGGATGAGTTGATGCGCATCGACGCGCTGACGACCCAGCTTAAGCGCAAAACCGCCTAACCTTCGGTCGCTCTCCCCGCACCAGACAGCCCAATCTCTGTTGGCGATGGCTATGCTGCCTGTGTAAGTCCCCAGCCATGGACGGCATCATTCACGCCGAGGCAGGCTTTCATTGCAGTGGCCCAGGCAATATCCCTATAGTGGAGGGAGAAAGAATCCAGGAGAATTGCGTTGATCACGCCCGCCCAACTCGACTATTTCGAGCAACTTCCTGTGTTGCCAGACGAACTGGGATTTTGCGAGCCCTTCGAATCCCTTTCCGCGATGGAGCGCGCCGTTGAAATCTTCCCGGACTTCGTGACACTCATTCAGTGCCTGCGCCTTGCCACGGTGCAGCCGGGTTCACCGCTCTTTGGTCAGCATGTCTCGCTGACAGAGCGTTGGATTGCCATGCTAGCCAGGTCGCTGATGGAGGATGGGCCTCACCTGGATAGACTGATCCCGTTGACCTATCAAATGGTCGAGGCGTCCATCCAAGACCCACTGCCTAGAACCCAAGGGGAAATTGGCCTGGCTCAGCAGGTGCTGGAAGTCCTCAATCCGAACTCGCCTGCCAGGGCCTGGCTGGATGGCAACCTGGACAAGCTCGACCTGATGAAGAATGGTCGGATAGTCGATCAGTTCAACCTCATTTATCCGGATGTTTTTGTGAATCGGGTTAGTGACATGCTGGATGAGTTAGATCCCACCCTGGCGGATCTTGTTCTCTATGCCAGAGCTCAGAACTCTGAGGCGCTGCGGCGATATCAAGTGAGTCTTAGTGAGTCCGTTCACCTCAAAGAACTGGCTCATAATGACCCCATCAGGCTTGCGGTTCTAGGTGAGGATGTTAGTGCCAACGAGTATGCAAGGCGCCTTAAACTTCTAGCCGATCACTTTGCACGCCCTCTCCAGGCCGTGGAAGCCTCTGGGGGTATCTCCGCTGAAGAATTCATTCGCAAAAGCGTGCGCGCATTCAAAGGGTTGTTGGATCACATGCCTGGCTTCTGCATGGAGGATTTTAACATTGATCTTTACGCAGTGCTGCGCGATGGCAGGTACATCACTACAAGTTACAAGAAAGATGTAGCGGTCTTTCTAAGCGCGCTGGGCGATATCGGAGCCGATATCTGCCGGCTGGCGGCTTCAGTCGTAGGCGGTAGTTGGGGTGTCGGGCGACTGGATGCTGAGCAGTACGGCAGGTTTGTCACTCAAGCCGTGGATGCGTGCAACAATGATTTGGATATCAAGGTTAGCACCTTGCTGTACCGTGAATTCCTCATGCGAACGCCCGAAGAAAATCTGCTCAATGCAAACCTCGGTGACAGAGAGTGGGCGTTCCTTTACAAGCTCAGGCCTAGTCCTACCTTCCTCCATAAAATCCAGGGTGAGCATCATCTTGAGGGTGTGCTTTCTGGGGATCTGGGACTGTGACCATGACCGAAACATTTACCAACCACACAGAACTCCTTCAGCGCCTGTATGAAATCCGTGGTACGGTGCACAGCTGGTCAACCACCACGACCGAGATTTCCGCAGCTGCCCCATGCACGCACTTGTTCCGCCAGATCAAGCATCTGTATCGAGATGGCCTGCAGGCTCTGCACAGCATTGAGCAAGCGCCCGAGGATCGGCGTCAGGCGATGCGCCAGAGTCTGGCATTTGTCTATGGCTGCACCGAATACGATGAACTCGCCTTGATGGTCAGGTACCACGGCGACATTGCAGCCTTTGGCCAGCAGGCGCCGGAATTTCTCAATGACATCCTGCAGTTCGCCGGCAGACAAAAGGACAACAAGCGTCTTTCTGGCAGGCCGAAAAATCGGGCGGTGTGCGAAGACCTCCATCCAGGCGACGAGAACGCCCTCACCCTCGGAAGCCTGCTGGCGCAACCGCTCGGGACGGCAAGACTCCTTTCAGTGTTCGGACTGGCTAAAAACATTCCCTTTGTCGCCCAGTACATGGCGATCGCCGAGCAGGTTGATAAAGCTGGCCTGGAGAAGGTCGTGCACTGCTTCGCTGAAAAACTGAGCGACTACCCGTTTGAGTTTTCCAAGCGTGACGGGGAGTCACTGGCATTCAGACGTCAGCTGTTTGGTGGCGAGATCACCTCGACCCATGAGTGTGCACACCGGATCCAAGCCATTGCCCATACCATGCACGGCACGGGTGATGGTTATCCCCGTGTACGGATGATGAACGATTTTGAGGCGCTGAGCCACAGCAAACTGCCCATGGATGAGCTGTTTGATAGCATCTATGCCGAAATCGCTTACCTGGAGAATGACCTCGACTGGGGTGAGGCGCCGACCAAGAGCAGTGAGATTCCGATTGTCGATGAGCACTTTTGCCTGACATTGCGGGGCGTCTTTACCCGCCAGGGGGTGGATCATCGCACTTACCTGGCGCCCTGGTTGCTTGAAGGCGACCTCAACGCTTGGCGCGCCAAGAGCAAGCCAATGACCGATGCGCACTGGCTCGACCGTGAGATCATCCGGGCCGCTGCCCTGCAACAAAATGTCAATTCAATACAGCACGATCGGCGACAGGCCCGCCGTATGTACTGGATCAAGACCTTCAGTGAACAGCATTGCCTGAGCCTCTGTGAAAATGACGATCAGCTGATGACCTGTTTCCGCGCCACCGGGCATCGCAACCTGGCGCAGGCCTTGCGAGGCGAGTACCACCTTGAAGAAATTCTTTCCACCGAGCTTGGAATGTGACATGAGTCCACTAGAACAAGAGCTCCACACGAGCCTCATGCAAATTCACGACGAGTTGGTGTGCAACGCGGGGAAATTGCGCTTCTCCGACCAGGCCCCTCTGTGTGCCGATATGCTGCGCAGCATCCATGAGCTGTACCCTGACCTCAAACAGGCGCTGGACGGCTTGCAGAACGCCCCAGAGGCCCTGAGACCCGCTTTGCGCAGCGCCCTGGCGTATGTTGTGGGTTGCAGCCACTACGACACATTTTATTTTGCCCGGCGCTACCATGCACAAATCACCCTGCTGGGGCGGGAAGAGCCTGACTTCCTGAGGGACGTGCTGGCTTATGCGCAGGGCGCAGCAGGCAATTACCGGCTGACAGGCACATCAAGTCAGCGCCTGGAACTGATTGAGGGCGAGTCGCCGGATGTGATGCTCGGCAGCCTGCTGGCGCAACCAGCCGGATCGGTTCAAGCACTGGAATTCGACCTGACGGTACTGCGCCAGCATCTCCAGGTGGTGAAGGAGTACGTGGCGATCGCCAAGGTCTGCGATCCCTATGGGCTCAAGACGATGCGGGACAACTGCCGAAATGCCCTGGAGCGACACCCGCTGGATCTCGGCGTTGCTGACGGCTCCGGCATGGCCCTGCGCCGCGTATTGTTTGAGGGTGAGCTGATCACACCCCTGGAGTGTGAAGCGCGGGTAAGGGTCGTGGCCGTGGCACTGTTTGGCGGCAGATCCAGTCTCACCCCGCAGCAATTGGCTGAACACCTGGAGGCGATTGGCAGTTCGCCGGAGTTCATGGAGCACTGCTTCATCAATGACCTGTACCGAAACCTTCAGGATCAGAGCACCGATTATGCCCTGAGAGACCCGTGCGAGGAGTCGTTCAAGCCTGCTTCGATCGCCACCCAGGCCGAACAGGCCAAGGCACTAAAAAAATTCATGATTGATCAGGGGCTGGACTATCGCATCAAGATGGCGCCCTGGATTTTGAGTTGTGACAACTTCGGGCAATGCCTGGAGATCAGGGGCAGGCATGATCATGACGAGCGTTGGCTGGATCGTGAAGTCATTCGCGCTGCAGCCGAGTGGATGAAACATTCCGTCGACAAGGACTCCCCCGGCAGGGCACAGGCCCGACGCTATGGCTGGATCCATACGCTGAGTGAGCGAGACTGCATCAACCTCTGCCAGGATGAACACCAGCTGATGGCGTGTTTCAAGGCCACCGGGCACTCCGCATTTGTCCATCGCATACAGTCTGAGCAGTACCGAGAAGAAATTCTGTCATCCGACCTGGGGATGTGAAATGCCGTACCCACTCGAACACCGCTTTACAGGCGGCACCCGCCGCGATGGCTTCCAGAGCAAAGACGCCCTGATGGGGTTTGCCAGGCAATCCCTGGCCGAAGTTCTGGAGGCAATCGATCAGCAGATCCCATGTGATCACTGGGTGGAAAGTCACCTCGCCCGCCAAGGCGTCAATACCCCCACGCCCGCGCAGATCGACATGGCAAAGATGCGCCTGGTGGAAATGCTGGCCATCAGCCTGGCATTCGAGCACCCCGATTTCCCCCGTGTGATGGACTTCGCCCAGCGCCATGAAGTTGACCTGTTCGTTGATCTGTCGGATGGAGGCCTTGGCTTTTTGCCCTATCAGTCCAACGTCTTGATTCCCGCATACCAGGGCAAGCCGTTCTTTTTCTTCGTCGAAGGGCTGTGCGAGGAACTCGGCACCACGGAACCTCCCTTCAATCGGCGCCCCTCCATTCGCCATGCGGATGGGGCCTTGCGCGACGTGTCACTGTATTGCCGCTACCATGGGCCCCAATGGGAGGGATCACTGGATTACCTTGTCCAACAGAACGAGATGGACTTGATCGCCGCCCTGCACAAGGCCGACCTGCTTGACCAGCGGGAAGTGATGCAAGCCCTGCTCGCCTGCAACCGGGCGCATCTGCCCGAGCTGCGCTTTATTGTCACCGGTTCCCGCGATCTGGGTGATGAGGAGGCCTCCCACCGCTATCGCGAGATGTTGCGCGTGGCTGCAGCCCCGTCGACCCACACCCGCCTGCCTGCCGAGCATGGTGTTGCGTTTATCGATGAGCAACTGAGCCTGTTGCGGTCGAGCAGCTACCTGGAAAACCAATCGATTTTCGATTTCTACGCGGTCATGGGTGAAACTGACAAAAAACAGGGTGTGTTCCGCCTGGATAACCAGAAATTGCTGGAGAGCACCTTCCGCGCATTGATGCAGATAAATCCGGACTTCTATCGCCACCTGGCCATATCGCTGATGGGTGTGCCGGCAGGCCAGGCCCTGGCCACCAGTTTCGATCGCACGGCGTTTTCTGGCATTGCCAACCGCGCCTTTCTCAGGGCCCTAACTGGCAATGCCTACGGCGTGTCTTCGGATTTTGACATCAAAAAAGCCATGGTCATGATGGTCGATGAGGGCGATTTTGCTTTTGACGATTTCACCAGCCGTGAACGGCGCGAGCTGTATAAACTGACAGGGTTTGCGCCCCTCCTGGAAGCGATGAACGCACTCGACCTTACCCACTCCATGGAAGCTGACCTGGGCTTATGACAATGCACACCATTCAAGATCTCTTCACCTCGCTCACCGACCTGAACTTCCAAGCAAGATGGTCTAAACCGTTGGATCTGGCGGAAATGGCGCAGGCGTTGATCGGGGAAATGTATGTCCTGTTCGGTGGGCTCGATCCGGTGGTTGAGGCCATTGGCCTGGAGCCCGAGGACAAATGCGAAAAGCTGTCTGCAGCCCTGTATGAAACGTTGCGATGGGGTCTGCAACACGAAGGCATATATTTCAAAGATATCCTGGCCTGGGCATATAAGGACGCTGCCAAGGAAAATCGGATATTGACCCCCGTGCGCCTTATGCAGATGAAAGAGCGATTGAATGGAAGCGCTTCCGGGAAAGCGCGCCTGCAAACGCATTGCTTGTTCTCAAACAATGCAACGATGCGATACCCAGCCAATGAGTACTGCACGTTCTTCGGACGCAAGGTGGCCAATGAGCTTAAATTCACGTACCAAAACAAGGCTGATCATTTTGTATCGCAATACACCAACCTGAAAAACAGCTTGACTGAAGCCACCCTTGCAAACCTCAAGTCCGGCCTTCAGCGCGTCGCCATTGAAGACCACCTGGCCATTGATGATCGACGTTTTCCGCTTCTGTTTGAGGGTGAGCAGGACTCCGCGCTGATATCCGAGCGCCTGGCCGAGGTCATTAGAGACCTCAGCGCCCCGCTGACCATCGAATATGCGAAAAGCATTGTCGACAAGCTGGCGCAACACATCCAGGCCACACAGGTGGGTCAGGATGAGGTCGTTGCCGCGTTCGTTCATCACCTGGACTTCGAGGCCAATGAAGACCTGGCATTCAACCTGGAATTCCATTTCCTGCCGGCGTCCTACTTCATTCAAGCGCTGCGCGCAGTGGGGATTGATTTCAACCGGGTGTTCACGGGTTTGCTGGGGATGCCGGCTGAGACCACGCCCACGACCTTGGTTGAGGCGGTTGTGGGGCGTTTGCCACAGATCCCCAGTGCACAATACCTGCGCAAGCAGGATGTCTGGCTGGGTGCGTTTATCGATGCTTTCCCCGTCGACCAACTGCTGGCGATGGAGTTGGACTCGAAAACCACCTCGCGCCTGTACCGCGTCAAGGGTGATGCCCGGCTTCGGGACAAGACCACCGACCCGGATTACCTGGCTGACGTGCTGGCTCAAGACATGGGTTTGTGAGGCCAATCGCTAGGCGTCTATGGGTTTGACCGGGTCGTGCGGCACATTCAATAATGGGGAAAACAATGAATCCGGAAAATCCAATGTGCGCGCATGAAAATGATGAAGCCCTTAAACAGTCATACGTCAGGCGCGTACTCGACTTTCGGCAGATCTATATTGCCAATAAGCGAGCAGGTGATCACGTCAAGACAGTGCCTCATGCGATCCTGCTCGCCTGTGACTTGCTCGATGATTATGGGGATATTGGCAATATTGCCAAGGTGTTTGAAGATCAAATGGGTGATGAAGCCTTCAGCCTTGGTGTGTTTTGCGCATTCGACAATTCCCTATCTACAAGCAATAGAAGGTTTGATCAAATTCTAGAGCAATTGTACCTGGATCACACCAAGCATTTTCCTCATCAGCTAGTGGCTAAGACCAGATCAAGCATGTCAAACATGGAATGCCTTGAGCTGTCATTTCCTAGGCTCTGGGAGCAAAAACAACCGACGCTATGGGACACCGCTGGGGATTTTCAACACAACCCCAATCACTTCATGGCGTCTTTGTTTGAAAGCGCGGAGTTCCAAGCGCGAGAGTTTTTCGAGAATAATATTCCCGCTTTCAAAAAGATTGCTTTCAGCATCCCTGGGATTGAGGCGCCATTTAACGCCGAAATTGTCAGTAAAATAATGGTGGATATTTGCCACAATCAATTGCCTATAAATGACCCAAGGCGACAGGCCTTGCTCCCTCGAATTAATTTCGCCATGGAGTTTAATGAACGCTTAGGATTCATTGTCATCTGGCTGAGGCAAGAGAACCATCCGGCAGAGATACTGCAGTTTATTGACAGGCTTTTTGATGTCTTTGAATTGTTGAATGATTCTGAGAAGGATGATGCCCTGACTAGGTTAGAGTCATCTCTTTCTAATTGCTTCATTCAAGATGATGCTATAGCCGGCAGCAATATTGCCGTTCAAGCATACTCCTGCCTTTTGAATAAAGCATGCGCAAAGGGCCTTGATGCTTTATTTTTTTTTGCAAAGCATCTTGGTGTGAAAAAAAATATGAGGGACATAGCTTTAAAGTCGGCGTCGAAACTCCCGCCTAAAAACGCAAGCTCATACCTGGGTGAATCCATGGCCTCAGTAATTTGCGCGGCATTCCTCATGAACCGTGATGACCAAGAGCTTTTATCTTTAGACCTAGAAGGTGATGCCCTGCTGAGCCTGTATATCCTCAAGGGTAATGAGCGCTATAAAGATGCGCTGCGTACACCAGAGAAGGCCGACCGACTGCTTGCCAATGAGCTTGGGCTGTAGCCCTATCAACGCGGAAATAACAATGACCACTACAGCAAACGAACTAGCGCTCAAACAGTCCTACATCAGGCGGGTACTGGACTTTTGGCGGGTGTATGTCGCCAATCAGCAAAGCCAGGATCATTCGAGCACAGCGGCCCATGCGATTCTTCTCGCCTGCGACCTGCTGGATGACTACGGGCATATTGGCAACATCGCAGCGACCTTCCAGCAGGAGCTGCGAAGCGACGACTTTCAGAACGGGGTTTTCGGGGCATTCATGAATGCCTTGGCTATCAAGCATGATCGCCTGGATCAGATCCTGGAGCAGGTGCACCTGGATTACAACGGGCACTACCCTGCTCCATTGTTGGCCACCAGCCCGCCACGCACGGCCATGATGACCTATTACCCCACCCGTGCAATGATTGGCGATCAGCTCAAACCACAGTTGTGGGACAGTCAGGGCAACCTGCTGCACAATCCCGTGCACTTCATCACAACACGAAAAGCCAGTGTTGATAGTCAATTGTACGGATTCTACCAGGAAAACGGCCCGGCGATCTTGAACGTCATCAACATGCTGCCATCCCTGGATGCATCAGTCGCCGATATAATCATCAGTAGCATCAAATCCTCATTTTCTATCGATCATGTGGCTGTTGATGATCCTCGACGACTAGCCATGGCGAGCTATCTGGATGTAAAGGACGAGTTTGATGAGCGCCTGAAAATGATCTTCGCAGGACTCAAACACGAAAGCCGGGTACATGGCCTGGCAACTGCGCGACTCTTTGACCTTTTTCAAATGCTGGACACCCAGGGAAAGCAGCAGGCCCTGGAGACCTTTGAAGCACTCCTTGCTGTCAATGTGGGGATAAAAGACGAGTACGTGAACTACAATGATGCTGTCCATGCTTACGCTGATTTGCTCGATACAGCTTGCTGGAATGGTTTCGATGCGGACACGTTTTTTGCCAAGTATCTTGATGCCAAGCCCTCTCGCAGCAAGAGCGTGATTGCTAAGGTGTTGGCGGAGTTGCCTGCCAAACGTGCAGATGCCTTCATGGGAGCGTCGGTTTGCGCGGTGCTCTGCGCCGCATACCTGATGAACCAGGATGACGATGCCCTGTTGGCCAGCGACCTGAGCGGCGATGCCTTGTTGAGCCTCTACATCCTCAAGGGCGATGAGCGCTACAAGGACGCGTTGCGCACCCCGGAGAAGGCCGACCTACTGCTTGCCAATGAGCTGGGGCTGTAATCGCATGAACACTGAAGACCCAATGAGCGCCCAGAAAGCCAAAGAAGCCCTCAAGCAGTGCTACGTCAAGCGCGCACAGGACTTTCGGCAGCTGTACATCGCCAACCGAAAAACGCAGGAGCACTCCAGCACGATTTCGAGTGCGATCCTGCTCGCCTGTGACCTGCTGGATGACTACGGGCACATTGGCAAAATCGCCGAAACCTTCCAGGATCAATTGCAGGACGACGGCTTTCAAATGGGGGTATTTGGAGCGTTCATGAACGCTTTGACTATCGAGCACGAGCGCCTGGATCACATCCTGGAGCAGACCTACTTGGATCACAGCAAGCATTACCCGGCGCAGCTCTTGGCCATCAACCCTGCTCGCACCGCCATGATGACCTACTATCCATCACCTTCACTGGTCGATGGACAGCAAAAACCGCAGCTCTGGGATAGCGAGGGCAACCTGCGGCACATTCCCTCGCATTTCATTACTACTCGAAAAGCCAGCGTAGATAGCCAGTTGCACGCCTTTTATGAGCAAAATGACCCTGCACTGCTCCGCGTCATCAGGTCGCTCCCAGAGCTTGAAACAGCTTTTCGTGGCAGCGTGGTTGAGCTCCTTTCGCGCTTCATGATCATGGATCATGTTGCCATTGACGACCCACGCAGAATGGCCCTCATACCTTACCTGGACACACGCGAGGAGTTTTCCAATCGCCTCTACCAGGTCATCGGGGGCTTGAACCACGAAAATAGCTCAACTGACCTTCCGCGAGCGGTTGAACGCCTGTTTGATTTGTTCCGGGCATTGGATACCCCTGGTAAACAATCGGCCTTGGCCAGCATATCGAAACACCTGTGTGAAGAGCTGATCAGCAAGGACAATTATGTTGGCTACGCTGGCGCCGTCCAGGCTTACGCCGACTTCCTCGGTAAAGCGAGATCGCATGGGTTCGATGACCTCGAATTTTTTGCAACGCAGTTTCAGATGAAAGACTCGCGCAAACAGGACGTGTTCAGGCGTGTTGCCGCTGAGCTGCTTATCGGGAACAGCAGTGTCTACGTTGGAGAACCTGTGCGTCGGGTGCTGTGCGCGGCATTCCTGCTCAATCAGGAAGACGATGTCCTGCTGGCCAGCGACATCAGCGGTGATGCCTTGCTGAGTCTATACATGCTCAAAGGTGATGAGCGCTACAAGGACGCGCTGCGCACGCCCGACAAGGCCGACGTGTTGCTCGCCTATGACATGGGGCTCTAGGTGATGACCGGCTCTGTAGAACGCAAGCAAGCGGCCTTCCTGGACAGGATCAAGGACTTCGCCTATATCGAGGCTGTACATGGCAGTGGCGAAACCCATGTGCAGATGGCCATGGAGGCCGTATGCCTGCTCAACGACCTGCTGGATGCCTATGAGAGCCTCGATGTCATCAGGACGCTATTCATGCCAGCATGGCTTAGCCACGGTCATGAAGACAATGTGGCCGAGCAAGGACTATTGGCGCTGTTCAAGTTTTCGTTGATGGTTAACCATGACCGCTATGACGAGTTCCTCGCAGAGATCCATCAGCACTACGCCGGCAAGTTGACCACCAACCACATTCATGAACCTGGATACGCCATGTCCGAAGCAGATGCAGACTGCATTCCCCGGCTGTGGGATGACCAAGGCAATCAGCTGCATAACGCCACGGCATTTATCTCCCTCAATTCATTGGCCGCCCAATTACAGCTCAATCAATTCGTGGCTGAAAATGGCGAGGCCATCAGCAAGGTTATTGCGTCGCTGTCCGTCCTTGAGCAGTGTCTAGGCGAAAAAATCGCAGACACCATCTTGTTCAAACTGATCGACCTCGATGTGTCCGTGGATGACAGTCGCAGGCAGGGGATTTTACCCTTCTGCAGCGCGCTGATCGAGTGTCAAAGGCGCTTGCTGAAGGTCATGAAAGCGCTGGATACGAATAGCAGTGAAGACAAGCTCCGTGCCTCCATCAAGAATTTCTTCTCCATAGCAGGCACCCTGTGCGAAGAAGACCAGGAGTGCATCATACTTGAGATACATGAAAGCTTAGTGGCCCTGGATTGCACGTTGGACGTCACCCTCAGTTCCAACAATGCCGTCCCAGCACATGCTGCATTTTTGCAGGCTGCGGCAGACTATGGCTTTGACCTAGAAGCGTACTTTCTCCCGACTTCGGCCTCGGACTACAGCAGTGTCATTGCAGCTTGCGCAAAATACCTGGCAAACAAGCCTTTCGACCAATACGCAGGTGTCGACGCGGGTAGCGTTTTAAGTGCAGCCTTTCTGCACCTGCAGGACAGCGATCAATTGCTCGCTGCCAACCTTGATGCCGACACCCTGCTGGCACTTTACCTGTTCAAGGGCGATAATCGATTCAAGCAGGCGCTGCGCACCCCTGATCGGGCTGACACCCTCCTGATCCATGAGCTGGGCATGTGACCCCGAGAGGACGAATGATGAGTAATGCAGAGATCCTCAAGCAGAATTTCTTGAATCGCCTGGATGAGTTCACCGCACTTAGGATTGCCAATCAGCAGTCCAACCATATCTATGAAACGGCGCTGGCGGCGGTGGTGTTGTTCGGGGACATGCTCGACACGTATAAAAACATGAGGGGCATCGCAACGCATCTCGGCGAAGGATCGCCCTGCTTTAATCAGAAGGACATGTTTGCCCTTGGCATGCATGCCATCGCCATAGAACATGAGCGACTAGATCAGTTCTTAGTTGAAGTGCATGAGGATTATTTCAGTTTTACTCCAACCCAGATTATGCATGGCAATGGTGTTACCTACGTGGCGCATCACTTGGGGATCCCTCAGCAGCACAAACCCATGCTGTGGGATGCTGTCGGCAAGCTCTTGCATACCCCCAGGCCCTACCTAACCACCCACAGAATCAATGCGAAGTTGCAGTTGAAATCGGCCTTCATGTCCAACGGTGCACAATTCACCAGGATCATTGAACAGATCTCCGTGATGGATGATATTTCCAGCAAATTCGTTGTCAATGCCTTATGCGAGATTATGAGTTCTGCTCATGTTCCAGCCGACGACCCTCGCCGGCAATTGTGCCGCGCCATGGGCTCCGATGTGTGGGAAGAGGCCACCTATCGATTGAGAAAAATCTACGAGCAGTTGAACGATGCCATGGATGAAAGCCAGCGCGCCCAGGAGATGATGAATTTCTTTGATGTATTTGCTGAACTTGATGATACCCAGAAGAAGACCTTGCTTTCTGACATTGATGGTCGATTTCAAATGATGAAATCGGAAAGTATAATCGACTACGATGAGGCTGTTATAGCGAATGCCACCCTGCTGCAAATGGCCATTGCCCATGGCTTCGATGCTGCTAAACTGTTCGAAAAACTACTGAACATCAAGCGCGTTCCTCAGTCCGAATTCATCAACGCCCTGACTTCTGGCCTGCCGATCAAGCAGCATGACTGCTATGCTGGTGAGACTGAGTTCAACGTGCTGAGGGCGTCCTACCTGTACCTGCAAGACACAGAAGCCCTGCTCGCCAGTGGGTGCAACACCGACGCCGTGCTGGCGCTGTATGTCCTCAAGCAAGATGAGCGCTTCCGCGAGGTCTTGATGACCACGGATCGCGTGGAAACGCTGCTGGCGCACGACCTTGGCATGTGATTAGTCGATAAGGCCGCCACTGAAGATAAAACATCCTAAGTAGCGCTCAGCGCCTGCATAGAAACCTCGGCCAGACTGAGCTTCTTGGCAATGATGGCTTGGCTAAAGTGGGGTTGAATCACCCTTCCAAGCATTTCTTAGTGCAAGAATTTCCAGTCACTTGAAGGCTGCGTTAATATCCTAGAAAGCCTGACATAATTTCATTCATCGCTTTAGTCATAGTGCGCAAGGAAGGAAGGCATGCCCCGAACAATTCTGCATCACAATCCAAAGGTCGAGAAAATCGATCTCTCGAAGCTCGAAAAAGCTCCAGTCGATAAGTCGTGGTATGAGCAGGCAACCGCAACACCAATCGCCAACCTGCCCGGTATCAGGGATCTCTTCCAAAAAATCGAAAACGACAACCCCGCAGCTTTTTTTGGTCTGTACAGCAACCATCTCGATGCCTACGCCAATCTTTGGGGTAAGCATTCGTTCTGCTACAAAAGCGAATACCTCTGGAAGGTTTGGGCCATCAAGCTATCCGATGATGAGAATCTGCTCTTACTCAGTGCAAAGGGTGGCGGCTCTTGCTTCGAAGTCAGTGGGCCTGGCTGCCTGAAATGGCCTCCCGTGCTTTCTGGGCCTGCTTTCGAGAAGCTCAAACAGGTCATTCTTACAATCAACCATGACCTGGGCAAAGCCAAGCGAGCTCAGTTCGAAAATGGGCACGGTTGACGCCTCGCCTGAACGAAGATGTTTCCTAGAATGCCATGGGATAAGGGCTTCCTACCCCAGTTGCAGACTGCTGACTGCTTAATTGCCAAAGGGCGCAACACCAATAGCCTGCTGGTGCTGGCGCTGTATGTCCTCAAGAGGGATAAGCGCTTCGGCGAGGCCTTGATGAACTCTGGCCAAGTGAATGCCTTACACGCCATGACCTGGGCAGTGCGCGACCTTGGCTAGGCATTTATGAGTGATTACCTTGCTCTGTTAACTGCGGCACCAGCATAATTTAAGTAACAAAAACCACGCAGGCCCCCGTCATGGCCCATGAAGTTCTGCTCAAGAAAATCGAAAACGCCGATACCCTGGTTGACGCTCGCTACGCCCCGGCTTCCTATGATGTGCTGGTCAATGGCCTCAAGGTCGGCACCCTGGTGGGCAAGTTCAAAAGCGCCAGCAGCAAGGCCCACTGGCATGACCTCAAAGACCTCGATGGTCGCTACGCCAGGGTGACGGTCGGCGTCCGGGGGATTGGTCGCGAGCGCCTGGATCGCGAGGCCATCCGCTTTTACGAGCTGCTCCAGCAGCGCTGAACTGCGCGGTTTTTGCCCACAAACAGCACCCCCTCCCACCATGACAAACAGCCGGACAGCGTCGGACAAATCAATATTGCATAAATGCGTAGCAACTGAGAAACTGTCGCCTCTTTCTTTTGACCAGTGTGATCGCTATGCACCTGACCACCGCACAAGCCAGCCTGATCGATGAGCTGCATCGGTTTACTAACGTGATCGACCCTCTATCCAAACAGAGCAAGATCGACTGCGCTGACTTCATGCTGCGGGTGCTCGACCATTTCGGCTCATTGGCGGCCTATTACCGAGGCATTCACGAGCACAACGGCGCCTACGTGGGTCAATTCAACGATATCGCCCGCACTCGCCTGTTCCTGTCGATAAGCTTTGAGCACCCAGGTCTGGACAGAATCCTGAATGCCTTCATGGAAGACCTGGGCGCTGAACATTCCACCCTGGCCACCACCTGCAGTAACGAGAAGTACCTGGCATCCACAGCTCCCGAAGATCTGCCGATTTTGGTAGGCCAAGACCTCAAAATTCCCCATCGTCTGGAGATTTTGAGCTGGGTGTTTACCAATTGGGTTAATCAGGAAATTGACCGCTACTTCCTGGAAGCGGCAACTGGCGATCAACGATTTTTGCAATTGCAGCGCTGGATGACCAAGGCCATGCGTCAAAGCAGCCTTGAAAACCTCACCAAAACGCACCGAAAAATGGTGGAAACCTTCTGCAGACTGGGGGTCAGAAAAACCATGGCTGCAGTGCATTCAGTGGATTGTCCATTGGCAGATCCTCGACGTTGTTCAATCCTTGGGGCAGTACCCACTGCGGATGAGTGCTTAAAACGCATTGATAACGTGCTGGCCTTCTTCACCAGCAGAGAGTACATGGACTTGGCTTCAATGTCGTCCGCCGAGGCCGCCTCTTCAGTAATTACCGTTTATGCCGAGATTGTCGACGCTTGTAATTATCTTTCGCCTGCTATGTTGGGCCAGCATCTGGTGGCAGTCCTCAGAAAGCAGGTGTCAGGGTTGGTGGGCGACTCAAATGAGCATTTGACCGAATTTCAAACTGCCCTTAGTCAGCAGCTTGCGACGACGCTGCGTGGAGTAACACGAGAGCAAATTCACAAAGCCTTTGATCCCCTTCCTGATGCTCTGCCTGCCGTGATCGATTTTCTGCGCTTCAAGTATCAACCCTTGCACCATCTGCTCGAAAGCTTGGGCCTATCGCCTGCGATCCTGCTTGCCAATGCACTGACTGCCCCTGGTGGTCGTGACACCGAGAATGAGGCGGCTGCCCTTGTGAAGATCATCGCCAACATGCCTAGTATCAAGGGCCTGGTTGATACGGCCATGCTCTGGTCATATGGAATCCTTGGGATGGCTGGGGTGGATCGTTTGCTCGAACTGCCAATCCCTGACGCAGATCGGTTCAAGCTCTACCTGGCGCTCGAAGACACCCGGCTGCGTGACAGCATCACTGATGAAGCCATACTGGAAGCCGCCCTCGTACATGACCTTGGGATTTGATGATGCATTCGAACGACCTGGAAGACCTGGCGCGGCAGTTGCGTGATTACGCTCAGGAGCATGTCCCCGCTGGTTCAGAGGCTCCGGCATTGAACTCCCTGCACCAACTGGCCATCGTTTCTCTGCCTGTTGACATGCACTGTCGGCAGGAGGGCGTGCGTTTCATTCTGCGGGCGCTAACGGATCATCACTCCTTCGAGGGTTGTCTGCAGGTGCTGCGGGACATGGAGGGTCATGACTACGCCCTGCTCAGGAAAAAGTTCGTGGGCAGGGTCAAGCTGGCGTTGTCCTTTGAGCACGCCGATCTGCCACAGATCATGAAGGCCTTCGAAGCCTATGAGGACAAACATCCGGCGTTGATTGATCTAGGTGATCAGCAATGGAGAGTCATGGTGATGCAGGCGCCCGTCGAGCAATGGCCCCAGCTTTTTGATGACCAGCAAGGACTTCGCTATCACGCCGAGACATTCCAGCATCTCTATCCATCTGTACTGTACCGTAGCATGGACGACCTGTTCTGCGAGAACCCAGCAGGGTTTTCACGGGCAATAGCCAATCTGCTGGCCCAGGGTGAGAGTCCAGGGCGCGCTCTGACCCGACGCTATCAAAAGGTCGCCGATTCGCGCCACCTCTTTCAGGATGATGTCCGCCGTAAGGCGGTGTGGGAAGATCAATTTCCGGCCATGCATGTCTTTGAAATCCGTGATCGGTTCGACCAGGTCTGGAAAGACATCCTGAGCCCGAAGAGTGGGTTGGCGGACACAGCGGTAGCCGCGTTTGTTTCTATTTCAGCGCCTCGCGGGCGCAGCGGCGAAGACTATGAGTTTCGCAAGGTGTTCGATCAAATCAGCCTCAATACCGAGGACGAGTTTGCCTTTCCACTGGAGGGGGTTCCGGCATTGCATGCCCTGATGGATTACGCTGAAAGCCGTGGGGTCAATTTCCATGAGATCGTCACTAGCTTGGTGCGCTCGCCATCCGAATCGAAGCTGCTGCCAGGATTGGCTAAAGACCTCTATCAGCGATGCCAGTCACGTCGCGAACCCACCCTGGCAGATCGCGCTGCAGACTTGCTGCAGGTGCTGCCTGAAGATCCGGTGTCCCCCACTCGACAAACGCAATGTTCGGTGTGGCTCAACGTCCTGCTGCGGCGAATACCGATTGAAACATGGTATAGCCTTAAATTGAATGATGACCAACTCTTGAAGCTTTACCGGCACCTGGGTGATGCGCAGTTCCTGGCCAGGGTCGAATCGGCTGAACGACTCGATGCCGCCCTGGAGCATGATCTCGGCCTCTAGCGCCAGCGCTATCCATCTGAGCTGAAAGAAAATTTTCTGAATTCGGCCTTTGCAATGTGTCGCTTATAGCATATATTGATGACACACCGAACAAGGAGAACGAGCATGCCCGCCAAGAAAAAGCTGTCGCCGGAACAAATGGAGCAACTGGTCAAGACCCTTGCTACGTTCAACGAGCATTTCCCGAAGGCGTTCCCCAAGAAAGGCGAACTGCCGGTGAGGCCGCTGGCGATCAGCATCAATCGCCAGATCATGGCGAAGGTCAAGGAGCAACAACTTGGCCTGACCTGGAACCAGGTGCGCATTGCCCTGGCATACTGGTGTTCGCGCAAGTTCTACCTCAATGCCTTCAAAAAGGCGACGCACCGCATCGATCTCAATGGTGAGGTGGCTGAGTCCCTTACCCCCGAGCACCAAAAGTACGCGAAAGAGCGCTTCAAACGCCTCATGAAGCGCAGCGAAACCAAAAACCACGAAGCGCCAACGAGCCTGCAGAATGCGCAGTCGATCAATGACGAGCAGCAGGCAGCAGACAAGGCTGACCATGACGCCGCCATGGATGAAGAACTGCGGCTCATCCACGAAGCCTCTTGATTGTTGGCTGACATTCACCCAGCAAACAGCGCCATTCCTAGGCGCTGTTTTCGCTTGCAGTTGAACGATACCATGCCCCACCACATCACAACCCCAACCCATCTTGATAAACATCGTTCAGCCAGTGAACAACCCCAGCCGGTGTCCCGGCATGGCCTCAAGATGCTGTCAGTCGAGATGATGAATCCAGCCTTCACGGATTACCTGTCGATTCAAGAGCTCTACGCCCGTCCCGATGCACTGCAATGCCTGAAAATGCTTTGCGACACGGGCCTTCCCAATCTGGACAAGGCGGTAAAGCAGACCTTAAGCAAATTGTTGATCTGCTCGTGGGGCGATGAAGCAGCTTTGCTGCGCCAGGCCCTGGGGCTCGGTGATTTCATGACGTTGTGGGAGGTCTCCGAGCGCTTCAATGACGCCTTTCGCTTGGCAAGCCCAATGCCTTCCCGGTTGCGCCCAGTCCATGAGTTGCTGTTGACTACGCCAGAGCAGGCGGTTGATGCGCAGTTGGAGGCGGTTAGCAGGCACACAGATTACTTGCGCAGCATGGCGCAAATAGACCTGCAAAATCTGACCCGAACGCTGTCCGTTAACATTGGTTTTAGCGGGGTAGTGCGAGAAGACCTGGAGAGTTCACTCAAAGCGGTCAACAGGCTGACTCGACTCATGGGGTTTGTGCTCAAAAAAATCCCTCAGGCAGCCGAAATCATTTCGATGGCGCTGCTGTGTGACGGTCGTTGCTCTGCTGGGGAAACCTTCTGCAAGCCCAACTGGGAGGATTCAAACATTGAAGCCTGGTTCAATAGCCTCGCCGATTTTGCCTTGGATGACCGTACGGGCAAATATTCCTCCCAGCAAGTTATCAGGACACCAAAAGCTCGGCTGATCACCAGCCTTATCCTTTCAACTCCCGTTTCCACGCTCAAGCAAGCCTTGCATGAGCCCTGGCAATGGCAGTTCGCCTACGAGCTGACAGGTCACACCGAATTGATCGAAGCCATGCCAGCCAATCAGCGTGAAGAAGCGCTGGCAGTTGACCTGGGCCTCTAACGACAAAGGAGTTTGCGATGGAACCTGAAATCTCTTCATTTCTGCATACCGTTTTGATCGGCTGCCTGTGCGTGGGATTCATTTCTGCGGTTATACCCCCTGCCTCAGAGGCCGCTGGAAGGCTCGCACTGACTGTGGTTATGGCCATTCTTGCTGGTATCGGCTATTCCATTTACCTATTCGGAGCCATGGCGGTCTTGAAAGTGGTCGGCTACTTTGCAGGCTTGATCATATCCATGTTGGCCATCGGTCTTTTGGTGTCCGTGGTGCGCAGCCGCCGAGCCGAACGCACCTTCAAGTTCCGCCAGGCCAGGGTTGTAGAGCGCTTTCCATCTGCCACGAAGCTGGAAATTCATCGAATGTGCGTTTCACTGGATCGTGGCAAAACACTGGATGACTTCAAGTGGGATGGTGAGCGAGTCATTCTGGGTGAGGGTGAGAACGCCAGAATCGCGGGGTCTCGCGGATGGGTTTCCATCAATGCCCCTACCCCGGACTATGTCTATCTGGCCCAGCAAAAAGAACTCGACTTCAGGCTGCAGAGCCTCGGGGTAAAGCTGTCTAAAGCCGATCACCATGCCCTGTGTGCCTTGCTCTACTTCAACTGGGAGGTTCTGGAGATGACGGTAGACGGTGAACGCCACGCGCTGCTGGCTATGCTGGGGCGCCGGGCGGATACCCGTTACGAGCGCTACTCGCTTCGCATGGCTGAAAGCACTGCCTAAGGGATAACCCAGCTTCAACGACGCTGAATACAAACATGCGAAAGTGGCTGTGTAACTAGGTGCACACAGCCATCATACCGCTTACTGAGTTTTGATCTTGAGGTGACATCATGGGATTTGAAGTGGACTGGCACGTTTATTTAGCGCTTGCAGCCATTGCAATGATCGCCTGCTTTCATCCTGCTGGGATATGGTTGATCACGTTGATCGGCATCGTCGGCACGTTCGCATTGGCACTGCGCGATATTGGAATCATTGGGGTTCTTCTGGTGCTGGTAGGCTGTGCGAGTTTTTTAATCATTATGATCCCCGTGACCAAATTCTTTGTGAAGCGTGCGGCGCGTAACCTTGAGATTCGAAAAGTCTTGGCAGCCAAGCGGTTTCTGCTCGCATCGGATAATGAAATCCACTGTATGGCGAAAAAACTCGGGCGCGGACATCGGCTGACTGACTTCATATGGGATGGTCAGCGGGTAATTCTATTGACGGGCATTGATGCCCAAGTTGTGGCTGGTCATGGTTGGCGCTCGCTGAAACGACGGAAACCTTTGCGCCTCTATACCGCTCAAGAAAAAATCCTTCAATTCAGGCTCGCCCTGGCTGGTGCCACACTTAGCCGAGAATCCCATCATGCCTTATGTGTTCTGCTCTACTTTAATTGGAAAATTGTTGATTTGACTGTCTATCCCGATAACAATACAATGGCAGCCGCCTTGCGGCGAAGAGGCGAATCGCGCATTGAGCATTACCCTCTTCAACCGCTCCGGTAAACATGTGCGCCCTGACCGCGAGTCAACCTTGAGCAGCTAGCTTCCAGTACCCTATAGTGGAGGTATATCAGCTCAAGGAAAGTACCCATGACAGCCCCTCGGCCCCTGACGCAACAAGCGATTCGTCAATTCAACTCGATGGTCAATCGAATCCTCATGCATCAGGATCGCTACCGGGTGGCCCAGAACGAAATCCCCGCCATCACCATCTTGCTTGAGCAACGGGGATTGAGCAAAGAATGCGCCGAGTGGTTCACAGCGCTCAAGGCGGGCGGCAACACGCTGGCCCAGGCGTGCGAGCAAATCGGAATAACGCCCGATGATATCGCCTTGAGCAAAACCCTGTGCATGGCCTTCCTGGATGAGCATCTGCGCGAACAGCTGATCGTCACACTGGCTGACGAAGTTGATTTCATTCATGAATTCGGCCTGGTCAAAGCTTATGAAAGCCTTTCCAACTCTGTGGCCTACCAACTATCAACCAGAAATCTTGAAAATGATTTCCCTAGATGGAATCTGAAAAATAAAAGCACCTTTATTGAACCCATACCATGCACAGCCTTTGTCCCCTTGGAGTTCTCACTTGAGGGGAGTGCTGACCAAACTGCCTTGCGGGCAACCCTTCAACCCAACCATTTGACAAGGGAAGTCGCAACAATCTTCCGAAATCGCGAGTATGGTCAAACTGATGTCAACACCTGTCTGCACCAACTCAAATTTCTGGAGGCAGCTTGCCATGTTCACAAAGCGCTGATTCAGAAAACTGCTTCGGCGGCTCTCGCGCCACTTCCCTTGCAGGGTAATGAGCCACTTCGACGACATGTCATGGGCGACACACCGCCTTCGCTTGCCGAGCTCAGCGAAAAAACACTTGATATGATGCGCGGCATGGGCAGCCTGAGCTCTGCGAACGAAATCAAGCAGGCTTTCAACAACTTAGTCTATGGCGCACTGTCGAATCCCGAGTATTTCCAACAATGCCTACCCTTTGATTTGCACGACGCTATCCGAGGTGAGGTTGCATATGATGAAAGGGATATGCAGGATGAAATTGAGAATGGGAATGAGAAGCTGGGTGGTTACATCCACGGATTCCAGCTTATGCGCGAGCATGGCGTGCCGCTCGATTTGATATTACTGCGAGCTGCTTGCACCCAGAGCGCAGGTAAAGCCCGCGAAGCCCTTCGGGAAAGCCCTGATAGCGCAATCAGGTATATGCTCAAGCAGTGTGATGAGTTGGTGCTGACCAGCCCCATGCGCGATGTCGCCTCTGTGACCGCCCAATATCTGCTGGCGGGCATCCTGAGTCATGATACGAAGTCCATTCTTCAGGCAATCGGAACCCATGAACAACAAGCCCGGATGCTCTATGACGTGACAGGTGATAGGCGCCTTCTCAACAGTGTTCACTCTGAAAAGCTGAAAGAAGAAATCCTTGCCATAGATATGGGGTTGTAAGCGCCTGATGGGCGCAAAGGAATGTCCAAAAGGGCCCACCCGCTGATTTCAATTACCGCCCAATATCCAGGCTCTGATGAGCTTGGTTGTGGGTGGTCTCAGCCCGTATCATGGAACCATAAGCACCCAGGAATCCCCCATGCGCGAACCCAGCTCTCTGCCCCAACAAGCCGTCGACCAGTTCCACTCAATGGTCAACCGTACCCTCAGCCACCGTGAGCGCTATGACATTCATCCATCTGAAATCGAATCAATCACGATTCGGTTGGAGCAACTCGCGCTGAGCAATGAGTGTGCGCAGTGGTTCCTGGCAGCTAAGGCCAATGGTCATACCCTGGAGCACCTGTGTAACGTTTTGGGTATCGCCCCTAATGACAAGGCACTGGGTTTCACACTGTGCATGGCATTTCTTGATGAACACCTGCGCGAACCGATGATCAGCGCTTTCGCGGCGGAAGGAGAGTTTCTGCACAAGCATGATGTGCTGGGTCAATTTGAAAGTGAGCATCGCAAAGTTGCGTGGCAGTTGAATCAAGGTAACCTTGAAACCGACCTGCACTATTGGCGCATCCGCGAGTCAAAGACCAAACCCAGGGCTGCCATGCCCTGCAAAGCCTACATACCGATGGCCTTCACCTGTGAAGGCGATCACGCAGAGACCGCTCTGCGGGGGCTGCTCCTTCCCCAAGAGATCCTGCTCTCCGTGAATGCCCTGTTTAGCCAGCTCGAAAAAGAAAAGATCGACTCGCAGCAATGCGTTGCTCAGCTGCGCTATTTCGTACAAGCATTTCCTTTTCAGGCGCACATCACCCACTGGATCGCCAAGGAACAACTCCCCAAGTATCCATTGGCTGACAATGACCCACTTCGAATCATGGTCATGGGTAAGGAAAAGCCAGGACTTACTGAACTGAGTAACCGGGTCGAGGCACAGTTGCGCAAGGCTGGAGAGGCCACGCGACCAGGGGCTGCATTCGATGCAATCAAGCATGTACTACATGTGAGCGCTAGCAATGACTTCTACCTGAACAACTGCCTGGCTGCCGACCTGATCGAAATTATCCGGAGGCACCTGGGTGAAGACGAAGTAGATCCAAACCCAGCGGTTGTTGGTGGCCAGTCGAAGGTGCTGGAGTTCGCCCAGGGCTACAAGCTGCTGCGCAATTTCGGGGTAGGCCTGGATCTGGTACTGCTGCGTGGGGTGTGCGGCCTTATGCCAGGTCACGCCTACGATCTTCTGCGCAAAGGCCCGCAGGCTGTTATCAAGCGCCTTCTGCACCACTACACAGAACTGGATGACACGATTACCAAGAACTTCGCCACGCTCACCGCCATGCATCTGCTGGGCGGGGTGCTGAGTCATGACCGAGGCACGCTCATTCAGGCACTCGACAAGGACGAGAAGCTGGCGCGATTGCTCTATGAGGCTTCAGGCGAGACACGCTTCCTGGACATCATTGAAAACGAAGAAATGCGGCAGGACATTCTTGCCCAGGATCTGGGGCTCTGAACATGATGGGTATCATAAGGCCTTTGCCTATAGCCACGGTCTACGATGCGTCGATCGAGGCGCTCTGCCTGGATTCGCCCGACCAATGTGTCGAGCTGATCATCACCGCGCTTGTGCACAACGGCTTGACGCTGCTGCAGATGAGCCAGCAGCTGGAAGAGCGATTTCCGTCGCTGCTGGGCATGACCGACAATGCCAGGCGCTGTGAAATGCTCAACATCCTGGTGGCAGCCGCCCACTATCCAGGCGACCACACCCTGGACATCATCGAGGCGGCGTACAGGGGGCTGAGCACAGCGGATAATGTGCGGCAGGAATTGAGAAGCCGCATGGACGGTTTCATGCCTCGGATCGATCAGCTGACGGCTGGCTGGGGGTCACTGGAAGACGCCTGCCTGGGCTTTCGGCGGCTCAGTATCATGGATGTCCCGACCCAGCCCGAGTGGGTCAAGAAGTATGAATCCACCCTGGGGAACATCGAGCGTGATCTAGGTTTGTGTATCGATCACGATGACACCGAGCGCTTCATCCTCCTGATGAACAACTGTGGCAAGCGCAAGCCCCACCGCAGCGCCCTTGTGAGGCTGTTCTACACCTGTGACGACACCCTGGCCCCCAACACCCGGAAACTCTATCTGGGGCAGTCGGAACCGCAGGCTGAAGAGGTGTTCGCCCGCATCCTTGCGCCCATCAACAGCCTCAACCATGCAGGCACCTACCAGCAGTTCCAGCCACCAAGCAGCGTTCCCGCTGATTTTGTGGAGCGACATGCCGACTTGCTCTGGTACACCATTGCCCAGGCGATGGGTGACAGCAAGCCTATTCAGCGAGCTGAGGCTCGCAACGCCCCTGCGCCTGCCTGTACGGCGTCGATCGAACAAGCAAGCCTGGCCCTCACCTTTTTACTCAAACAGGGCCCAAGTCCCTTTGCAGGCCTCTGGGCAGCCCAGGTCGAGGGCTACAACCTTGGCAGCATCGAAAACCTCAAGGCTAGCGTTGACTTCGCCTCAGGGATCAAGCACGTATTTACCAGCCTTGCCCGTAAGGTTCACTACATGGCAGAGGACGGCACCCTGTTCCCAGCCCTGGTTGGCGATGCGAAGTCGTTCGCCATGATCAAGGCGATCGGAGAGCACTTTGGGCCCGAATGGCTCGCCCCCCTCATCACTAGAGACAGCCAGCGCGGTCTGCTTTATCGAGTGACCGGAGATAACCGGTTTCTGAATCACCTGGTCAGTGAGGTGGCGCGCAGCAACCTACTGGAATCGGACATGGGCCTTTGATCTATGACTCAGCCGACCGATGAAGTCTATCAACTCGACATCCGTTTCGATGATCCCCGGCGCACCCGCCTCCTGGGCTTCGTTGCCCAACCCCATGAGTGCCGAGCGCGCTTTGAATTGTTGATCCACTACGTCGCGTTTACCTACGCGCGCAACCCTGAAGCCCCTCAGACTGCCGAACTCAAGCAATACATGGATAACTTCAAGGGTCTATTGGACAATTGCCCCATCCTTCAGCCGGCACTCTACCATCAAGCCTTGGTTAATTACCTGAGGTCTGAGTCAGGGGCGCTGTCCACCAGGCGGCGCGCATTTTCCGAGCACGAGGCAGATGCCATCGTGAAGACCGCCTTCCCTGCCATCATGTCACTGGCGAATGTGGTAGGTGTAAGCATCGATGCAGCGGTGCACGAATCCATGCTAACGCCCTATGCGGCCCGATACGAACCGAGAACACCCCTGTCGCATGCTCAGTCCCTGCAGGCCCTGATCAATCTCATGCCGGTACCCTGCCAGAAACACCTGGTTCTACGACTGTTCACCCAGGGGCTGCTCATGGAGGACGATCCCAAGTCTTTCCTTGGGTATGAACTGGATGATGCCACCCTGCATAAACTCTACAGGGTGTTCGGAGACCAGGCGCTTCTGAATCAGATCCGAGAGGAACGCATACTTGAAGACAGCTTGGCGCTTGACTTGGGGCTCTAGAGTCGGATGTGTCTACACCAAGCTTTCGCCAGACTGCCCCAGCGCAACTTGAGCCCTGAGGCTCTCCAGCTCGGAAATAAGCTCCAGGATCACATCCGGGTTTGTCCCGGCGATGTAGCGAGCCACCGTCTCAGAAACACCATCGGTGCGCTGACCCAGCTGGGCAACGATCATCGAATTGTTCAGCTTTGGGTTGTTGACACGAACAATATGCGTGTAAACATCACTGTTCTCCTGGTAATGCCACGGGTCGCCTGGATGGGCGGCCTTGGCTGCCGCTGCCGACTGTTTCAGTTGACTGTAATCTTTCACGAATGCCTCCTAAGTGCATAGATTGGGATTGTCTGGCCATTGAGCTGGCCTCAGTTGGCCGAGGATTCTTGCTGGTCAGCCTCGTCCAGTTCGCTTAGCAATTCACGCTGACGACGCGCCAACTCCTCAGCCTGGGTTTGCATCACCTGAAGCATCGCACGAATCTCTTGCCGACTGCGCATGGGTGCATCGTAGCCTTTCGCGGCCAATTCGTTGCGCACCCTGATGTATGCGGTGGGCAGCTGGTTTTCACGAATAGCACGCTCGCGAGCCCCTTGCTCGGACTCGGCATTCTTGCTCGGGCGACCGGAGGCACAGGAGTGGGCTGAAATAGCTCCCGCCCGATCAGCATGTGCGCAGACACGCTCCATAGTCAGATGCGTATCAGTAGCTATCGGCAGCGTACCAAATGATGCCTGAGCCATGTACCGTTCATGAGTCAATCCGCCGCCTTCGGTGAGACAGGTCTTGTGATCAATGTGGATCAGGTAGGCCTGCAGATCGACAGCGCAGGAGTATTGGCACTCACCATCCACGGCGATGAGCCGAACAAGTCCTTTCGCGTCGCGAATCTCGCTCAGGGTAGCTACGCTGACCGTTTCGGCCTGTGCAGTGGTCAGCATCACTGCGGCGCTGGGTGGCAAAACCAGCTTCATACATTTCATGCTCATCTTCCGCAGATTTTTCGAGTTGGGTGATTTAAGCAAAATTTCACAAGAATGTCGGCATTTTTCTCATCAGCCTGCCTAGCGACGGGATGTTGAAGTGTTGCAAGCTATCCGAGGAACAAAGGGTCGCCTGCACTTTCTGTTCAACGCTTCAGCCAGAAATGGCAGAGTTCCTCTTGGGGTGGGAGTCCCTTACGTGTCAGACTACCCGTATAGCCTATATTGATGGAAGACGCCATGTTTCGACGCTCGACAACCCGCCTTTCTTACTGTCTTGGAATGCTGATGGTCACGATGCTTGTGAGTGGATGCTCAACTCGCTACGCCCGAGACTGCAACCTCGCTGAACAAATGGGGGCGGTGTTTGTACAGAGCCTGCAATTTACCAGCCCCACTATGGATCGCATGGCCGATGATGCTGCGGGGTGCAACCTGTGAATGCGATTATGCTGGATCAGCAAGGGCAAGCTCAGCCAACATTCCTCCCATTTTGGGAGTATTTTGACCTGGGTGTTGATGATGGTCGCTATGACGGGGTGTTCGATGTTGAGGACGACATGCCAACGCGCTACGAAGCCGCTCAGCGTCATACCCTTGCCGCCATTCGCAGGTATGAAGCCGGCAATTTTTCCCGCACACAAATTGAGGATGAAGTGCGGGAATGCCTCAAGGGCTCAAGATTTGACGGTTACATAGCAAAGCACTGGATCGACTATAACCTGGCGCTGGCCCTCTCCACCCCCTGCCATGACTTGAATGCGCTAGTGGCCTATGCCTCGACCATCAGTGATCGCAATCACGTGATCGTCAATGGATTACGCACCATCAGCAAGCACAATCCGGTGCCCTATCCGGAGCTTTTCTGCTGTCTGGAGCCGGCGTTGTGGAGCCGTTTCCGCCAAATGACTGACTATACAGCCTTGGAATTTTTCAAAGTCTGCTTTGACCGAGATGATGTTTCAATGGTCAAGATGCTCGTGGAAAGTGAAGGGCTCGACAAATTCCAGATCGACAAGCTTTTCTCAGCGATGCCCTATGTCGCCGACTCCAATCTGCGTAACTGGCACAACAAGCCCAGAGCTATCACTGCCCACGAGTTCTACCTGCGTTTTCAAGCGCAGATGCTGCGTTTTGTCGGCACTGACATGACAGATGACAACGGCTTGCAGGAATGGAAGAATGCATGCGACGAGCGTCTCGACGAGCTTCCCGGCTATGAAGCGTTTGTGGAGGCCCTTGCGCCAGATATGGCGAAGGCGTTGTTCAGGGCACTCATAACCATCGATGCCGCTCTGCCTGCCAACATGCACCGTGTGCACGACCGGCTGATGGATGAGGTGTCCAAACATGTCGATCTTCGAGATCACCTCCTTCACTGGTTTGGTATGAACCCTGGCTGGATTTTGACCGCAAAACAACAGCCTGATTACGACACCTTCTTCCTGAAAACGCTGCTTTCCTCCCACAGCGTGTTGGATGACTCCTCATCCCGCCATGCAGGGGCCCGCAAAGCGGCCAAAACAGCACTCAGGCACATTGGGCATGGTAAGGTGGCCAAGCTGCTTCGCAATCGGCCAGAACTGCTGATGGCCGCCTACAAGGTGACAGGCCACAAGCCCCTCATCGATCTGATGCGAGAATCAGATCAAGCCACTGCACTCGGCATCGACCTGGGACTCTAAAAATGGCGAACACACTGACAGGCTGGCGCTTCACGCCCGACATCTACCCCCGCCAAGCGCTACAGGCGGGCCACGAGCTTCCCGATTACCTGCAGGCGGCGGCAGAAACAGGTGAGCTGCAGCAGTACTGCCAAAACGCGCTGCGCCGCTACATGCTGCACGGCCCCACTAACACAATGAAATCCGATGGCGCTGCGATCAACCAGGTAGCCCCACTGAGCAACCTGGCGCCCTACACCTTTCAGGTGGCGTTGGCCCTGTCCATCCCGGCACCTGATTTCGAGCAGCTTTTTGCATTCGCTGAAATCATGTTGGAGGATCCCGATATCCTGGATTCCTGGTTTAGGAACATCCCAGGATGCATACAGTTCGATGCCTACAACCTGTACCGCTTGCCGACCATAGACCTGGATTACTTGAAGCGCAATTTCGGATTGCGTCAAGAAAAAGTGCTTGCGCACATTGTCCAGATCGATGACGTTATCATGGCGAAGAAAATTCACGATGAGTTCAATGATCCGTTCAATAGCACCAACCCTGTGTATGGGCGGACTAAGATTCTCAAGGCTTTGGCTGAAATACCATTTGCACACAGCAAAATCAGACAATGGATTACGCCCAACAAGCCAATCTCGCTGCATGAAATTCACATGCGAGTTAAGGTTCAAATGCGAACCTTGGAGATTGAGACGACGACCATCTCGAATTGTGACAAACGGCCACTCGATCATGAAGTCTACAAGCTACCCCGCTATCAGGAGTATCTACAGCGTCAAACCAGTGAATTTGGAGTTTCGTTTTGGGTCGGACTTGGCTATGTCAAGATGCAGACACCACAAGCGGATATACTCCCACTGGTGAGTCGCTTACTTGGGGATTTACTGGATACCCTGGGTGCGGGTCGACACCGCTTCTTCTTGGAGCGTCACAACATCCGGGTCTCCCCTTGGATTTCAGACCTGGAAGATGAGCCTGACACGCTACTGGCGCATTATTTCGAGCAGGCTTTTCATCTATACCGGAACAGCAAAGACACGAGCAAAACGTCCGAAACCGCCACGGTACCCAACTATCTGTGTCGTACTTGGGCGTCAGCATTCATCTTGCGCGAACCTAGGGATGTAATCATGAATAACTGTCGAAGTGATCATGACCTTGAGGTGGCCTATAAAGTCACGGGTAGCAAAGCGTTCCTAGAAGCCATGTCAGATCGCGGCGCAGAAAGATTGCTCTCGGATGACCTCGGCCTCTAAGTTGTTAATTGTTGTCTTTGCATTTCCTCAATGAAATAATCAAGGGGTATTCAACTATACCCTGATTATATAGAACCTGCCTACCCTTGGTTTGTTGGGCTTGGCAGTTCTGGATGAGGTTGGCCGGGATGAACAGTCTACTGAAAAGATCGCTTACCGCCTACGACGAAAACTTCATGAACGTCACGGATGATTTTGTCGTCGATTGCAGCAACAACCTTCGTGTCGATGATTACCTGGGCAACCGCGCCCACCTGGCGGCAATGGCGTTTGCTGAAGTCAGTGGCTTGAGCCTGGGGGCTTTTGTCGATCGCAGGCCTGCTGATCCGAAAGCGACGGGCCTTCTCAGTACCCGCGTTGAACATGCCTTCTGCCGACTCCCCCACACGGCGAACTACTGCCTGGATGCACGAGGGCCACGCTCCGAGCGCGATCTTTTTGATGAATACTGCGCCAACACTGCTCAGGTGCAAGAGCTGAGTGATCATGAAGCGCTGGCGCTCATCAAGCTACAAATGCGCGAGGGCGTACTGGCCCACTACCTCAAGGGTGAGCGCCAACACCTGGAGCACCATTTCCTGCAAATGAAGGCAATCGGGTTACTGCAAATCAACGCCTTGGTGGTGTCCCCAGGCATGCTGTACGAAGATGAGCTTTCGCCACCAGGGCTGTAAGAGGCTGGCCGCCGAAAGTCCTAATGGCGCCCACCTCCATCTGCTATGATCGGTTGATCGAGCGAGCGCGAATGCTGAACTGAAAGCTCCGCTAAACTCACTTCAGTCGCCCATCGGAGAGCACTGCACATGCCCCTCACTCCTCAAGCACTGTTTGACTATGCCAATGCCTATGCCCGCCAAGCTGAAGCGGATGATAAGGGCACCCAATACCCGACGCTGCGGCAAGTAGCCCGGCATTTCCGGGTCACCCATGAGCAGATCGAGGATGCCTGCAATGACTGGGACTCCAAAGAAGGCTACCTGGGCATTGCTGTGGGCTTCAGGACAGCATCAGGCTGGGCTGAATACGCCACCAGGGGCGAACAGCTGGTCGAAGCCTATCGCTAGTAGGCAGTCAGCGGCTCATCTGTTCGTATCGGGGAGTGGAGCCATGCAGATCGACATCCTGATTCCAGAACCCGGCCCTTTGCAGTACCTGGCCGAGCATGATGCCCTGCAGTTGCTGAGCCAGACAGCTATCGTGCATATCCCCGACCTGGTGGCCATGAGCCTGATCCGCAAGGGGATGCCTGGGGCCAACAACATGCATCAGTGGCTGCTGAGTGGGCGCCAAGTCGGCACCGTCTACTGCGATGATACACCGGTCGGCGAAGCTCTCAGGTTGGCCGGGGTGAGCATCCCTGATTACGACCTGATGGGTGAGTCCGAGCGTGCGTGCCGGCAGTGGCTGCTTGAACAGCTTGAAGCGGCGCATGACCTTGTCATGATCCTGTACGAAGACCCTGAGCTGGCAGCCATCGCCAGAAATCATGATGCCGAGCTGGCTGAAAAAATGATCACTGCCGAGCATTTCCTGGCCGTGTGCGCGAAAATCGGGGTTACTTCCCATCCTTGAAATAGGGCCTCCCCCCTTGTGAAACCACGCAATTATCGGATGCTCGATGAGGCGCCGCAATCATTGACAATTTGTCAATAAACGCATAACTTGAGTCAACACTGGATGACTTGATGGGTGCAGGTATGCGTGACCTTCGTAGAAGAACCCCGATTGCCAATGCGCTTCTTCAGCAATTTTTGGGCGCCGCTGCGATCAGTGTGTTCGCCCTGGTGTCGAGTTCAGCAATCGCAGAAGGGGCTCGGCCTGCTGAAGGCAAGCCCTGCTATCCCACTGAAAAAACCCTTTACGAGAAAGACGGCAGCACGCCCCTTCAATGTGTGTCCGCTGGCGGCCCAGCGTATGCATTCAAGGTGTATTTGGGAGAGCAGTTAGTGTGGGAGGGCATTCTGCCCTCCACCAAACCCACCGTGTCTTTCGAATTGCCAGCATCTCTGGGTGGTGGTGGCAAGGCTGCACCACTGCTGACCATTGGGCGCGACCTCGAAATCGACCCAATGGGGGCTGCCGTGTTCATGCGCGAGGATCGCATCCATGCCATCAACACCTACAAAGGTGATCAAGGTACCGTTATCCATGTGCCAGTGATGCGCAGCAGTGGCGCTACCGTACGCGTGAACGACGAGATTGTGGTGACCCCAGTGTTCGTGAATTCTGTTATGAGCGACGATTTCGCTGTCTATCGGTTTGAGGTCGGGCCTGCGAGCTGAATTCCCCGCCCTCAAGGTGATGATAAGCCGCTCTAGAGCGGCTTTTGCGCGGCGGGTGCTGAGTGGGGTCACAAGTTGCCAGGTAGCTCTGTACAGCAGCCAGCTTCGCTGAACACACCGACTTCTCTGGATAGCGGCGCCCTTACAGGGCCAGATCCACAGCCTGGTGACGCGACTCCCATTTTAAATGGGCGCCAAAAGGCTCATACACATACTCTTCTCCGCCAGTCACCGCACCTCGTCTAACACGATTGATGTAGCCCTTGTTATGCAGATTCTTGAGGTTTGTGCTGGCCGCCTGGACGCTGCATTGCAGCGCGTTCGCCAGTTCCACTGAGGTCAGTGACTTTCTTGCCAGCACCAGCTCAACAGCCTTGGCAAGCGGCGGGCTAAGCGCCGGGCCCAGGCATTCGAACGATCGCCCCTTCATGACCGTTATCGGGCGCTCCAGCTGCAGGCAGGGGTGCAGCAAATTATCCCGGTGGTCGGGGTTGTCGAGCCCTGTCACCACCACGGCAGTTCCTGGGATGAAGACCATCACTGTTCTGACCACCGCCTCGCGCATGAAGGTCGCATCGACCATGCTGGCGCGCTCAAAGCTCAAAGCCACCGCTGGGGCATTGCAGAGCTCGCGGATTTTCATGCCCACCAGGCGACCGAGGGTGCTTCCCACGAGGTTGTTCGACTGGGCCAGATCGACCATGCAGATTTTCATTTGGAGTCCTTACTGAGAGAAGCCAGCTTTGACCAAGGGTTATAATGACTCATTGGAGCCTATCAGTGGGGCACCAATCAAGCAATTTACAGATAAAGCACTGTCTTAGATCCAGGTCAAACACCTGGTATAAACAGGCAGGGAAATGTTGATGTTGGCGGGTCACTGAGTGGAACTCATTGACATTTTGTCAATTAATGCCTAACTTGAAGCCATGAATTGGAAGGATTGAATCATGAGCAATGAAGATTTGCATGATGTGGAGGTCGTCGCTGATCTGCTCAGCCTCGCACGCTCAGAAGCATACAAGGACGTCGAATCCTTTCGCGAAGCGGCTCACGCCCGCTGGGCGGCGATCGGGGCGCAGCGGGTGGAGAACTGTATTCGTCAGCTGGCTGAGAAGCTGTGGGATGCCGACTACTTTAACTTCCGCACGGAGTTCCAGGCGCAAGGCCGTCGCAAACGCGAGGCAGCGTCCAAAGGGCAAGGCTCAGTCTGACCTAGGCGAGACTGATCCACGGCGTTTGCCGCACGTCTGCGGCTTCTCAGCATTATTGGAGGGGGTAACTCATGGGCGTGATCTATCTGCATTGTGGCGTGTTCCAGGACATCCCCAGTGACACCGTTGTTCTGGGGTCATTGACTGCCACCCAGGCAGAGATGTCGGAGATCGGCAAAGGCCTGCGCGCTCCCGAAGGTGGTGAGGATCTGCACGTGTTCAGCAACTCATGCCATGTCGCCCATGGTGTGCGGATCGCCATTCGCCAGGGGCATGTACCCCCTGAAAGCTTTGCCTTCCTGTTCCACGACGGCGAGCGCCAGCACACGGTGACCGTGGGGCGAGACGGTGACATGCAAGACATGTTGCCGGGGCTGTTCGACCAGGCTGAGAAAGACCTTCTTCTACTGCTGTGAATTGACCAGAGAGGCACATATGTCGGCTACACCCTCCCCCGAGATCAGAGCCGATCAGCCTGCCTCGGCATTTTGCATGCAAATGAATCTCCTCACGCAAAAGCCAGGGTTCCCTGATCAGGCGTCCCAAACCGCATTTATCGCGTGTGCCGGCGAACTCCTGGAAAAGGGGGTTAGCGAACCCAACGCGCTGCGCGCCATGGAAATGATCCATACCGCCTACACCGAGTACCACGGCTCCTTTGAAGCCTCTTGGGATGCCGACTATTTCCTGCGTGAGCAGGGCGTTGCGCAGGACTGGATTGTCTCATTCCTGGGTAAGCTGCGAACGCTGCTGGTGTGGGCGTCCTAGAGCTTCGACCCTATGCAAGAGTATGCCTTGAGGAGGATTTGATGAGGGTAGATACCGCTCGCATTGAGCGCTACGCTGGGAGAATCAATGTCGATATCGTCTCAGGCTGGGAAGCGGGCCTCAAGGGCAGGGAACGGCTGGCAGGTCGCTTGTGGCCGCGCCAGGCACCAATCCATCTGGTCGGACAGCGCCTGATGGACTGGGAATTGGGGCGAGATGCAGCGGCGCGACTGATTGAGACACGGAGCACGGTCTTTTCTGGTACCGCAAGCTCAGGCCCAGTGACCGTGACCCGTAAGGGGTGGCTGGCACATACTGGCAGGTGGAAGATAGTCAACCAAATGGTCAAAGATAACGGCGTAATCGGCGACGTGCTGGTGTCCTACACGGAAGATGGCGATATTGTTCGCAGCCAGTATTGCGCAACCTGATGCACAGCACAGCGCGTGGCTAGACGGGCAGGTGCAGGCTACCTTCCCAAGCAAGGGTCATTGACACAGCCCTGGCACCAAGACTGGTCAAAGCCCCGTAATGCTAGCTCAGTCAGTCCTTCTTAAGTAATCCGACACCAACCACATAGCAAAAATCAACCAGCTTCCCGTATTGATCCTTTCTCAACGAGATGCGGCTCGCCCTGCCCGCCTCATGCTCACGGCCATACAGGTACACCTCCAGCGAGGATGGCTTCCAAAGCATCCCTGCGGCAGCTCTACGCACCTCCAATTGCTGTGTTTTTACCTCTCCTTTCTTGTCAATTGCCATCCAGGTTCCTTTGGGGTCGCCTCCAGCGTTGTACCCCTGTTGCTTGTCATGCTGGAGGACATAGCCATCATCGGGATCGCGCAGTCGCCGTTGTCTTGGGTGATGACTGGTGAGCCTGTAGACCGGGCTTTCAGCATATTGAAGCGCGCTCGGAAACTGCCAATTTAAAGCCCTGTCAGGTGTCGCGGTACCACAAAGATGCAGGTGCTGCTGAGCGGCTTCCATTGAGGGCATGAAGGCAGTGGCAGCGTTGCCTGGCCGCTCAAGGCACAAGCCAGCGTGAACTCTGGATGCCGGGGTGTGGAACAAATCTTGCCACACGCGCCGAGTAGAGAGGATTGCACTGTGCCCCATGACGGCCTTTTTGAAAGGTGTTCCCTTGGTCATTTGTCCATTCAAAGTCGCAGGCACTTCCACGCCTAGCTCATCCAGGGCATTTCTGGAATGCGGGGATAAGGGAATGCTCATCGAAATCAACGGGGCCTGCTGCTTTCCTGGCAGTGCCTCATCCTCGATGCCGAAGCGTGTCCACAGGTGTTTGATGGCGGCTTTGGGAAGCTCGTCCTCCTCGCCTGTCAGCGCTCTGACGCTTTTGTTCAGCATCCACACATTCGCAACACTGGGTGGAGGCAATTTGCTTCGATGACGCCAGACTCGCCCACAGCTTTGCACCATTGAACGGGTGGAGCTGGGTTCCAGAATCGCCCAGTCATAATCATGGTCGCGGCCAACCTCCAGCAGGTTGGTGGTGCAGATCACAAAGATGACCCTGGAGGCCCCTTTTTTCACCGCTTGAGCGATGGCCGAAACAGTGGTGGGGTGGCGGAGGATTCGCTCATCCCCGCCCACCTGGCCAAGGGATTTTCGGCAGTTGAGTTCAAGCAGAAAAGCCTCGATTTGCTGACGTTCCATGGCCATCATCTGGGAGTGATAGCACACCGGTAGGATCAGGGTGTCTTCATCCTCCCACTGATTGAGGGCCAGGGCCAGATGCTGCGCATTTCGAACATTGTTGAATCTTACGAACCCTGAAGATACGGAAACACCTTGAGCATCGATGTGATGGAGATCGTGAGCGGCCTTAATTTGGGCTATCAGGTCAGTGTGCTGTGCGTAGCTCAGGTATTTGTTTTTGTAGAGCGAAGCCAGGCGCCCTGGCGGATCAAGTGGTACGGCGGCACTGAGATCAACAAGATCAATCTGGTGGCGGGCATTAGTTACAGCCTCTTTCACCACGGCCTCCACAAACCGATCACACTCCTCGCTGAAGGCCTCGGGCGCTACCGCCAATGCTTCACTGCCGGCCACATGTGACACCAGCACAGCCCTGGGTGACAATTCAGCTCCCGGCAGTTGAAACAGCTGCCGATGGTGGCTTATGCCTTCGTGCCAAGCATTGAAAAACGCCTTTTGAATGATTGGCGTGGCTGTGGCCGAAGAAAGTACAAACGAACGCCCGAACACACCACTGACAAAGGCCATGCGCATCAGGGCGCATTGGCTCGACACCGGATAATCATCAATCTCATCTAGGATGATGTCCGTCCCCATCAGGTGTAACAAAAGCTTGAGCTCGGATGAGCGGCCCAAGGAGGCACCAGGCATGATGTGGTCGACAGTCATCACCTGCACAGGGTGAGAAAGCATGGCGCGCTGCTTCTTGGCGTCATAGAGCCTTCCCAAAGGGTGATCGAAAATGGACTGGCCTTCGATAACATAGTCGCCCAGCAACAAATTGGCGTCCTGTTCGAGATCATTCCCAGTGCCCTGATTATCCTGAGCAACCTGGCCTGACCCCCCTTGGGACTCGCCAACCAACAGAGCAAGATGCTCATCGCTCATGCCAATGAATGGCTCAAGGTAGGCACAATGGGTCTGCTTGACCAAGCTACGCAGCCCGATGGCACACGTAAACCGCATGTCCTCTTTCATGGCGTGCATCAGCATGATGTTGCCACGGGTCTTCCCCGCCCCGGTCTTGCCCATAACACTGCCAAAGAACGGCGCGTTCGAGGCCTTGGCCTTCAAACTGTCTCTAACCTTGTCCTGCCATTGATACCTCTCATCCGCCGATCGTTTGTTCAGGCCCGGCAGGATGCTGTTGCGCTCGTCCCTGGACAAACTTGAAAACGACCGTGGCAGACTATTCTGCTGGATGAACATCTGGGCGAAATACTGCTCGGCACGCCGCCCAACCCCTATCAGGTGCTCGGTGAGCGTGTCCGCATACACGGCAGTCTGCAGGACTTTGGTTGTGTTGGCGTAAATCGCTCCTGGTGCTCTCTGCTGGCCCCCTGGGCGCTTTTCGCTGGAAACCATGTAGTCGGCATACACCAAGGCTGTGCGCCCCATATACGCCAGCGCAGTGGCCCAGCTGTTGTTGGTGGCAATGGCGTTTTCTGGCAGGTAATGATCAGCCGCCATCTCCAATTTGCGCAACCGGGAGTATGCCTTGATCATCTCTTTGCACCAGGCTGCATCATCCCAAGGTTGAGCGACAGGCGTTGAAGCCTTGGTCAGTGTGCACAAGGTCAGGTTGCTGTTGAACTCCTTCACGTTGAAATCTGGTGAGTGCTCGCATGGCTCTTCACCAATGCTTGCACCCCTTACAGCCTTCAGGAAGTAGTGGCTGCCTCCGGATGCGCTGTAGGGAATGCCCACCTGGAGTCCATTATCATCAACACCCTCTGGCAAATGATGGTGGGAAAGCACCATCCACAATATGCTGGTATGCAGCAGGGAATCTCTCGCCCAGGCTTCCCTTGAGAATGTCTGTGTACTCAGGTGTCCGGCGATTCTGCTCGACTGACGCGTCAAATCATCCTGGTCATTGGCCTTGAATCGAGATAGGGGCTGCTGAAGATGCTCGGTACACCAATCTCCCAGGCGCCGGGGATTGTCTAGCAGGATCTGCAGGTCGGCTTGCCCCAAGAACTCCAGCAATGGCTCGGCCATCAACACAGATACAACCTCATGGCGAATGGCATCCGCAAGGCCCTTGTCGTACTTGACGCCATAATCCAATTTATCTTGAAACCGAACCGTGCCCTTGCCCAAATCATGTAGAAAACCTGCCAGAGCAGCCATTTTTGACAACAAAGGCATCATGCTTGAGGCATTTCCCTGGGGTTTTGCCGCTTGAGCATGAATGCTGAATGCGTAGCTCCCATCGGCACTGTAGCGGCGCCTGTTCCCAATGTGCACCACCTTCTGCCTGGCTCGACCGCTCACGTCATACACCGCGATGCACGAGTTCTGGTTGGCTTTGCGCTTGAGCGCCAGCACCATGATCCTCAGCGCTTCCTGGCTGAGCGTCCCCTGCCACGTCGTGTCCCCCAGCCGCGACAAGAATGAGGAGGCAATCCGCCGTGTCGTCCTCAAGGACTTACCTTGGCATTGGGATACGAGCAGGTAATTCTTCACGCGGCGATTCCTCTGGGCCCGTCAGAACGGCAGGCTGTCATCAAGTTGAGTGCCTTCTATTGCACAGGCATCCTTTAATGCATTGATTGTAAAGGAAAGGATTCTCAATCGGTCAATTTCCTGAATAATCTCACTTCGAAATTGCTTGTCCTGAAGTCCATCGCTTGCAGCCTTGAAGGCCATTGGCAAAATCAGTGCATCTTTGAACAGATCCGCAACATCGAAAACCAATGCGCCCCGCCGTGTGCTGCCGTGAATGACGCTCAAGCTATGGGGAATGCCGAGAATGTAGAGGGCAATGTTGGCCACCCCATAGGCCAGGTAATTTCCGTGGTTAAGAAGGCTGTTGGCCGAATCGAGATCCCCCTTGTGCACCCTGCCCGACCAATTAACATCAAAGGCTCGTGAAGCCAGGCGGTAGAGATCCTTGGTAAACCTGGCTTCTTCGAGCAATAGGCTCTGTCCGGTCTTGCCTGCGACTGCTGATCGGAACGCTTGGCAGACCCCAGAAAGGTCATTCAGGATACTGGAATCCTTGGACAAAACCTTTGGCCAAAGCGTGCGGATCATTTCGATCCTTTTCTGCATGAACAGCTGAGCCACCTGGTCTCTAAGATCAGCGTCATAGTAAATTCTCAGAAATGATCGGCAATATTCACCAGGGCGGTACTCATCCGGCGCCGTCCAGAGCAAGGGATTGCCACCATCCCCCGTGACAAACATCGCGCATATGTTCGCTTCCCTTAGTTTTTGCGCCGCAGCCTGCGTCAAGCTGGTGCCTGGCCCAAGCATCAGTCCCGCTATATTTCGATGCGGTATCGAAATTTCTTTGGATTTACCCTTCTCAGCAACCCGAAAACTCAGTGTGTCATCGTATGAGTGGATAGAGGCATACTCCACATAGTGCAGCGTGTTTCTATGGGATGGCATGACTTGGTTAAGCTTGTGGTAACTGTCTGACATGGGTGTTTACCTGTTGTTTGTTGTTTTTTTTAGGCTGCCCTGATGGCATAAAGGATCTAATTCGTACTGGCCTTGCGACATGCAATCTAGGCTACCCATGCGGTAGTGAAGGGTCTGATTCTGTTTCTGGTCGCTCTTTATATTTTCTAAGCTGCCTGGCCGACAGTAAAGTCGTAGGTTAGTTAAATCATCGAACCATTATTTTCTAGGCTGCCCATGCGGCAGTGTAATCATCTCTTGCCAGCGCTTGCCGCCGTGTATTTTCTAAGCTGCCCATGCGGCAGTGAAGGGTGAGGTTTGTGTGGTATTACTTTAAGTACTTTTCTAAGCTGCCCATGCGGCAGTGAAGATGCTGATCTTGTCAGACCAGTTGAATCTCTTTTTCTAAGCTGCCTATGCGGCAGTGAAGCATACAGCGTCAGCGAAAACCGCCAAGCTCTGTTTCTGAGCTGCCCATGCGGCAGTGAAGATCGACTATTCCAAAGACGGCTGGATCAGCCATTTCTAAGCTGCCCATGCGGTAGTGAAGACGTAGATCAGTGGGCCAAAGACAACGTGGCCTTTTCTAAGCTGCCCATGCGGCAGTGAAGGCCCTGATGATGCGAGCGGGGGTGCTCAGCCATTTCTAAGCTGCCCATGCGGCAGTGAAGTCTTGATCAACAACGCCACAGGCGAAGTCCAGTTTCTAAGCTGCCCATGCGGCAGTGAAGCTCACCAAGCATCAACATCCGCGCTCGATGCATTTCTAAGCTGCCCATGCGGCAGTGAAGCCAGGGCTGTTAGCCCTTGCCGGTGCGTAGGATTTCTAAGCTGCCCATGCGGCAGTGAAGCCTGCCCCGAGGATCGAGCGCGACCGCTCGGGTTTCTAAGCTGCCCATGCGGCAGTGAAGCCCCCTACCCTCGGCCCAGGCTCGACCCTGCGTTTTCTAAGCTGCCCATGCGGCAGTGAAGTCCACATCAGGCGATATGAACCAGAGTTCGTGTTTCTAAGCTGCCCATGCGGCAGTGAAGCCGTTTTTTCTAGGCTGTGACTGTACGCGGGTTTTCTAAGCTGCCCATGCGGCAGTGAAGTTGAAGGCCTCCGGGCTCGACAGGCAGCAGGTTTTCTAAGCTGCCCATGCGGCAGTGAAGCAACTACAAGCCAGAGTCAGATTTTTGGAAGTTTTCTAAGCTGCCCATGCGGCAGTGAAGTATCTGCAGATACGACAAAGCCCGCTCAATGTTTTCTAAGCTGCCCATGCGGCAGTGAAGGTCACCAAGTGCACCATGGATGACGTAGCTAATTTCTAAGCTGCCCATGCGGCAGTGAAGCCTCTATACATAAGGCTTACAGCTGATATACATTTCTAAGCTGCCCATGCGGCAGTGAAGCGTTACGACCCCAGACCGCACCCGTTTTGCCATTTCTAAGCTGCCCATGCGGCAGTGAAGCAAAAGACAAGCACCTGTGGGAGTCGCCAGCGTTTCTAAGCTGCCCATGCGGCAGTGAAGCTGGTACTCATCGCCGTGCTTCTCGATGAATGTTTCTAAGCTGCCCATGCGGCTGTGAAGGCCAGCGCGATAGAGCGGTCGAGACGGATACTTTTCTAAGCTGCCCATGCGGCAGTGAAGCACTCCCCAACCCGCCTGGATGCATGTCTCGATTTCTAAGCTGCCCATGCGGCAGTGAAGTCCTGGAGGCATCAGCTGGGGGCGGAATTGAATTTCTAAGCTGCCCATGCGGCAGTGAAGGTTTCGGGTTGGTATCAGTGATGGTACTGCTCTTTCTAAGCTGCCCATGCGGCAGTGAAGCTCACTGAGGTTCGTTCGCTGGCGGCCTCCTTTTTCTAAGCTGCCCATGCGGCAGTGAAGAAAGTCCCAGGCCGAGACCAACCGGGACTACTTTTCTAAGCTGCCCATGCGGCAGTGAAGGAGTTTGAGGTGAACCCGCACTATTTTGCCAGTTTCTAAGCTGCCCATGCGGCAGTGAAGGGGCGTGCAGTCGAGCAACGCGATGCCCTGCATTTCTAAGCTGCCCATGCGGCAGTGAAGACGTGCACAGGCGGCTGGAAGGGCGCAGGAGGTTTCTAAGCTGCCCATGCGGCAGTGAAGCCCAGCAGGTCGGCCTGGTCGCGCTCCTGCTCTTTCTAAGCTGCCCATGCGGCAGTGAAGAATTCAGAAAGATTGGCGCTCGATCCTAGACGTTTCTAAGCTGCCCATGCGGCAGTGAAGCACACGTAGCGCTAGGCCTCCAGCGTTTGGGTTTTCTAAGCTGCCCATGCGGCAGTGAAGAGACAGCGAAACCGGTGGTTTGCGCTTGCTCTTTTCTAAGCTGCCCATGCGGCAGTGAAGGCGCTGGACTGGTTTGTTGCGCGGGAGGAGCATTTCTAAGCTGCCCATGCGGCAGTGAAGCCCTGCAGCTCAACGCCAAGAAGTGGATGGGAGTTTCTAAGCTGCCCATGCGGCAGTGAAGTTTTTCAACCACGAAGAGGGGAAGGGGGGTGGTTTCTAAGCTGCCCATGCGGCAGTGAAGCAAAAGCAAAAAGCCCCGGCGCTTACGCACCATTTCTAAGCTGCCCATGCGGCAGTGAAGAAAGCGCCCGTAGGCGCTCAAAATCGGCTCCGTTTCTAAGCTGCCCATGCGGCAGTGAAGTAGAACATTTATTTTCCAAAGCCCTGGCGAGAAAGGGCGCAAAGCCCATTTGAGTCGAAAAACCTTCGAAAAGTATACCATTGAATCCAGTTTTCGGTATTGCTGAAATTTTTAAAGAGCGTAGCCATTTCCCGTTACCTAGGTGCCTTTCAGGCGCTACGGATCAAAAGCCTGCTCAACAGGCTTTGAATCCCAGCTTCAGCGTGGTCAAAATTCTGGGAATGTCGGGCCAGACTTCGTGCTCAGTCCATAGGTGCTGAAAGCACCATCAACCCGCTCAGCTGCGGATAGCAGACCGATGAAGATGGGGTACTTGGAGCCATCGGTGCGCTGGATCAGTAGGCTTGCCGATTCTCGGTCAATGCCATCGTAGTGCTTGCCTGGCGACGGCTCTCCCCGACGCTTGATGCCCTTTTTAACGCGCCCAGGTGACTGGTCGCGATAGAAGCGCACCTCATTGGCATCATCTGGCACCTGGGCTACAACGCCGAATTTGACGATGCCGATGTCATGCAGGGTGCGGTGCGTGACGTTGTTCTTGATCAGGTTCAAGCTGTCCTGATTCTTCGACACCAGGCGAAGATGCTCGCCAAGCCCAGGTAGTCCGACCGCATTGACTTTGCCAAAGGATGGGAAGCCCAGGGCGAGATCCTTGATGCCATGGTGTTTGAGCAGGCGGTGGATGTTGCTGAAGACTTGTGTCTTGGTCTTCACATCCATGTCATGCTGAGCATTGAGTTGAATGTCCAGGTAGTATCGAATTGTCATAATTCCTCCAGGCTAGGTGAAGGGTCTCCCCTTCACCATTAAGCACGCTTACTTGGATTTTTTCTCGCCACTAAACACGCCACCACGAACCAGCACAGCGACGATGTAGTGATGCTCCGGAGTAAGCTGATCTGCCGATTCGGCGGCATTCAGGCTCAACTGCAGGTCGTCAAGACGCTTTTCAACCAGGGTGTAGAAGTCTTCGCCGTTAGTGGCGCGGTGAGCCACCTGGTTGGAGGCGTCGACGCCCAGCGGCTCAACAGCCAATGGCTTCACATCAAAGCCAGGCAGTGGTTCGTACCAGTCGTCAATTCGGCGCAGGGCGTTGCCGACCTTCTGCGGGTGCATGAACGCCTGGCGCACACCATCCTTGCCCCTCACGCTGGCAAACACGCGGGAAACGTCGGTCGACTCATTGGCGAATTCCTGACTCGGGTAGACCTCCTGGCCAGGATAGGCATCAAGTGCAGCGCTCACGCGAAGGATGGCGACCCTTCTGTCGCCTGCCAGTGCGCTGGCCACCAGCTCGACAAGGGCAGCCGGCAATGCCAATTGAGAGTCAAGCCGTGGGGTGATGGCAGCAGAGAAGGTTTGCTCTGCGCCGTCAATCATGGCCTTGACCTCGATCACCCCGGTTTCGAACAACGAGCCGTTGCGCCACAGCCATGCGCCGTTGAAGATATTGCGCAGGTAACGTTGAGCCAGCTCCTTGAAACCACCAAGGGCATGGTAGCGCGCCACAAATGCGTTCAGCGCCAGCGCAACCAACTGGTTGTTGCAGCTTTCGGGTTTGACCGAGCCAGGAGTAACGTTGACCACGAACTCCATCAGGAACTTTTTGGTCGAGACCGGCAGCACGGCCTGGTCGATCGTTTGAAGGTTCGAGCGCCCCGAGCTCTTCTCCATCTCTGCCGGGTTCTTTGCGCCTTTTACCTCCTTGTAACTGGCCATCGTGCCCTTGACCGTTGCCTGGGTCACTTCAACCGGCACACGGCTGCCATTCTCAAGCTCAGCGAAATAAAACGCTGCGCCCGGTTTGATCGAACCACGGTAGGAAAGCAGGGATGGAAGAGTCAGCTTGGCCATTAGATTTCTCCTTTAGAAATGTAGGCTCTGTCATTGTGCGAATGTGCCCAGAAAGCAGAAATGCCTTCCTCGGAGCGGATGTAGCTGGAAAGTGCTTGAAGGCGCGCAAGGCCTGTCACAGGCTCTGCGTAGACATGCGGGTAGGGCATGCCAGTGTTTCGGAGCCGCGCCAGTTCGATGGCCCGATAACCAATGCTCATGGGGACGAGACGGCCCAAGTAGGGGATTTCGTCTTCCGATGCTTCGGCCTCCTGAACAACCTTCTCACCCAGGGATGTTTTTGCGCCTTGGCTCTGCCCCCAGGCTTTCCGCTGCTCTTGGGACAGGATAAGCAGCTGGGCAAGGGCGTCGAGGTGATCAACCCCCATCGCCTCGGCATACGTGGTGAGCATTTCAGTGCGATCGACCAACACACGGTGATGACCAGGGAGCTGCTTGAAAGCGATCAACCCACTGTCATCGTTGGCACTGATCTTCAATTTATCAGTAACCTGCAAAACACCCCCTGAGAAACCCAGGGTGTGCAGAGCATCTTTCACCTCGATCAGATGCTCTTCCAGCTGAAAGAGCGCGCCTGAGGATGCCTCAAAGCGGATCACAAAGGATCCCGTGATGATCCCAAGCCGCTCATCGAACATGCCCGCTTCTGTGCCCGCCCTTGCCTTGCCAGCATCATCTTTCATTGCCAGCCGAGCCTTGGAGCGACCTGGGAGCATGTCGTAACTTTTAATGACCAGGGCCGAACCCCTGTCTGAAAAGGACTGTCCGGTAATTTCGGCTATCAGTCGGAGCACAACATGGCCAAACCCCGAGATTGCCGTCGCGGCTGGAGTGCCTACGACATGCAAGGACGGTCGAAGATTAACGTTGTGCGCCGCAAAGGGTATTACCAAAGTATGCATGGGGTGTCCTTTATCGTAGAAGGTCAATCACAACGGCGTAGAGTGTTTCCTGGCGGTCATAATCGAGCCCCAGCCCCTGCGTGCGCTTTACAATCTGGTGCTGAACCTGGTCACGGACATGCAGCCCAAGCAGGTGCAGATCGTTTGGAGTCAAAGAGCGCTCCTGTTTATCGCCGGCCAAGGTTTTCATGACGAAGTCGCGCTCAATAGCGAAACTGAAGCGAGGTTCTACGACTTCAGTCGGCAGCCCATTTTCCCGAAGGCTGATCAGCCCCCCAAGGATATCGGCGACCACGTCGGGCAGATTGCTTTGCCAGTTCTGGCGAAGTGCTGAAGTGGGGTGTGTTTTCAGCAGAAACTTCACCGCCGCCTTATCGATCACGAGGAGCGACCCGCGCCCAGACTGCAGCTTGGCAATCAGACGGCCATTTGTTCGACCATCAACCACAGACTGGCTTGGGATATGGGCAAGGAAGGCTTTGACCTTGCCATTAACCATACTTGCCGTGCTGCCACAGTTTTGTGGATTGGCGCCACCAACACTGACGTTTGCAGTCACGGGATAGCCAAAGACATGGTTTTGTAGCTCGGCCTTCGGAATGGCCTTGCGTTCAGCCACGGCGTTGAAGTAACGCTTATTGAATTCAACCACCATCGAGGCGGACGGCACGGGTGACAAAGTCATGTAATTGTCAGTCGCGGCGGCATCAGGTGACAGGGGGAAGCGCACAAGCTTGCCAATGACATCATCAGTGAATGACTGTGAAGCCAGTGCAGCGGCCTGATTGAGGCTGCCGGCGAACGCCTGTGCCCCGAGCCTGGCAAGGGCATCCATAAACCAGTGGTGGGCTTGAGAGCCCCTGCTGGTCATCAGCACGCTCAAGTGATCAGTAACCTCACCCCACGGCATTTTGAAGGTCGCCAGCCAAAAAGGGCTGAACGCGAGGTCGGCAGCACCGCTCATGTTCAGTACAATTGGAGCCTCTAGCGTGTCAGAGCTCAAGCCGTGACTGTTGTCTTGCGACTTGGGTAACACATCGACGAATCGACCCGGCAAGCCTGGGTCAAGTAGCTTGATCACGTGGGTTCCGCTGGAGCTGAGCAGTGACGCTATCGATTTCTGGGCTTTCGGGTTCGCCAGGATGTCGGTTGCAACCACGAGATCATTGAACGGGCTGGGTGACGGGCTGGCAGAGTAATTCAGCAATGAGCAAACCAGGGCGAGGTATTCGGAAAAATCACTGGGAGCCAGGATGAAATCCGGACTCTTGTTTCTGATGCCCAGATAAATATTTTCCGGAATGGCTTTTTTCACAGCTTTGGTTGCGGGGTCTTTAAGTTCATGGATGGCAGACGCCAACGCTTCAGCAAGGCTCAGGGGTTGCATGGGGCTCTCCAGCAAAAATTGAGCTCATGCTATGGAAGCCAACATCTGCAAGTCAAGCCAATTTTTGGCTAAAGCGACACTCGATAGCCTGCTTGAGATCCTTGCCCCAGGCTTCAGGTAAAGCAGGTAAGGCGCAAAGACTTGGCCAGTTCAGTAGGATTGCTTGAAGAGGCTTCGCGTGGAGACACATACCGCTCGCGCTGAGTGATGCACAGAGGGATATGATCAAAGAGGAAGTGCACTACTTACAGGCTGGTGGGTGCTTAGCCCCGGCCAACCTCCCGGTTTCTATTCGCAAACACCTACGCCTATTCAGTGGCTCCAGCCTTCGGTGCAAGGACTCCCTTTGCCCAGCGTTGGAATGAATGGAGGTAGCAGCCAAAAATAGGGTTGCATTCCTGATCGTGATCCAGCGGCTTGCCATTCGGCTTTCCGCTGAGCAGGGCATAAACGACGCACATGTTGCCGTGGCCATCAGGCTCAATACTGATAATCTCACGCAACGATTTGGCGCCATCCGAGTATATCTTGCCTGCAGTGATTTCCTCACGCTTCATTTTTGCCTCCTGATTCGCATTTAAAATTGGAATAGACTTCAAGGGTAACACTGCTGTCTACGTTCTCCCTGCAGCTTTGGCGAGTCGATCTGACTGACTCCCTGAACCTTATCATGGTAGGCCGGGATCCTCCGCGCTAAGTGCAAAATGATGCCACATACGATGCTACTATACCGCCCCGCTCCCGCGCTGTAGGTATTCTCGATTCTGAGCTTAAAATGATTCCACTAATCACAGAGATCTGCGATTTTGCTCGTTACGCCGGACTGTGGTACCGTTAAACCCCGAGGCACTAATAGCTAGCCGCTTACTGCACAGGGAAACTCCAGTGACCGCTCAAGCCCAGTGTCCTCTGGGTGGCAGCAGTAAGAAATGGGTGGTTTTCGCACCCAGGATCGAACAGGGGAACACCACCGTGGTAACAAATGAAGCCCCACCACAGCCAGACGTTCGGTCAGGTGAAGTGATTGCCGCCGAAGGCCGTTGGAATGAAGCTGCACTGCGCCGCATCCGCCAGCAAGCGGGCGCTCATCTGACATGGACAAAGGGCACCCTGGGCTATTCCATATCAATGAATGGTATTGTCATCGGGAGGCTGAACCGGCGCCCGAGGGGCCAGCCCTGGACAGCCAGCATTCAAGGGTTCGAGCGCTGGCATGAGCCGACCCGGATCATCAAGCACTGGCATTACACCCCGGTTTGGGCGGCAAACAACTTGAAAGAAGCCAAGCGCCAGGTAGCTAAGGTGATTCAAGCTATCCCCGACCTGGGCACCGAACGTTAGAGGAAAAACGTGTCATGACAGACTGTGTGCCCTACGCCATTCACATTGCAACAGGTCTGGAGCTGGCAGACGTATTGTCCTTGGCAAAGCAACGAGGATGGGACAGCGAAAAAGGGATGACCGGAGTGGCTGCTTGGTACATGCTACGTGATGATCTGGGGTTTCAGATAACACCCATGAAGCAGCCGGGTGGGCGTGTGACCTTGAAGCGTTTTTTGCCGACGCTTGATGCGACCAAGACCTATATTATCAGTGTCCCTAACCACTGGTTCGCGGTTCGTCAGGGCCAGCGATTCGACAAAGCAAGAACACATCTGAGAACTGAGGTGTATGCTTACATCGAGGTTCAGCAACCAAGTTCAGCAAGATAGGAAGATCGCACTATGCCCAAGAAATCGACGCTAGCCGAACACCTGAGAGACGAAATGCTGGAGCGCAAAGCATCCTGTGCTTGGGCGGGTGATCCTGATTTGTGTATTTCTGCCTATCAGCGCTCAGCAGGCCGAGTGGAACACCCATTGAACAAGATCAAGGCTGTACTGGATGCTGCTCGTCGCTCAGAGCTCTTCAAGCACGATGGCTACATTCGCGCTTGCGATGCGAGCGGCCTGCGGGAAATTCTGCACCCTACGTTCATACTCAAAAGTTGAGGGGATTTCGCACTCATACCCTGAAGTCCCTCAGTAGGGTAAGCCAGCCATCTTCCACTACCTCCGCAGCAATCTCTGGGCAGGTCAGGGCCTCATGGCCAACCACATGAATGATGCTGTCCCAGCGTTTCTGTCGCTTGCCAGCGGCAATACGCTCAGCCCTTACTTGTGCAACCGCCCCAAGAAACTGCTGCATCCTCGCGTAGAGTCCGCTTGGCGCTTGGCGTACCACCCTATAGCCCCACTCCTCGCCACTGCTCGTACCACCTACCGTAGCGCCGCCATTCCCTATTCGGACACGCATCCATTCGAGCAGCTCAACCACCTGGTCATTCGGGAGAATGGCAAGCACACCCTCCTCGCCCACATCGAGCTCTTCAGGACTGACTCGCATCCCCCTGAAGTCCAGGGGTTGTTCTGAGGTTGTTAGCTGCTCTGCAGGGGGTGGCATCACGACGCGCTCCTAATAGTTGCGGCCATCATAACGGTTTTCGCCAGCATGTTTGGATGGCGCAAGGGCCACCTCTCAAGGATCGTCGTGCCAAACCAGTTCATCATCGCGCATCATCCCCTCGCACTCGGCGAGATCACGCACGGCTTCCAGGTCTTCCGTTGCCCAGGTGGCCAGGCGTTTCGCTGACCAATAGACCCCCATTGAGTTGCCATTCAGCTGTTGGCGCAGCTGCTTGGCCACGCGGCGGATGGTCGATCGGTGTTTCCGTCTCGGTTGCTGTTCGGTTTCCAAGAGTGGTTCTCCTGATGGTTCGTTAATTCCAGTCAAGGGTCGCCAGGTGCGCACACCATTCAGAAAGGTGGTCGGCATGACGGTTTATCCATGAATTGATATCCATGTCTGAATCATAGTTTGCGATTACCAAAATGGCAATCAACAAGCCCTCGAAGTTTGTGACTCGGGCGCTTAACAGCGCTGGCCACAAAGGGCGGTGGCGTTTTTGGAACCAAAAGCCCATGAACCCTCCCTCGCACCATTCCGATCCACGGGTGCGCGCTTGCCTTATAATCCTTTACGGGTATATTGACTGCTTCAATATACGCTACCTCAGGATTTGCTCATGAGAACCACTGCAGGGAATATCCTACTGTACATTTTAACCATGCTCGGCTTTGCCGCAGGGATCTCCACCCTGACTAAAGACCGTGTCCCCCATGGCCCGGTAAACAATCCTGTCATTGAACAGACGATGATTGAAAGCGGAAAGGGCTGGCTTCTCGACAGCAAAAGCGTAACGAGCCTGCATGCGTCCTGCATCTACCAGAAAGACGCTCCAAAGGCTCTCCAGACGGTCAGGGAGCACAACGAGTCCTGGTACGCGAGGATCTACGGTGAGACCAGGCTGACACCCTGCATCCTGAAGGATGATGCAAGCCTTGCCGACATTCAGGCGACAGCGCTGAAGTCGCTGAACCTCGATTCAGATGCCGTGGTGGGGGACATTCGCCAGGGGAGCAGCAACGACTTTGCCGAGGGCGGATACCCAGTGCTCACTGTGCATGTGATGGCGCAGAAAGTGGTGGGCATCGCTCAGGTCAATCACCAGAAACCCTTGGGGTGGCCAGAGTTTGTCGATGGGCTGCGTAATCGAAATAACCGTGCAGATTCTGAAGGCTGATGCGGGGCTTGCAGATTTCCAGGCGCCAGCACGGAAGGCCCTGAGTGTGTGCAAGCGGCGCGGGCCGCTTGGATAGCCAGGCTGAAGAGACGATGCGCTATTGCGTATCGATCGCCATTTCTACACGGTTCTTCGCTTCTTCAGAAATGCTCGACACCGCAAAGCGCTGGGCAAGGTCGCTAATCTGAGCGTCGGTGGCCACCTGGAGCACGCCTTCATTCTGAAGCCACTTCAGCAGCTCATGCGATGCGCCATAGAGGTCAAGCGCCTTGGAAACTTCTTCGAGTGTACGGGATGGCATAAAACTTCCTGTTGGATGACATCCGCCATTAAGGTCAGCATCTGAGGGCATCCTGTCAATACATTCATTAAGAAATATACCTTGTCATCCCAAGGTAAAACATATCCAGCTTGTGACCGATAGCAAAACTTGATTAAATTGAAGGCATATGACTAATGCTCCATTCGGGGAGTTAAATGATGAGTAGAGACATCGGTGTTGAACTGGAGCATGCAGGAAATCAATCCAAATTTTTAAGTCTCATTGATCCCGAGGAGTTTGGTTGTTACTACTTTCATCCGATTGCTGAAAAAGATTTCTTTGCTGTAGTTCAACTCCGGGGGTTGAGAATGGGTGTATTTTCCAACAACCGGTTTTCAATAATGAAGGCCTACGAACACCATGAGTCTCTCCTGGGCGCCCTGCAGAAGATTCTTGAAAAGGACTATTTATACACCACTGGTCTAAATCTTGCTCCGCATCTCCTGGAAAACTCGATAGAGAACACCTCTATCCATATAGCGGTTGTTTGCGCAATGATTCGAAAAATAAATCCGGAAATGGCTGACAGCCTGAAAGCCATGAGTGAACGGGTCTACAAAATAGAGTGTGTTGCCCCATGCCATCTGACTGGCTCGTTTTGTGAGGCTTCGGAATTTGCCACTAAGCTAAATGAACAACATCAGGCCAAAGCCACACGACACTAGGCAAGCCGGGCCGTCTATGGGGCATAACCTTCCTGCTGACACTTCCCAGGGGGCTGGTTGAGGCACTGGATGGGGGGCGAACGCCAAGGCCACATGGGCGTGCCGCCTTAACTTGACCAGCTGCAACGCCCCCTGCTCGCCTGAGGAGAAATTAGTGCCTAAGACCGACATCATAGTCATCGGTCAGATGGCGAACTTCGGCAAATCGCTCGGAAGTCTTGTGGATGTTGTGCATGTCGGCATCACAGTTTTGTTCACGGCGCAGTCCTTCGATGAACAAGAGCGCGTGAGGCCCGTTCGAGCCCATTTGGACAGCAGTCTGCCCATCCTGCTTGAGCACCTCGTAGTGCATCAATGGTAGAGTTGATGCGTAGAGGGCCTGGCCGATATCCGCATGCGCGGCAATTTTCAATGCTGTTGCCGCATTGATCTGTGCCTGGAATCGCTCGGGCGTAAAGTGCTTCACGACTGGAAGCTCTTTGGCGATGTTCACTGCGTCAAATCCATGGACTTCCCGGATGGACTCGACTTGTCGTGTCAACCAGACCAAGTAGCCGGCCACCGAGGCGAACTGACCATACTGCGGATGTTGAAAAGGCCGATGAGCATAGATGTCGAGGTCACGACCCAGCTGCGTTTTAGCGGCACGCCCGATGTTGATGTGGGTGACGCCATCGTCTTCAGGAAACAGCGTTGTCAATCTACTCATGTTCACCGCTCGCAAGTGCCTTTCAGTGAAGTCTAACGAATACGTCCCTGGCGGCGCAAAGCCTAAACCAATCAGAAGCCCAGGACGGACTCAAAGGCCTGGCGTTTGACGACCTGTGGCGGGGCTGCCTCCAGCGCATCGGTGATGCAGGGAGCGTCCAGGGCCAACAGCAGCTCCGGCTCGGGTACTCGCACGCCAATCAGGCGATCACCCACGTACATCCTCGCCGCCTCGACAGCGTCCTTGGCAGAATCGCAGTCATACCACTCTCCGCCCAAGGAATTGCGTGAGTCGATTTGCCAGGCCCATCCCACAATTCCCCTGGCAAGCAGTTCTGGTGTCCCGCGCTCGATGCGCAGCTTGGTCTGGATGTCCACGAAATACAGGTGGGGGAAAATCAAATACTGCTCGGAACTGCTGTAACGCTCAGCAATCTGATTGTGGGACAGCTCGCAGGCATCATTGGGGTGGGCGCTGTAGCCGTTGTCTTTGGTTACAAAGCCACTGTTTGCATAGTCCCAGACCATGAAATCAGGCGCATCGGGGCGATCGTGCTCTGGAACGTAGGAAATGCCGGCGCCTACTTCACCCATGCTGCAAAATTTCACCATTTCCGGATCTGCGATGCCTGTTAGATCGATGGCCGGCACGCTGGTTAGCCCAAGCTCCAAGAACAAAAATCGCCTATGCTTGCCATCCAGAAACTGGTTGTCAGCAACGATGATGGGCGGTGTGAGATCTGGCGACATGCGCCTGGCATACAAGGTGCCTCGGTCGTATTCGCACAGGGGGACGACAGGGAGATCCGCAAGCCTGACGTCAATGACAGGCAGGTGCTCTGGAATAGCCGTATCACCGATCGGGGCGCCAATAAAATCGCTGATGAGCGTTTGCATATCAGGGGGCAGGTCTGAGAATTTGATCATGGCATTTACCCGTTTTGCGGTGCTGCGTGCTGATGCTTCAATTGTTTCATGGTCGCGTCCAGCGAAGCCAGGGCCAGTGGTCGAAATAATCATTGCCATTTTGGCAATTTATGCTTAAATCGCCATTACGACCTTCTGAGGATTTCATCATGGAACAGACCCCGCACAGCGACATCGAAAAAGCACTGCGCATTTCCGGCCCGGAAGATTTCTCCTACGATGGTGAGGGTGGTGTGATCTACATCACCGGCCACTACGCAGAAGCGATCATCGACCAGATGCACGGCTGCCTCCAATACCGGGATTATTTCAAGGGCAAGGAAGTGCGGGTGCGTCGCGGTAGTGGCCTGGAGGTCTGGTGTGACGGCGTCTATGTGGAAGCCCAGCCTGTGCGCCGGATCCTGCATGCCGCAGCGCGGCAGATCGGTCACCAGTACGGCTTCAATCTCAAGGCTATTGCGCCTGCGACGCTCTTTGAGTCCAACCGTTGGCTGACCGCCGCCTGATACACTATCCCTCCCGTCACTTCTGCGCACTGGAGCTTGCCATGTCCCAAACAACCTTTCACATCGATTCGGGCAGTCCTGAGGCGGCCATCATCCGCGCCGCCTATGAGATCATTTTGGGTTGCTTGAGCCTCTCTGAAGTGACCAAGAAACTGGATGTGGCCACAGTAGAGAAGATCGCAAAGCGCCTGAATGATCTTCTGCCTGGAGGTGACGCCCCAGGTGCGGGCGACCCCGTCAAAACCCTGGGCGCACTGTGGAGTATCGAGCAATCCCGACGCCTGCGTATCATCGACGCAATGGAGGGTGAAGGCCCACGAGTCGAGGTGTACAAGGCAGATCTTCGGGCACTGATGGAAGTTCAAGTGCCCGTGAAGCCTTGAAGAGATTGCCTGTCCACTTCGATAGGCAATGTTTGATACGATTTGCCGACCATTCAGGAGATTCCCATGACACCAGCAACCCTTACCCCCTGCCCTTGGCTCCAGAAGACCGCTGCGTTTCTGAATGAGATCGGGATCAAGGCTGTCGAGGTTGCCCAGGTGGAGGGATTCCTGCCGAACTGTCGCATCACCCACGGCAGTATCGAGTATTCACGCGCTTGCGCCGTCAGCGATCTGCTCCACGAGGCGGGCCACATCGCCACGGTGCCCGCCCAGTTCCGCAGCTATCTGGATGGCGATGTTGGGGTGGGTCAGAAGCGCATGCTGGACGAGATTGCGGCAATGGATCTGCACCCGGACGAAAGACTGTATCGCGCTGCGATGCAATGCTCTGATCCAGAGGCCGCCGCTTGGGGGTGGGCTGTTGCGGATCACTTGGGCATCCCAGGCGAGTTGCGCATTCTTGATCACCACTTTACCAACGATGGGGCAAGCCATAGGTTGTCGCTGAGCATGGGCCATCACATGGGAGTTCATGGTCTTTCGCACGGTGGCTTTTGTGTCACCCGGCCTTCGCTGGAGAAGTACCTTGGGCGACCAGCCTTCCCCAGGCTGCTCTACTGGACGCAGCCAGTCATCGAGCGGGGCGACATGCGCCGGTAATCCTTGCCATCTGGAGCCTTGAATCATGGGCAAAGCCCCCTTGCCCCTTGCCCCAACTACTCGGCTTGCGGACACGGTGACAAACCCCTTTCCCCGCTGCTGCGCCGGGTCAACCAACTGCCCTATCACTGGCGGGACGGCGGTGGTGTAGACTTCCGCCCATTTGAGGAATTCGTCCGTCCGGCTGAAACCAAGGCCTGGATTCAAAACTGGGCGGGCACCTCGGCGCTCACGGGCGAGCAACTCTTGTTCTTTGGCCGGGACAGCGCGGGTGACTATAGCGGAGACTGGAAGGCGATTGCGGGTGCGGATGTGCTTGATCAGCCCATCATTTTTTTGGGGTCTGACGGCGATGCGGCGGTGATTGCCAAGAATTTCAGCGACTACCTGTGTCTTCTCGCCTCCGGCCATACGGGGTGCTAGGCCTGCATTTACGTTCAAAATGATATGAGTCCTGATCCGGTCTTCCTCGCATTTGCTGAAAAGCACGCAAGCACCGTGCACCAGCTGCCATCTGCGATCGTGGCCAAGGCAAACGCACTGTCCCCTAATTTCGAGGGCTACATCAAGCACCTGTGTGGGCGCTGAGGCAGGCCCATTTAGTGCTGGCGGATGCCCCCTCCTGAAGGCACGCAGTTCTGCTTCGCGGAGGTATGCTTGACGCTGCTAAAGCGCTAAAGCATCTGCGCTCGCTTCGGGCGCCGTGCCTCCCACGGCCCTACCATTTCGCGCTGAATTTCCAAGCATCCAGCATGGTTGACGCACCCTGTGTTTCCTAACATTTAATTCAAGATGCCTGGGGGCAAGTGCGCTGACCTTCAAGACTACTAAATTCAAATGCGTTCAATAATTTTGCGTATAAAGCTGAATATAAGTTGAGGTTTGGCGCATGCAGACCCATACGCTTTGTATGTTTATTGGTTGCGATGCCGTGTACTTTTTCAGGCCTCAATGCAATAATTCAAATATAGACATTGGTTGGCTCATTGAGAGCCGACAACGGCCAGTTCGACGGACATTGCTCCTGTGACTGGCCCCTGAAGAGGATTCTAGTGTGAAAGTCGCAGCTACGAAACTGTGCTCAATATTTCGGAATGCGTGGCTGGCCACTGCTGTAGCCGCCGCTTCCCTGGCAATGTCCCAGGCTGCACATGCCGACCTGGTCAAGTACAGTTACGTCAGTATCGCGGACGGCGCACGCAAGGACGTGGTCGCGACGCAGGGACTAGCCAACCCAAGCTCCGGCATCACCTTCATGGTCAGTGGCGGAATCGACCGCAAGTTGCGCATAGCGGTTACACCGTCAGGGTCTCAATCCCCCGCCTTCTCTAAGGAGAGTGGGAAGGTTCTGGGTGCGAGCGATGTGATCACTTACCAGGGAAAGAACTACTACGCCGAGGAGTTCGCCAGCCCTAAGCTGCCGGATGGTAGCTACCAGGTGACAACGGACATCCTTGCCAGCACCGGGGAAGTGGTCAAGACCGAGGCGCTGCCATTGGTTATCGACACCACGGGCCCTGCACCAGGCACATTCGCCCCCCTTCCCTACACATGGGGCGGGCCAGTGCTTTCCGGCGATGTCTGGAAGCTCGGCATTGCCTCGGGAGACGCCCTGACATACTCAAGCTTTGTCCTGAAAGACTTCTCGGATACCTCTGGCATCAGCAAGGTGGTTGCCAGGGTTTATCGGGAAACGGGGGTGCTGCACAAGGAATACAACGTCCTGTTCTCGGAGGCGGATAAAAAGGCATCGATTCAATACCGCACAGGCTTCTTCCCGAATTCTGACCTCGATGAAGTGTTTGGTGTGGAATTCCTGGTGACGGACAAGGCTGGAAACACGACCACCACCAACCGCCAAAAGGTTATGTTCGATGACATTGGTAACGCCCCAACCGAACCATTTGGAGTCTATGACCCAAGCGCAACCACTACGCTCGCACCAGGGCTGACAGGCTTTGTGCCGTATGTCGCCGGGATGGCGGTGAAAACCAACCCTATCCGCCTGGCCTGGAAGATCCCGAAGAGTAATTGGAGTACTTATCGCTTGGGCGGGCTATCTTTCACCAACACTCTCGGTGAAAACAAGGTGGTCGGTGAAGACGCTGGCAACATATACCTAGTTGCTTCGCTTCCTTATCGGGCAGAGCAACTAAACTACGTCCGGTTTATCAATTTTGGGTCATCGGCTGGCAATGGAACCATTACTTATGATCTTGTTCTAGCCGATGAAGCGCCAAAAACACCGGTCATAGAAAAAGTTGAGTACTACTTCAGCGACAAGGGGTGGATGATTCCTAATCGCGTAATTACACCATCTGAACTTCCGGTGGAAATTACCCAGGTGCGCTATACAGTCGAGAAAAGGCCATTCGCCCAGGTCACAAGCCATTATGGCACCTGCACCATTCCAGCAAATGAAACGCAGTGCGTAATCAGCACTTCAAAGATTCTCGCCAAAGGCACCACCGGTTACATGGCTGATATTTTCGGACTTAGAAGCTCGGACGGTGCTCTGGTTGCAACAAGAACCACTGCGCAAGTCGTGTGGAACGATCTCTACTACCCTGTCCTGGGCTACACCTACAACGAATCCTCAAAGATTCTTACGCTCAAAATTCAGCAGCAAAAACAAGGTGACTACAACAACCGACTGGGTCACAAGAGTGCCTGGCTTGAGGGTAAAGGCGGTACGGCACTTAACGTTACCAAAAAGCTGACTTCGAGCGTAGGTGAGTATTTCGAGTATGAGTTTGATCTCAAAACGCTGCCCGAGGGTGTCCATGACTTGGTGGCCGGAGCCGACGAAAAATTAGGGGCGGTGTCCAAGCTGCCATTGTTCAAATTCGACAGCGATAGAACCAGCCCGGTTGTGACCGTGAGCAAAAATGGCTCAGATTCCATCGACACACTGGACAAGATCAGTTTCACTGTGGCTGACAACAAAGATCCAGCCCCCAAGATCCTGTCGGTGAATCTCAAGGGTGGCCCGGCAAATGAATCGATCGCCCTCTCCTACCGTAAAATCGACGCCACCACCTATGGGTTGGAATACCCCATTCTCTTCCCATCCCTGAGTTCTGGCGAGGTGTATACGCTGACCGTGACCGCCCAGGACAGTCAGCTAAACACGGGAGTAGGGTCGACCACCTTCATGTACAAGCCCGCCACTACCGGCATCGTTGATGCCGTGGAAGGGGTAATCAAGATTCCAGCAGTGCCGGCGCAATTTGACCGAAAAGACGGGTCATTCCTGATCAGCAGTGAACAGCTGAAGCTGGCTGATGGCACACCTGTAAGTGGTGTGTACAGTATCAGTGCGACCCTTAGGGCAGATGCGGTGACACCACTCACCATTGACGGAATCAGCGTCAAACCTGGTGCCACAGTGACACTCAAGCAACTGGATTTCACGCAGACAGCTGGCAAGATCTCCATCCCCGTTGTTCCTCAGCAGCATGGGGCTGTGGGCAACAATGGCGTGATCATCTCCACATCAGCACCAAACTCCCCTGTGGTGTACGCCAGCATCAATACCTGGATGCCCCAGGTGTCTCTAGAAGTCGGCAATGATAGCCCTGTGCAGGCGATAAGCGATATTCAGGTCAAAGTCAGTTCCCTGGCTGGCAACAGCTGCCGGATCACCACCTCTGACGCAGTCGCTCGGGCAGCCGACCCCATCCTGGAACCTGTTTGTTTGCTGGAATGGACGGCTAAGCCGAAAGGGCTGGAGGAGCAAAGCTATGGGGATGGCAGCCTGCCCATGACGCAACTGGTTGGACGCGCCCTGAATGTCGGCAAGCAACCAGTTGGCTATTCACTGTCGATCTATACCGCCAAGGGAAGCAAGATCCTGCTGAGCTCCGGCGAACGCATGCTCGACGTGCAATCAGCAACAGCCGCAGCCACATTCCGTCAGTCACTCGAAGGGAGGTCGGTGGTCAGGGCAATTGAGACGGCTAGCCTGACAATGCAGCAAGTGTCCGGCGAGAGCTGCTCCATCACAGCGGATGAGGCAGCGGCAAGGGCGGCAGGCGCAGCGCAAGGAGCGCTGGTATGCCTCATTCAGTTCACCCGAGTGCCAGACCAGCTGCGCGTTTCATCTCGCACACCATTGGAGCTTACCGGCGTGTTTGCACGTGCTGGCGAGTTCCCTGTGGAATGGACTGCCAGTATCTTCGATAGTGCGGGTACCCAGGTCGTGTTGAGCCAAGGGCAGTCGATCGTCAAGGTTGTGCACCCGACCGTGACCACTCGCCTCTCCTTTACCCTCAACGAAAGCTCCCAGACCTCCGTCACGCCGATTGATGACATTGAAGAGGCATGGGAGGCAAAAACCTACTCCGTGATTAGTGGGCCCACCAAAGGCACGGTGGAAGTCCTTTCCAGTGGCTTCAAGTACACCCCTGCAATCGGCTACACTGGCACGGACAGGTTCGCTTATCGCGTGACCGATGCCTCTGGCATGACCGCCGATGGAGAAGCGCAGATCACAGTTGCGAAGTACAACTATCCGCCAACCATGACGAGCGTCAGCATTCATACCCGTGAAAGCGCCTCCAGTATGCCAATAATTCCAGCTGTTGAAGACCTCAATACCTGGGACAGCCACGCCTTTGAGGTTGTTCAGGAGGCGGAGCACGGAAAAATCGTCGTTACCGAAAATGGTCTTGTCTACACTCCCGACCCAGGCTTCTATGGCTCTGATTCGTTCCGATTCATTGCAATCGACCAGGAGGGCTATTCCGTTGAGGGTCAGGGTTCGGTGGTCGTCGACCAATACAACCTGGCGCCTATCGCCATTACACCACCAGAACTCCAGGTGTACGAAAGACGGGGTGGATCTGGCGCGCTGCATGTCACAGACCCTAACTTGGGCGATAGCCATACCCTGGAAGTCGTTCAACAACCAGCACATGGATTTGTCACCCTGAAGGGCAAAGTGCTCAGCTATGTGACCACTGGAGACGCCAACACATTTGTGGTCATAAGGGCGACCGATCAGGACGGACTCCACCTTGATCAGGCGGTGCAGTTGAATTTTATCCCAACTCCAAAAGGTCGCAATATAATTCGCATACATGCTCCGATTTCGTTCATTGAGTCAAACTAGTGCGGCAACAACCCCTGATGATTAGTAAAGAGTGCGCAGCGATCAGGGGTTTTCTGAAAAATGAGCTTCTTCTTTTCCTGCTTTTATAATATTTCATCTTCGCCGAAGGCGGCCTTATTTTGGACGACGAAGGAGTCCTATAATCGCTCCAATCCTGTCCAACCTTAGAATTTTATAATGCCCTGGATTTTCTACAATGCCTTTGATTTCCTACAATGCCTTTGCCGTTGACTTCCTACAATGCAGGTGATTTTCTGAAGGTGTGAAGTCGCCCCCAAACAGCTTTTTATTTCCAAGTCAGAATGGGTAGACGTATCAATACCCCCATACCACCCCAAAGAACAGGTTTTTGATCCCAAAACCAGTTCGCCGCCTTCATGACAGCCTTCCAGCATCCTCAACGCCTCATACCCCCATCATTTCCTGGCCAACCTCCCCTTGCATAGCTCCTGTCGATGAAGGTCATCAAAGGTGTTGATTTGAGGGTGGAAGATTGTTTGGTTAACGTGTAAATTGACACCACTCATAAGGAGCAGCACCCATGTCACGCACCATCAAAGTCACCCAAGAAAATTTTGAAGAAGTCGTTTTGAAGTCCAAGGTTCCAGTCCTGGTGGATTTCTGGGCCCCCTGGTGTGGCCCCTGCAAGATGATCGCCCCCATGCTTGACCAGATGTCTACCGAACGTGATGACCTGGTCATCGCCAAGATCGACATCAGCGAGGATGATAAGCTGGCGCAGAACTACGGCGTACGGGCCATTCCCACCTTCCTGGTCTTCAAGAACGGGGTTGTCGAAGGCACCAAAATCGGCGCCATGTCCCGTGCCCAGATGAATGTTTTCCTCAGTGACAAAATCTGACCTGATCCCCGGAGTCTCCATGACCGACACCTTTGAAGATGACCCCCTGTTTGTGCATGACCCCATTCGTCCTGTCCGACCTGATGTCATCGGCGAGGTGGTGTTCATGCGCCGCTGGCAGGCCCTCCAAGACGCCGACGACAAACCGGAAGACATGGATGGGCGCAACTCGATCTTGCGCAACATCTTGGCCCTGACCCGTCACGAGACCACCCAGCGCGATGCCAGCGTCTGCGCAAGCCTAATCCGCTGGCTCGGTACCAACAACGGCAAGGCGTTCCTAGACGCCGCCGAAGACATGGTCGGGAAGCTGGCGGATCGCAAGCAAGGGTTCGTTGCGGCCTGGGCGGTGGCCAACATCCGTGATCGGCAGTACAACCTGGGCCTGAACTGCGTCGATGCGGTCTTGGCGCCCGATCATGCCAGGCTGGGGGCGGCAGCCCTGGACACCGAGTGGCAGGCATCCGCTGACGACATCGACACGATCAACATGATGATCCAGTGGCTGGGCAGCCCACACGGGGCTGAATTCTTGGAGGGTTGCCGCAAAGAGATTGCTACCGAACTCGCGGCGGAACGCCAGCGACGCATGTCCGAGCACAATCAGAGTCGGGGACTGGAACCGTCGTGATCCCTTGCTTGAGAATGTCTTGAGCCGCCAATCGGTTATCGATAATATTGCACAACCCGAAAGCCCTGCTCAAAAGCGGGGTTTTTGCTCACAAAAAACAATGCGTTTTTGATCTTCGCTGTCATTTCTCTGGAGGGGCCACATGCAAGCAATCGACCACCGTAGCCTGGAGTCGGTCATTTCAGCCGGCAGAGCTGAACTCAATGCCTACATGGCAGCCCTGCTGCTGCAGCCCAGGCTTCATACGGGCGATGCCGTCGTGGTGCCCAAGGATCGCCTGCGGCATTACATCCGCAGTGCCAAGGAGCAGCTGCGAGGTCGTCAAGGCACCGTGCAATACGATGCAGGCGTCAACCAATACATGGTTGCATTCGAGGCCACGGACGATCGCCCTGCCTTTGAAAAGGTCATTCCCCTGGCCAACCTGGAAAAAGTAAGCGACTGAGTCGGGGGTGTTTATGCCACTGATAGGCTGGAGCGCCAGCAGCACGCGTGTCAGTACTTGCGGCACGCATGGCTCAGTGTAACTATCCGGCTATTGGGCATTCGAATATTAGAAGATTAAAACGTTTATTGGGTTTCACGAATTTATTGATTCCCGGAATTTTTGGGTCATGTGGCCGCCAAGGCTTAAGCAATGGATTGATCTGGCTCAATTTTCTGGCAGAAATGATTCCGGTCGCACCATGAACACTGATACTGTATTCAAAAAGAGAGTGTCGAGCATGAAATTAGTAGCGTGGGCCTTGCTGGCGATCAACCTTGTGTCTACGGCAGCGTCAGCAGAAAATATCATCCGCATCAGCGCGCCGATCAGGGCTACAGCGGGCGAAGGCCCCGAGGATGCCTGGGTGCCTGCTGATCCCCTCACGTCGGAATGGCAGTTCTATGCGCTATTGAACTGTGATTTCACGCCCACCGACAATGATCTTCCGCTGGGCGAATTTACACAGACCAAAACCTGCAGCCCGCTCTATACCCGAACGTCCCAGCCGAGGGAATACAACACCGTTTCGCACAAGTACCGGAATGTCGGGGAACTTGCAACCGAGGAGCGTTATGACCCCCGCGTCGTCAAGCCTGTCTCCCACGGCGAATGCCGGTACGACGTCAGTCCGGGAGGAAGGGGTAACTTCTGGCAAACCGGGGCCAAAACCGGAGGGATGGTCACCTGGGGTTGGGAGAACAAGGTCTATGAAATCTACGACGGCTACACTTCTTACATGGATTCTGACGGACAATGGGGACGGGGTAGGTTCATGGAGATGGCTGCAGATGGCATAACCTCGCTGTATGCCGCCTGCAGTATTGAGTACGAACCCTGGTCAGGATGAAGGCGGGGTCTATGCCCTGTTCGGCCTTTCCATCCAGTGCTTGTTATGCCACCAGCCACTGCCCTTTCGCGGGTAGAGGCTGTCGTAAACATGGTCGACCCGCAGCGAGCAGGCGTCTGCATGCTTGATCAGGCCCTGGGAGGGTGCCATAGCGCCACAGCAGGGGCACACCAGCCGATCGGTAATGTACACCCCGTCTGCTGGCCTCGCCTTGGTCACCCGCTTGATGCCATTACCCCTGTATCTAGGACTCCTAGGTACGGCCAACTCAGTCCGCCCAGGGCCGCCCTGGCGGGTCAAAGTGACCTTGCCTTCAGCGACTAGCCGCTTGAGATCATCATTGAGTGGCAGGCCCCCTTTGCAGTTGACCCACCGGCCATCCACCGAAAATCGGATGATCCGCAGCAGGAACTCGCGGCGCAACTGACCCGCTGTCAGCCTATTGCTCATTTTGATTCACCATTGCCACTCTCCTGTTCAACCTCGACACCCAAGAACTCCGCCCACTTCTGGGCTGATTCTAAGGCATACTCAGGGTTTTCGTGATAGACCGGGGTGATACGCCCCGTGTTGTCCCAGATCTTCGCATCCGAGGCCCTGGACGCATTCTCCAGGGTCACCCAGTGCGTCGTCCGATGGCTCTCCTTCATCTCTTGCACGAACACCCGGAAGCGAGGCTTGGGCACAGCCAGGAGGTTGACCGGGATCAGGGCTGCTTCTTGAAGGGCATCGCTGGCGATCGTGACGGATTTGGCGTCTTGCGAGGTGCGGCGCACACTCAGCAGCGCCTTTTCCATGCGTTCGATCCGCTTTAGCGCCTGTTCAAGTTCCGCCTGGGTCTTGGCAAGGGTTTGCTGACCCTTCAGCACACCGCCACGCCAGCTGGCGCCCATCAAATCCTGCAAGCCAAACTCATGCTCGGTCAGCGTCTCGCCACCGTTGGCCCACCACTGCTCGAAGGACTGCTCGATGCCTGACTCAAGCTCATCGCCAACGTACTTTTCGACCCGCTTGAGGAAGTGCCAGGCGACACTGTGCTCGGGGAATTTGAAAGGCGAGTCTGGGTCGTTGGTGCTGGCAGCTGCCAAGAGCTCCTCAGCCGAACGGTAGCGATAGGGGTGCAGGTACAGCTTGTCCCCTAGGCGCAGCGGGCTACCGTTTTCGCCGAGTAGGATGTCTACGAACAGGCCCTCATCCCCCTGATCCACCTCGCCCACAGGCGTATTCCACTGGTGAGCGCCCAGGCTCCAGCCCAGACTCTGCAGACGTTGCTCGAATTCCTGCTGTGCGGCTGCAACCTGCGCCACCAATTCGGGCTTGCTGCTGTCAGAGGCTAAAGCTGCAGCCGTTCGCCACAACTCCGGGTGGAAGATGTCCAGGTGCGCGGCATCATAAAAACGCGCAACCCACTCGGGTTCATCCCTGGTGACTGCGAGACTGGCAAGTGTGTTGAGCAGCTGAGTGCTGACAGGGTTCATGATCATGGCCTCGGGAAATTTACTGAAACCTTAATTGCCATTATGGCAATTGTCAATATACATCCAAACCACATAACTTGAATTTGAACCAGAAATTCCATATCGGTATATTGAATTAATTTTGAAATTATTGAGCTTACTCCATGAAAAGATCACTCCTTGCACTGAGTTTTCTGGTGGCTGCTAGCCTCCCGATGGTGGCCGTAAGTGACAATGTCATCCGCATGACCGCCCCCATCCCCCCTTCGCCGCTGCAGGACACCTGGATGCCCGCAGAACCCGCCGTGGGCAACTGGGTGGTGACCACGTCCAGCGGGTGCGTGGACAGCCCTAGCCGATCGGCGCTGAGGGCTGGGGATACGGTGCAGTACCAAAGCTGCAATGCGGTGACCAGTACGCGCACCATCCAGCCCCGTGAATACAACCCCAAGCAGGCCGCCTACCGGGATGCCGGCCCAAGCACCACCGAAAGCAAAACCAGTAGCACTCTGAACCAACCGAGGTACCTGGCCTGTCGGTACAATATCAATGGCAGCCCAGTCTCGGAATGGTTTTCGAATGGTGCCGGTACAACAAGAGCCACCTTCAATGGCGTGACATTGACGGCTCCACCCCAAAATAAGTATGAATATGTCACGGGTGGGCGTACCTATATCATGGGTGCTACGATGCAGGCCCAAGGTGGTAGTGGCAGCCAATCGTATTCACGGAATGTGATCTGCCAGGTGCAGCCCGACGTGGGCTAAGGTGACAACCCGTGCGGCAGGATTAACGGCAAGGATTTCGACATGAGTAGTAATTTCTCCAAGGTCGTGTGCTTCGACATGGAAATGTGTTGCTGGGAGAACAAGCGCCAGCTGGGAGAGATCATCTCCATCGGCCTGGTTGAGCTTGATCTCGCCACCGGGCAGACGCATCGCGAGGCGCATTACTACGTCAAGCCGGTGCGTGACCGCGTGTCACCCTTCTGTGAGGGACTCACCGGGATCACTCAGCGCATGGTGGATCGCCAAGGGCGAGCACTGCAGGATGTGATAACGACCATCACCAAGGGTTTCGGTGCGCGCCGTCCTTATGTCGCCTGGGGCGATGATGCCGCCTACCTGGCCCGAGAATGCCGCAAGCATGGCTTCACCAGCCCGTTTCACCTGTCCGTTGATGCGGGCTTGCTGTACCGTATCAAAAAACGCAGCAGTGAAAATGTGGGGCTGTCGCAGGCGCTGCAGCGGGTGGGCGCTGAATTTGAAGGCTTGGCTCATAATGCGCTGGTCGATGCCAAGAACCTGGCCACACTGATCGTGAGAGCCGAACTTCTTTGAAGATTTGAAACGGAGGTAGCTGTGGGTGGCAATGCATTGAAGGACTTCGGCGCCAAGCGCGTCGAGAGCACAAGAGCGAGGGCAATCGGGGCGACCGTCTGTGCTGCGCTAGACAAAATGCTCGCGGACGATGGCTTTGCGCTGCAATCGCACCTGATTCGGGCCTACCGCAGGAAAGTTGACTACGGCGACCTGGACATCCTGCTGCCTCAGGAGTTTGTCGATCGCGTAGGTCACAGGCCCCTCGTCGAGCGCCTGCAGGGCGTTTTGGGGGGTGATTGGCCCTTTGTGGAGGCCTACCCTGGCGCGCCAGTCTTTCACACCGCCATCGCGCTGGAGGAAGGCGGCAGCCTGCAGGTCGATTTGATGCCGGTACCCAGCGAATGCTTTGCGTACGCCCAGAGCTTTTACGCCTGGAACGACCTGAGCAAATTGTTCATCATTCTGGCTCGTCAGATGAATGGCCTGCGCTTCGGCAATGATGGCTTGTCGCGCTCGATAAAGATCGATGGTCGGGTATTGGGCGCGGTGACCTTCACGCGGGATTTTGATGAGGCACTGACATTTCTTGGCTATGACGCGGTGCGCTACAACCAGGGTTTCGACACCCTGGAGGACATGTTTGAGTTCGCGGCCTCCAACCCCCGGTTCAATACCAGCATGTACCAGCTGGAAAACCGCACGAACCGAGGCCGAGGCCAGGACAAGAAACGCGTCACCTACCAGGCCTTCCTGGCGTGGATGAAAGACCGCGACCTGCCGGAATATGACTGGGCCAGTGATGAAACGGATTGGTTGGAACTGGCGCTGGATCACTTTGCCGGCGCCCGCGAGCAGTACGCCGCCCTGCTGGCGTCCAAAGACCAGTGCGAGCTGATCAAGCAGCGCTACAACGGCGAGGTAGTGGCCAGCCTGACGGGGCTGAGCCGCATCGAACTCGGTGTATTCATGAAGGCGTTCAAGAAACACGTGGGTGAAGAAACCTTCACTGCCTGGCTGGGCGAGGCCAGTGCCGAACAGATCAAAACCGCCGTTCAACAGTTCCATGTTCAATATCGTTCAATGTCACCTGTAAGTCCTAACAGTCCGACACTGTAATTTCATTAGCCGCATGACTGTAAACTGGAATGCAGGCTGGATGCTGATGCAATACCGGCATCCAGCGAATATTTCCACTCAATCACCGATGTAGTCACCCATTACCAGGGTTCCGTCCTTGAGCTCAAAGACGAAGTAGGCGATCTGCCCATCAGCCGGGTCGAAGTCGAAAGTGCGTACCCAGGCGATATCAGCATGGGCCACGGGAATGCGCGCCTCGCCATTGGTACGGAACGGAGTCGCGGTGTCGCCATAGCGATGATAGAGCTCGCCATCCACAGGTCGGGTCTTGGAGACACGCTTCCAGTTCTTGACGTTGTCCAGGCCTGCATAAGGCGCTTCAGGGGCATCAGCGGGCATGCCGAAACGACCCCGCTCAAGCCCAGGATTGTTCCGCTGGAAATCGACGACGAAGGCCTTGCAGTCGGCGGTGGATACTTTGCTGGTCACAGGCAGTCCTCGTCAGAAGTTCTACAGAATGTGGTAAAGGCTGAACACAAAAATACGCCACCGAGCCACAGAAAGGAAGTGATAACCCAGCAGCAAATACCGTTATTTATGAAGCCGGATGGATTTTCGCGGAAACCCTGCCGGGGCGCTCACACTCAAGCGGAATGGAGAGGAGCAGCTGCGAGTGCTTGGCATAAACTTCGGTGCGATATCCCCCGCCAGCGCTGATGAGCTTGTCGTGCAGGGAGCTTTCGCACATGGCCAGCAAGGGCTTGGAAAACAAGTCCACCATGTGCGTGAGCTTTGCCGAATCCTGGGTGTCGATTGATGCTCGATCAACGTCAACATTGATTTTCAGGGTGAAGAATTCTCCCTCAGCGACGGCAGAATCCAGGTCGAGCGCAGGGCGGGCTTTTGATCGCAAAGCTTCATTGTACGCCTGAGCTTGGAAGGTCGCCTCTTGGCAGGCCACCTCCTTGCCGGCAGGACACTGGGTTTCAGCGGCGTGGGCAGAGACGATGGAGGATAGTCCCAGCGATATTCCAATGACCCAGATTTTCCCTTTCACTGCCCAGCTCCCTATTTCAACGATACGTTCGGAGCTAGATCATAGCCGCCTGGGATCGAATCGGGGAGCTTTTCGTTGAGTATCAGCTTGGCTGCTGTTTCGGTACAGACATCAATGATTTCCTTGGTAGCGGCCTGGCCCGCCATCCGGCCCTCGGAAATGCACTTGCTCGCCCACGCACTGCGCAGTTCATTGGCAGTGGGTGGCGGCTTGGGCGGGCCACTCACGAACGAGCCGATGAAGAAACAGCCAAACACAAAGCCAACGGCCAGGCCGATGCCAAACCCTTTGATCATGGTCTTGCTCACCATTACATCTCTCATTAATCTCTCCAAATCATTTCGCCAGGCGTCAGAACTGACGGTCTGTATCGCCGGAGTGTGTGTTATCGGGGGGTGTGCCAGCGACACTCGGAATCGCCTGATTCAACGGGATGACCTTGAGACTCTGTTCCGTGCAGTTGTTGATCGCCTCCGGAGGCGTCGGGTAATTCTGCGGCGTGGCTCTTTTGATGCACTCGATCGTCCAGTCGCTCCTCAGCTCGTTGATCTCGACCACCGGATTGACTGGCACATCAGGCCCCATGAATTTTGCACCAATAGCCAGGCCTGCGCCGACACCAATAAGACCCCAAAGCCAGGGACTGCCCCAAAACGAATCACCCATAGAAAACCTCGTTCACACAGTGGTTAGTTGATGCCATCGGGTTTCCAGCAGCGCCAGATAGGCCTGAGGATCAACCCCGTCATAGGCACCAATCGAAAACCCATCATTCATTTCCACCAGCGCGGTCTTGCCGCTGGCCAATACGCCAAAATCGATTGCGTAACTGACAGGTGTGACAGGAAGAGCAGCCATGAGGGCCACCGCTTCCTGCACCACCCGCTCATCGACACCGAGTGCACCATCACCGTGATACAGAGCCTTGCCCTGGATTTGATGGCAAACCACATAGAACCGCCATTCACTCTTCCACTCGCAGACTTCGCTGCACCACACAGGCTCGTTGCGCGGAATTCTGTCCAGGCGCCAGTCAAAGCCGTCTCTGACCACCATGCCGGTAAAGCGCTTGGTGCGTTTCGAGGGTTTGGCGAACAGCGGCTTCCCCTTAACCACTTCCTGGATCACCTCATACAGCGTGGATCTCCAGACGAAGCGGTGCAGCAGGTGACCCAGTGCTTCGGGGTAGCAGTTTTCCTCGGGCATCGGCAGCTTTCGCTGGCGCAGCGCAGCCTTGATGAAGTCCAGGGTGCCCACCACCAGTGGCGCGGTGTCGGTCATTACCCGGTCGCGCTGCAACTGCGACAGCGCCGCCAGGACATAGGGCTTGCCCTGACTTTTGAGCGCGTCGACGGCCATCTGGGATTCCCGGCAGAGCTTGAACCCTGATTTGTGCTCGATGACTGCGGCCATGATCTCCACCCTGGGTAAATGAATTAGAAATTGAGGCCATTGCCATTTAATCAATATATCACGTAATCGGCCATGCGGTGATTTCCTCCTCGCAACAGGCTCAGCTGCTGCCACCCTCGGTCGAGGGGTGTAGCATGGACGCCGACTTAAAGATCCCTTGCCGCACCATTTCCTGGCCCCGGTACATCGAGTCGACGTCCTTGAAGCCGACGCGCACCCAGTGCTGCTGGCCATTGACCAGGAGGCGCAGCGTGTGTCCCTGCTCATCCAGGCCAAAGCTGAGGAATGTTACTTCCTGCTCAGGCGGGTAGAACTTGGGGTTGGGCAAAATTTTCTGATGCTGATCGTTCTTGGTCTTACTCATGCGGCGACTGCCCGGCAAATCGAAGCGAGGCCTATTTCAAGCCATCGCTGCTGCCCCTGAATGGATAATGGTGGTGGCTTGGGCAAGGGCATGTTCAACAATGCCCTCATCCTGGCGCTCAAGGGCACCAGCTCGGGCAAATCTCGTCCATCCAATCCCAACACAATGCCATGACCAGGCCGTAGCGCAGAAGGCCGTCCCTATCGCACGCATGCAGCATGGAGCGATCCTGCTCGTCGAATTTCCAATTGCTGCAGCCATCCCATTTGACTAAGCCGCTCAAATACACCTCCGCCTGATCAAGGGTTTCCACGCAATCAGGGCTGCTGTGGGATCCGGCTCGTTGCCAGAGCGGAGTATCATCGCTCCCATCCTTGAAGCCGACAATGTCGTAGATGGAATACTCGACATAGTGCTCGTAGGCATAGGCCACCACCGTAAACCGCAGGGCTGGGTCGTGGCGTATGTGCCTGACCGGTGTGTTCGCATCCGACATGAGAAATCCTTTTGGCTTGAATTGAGGCCAGATAGTAATCGAAATCCTGGGGCATTGACCATTGCTGGCGCTTGACCCTCAGGGGAATGCAGCCTAGGCTGGCGATCCTGACATTGGGAGTGCCGGGCATGGAACGAATAGCATTTATCAAAACGGGCTGGGCTGTAGATTACCGGGGCGAAGAGGTGGTGGGGCGTCATCAGCACATCAACCGTTATGCCGAGGCGCACGAGCGCTTCAACTTCCTTCAGGCACCGGATGGGCGTTACTACGCGTATGTCCACCCTATTGGCGCTCACTTCTCAACGCCACGCCCCCTGGAGAGTCGTGGCTGGACACTGATATTTGTCGCCGCACGCGATGGCGACGGCCCGATCACGGTGGTTGGTTACTACGAGAACGCTACCTTTGAACGGCAGTTCACCGATCGCCCCGAGTATGGGACGGTACCCTTCCCGCTCGATGCGGATGGAGCCCACTTCAGCTACGTGGTCAGTGCGGACAAGGCGACCCTCATACCCCTTGAAGATCGGCAGATCGAGATCAGTGGGGAGCACATGAAGCGCACCCCGGTGGTGTACGTGCGGGGCAACCGCGATGAGCAGAGCCAAGCCTGGCGCGAGGAGCTGGCCAACCTAGCCGAACGCATCGTGGGCAGACAACCTGACAAGGCTAAGGAAAGGCCGCCGTTTCTCAAGTTCCCCGATGCCGAACACCGGAAGCAGGTGGAGTTGGCGGCCATGCAGCATGCCTACACGATGTTCGACAGCCAGTACGACATTGGCGACGTCTCCAGCCTGAACCTTGGATTCGACCTGCTCTTCAGCGACAGAGTTACCGGCGAGCAACTGCATGTCGAAGTGAAGGGCACCAGCATGGATACGCCCCATTTCTTCCTGACCCGCAATGAATATAACTACCACGAGAACCCGCGCTGGCGGTTGTTTGTGGTCACAGGAGCGCTGGACAAGCCGGTTGGCCACCTCCTCGATTTCGACCAGGTCTATGAGACGTTTGACCTGACGCCGTTCGCCTACGAAGGTGTGGCAAAGAAGGTGCTTTAAGCAGTGGCGGGCGCCAGCGTGCCGGCGCCCCACCCTTGGCGTCGAGTCACCGCTGCGGACGATCGCACAAAGGTGCGGTCGTTTCATGCACGGTGTCTTCAATGAGGTTTGGATGACATTGGCCGGAAGTCTGGATTGGAACGGGCATCAGGTTGGCGAGCAGGGCCTGGGCGCTTCCAGCAAGCACCCCGTGCCGACCGCCCTCAAGGTTTTGGGGATTCCTGCTGCTCCTCAAGGGCCTTTCGGCGAGCGCGATTCTGATCACTGATAGCCATGCTCCGGGCATAGTAGGCAGGGCCGTCGAACAGCTGGACACCGCCTTTGATCGCGCTGACGATGGCTTGAATATGACCCAGCAACTCATCCAGCTTCGGCTCCAGCAGGTTGCGAATGATTTCCGCCGCCTTCTGCTCATCGCCCGGCAGGCAGTAAGCCTCGTAAACCGGAATCAGCATTTGATAGCGATTGACCGGTTTCAGCAATTTGGTCTTGGCGATCCGCTGATTATCGACTGTCTTGTACATCTTGTCGGTTTCGTAGGCCGGCACCTCCTCCATTTTGAAGGCAAGCTTGGCCTCAGGCTCATCGCCTGGCATCGTATACACGTTGCTGACCTTGATCAGCACCTTGTCGAAGTCTTCTGCCTTCATGAAGCTCATCCAATCTGCAAAGTCGAGTCGTCCAATATACGCTCAAAAGATCGGTTGGCAAGCTTTATTAGCGCGGGGTCTGCGCCCTCACCCCCAGGGAAATAGGTCTGCAACAGCGACTGGAACACACCGGCTTGCGAGCGAACGCTGTAGTCATCGCGCAGGGCGGTGATGCCCTTGCAAATACGCTGGGCCATGCCCTCGACCGTGGCCCGGTCACCAGTCAGAATGCTGGCGCGCAGTGCCTGGCCCTGTTGGCCGTTTTCGAAATGGCCATTGCGAAGGATCATGGCAAGCACGGCAGGATGCTCCAGGGCCTCTGTTGAGAACGTCGAATTGGCGCAAAAATCACTGATGGGCTTGAAGCTCAACAACTCACCTACGATCGGCGCGCTGCGCGAGCGGGCCAGGGCATCCCGCAGGCTGTACTGGTAATCCACCCAATCCCAAAGGTGCTCGGCGACCAGTCGCACCGACTTGGGATTGAAGTGGCAATCCCCCTTCCACTCCAGGTTCATCGACACCTTGCGCTCTGGCCCGCAATTGAGCTCCTGCACATCCACTGCCAGGGGGCCAGAAGCGCCGCACAAGCGCTCCAGAACCTCCGGATCTGCAAAGCCACCATTGGCGATCAGGAAGTTGGCCTTGAAGAGGTCGCGTGGGGCGCACTCCGCCAACACCTCCAGACTGCGGTTTACCGCGATATTGACAGGTTTGGCGCCAGACGCGCCGATCAGGGAGTCGTGGATGGCCAGACCGAGAATGTCGCGCATCGAGGCCCGCTCTCCGAAGTCGAATCGGCAAGCAACTGCTTTCTCCAGGTCGAAGTCATCGGCGTGGATCTGGGCGTTGAACTGCTTTTGCAGGTTGTACCAGGTAAGGTTCATTGTTGTTATTCTCCAGGGTTACAGCCCAAGTTGGATTTCAAGGCGAGCGGCCAATTTGTCGGATTTCGGGTGTCGATCAAAGTAGGCGTCGATCGCCTTGGCAGGCAGGTTGTTCAAAGCCCACGTCAGGCGCTTGCCAGATAAATTCTTGAACAAGGCGTCAAACTGCACGGGATTGCCGATGAAATGCTGCATCAGTGGCGCCGGATCCATGCTGAATCGATGATCCCTCAAACCTCTAAACTCATGCGCCTTCGGCACAAGCAGAAAATCCAGTTTGATCGTGCGATACCTGGGATGACTGGCCATCCGGTCTAGCACCCTTTCGACAATACGCGCCTTGGGCTCTGGATTCTTCAAGTATTGGGCGCTTAGGTCGCCCCAGCTCTTCAGGGCACACACAAACATCAGGTAGCGTGAGGGACTGGTGCGAAAGCACGCTTCTGCAATGGCATGACTGAATGCGGTATGGAACGTCTCATTGTCAATCTCAGGGCGCAGCAAGTGGAGACACTGGAAAACGTCGGAACCCCATTGGCTGACCCCATTAAGGGCATAGAAGCTCCTGCGCCAACAGGCTTCGTCTTGGCCCAGCGCCACATCGCGAGCCAACTCAACCCTTCGTCTGGACACAGGATCACGCCCAGCCCAAAGCTCCTCGATACACTCATGGGGGCTGTATTGGATGTAGGTCTGGGAATTGAGCATCATCGACTCACGACTCAGTGTTCAATATTTCAATAATACCGGCTGAGGAGGCCAGCACGAAAGCCCCTGCCCCGCTCCATTGCGTGTTGTGAGCGCTCCGCCGCCACGGCTATCATGGGATTATTCGCCTTGGTCAGGACGCTCGCGCTTTCCCGCTGGGCAAACAGCACACACTGGAGCATTAACCGTGACCTACATCGTACTCACCAATGGTCTTGCATGTCTCAATCCGGATGATTTCAGGTTTACGGATCCAATTCTGGAAAATGCAGCGCCAGGCTTTCGCCTTGAGCAGATGCTCAATGGGTTTATTCAGCACGAGGCACAACGATCACTGCGGGCGTTTGCCAATGCCCACGCCTCTCTGGAACAAATTTTTTCGGGCATGGAGCTGAAGGCACCAGATCTGACGAGCGTGGGCTATAAGCCTGATGGATTGCCCCTCTCCCGCAAAGACATTGAAGACCGAAAGGATGAGATTGTTGGCATGAACCTGGCCATGGCGCTGTCGATCCCTGCACCTGACTATGAAAGGCTACTGGCTTATGCGGACTTCATTTGCCAGAGCGATGCTGGGAAAAATGTAAAACAAGTCATGGAGGACGCCAGCTTTCCCCTTCAGGATTACAACCTGCTTAACCTGTACAAGATCCTGAGAAGCCGCCCTACGGAGAAATGGTGTGCTGGCGCTACCAATCCGAGCTATCACAAGATGGAATTGCTAAGGCTGGCGATTGCTTGCGACGATCCGGGCATGACCCGGCGCCTGGAATGCCTGTTTTACGATAACGATAAAATCGACATTGAAGTAGCCGAATTGTTGGCCGAAACCCCGTTTGATGCCTTGTCACAAGTCCGCTTTGAGCACAGCTGTGGCAAGTCGATGCTGATGTCTGAGGTCAGGGCCAGGATCAGGCTCCAGCTTGCCGTGTTCGAAGATCAACCATCTTTGTATACGGTGCGAGTTCCTGTTGAGTCCGCCAGGAGGGGGGATGAGCCTGATATTGGGTACGCCTGCGAAGAAAGTTTCAGGAAGCCATTGATTGACCGAGCCCTGCACCACATACCGCGCTATCAGGAGTACCTGGCGCAAAATACTCAAGCCGTGATGATAGATCTGTGCACTACCCTCAACCGCGCTCGCGCCCCTGCATGCCACGCCCGCAAGACTGTCATCAGCCAGTTGCTCACTGATTTGCAAACCCATGGCATTACCTTCAAGGAATTGGTAATTAAAGGCATTCGCGGCAAATCGGCTGCCGAGTATGTCGACAGGCTCGATCAACCAGGTGGTGGCTACATCGACTGCATTCGTGATTTGCTGCAGGAGAGACGCCTAAATGAATACCCTCTCAAGGCATTCCTGATCTCGGAATTGTGCAAGCAGCTGCCGGTCGAAGACATCTTGATGGCGGCGCGCAATGACCAGGAACTGTCCAGTGCTCACAAGGCGACTGGCAACCCGATTTTCCTGGAGCACCTTAGCAGCCAGGGCATTGAATCGCACCTTTCGGAAAGTCTGGGTCTTTGAGGACAAAAAACATGCCTGCCAACCATACCCCCGCCTTTACCTACAAGAATGGCATGACCATTCTGGGGATCGCCGAGCCTCACAAGCCTGAAGATTTCATCTCGGATCAATTCACGGGGCTTGATTTCTACTCCAGCTTCCTCGACGGATCGGTGCAACTGAATGCCCAGGCGGCAATCAGGCGTTGCATGCAGCGCGGCCAGAGCTTTCAAGACATAGTTGAGGAAATGGGAGAGGAAACACGCGACTACGCACGAGACCATATCATTAATTGCAACATCGCCTACGCGCTGAGCATTCCAGCGCCTGACTGGAATGCAATGTATAGGTACTGCAAAACAATCAGCGCTGACTATGATAACGAATTCCTTGACTTTAACTATATGCTCCGGGAACTAAACCATATCAACCTGGCCAACCTGTATGCCGTCATCCTCGATACCGATGACTCCAACCGAGATGATTTTCTAAAATACATTTGCCTCAAAGATGTCGAAGTCATGCGATTGGCCCTTTTATTTGATGACGAAGACACGGTGAATCAGCTTGCCGATCGCTCTAAATCCCAAGTGCTTGCCAGGGCCACCATTGATCGCAACCTGGCGATCTTCAAGTTCGACCCATTCTCCAGGGTTAGGGTGGCCATGGGCGTTTCAGATGGCATGTCGATGGGCGAGTTGTTCGAACGCACCACCAATCAAATCCTGGCCATCGGCAAAGCCGGAGACCTGGGCTGCAATTTTTTTGACAAGAACCCATCCCAGCAGTATCGAATGGCGCCCGAGCACCTTCCTGTCGCCATCAGGTGCCCTACAAGCGACGTCACCTACCGGAAACCGAGTACAGGGCTTCTGCGGATGAAAGACCTGGTGATTGATGATGTCGACCAAAAGCTGCATCAGTACCCACAGTTCCCCCGATTCCTTGCGCTCTTCAAACACGAGGTCAGTGAATTGGTCGCCAAAACGGTCGGTGACCAGATTTACCCTATTCATCATGAACTTAATGCCATCTTGGCATCTATCGCAAGAGCCATGGATCAACAAGGCCTAAGTATGCAGCACTACTTCATGAAGCATTGCGCCTCGCTTTCCCCTGGTGAAATCCTGGACATTCTCGAACGAGAGAGTTTCACTCGGCAACAATACCTAGGGGCGCTGCTGAAATTCAATGGGTCTGACAACCCCAAAATTGTCAACAAATCCAGTTTCTTAATCATGGCCGAGTCTGTTGAAGCTTTCAAGGGTTTGGAGTTGAATGATCATCAGCTGAGAACGCTCTACGAGCACTTTCCGGATAAGGCATTTCTGGATCGAATGTCTGATCATGGAGTTGAAAGGCAACTGATTACTGATCTAGGTCTCTGACCTCAGAAGGGCAATTCTTCGTCGCTCAGCTCGCCCGTCCAGGTCATCAAGTACTCCGGCAACCGATCGGCTTGTGACTGGCGCATTTTCTCCTGCTGCATGTGATCCAGATGACGCTGGAAGAATGGGAGTTGCAGCACGCTGTTGGCCCCCCGTGGCGCCTCAGCATCGAAGTGCTTGCCGTCAAGCACGATCCACTCATGGTGCCTGAAGGCGTAGAACATGCTCTGCGCTTGTTCATCGAGGTCATCCAGGGTTATCGTTGGCGGGATCGGCCCCGTTGCCCAGAGCGCCCGCAGATGCGCCTTGTCGAACACGAAATCATCGCCCGGCACTTTGCTGATCAGATCCCCGAAGCGCACCTGCCCCACTCCGATTTCGAACAGATTCACCTTCGAACAGAGATCGTTGTAGACATCACTGATGAAGTCCCTGGCCGTTCCCCAGCGAGCAACACCATCCACGATTTCCTTGGCATTTCGGGCGGGTTCACCCCCCAGCCAGTTTTCGACAACTCGCTCAATACTCTGAGTCAGTTGTTGCACATTGTTCATTACCCACTCCGACAAGCTGTTTTAACCAGTATGCCAACGGAGTGTAGGTTTATTGAATATAAGCAGCGCTCTTTGTTGCCAAAATGTGACCTGCCCCTAGAGGCCAAGATCCTCAGACAACTTACTTTCCAGCTGGCGCTGATTTAAAAAGGGCCCAAGCGTCTTCATGTCATAAGTCGCAAACAGGCGCTTCAAGGCATTTTCACCAACCCCCTTCAGGAACTGAACGCGTTCGGGGTTCTCGGCAATGAATCTGGCGGCTTCAGCCACAAAAGTCTGAGTATCCTCTTTTACTGGCCACTCCTTGGGACAGAAGATCGCAAACGCCGGAACCCTGGATTCCCCGGCAAAGGCGGATGAGCGCTCATTGAGGACTGCGCATGACCTGGCGATGAACATCTGAAGATCGATGTCAACGCCTTTGCCCATGAAATACACCGCACAGCTCGTGATCTCAACCATGAGCCCGGCGACATGCTTGTTGGAGCAATACCCCAGGTAATCGAGTGCCCCTTGCTCGATGAAGCCCCACTGGCTGACCGGCGCTCGACTCGGGTGCAAGAGCACCTGAAGGGACATCAAATGCAATACCCAGTTGCCGGCATAACTCAGCGAACTGTGAATGCCGTCCTTGACCTCTAGGGGTATTGGCTCGAAGGCCTCAGTCGCCGTTAGGTACTTGAGCGCGGTATCCGCCAACCAGTTCCGGGCTATGTCCTTGGACTGGGCCTTAACCCAGGACAACGCATGCATGCCAAGCAGGGTTGAACTCAGCCCACCGCCTGGCTGACTGATGTCTGTCACATGCGGGGCATTCGCGTAGGCCCGTGACCATAGTTGTTCATAATCGGTCATGGTGCTTGCACCAGTAGTTGACCCAAAGCCTCACCCTCAACCCCACCCTCATCACCCTGGGCAACCTCTAGGAGATGATAACCACCGGTCATTCGGTCGAGGTGGATCAAGCCCAACTCCTTGCCGCTGACACCATAGCGGTAGACAACCTCGCGATCGCTCTCTGACTCCAGCCAGTAGCTGAAACTACCTGCAGGCGCACCCTCGGGCAGCTTCTCGCCGTTCCATTCAATGTCGTAGGTCGAGGCCTCAGTCAACTTGATGCCACGCCTTAGGCGGCGCCACAGGAGCTCTACCAGTGCTGCCGGGGTAGCGAGGCATGACACAGGATGGGTTGGATGGCTGAGCACGTCCCTGGCACGCTTGAGCTCGGCACCAAAGAAGGCACCCACACGGGTCTCCAACAGCTTCAGGCAACGGTACATCCGCAGCGGGAACTTGAACGCCACCGGCTCCGGATGGTTTTGAATCGCCGGGCCATCTTCGAACAGCGCCGGGGCGATCGTGCTTAGATCCATCAGATGGATGCCGCTGGTGCCTCGTGGGTTGCATTCGATCACGTAGACGCCCAGGTCAGCTTGGGCCAGGTTTTGAGACAGATCTGCGGTGACTCTGCCGTCATCGGTCTGGATGAAGTCGAAGGCAATCTGTCCGGTGTAGTTGTGCTTGGCGATGAAGGCACGGGTGAAGTTGGTGATGGCCTCGTTCTCCATCGGCTCCAGGTAGAGCGCCGAGGAATGCTTGATGCGGTGCCTGGCGTGGTAGCAGACATGACCGAGCATACGCCCGTCAAGCGCAATGGCGTAGTTGCACAGCGACCTACCGGTCAGCCTGCGCTGCTGCACCCATTGGAAGGATACATCCAGCTTGGCTTGCTCGGCCAGGCTGATGTCGGTGATGATCTTCGCGCCGAAACGGGAAAACACCGGCTTGAGGATCGAGTTGAACGAGCGGTCGACGTCAGAACGCTGGCGTATCAGCTGGGTTTCTGGGAACTTCACGGCGCGGGCAAAGCCCAGGGTCTCGAACACGGTGAACTTGTTGTGCAAGGTAGCCAAGAGCGCATGGTCGGCACAAAAGACCTTGCACGGCAGCTCATTCTTGAAGGCGCTGATGAAGAACACCTCCTCGCACGTCGGAATGATCAGATCCACCGCCTCGTTGAGGACGAGCTCGACAAGGTCTTTGCGGAAGCCCCAGAAATCCTGGGCGGGCGGCGCGACCTTGAAGAAGGCTGCCTTGAACGGGGCAAAGCGGCAGTAGGCCATGGCCATGCTATCGGCGAAGATGACTTCATGCTTGTCTTTGAGCGCCAGCGCCCAGTAGTAGGCGACGTAGGAACGTGCGCCGGTAATCAAAATTTTCATGTCCCTGCCCTCAAACGGTTTTTGTTATTGGCCCTGTGCCTTGTCAGAGGGCTTGCACCCACCCAGAGGCGGTTCGTAACCGATAGCCACTGTTTTTGGAGCTCTGTCATAGGGCGTAGGCGCCAGTGAACGCAGAATCGCGCCTGGGCACAGCGCTTGGAGGTACTTTTCAGGGCTAACCGGAGAGCAAACGCCCTGACGCCAAAAAGGCGTATGCTCCGGCATGCAAAATTGCACGGGGGCTAAAGAGGTGGCCTCAGTAACTACAAAATTTTTGACGACGGCATCCGCAGATGCCTGAGATTGGAATGCCATGGCAGCCACGGCGGCGACCAGACACTGGCGCACCCAGATTCTACCTTTTTTCATGACCCTGTCCCCACTACCAATTTAAGGTGTTAAAACCAGCCTGCGCACCAACCGATTATCAAGGCAATGTACAGGATGAATAGTACCCCGCGCCCAATAAACATGAAAACTAGCATTTTTGTCCTCACCAACAAGGATCGGAGCTCCCAGCACTTCATCACGTATATCGGGAACAGCAACCCACCAAGCACTAACTCCAGCACCATGCAGACACACTCCAAGGTCATAATCACAAGGCTTTTCAAAAACCCTTTGACCTTCCAGGCGGTAGTGCCCACCAGCTCGCCTCGCACAACCCTGAATCCATCTCGGGTCTGTTCTGGGACTTCAACGAGCTGCTCATCCACATAAGCTATCGTGTTGTTTTTGATCGCCGAAAGGATGCGATCCGAGGTAAAGCAGAAGGTCTGGCGGTGGTCGATATCGCTTTGCGCACACCAGGCCTTGAACGCGTCCGCTTGCTCGACGATCGCCTGAACGACCTCTGTCGAGGGGCATTTTCGCAATACATCAATAATACGCACCCCGGTGTCGGCGAACGTTTCGTGGGCGAAAAACTGGCAAATCCGCTCCACCCGGCACCCAGGATCCAGCCGATCCCAGACGTCATGGAAATGCGGAACATGCGTGGTGCCGGCAAACTGGAAGGCTGGAATCAGGATGGATCCTGAGTTCATGTCGACGATCCTGATCGGCAGGATCGAGCGTTCCTCGATTCTTTCCACCACCTCCATATTGGACATGCCGAGCAGTTGCGCAACACCCTCAGGGGTGAATGTTCCACCCACCGGCTCCAGCGCTGTATAGACATCGCCTGCCCACAGCCAACATTCAAAGTCCTTTGCACACTCGGTCATGACGCCTTCTCCAGTAGGGTACGCCAGCACATTACTGGCGGATCATGTTGTTGGGGTATCTGGTGTCTGGGGTTTGCAACGCTTCGAAATAGTCGTGCAGCACCTTGATGATGCCAATGGATGCCTTGACCTGGGCCAGCGCCAAACGCTCACAGAGGTACTGCACCATAAAGCGGTACACACGCCAGGTTAGAAGGTCTGCGAATTCAGGTGTCAAGCGTCGCCGGTAGTAGTCGTCGCCAAACACTGCCGGCCCATTGACCAAGGTGATGTTCACCCCCATCTCTCTCGACAGAGCACCCTTGATCACGCTAGATGCCAGGCACGCCGCCTCAAACCCAAGCTGACCTACAGCATCGCTTTTGATCGTCATGAGGCGTTCACGCGGGGAGCTTGGGTGCTTGCGCGTAGAAAACTGAACAGTAAGCCTGGGGATGGCGCGTGCGGAAATCGTCATCGAATGGTCTGCGGTACTGGCAATCAGAAGCAGGCATTCATCCAGGTCATGGGTGGTCGGCATTTCGCACGCCAAGAGGATAGACGCCAGCAGCAACCCGCCTGCGGGGCTGAGCCCAGCTTTGAATTGCTCGATGGCCGCTTCATGCTCCTGGAGAAAGCACTCCGCCTCAGGCTCCAGCTCGACCGGGATCACTGCATTGCGATACTGATTGAGCATGGCCTGCAACCACATGCACAGCACGAGGGGTTGAAACTCTTTGCGCGCTGCGGACGTGAGACCCAATTGCATCCGTCCACCGCGCAGTCGCTTCAAGGCCAGGTAGGTAAAACTCATGATGGGGAACTCAAAAAGGGGTAGGCGCCGCCAGGCAGGCGTGCGCGGGTACACCTACTGTACCTGATGTCCAAGGTCAAAGCGCGCCCACCATGGACATAACCGCCACCCCGACCAGCCCCACATAGACCAGGAAGAACCCTGTGGCTAGTGAAGCCAGCCGCCTGAAGCCAGGAATCAACCGCATCCAGCTCCGACAGCTGCGATACTGATAGACCAGCGCAGGGTAAGCCAAGCCCAAGGCCGCCCCCATCAACAGGCAGCGCACAAGGCCCATGAGACGCTGAATGAGCTTTGGTATCATGCGACCACCGCCTTGGGCAGCTTCACCACCCTGCGCTGCTTGGCCAGCGGATCATGGGTCATCGGCTCATGCTGGATAACCGGGGAAATCAGCCCACGCGCTTGGTACACATCGAGAAGGATCCGGGCAATCCGCTCATTGTCCTCAGGCTTACACCGGACGATTAGCCACTGAGGCGATTTCTGCACGATCTGGAATTGGTGGATACTGCTTTGGAACAGTACCGCCCTGACCAAAAAGTCGGGATACAGCGGCACGCTATGGCCGGCAATCGTCAAGGCGTCAAGGATGTCGTCACAGCGCCCCTCAATTTTGGCGATTTCTCGGAACACCGTGCGGCTCTCGGGGTTGATGGCCAGCACGTCATCGAGTTCGTAACGAATGATCGGCTGCGAGACCCGGCGAAAATCCGTGATCAATGGCTTGAAGCGCGTCTTTGCATCATCCAGCCATAACGGCTCGACATGCACCAGATCCTCATTGAGCTGGAAAAACCCTTTCTGCGTGCAGCCGAGGAAGCCCTCGGTGGCCTGGTAGATGTGTTCGGGCTCTACGCCCCAGGCATTACGCACCGCCTGGGCGGCGTCGTCATACAAGACTTCAGCGCATGCGATGATGCGTTTGGGGGCAAAAACAAGGTGTTCAGCTTCTTGGGCCAGCAACTTGAGCACCTGGCCGGGGGCGAATATGATGTCCGGCTGATACTGGTTCAACTGCAAAAGGTTGGCCTCCATGGTGTTGGCCAGGTCAAAGAACTGAAACTGCAAACGCCGGGATTTGACTGTGTCGTACAGTGTGCTGCCTGCGCGCAGGAACAAGGCAACCCGGTGCTTGCGCCACAGTAGATCCGGCATCATCTTGCCCAGGATGGCCCCCGCCCACAGCTCGCGCTCAGCCTGGGAGGCGAGGTAGATGCCACGATTGCCCGAAGTGCCGGATGACAAGCCAACCGTGACCCCGCGAAAATTCGAGCCGAAATCCCGCTGACACTCTGCCTCATGGGCGAACATGAAAGCCTCATCATCGGTCAGCCCTACGGTGTTCATGGCACCGAAGTTGGCCATCATCATGGCCTTGTTCATGATCGGCCATTGAGCCAGGGGCTTGCCGCCGCAGCGGGCGTAGAACGGTGTGTTCAGACTCACCCAGTGCAAGTGCCTATCAATCTGCTTGGCCTGCCATTGCTCAAGGGCCTCGCGGCTTCCGAAGCTGGCAAAGCGGTGCCACAGGTAGTGCTTGAGGATGTTAAACGAATTCAAGGGCTGGACTTCCTTGGGCAATGGAGCTGTCATGGGAACCGATTACCGTCAGCCGATCGCCAGCATCTCGGCGCAGCCGGACAATGGCATCAAGGGTTGTGTCGAACTGCCGTGGACTGTCCATGATCAAGCGCGCCAGCCAGCTCGGCCTGCGATTTCCGCCTGGATCGAGATTGCCCTGCGTCCAGTACGCATCTCCACACAGCAATACCCATTTGCCGTTCATACGAAACAGCAGGCCGATATGTCCTGCAGCATGCCCTGGGAGGTTGACCAGGTAGGTGCTGCCATCTTTGAACAGCGGCGCTGCTTGAAGGTTGCAATACTTCCAGGCATCCAGACGCAGGATGGAGCGAACGGAGTCGGTGTAGTCATTCACAAACGCGGTGCGGCTTTCAAAATCGCTGGGCAACAAGCCCTTGAGGAACCCCTGCATGACCTGGCGCCAACGCCCCATCATCATCAGCTTGCGATAACCTCGCTCATCCGCCACAAAGGTGGCCTCGGTGAAGCGCTTGAGGCCTGCGATGTGGTCGGCATGAAAGTGGGATAGCACCAGATGGCGGATGTCCTTTTGATCGATGCCATCGGCCAGCAGTTGTTCAACCAGTGGCACGGGCAGGGTCACAGGCGTGGTGCGGGCATACAGGCTCTCCGGGAAGCTGCGGGTCTGCACGAAAAATTCCGGGTCGTATCCGGTGTCGAACAGAATCAAGCCGTAGCGCTCATGCTCAATCAGGGCGACATAGGCGGGGAATTCTCTGGGCTCGATGCCACAGCCCTTCTCCGCCACGCATCCTGGGTGCGTGCAATGGCCTGCCTGGTAGATTTTGAATTGCTTGATCGGATTGTAATCAATCATCGAGAGTTCACTGAGGGCTGAGCGACGCCGAGATGACAATATACAGATAATTCGAATAACTGTCTCGGGCGCCACCTTAAATTTTCCCGCCACCCGGCCCAGGCCTTCCTGACGAGTTTCCGCTCAGGGCATACTGAAAGCACAGCCCCCATGAGTTACTGACATGCCCCCTGTTTTTTCCGACTCCAGCATCCTGGGCAGTGCTTGCCGCCTCATCAGCGCCGGCATCGCGAAGGACAATTGCGTCATCATTGCCGATGGCATTGAAATGTACGCCACACTCAAAACCAGCCTGGAATCGATTGGCGGCCTCCCGCTGTGCCAGCAGGTACAACATGAATTCGACGCCAGGATTCTCCAGGCCAGGCCCTTGGAAAAACATGCCGAGTACAAGCTGTCCGATGACAACCTAGCCTTGATCTTGCGGGAATTCAGTTATCCTGCACTCGCTGCGGCAAAAGCCACTGGGCTGAGCGAGCGTCTCATGGATGCACTCGCCAGCAGTGTGATCCGGTGCGAAGACCAGCACCTGGCCGATCTCTTTGATTTCTGCCGATCAGCTGCCAAGCAGGACAAGCTGAAGGCATTCAACATGGTATTCGACGCCATCCTTACCCGCGTATCGAAGGATTATCCGGGAAGGGGGTCAATCGGAAGATTTTCGCCGATGACCGCCATTTCGTACCTTAAAAAAGGCTCCTCCTCCGACCAGGATCACTACCTTGACGCAAGCACCCTCGCTGTGTTGACAAAGCATCAGCACTACCTCAATGAAACGGCTGAGCAGCAACATACAAACAATCTTCCGCCTAAATGGTTGGTGCAAATGTCCAAGGCTGGGCTCAGCCCCTATCCGGACAAGGCAATCATGGATGTGATCGATGATAGATTGGACTTCACTATCATTAAGGCCATGAAACAGGAAGGTCATGCATTTGATTACACCTTGCTGTCACCTTTGCTACTGAAGACCGGGCAGGCGCCCCTGGCTACGTACGCCCATCTGTTCCGCGACTCAGCCATTAACGCCACTCTTTTTAAAGCCCTGCTTCCTGAAAATTCTGAAAATCATTGCAATAACATGGCAATTGCTATTTCCCGGCGGGTGAGTATGGATAATTATTCCACCGACAAGCAACTGCGAGACAAACTCATGGCGGCGGTTTCCAGGATGTTGTCCGGAAACATCGACCTTGCCAATGTTTCGGGGAAATTGCTGTCCGCCCCGTCCCTGCCTCAGGAACTCAAAGACCTGATCCTGTCCAACCCGGTGTGTCGCGAGCACCACCTCTGCCGCGATCTTGGCCTATGAATACCCTGACTCTCGACGCTCACACGAAGGCTTCTACCATGACAACGCTGAAAGACCAGTTTGACCAAAGCCTGCCGATGGTGCAGCAGGCTATCCAGCGAAATGACGCGGGCCTGCTGAAAACCAGCCTGGATGTGCTGACCGAAGGCATGGTGGAAGCGCTCTCGACTGGCCAGTTTTACCTAGTCGAGATCGCCAACGGGGGTTTGCGCGAACTCTTCAAATCGATGGAGATCATTCCTGCCGTAATAAAAGGGCATCTATCCGAGCAGGCGCTTGGCTTGCTGCTGGAGCGGGTGGCTCCGACCCCGCATCTGATCTGGAATGCTGGCACCGATAAGATGTCTTCCGCGCTGTGCAAGATGCTGGCGAGAAACTGCCTTACATTCTGGCCAAAAGACCACGCATCTCATTTGCAGCTATTGAACCAATTCTCAAAGCCTGACCAACAAGAAGCCAAATCCGAAGTGCTGGATTACTTCCTGACTAACGTAGCCACAGCAGAGATCGAGAGGTTCGGATGCCCGCTTACAGGGCTTGATAGCATTTGGAGTGAGCGAAAAAAAGAGTACATCAAGGGCCAATTAAGTGAGCCCGTGGCCCAGGTACTGATAAACCGCAAAGACGTGGTCATTACTTACATTGCTAGGCGTCTCAGTCGTTATCGAGCTGGAAGCTTGCCCAGTGAAACAGAAGCACTCATCCCGTTCCCGGTCGTTCAGCAACTCCACGCTCTCGGCTTTGTAGAGCTGGCGCCATCGATGTACCCTGCGATTCTAGGAACCCGAGATAATGTTCGGCAGTTCACGTTGGCCGAAGAGATGGGGGTGGCCATCGAGGAAACCCTAGTTGATCGGGCTCTCACCAAGCTGGGCAAAGACCATCATGCGCTTCCTGCCATGGCGTACGTTTTGGAATCCCCTCGCTTTACGGCAGATCAGCTGAAGGCTTTTCTTGTCAAAGACTCTAGGCGTTCACGGGATGATGAACTGGATGTCCTGAAAACCCAGCTCGGAAATGTCGGAGCGGCGCTCAAAGCCGTGTATGGCCAAGCGGGCAAGAGTCGAGACCCACTTGTGCATGAGAAAACCCGTGTGCTGCTGAAATGGATCGCATCGCTCAGCATGGATTGCAGTGACGCCAGGCGGCAAATCATCAGTATTCGCAAGCTTCCTGAGACTCTTCTCCGGGAGTTTCCCAGCTTCATGGAAGACAAGCTGGCCTCGGATATCGGCCTTTGACCAACCGCCTGTAAAGCTTTTCCGGGAGGAGCTTCGTTTGTGATCAAAGAACAGGCTTCTAGGTTGATACGCCCTATCGGACTTTCCCCGCCCCGCAAGCTCAGCCAGGCATTTGCGCCAGGGACGGGCATGCTCTGCTAGGTGCGTTAGCAGCTGGTGCGCCCGCCCTCCATTGACATTTTGGCAAGGCCACGTATCATCAATTTCAGTTAAAAGGTGACTGGGAGGTTTTATGCGTTATTTTCTGGGTGGTCTAGCGGCGGTGTTGGTCGCACTGTATGTCCTCAATGAGGCCTCTCCTCCTGCGCTTGTGCTCCTCGGCGCGTTGACTGGCGCCTTCGTTGTCCGGGAGCTAACGGCTGAGCTCGTATCGGTGTATTTCTGGGACTGAGCGAACGCCACACCACCGGCCAGCGAGCAGTCGCTAGGGCTCGTACGCCTCATCGGGCTCAGCGCCCACCCCAAGAAACTCTGCCAAGCTGTTACACAAGGCCTCGGGAACGACCATCAGCGGGCCCTGGGAGGTCTTGAACACCGTGCAAAAACCGAACGCTTCGTACCACTGGCATAGCTCAAAACCATCAAGCTGGGTCTCTGCCTCGTCGCAGATGAGCAGATAGGCGGTGGCGCCACCGGCTTCAGCTTCCTGACAGAACCGATCTACCAACTCACCCCCATGGCCTTGTCCGCGACAGGCTTCCTCCACGTACAGGTTCGCCAGCAGTGCCACCCGCTCCCCGCGTTGACGCAGGTGCAGCATGATCGCCTTGCTGAGGCTAGTGTGAACACCCAGGTAGTTCTCCAGGTTGGGCTGGCTGGCATCGACAATATAGCCAGAAAGCGCTCCGCCTTCGTTGCTGATGTCGATGATCTGGATCATGGTGTCAGGCCCTCCTCATCCCTTTCGCGCTCGCGCCGAGTCAAGACACCGAAACATTTCCCTGTCCTGGCGCAGTAGGCCTGACTTGCATCGAAAATACGGTACTCCAGCTCGGCCAGATTGGCGCCTGTTCCGTTGTAAATGGCGCCATCGTAACCAGCAGCTTTGGCCGCCACCACAAACTCGGGGTCGTCCAGGATGGGGAAGATGTTGGTGTACAGCTGCTCAAGCTTGTCGGGCTCCGCTGCATAGAGATCCGCCACCCCGTGGTAGCGATCATCGGGATCGAGGTGGCAACGCCAGTTATCGGTGTTCATGGCGTAATCCTGGTAGCGGATAGCCAGCTTCAGCGCCAACTCAAACCCCACCACTGCCACAATCTCGGGGAACTCAATGAACGGATCCTCCCGGTTAAACAGTGGTCTCTGAATATTCAGGTAGCATTCAAAAATACGCGGGTCGCTGGCGGTTTCTGGGTAGCTTCCCTCGGCGTATTGTTGGGCCGCCTCAAGACTCCCAAACGACAGGGAGGGCAGTCGGGTATGAAAGCCTGGTCGACTGTTTCGATCCCGCTCACCGCGATACACGATCAAGGGGGCGCCGTCCTCCCCCTTTACGAGCGTGCCGGACAGTTCGGCTGGTGTTCTTTTCATGGGTATTTCCTTTTTTACCAGCATACCCACTGAGAAAATCATGGGGCCAGTACCCAGAAGTGGTTCACCCAGACCTCAAGCCGAATCATTGGCGCCATGCGCCGCATCCCGCTTCATCGCCCTGTCGACCGCCTCTTCAAACGACTGACCCTCTTCAGTCAGCCACGCGCCTGGCACATGCCACACCACCCGGTGCTTCTGGTAATAGCCGCCAGGGCCAAAATCCACGGACACACTGGCCCAGCGGCCACGTTCAGCAAGCCAGTCATGCCGGCGCTGTGCGATCGATTGGATTGCTGCAGTGGGTTCAGACATGCGCATAGTCCTTAAGCCCATCCTGGATGCTGCGAATAGGCTGGTAATTGAGCTCGCCCTTGGCGCGGGTAATGTCCAGCGTCTGGTCATATCGCAGCAGAGCTGCCGTATAACGGGTCAAGCCAGGCTCGCGCCCCGTGACCTTGCCCGCAAGCTCAAGCGCCCTCGAAATCGCCCCCATGAGCTTCCCAGGCACGTGCACGACTTTCATCTGACGGCCCAGCACCAGCGAAAGTTGGTTAATCAGGTCAATGACCGCCATCGGCTCGCCATTGGTGACGTTGTAGGCGTTTCCAGACTTATGCTGACCCTTGAGTGCCAGCTCAATGGCGTGCACCACATTGTCTACATGGGTGATGTCGACCACCGCCTGACCCTTGCGGGCGAGCGGGATGCCGCCCCTGTCGCCCAGCGTCACCAGGCGTGGGAAAATGGTCGTGTCGTGCTTGCCGAAAATGCCCCTGGGGCGTAGCACGGTGGTGTGCAGCTTGGCGGACTCGCGCAAGACTTCTGCCTCCGCCAGTTCCTTGGTCGCCGCATAGTGGTTCACGGGACGGTCAGGCCTGAACGACTCAGGAATCATGGTGCGATCCTTGAAGTCGAAATACAAACTCGGCGTCGATATGTGCACGAACCGCTCAACCCCCTGCTTGAGGGCGAAGTTAAGCAATAACCGGGTAACCAGGTAGTTGTTGATGAAGAAGTTGTCGTAGGTGCCCCAGGGGGACGACAAAGCCGCGCTGTGCACAATCCCAGTAATGGGCCCCAGATCCTCAACCTCGTTCAACGTGCTGCGCGTCAGGTCGATCGGGATGAAGCGATGGCCAGTGGCACGGGCAATCTCCTCGCCTTTTGTCCGATCTCGGCCTGTGAAAATGCACGGCTCCTGAGTCTGCTCCAAGAAGTTGCGCCCTAAAAATCCGGTACCGCCTGTGACCAACAGCATGGCTTGTTCCTATCAGTGAAGGGCAGAGGCACAGTGTGTCTCGACGGATTGAATGACGGGCTTGTTGCGCACGTACATCGAGCGGTTGCCACTATCCCCCGTGACGTAGCGCCACTCGACCTCGAAATGGTCAGGGAAGCGCTCGATGAGGTTCATCAATTTCTTGCAGCCGAAGACCTGGGCATTCACTTTCCCGCCCAGGGTCGCGCCATTGCACCAGCCTGTTTTATCCTTGCCTGCCTCAATCGCATCACGGATGGCCCGCTTGGCCCCTGCTGTGACGGGGCGAGGCTTGGCAGCAGTTGCTGACTGTAGGGCTGGCATGGCGCTGGCTGTCGGCTTTGCTGGGCTATCCCCCTCGGTGGTGCTCGCCTTTGACTCTGCAGGACTCGCCGAATCATCGCCAACCTTGGACGGCTCGATAAAGGTGAACTGCGTGCAGGCCGAGACAAAGGAATCCGGGGTCTTGCGCTCACCGAAACCATACACCGCCAGCCCCTGCTCACGCAGTCGAATGGCCAGGCGGGTGAAATCACTGTCACTGGAGCAGATGCAGAATCCGTCGAAGCGCTGGGTGTACATCAGATCCATGGCATCGATCATCATCGCGCCATCAGTGGAGTTCTTGCCTTTGGTGAAGGCGAATTGCTGGATGGGTTGCAGTGCATGCTTGCGCATGACTTTTTTCCAGGCCGTCAGGCCAGGCGACGTCCAATCACCATACATGCGCTTGACGCACGGGTAACCGAGCGTGGCAATTTTATTGAGCATGGCATCAATGGCGGCAGCCGACACATTGTCGGCGTCGATCAGTACCGCCAGCTTCTTTCCACCATCACCGGCTGGGTTCTGCATGAGCGCACCTTCAAGATTGTGACCCTCGCAATCGAGGACTTTGGGTCGTCCAAGCAACCCGATTTCACCCTGATCAACCTCCAGGGCCTCATGCCAGTGAGTCTACATGCCTGTGCAGGGATGTCAATTTATCAAAAAAGCGATGGAGCCATCAGGCACAACGGGGATAGTAAATCCTGCAACGCTTGATGTGGCAGCGTGCAATACCTGGAATGGACTTTTGCTCAAGAATTTCCCTGCTTCAGCACCGATTTTCCATGTTCGCTTAGGATTGCGCAGCTCAGACGAACTCCCCATGCGGCAACACCCAAAGCTAGCAACGCCAGAAGAACCATTGAAGCATGGGTGAGCGGATCTCCTGGGCGAAAGAAGATCCCTAGAAACGGGATGCAAAAGAGCCATGGAACGAAAATCTGCCAGGCGAGCGCATTAACGCAGAACCACATGCCAAAAATGATCCGTTTCAGCGGGTGTGCGGGCTTATCCAGCAAGTCACCCCGTAAAAAAGCCTTGCAGCCAATCATCAGCGCACGACACCAGAAGACCAATTCGAATCTTTGGAACGTCATCGTATTTCCACCACCACACTGCCATACGACATCCCAGCAGAGGTTCCTAGGAGCAGCAAGGTGTCACCCGCCTTGTAGCGCCCCGCCACCCTGGCCAGGTGCAGCGCACACGGGATGGAGGCCGCCACCTGGTTGCCATACTGGCTGAACACATTGAAGAAGCGCTCATCCTCGACCTCCAGCAAGCGCTGGACGTGCATGAGGCCATGACCACTGGCTTGGTGCGGAATCACCAGGCTGATATCGTCCATGGTCATCCCCAGCTGCGCCAGGTGCCGGTCAACGTAAGGTCTGAAATCCCTGAGAACGTGGCGGTAAAGGCGCTTGCCGTCCATTTTGAATGCGTTGTCCAGGCGGAACTGCTCAAGCTCCTCAGCGCCCTGCACTTGACTGATGTGACGACTACTGCCGCCCGCCCGGATCTCGCAGAAATCATAGGCCTGATGGACAGTTTCAAAGCAGGTGCTTTTGACACCAAATACCAGCTTGTCTGTATCCTCGCGACTGCGACCCAAACTGAAAGCATTCACCGCCTCGAAAATGTAGGCCGCCGCCCCATCGCCGAAGATCGCTGATGCTTCAGGGTATGCGTGATTGAGTCCCACCGAGGCCAGATCAGCGCTGACAATGGCCACGCGGCGGTACCGCCCGCTGCTCAGGTACAGGTTGGCCACGTCCAGGGCCTGCAGGAAGGACAGGCAGGTCATGCCGACATCAAAGGTATGGAGGCGCCGATCGGAACCCATGTGCCGATAGATGCTGGCGGCGTTGTACGGGATGGCCTGGGCTGAGGTGGCGCTGGCAGCGATCAGACAGTCCACGTCCTCAATTGACAGATCCCCTTCAGCCAGCGCTTGCTTGAGTGCGCTGGCGCCCAGGTAATCGGCGGTCTCACCGCCTTGGGGGTCGGCGTAGTAGCGCTGCTTGATCAGGAAGCTGACTTCAGTTTGGCCTTTGGGCAGTCCGGACAGGGTGTCCAGTTCGGCGGAGGTGACGCAACGGTACGGCAGCTCGATTGCGCTGGCAATCAGTTTCATGGGGCATTATCCAGGTCAAGTGGGGCCGTTGCCCCAGATGACCGGATTATAAACAAAGATTAATTCAAGTCAATTTGCGCATAACTCGAATTAACCTTATGCAATCAGTGGCGGGAGAAATACTCCACCCCACAGTCATCATCCAGACGGGGATGGCGCTTGCCAAGGTAGGGTTGAGACGCCCTGAGGGTTTTGTCAAAGCCATACTGGTGCGGGTATTTGCCATGGGTGTCCGGCCATACCATCTGCTTGTAGACGGGTTTGAGCCCTTTTCCATGGTAGTACGCCTCGGCCTGGAGGGTGTACTGAGCCGCATCCTCACTGTCGACGCTTTCCAGGATCATCGGCACAGACCACAGATCCGTTATTCTGTCGGCATCCTTCGGGCGTTGCCCCATCCTCATCTCTTGGTACAGCTGGCCAATAGCCTCGTACACAGCCTGCGGTGGTAGGCTGAACATCAACAACTCGGGCGCACCGATGTCGGTCATGCCGATCGTGTAGATGAAGGACGGGGTATCCTCAGAGGCAAACACGTACTGCACATGCAGCCCATATTTCTCGATGTTTTGAGTGATGGCCTGTTGAATCAGACCTGGAATGTCGTCTGGGCTGCGGCTCATGGAGCTCTTTCCTGAAAATGGTTCTTGTAGCGATTGTACAACCCCAAGCCCCCTCGGGCAAACCGCTTCGCATCTCCCCAGACAGTGCCAATAAAGTTAACATTGCAATTCAATGAAACCATATATAACCATAAGGGAGCTCCAATATTTCTAATAATTCTAGGTCAGAACTCTTAACTCGTTAATTGAGCCAGGCAGAGGCTTTATTTGAAGCGGCATAATAAATTAACATGGAGATGAAACGCAAAAACCACGGGGTGCGTTGTGAACAAAAAATCTTCACTTTTCATGTCTCTGGCCTTCGGTTTGCTGACTTTCGCTCCATTTTCGACCCAGGCGAGTAACGAGATCCGCATAAACGCCCCTATTCCAGAGGCTGCGCCTGAGCGCTGGATTGATGCCACGATGCGAGGGTCGTGGAGGGATGTGCGCACCGGATGCTCCTGGGATCCTCCCAGCTCATCGGTAGCGTACACAGTACAGGTCAACCAAACCGGCACCTGTGGCGTCACGCAAGCCCGAGAGGTCAGGCCTCTGGAAAGAAGCACCAAGACTGGCATTTTGCGGGAAACCGCACCACCTTATGACGAATTCCAGGTCGCTGACCCGTTTTACAAAAACCGCAGCGTTTACGGTGACTTCACGGGCAAAATGGTTGCCAAGTACCTCGATTGGTATGGAACATACTACTGGGGAGCCAGGCAAGGCTGGGTCGGTACCGCCGCCACGATTGCCCTTCCTGGCTTAAAAGCCGCAGGAGTTTCGTTCGAACAATACTCATGGCAACCTGGAAAGTTGGTGGCAACACTTAATGTTTCCGCCACCTCAGACTATCAACTCGCATTGGGATGGAGTAGACGCTATTCGCATATTGACCTCCTTGGGCCTTCAGGGAATGTACTGGGAACTTACACCCTTACGTCGTCTGGTGGCGCTTCTGGCAACGAATACCGAACTAACTTGAGCGATTACGGCATGCAGGTACCCCTGCAAAACATTTTTTCGATCTTGAAGGTCGACTTGGGGGCGGTCACTGGCTTCAGGGTCTACAACCCAAAGGAAGACTGAGGTAAGCGGCGCCAGGCTGGCGCCGCTCATGTCTTACGACTGAGCAAGCGGGATTACAGCGACAGACCTTCGTCGCGCAAGGCCTGCTGCAGACGCTTCTCCCTGGCGATTTTGTATTCATGAACGACGGCCTTTACGATGCGGTCGGCAACGACTTCCTCAGGCACCTCCGGATCCAGGTCATCGACTTCGGGTAACACGGGCACATCCGTGATCGGCTGAAGGGTGTTGTCATCCAGATAGACTTCATGATCCTCCCCGTCAGCCCCATAAATTTCCAAGTGGCAAAAGGACAATTTTGGCCCACCATCCCCCAGATCTTGGAATTGCGGCTTGTAAATCTCGGTCAGATGCGCAACCAGCGAGGCTTCAGCTTTCTCCCAAGTCTCAAACATGCCATCGACGTTGTAGTAACGAAGATCCTGGCCTACCTCGATCGCCACGAATGTGGCGCCATCAGGCTCGACCTGGTGCCGCCTCAAATCATTGTTGTAGCAGGTGAACAGATGGCCCTGATCGGCGAACAGGTGCTTGTTGATCGAAGCAGTCAGCTCGATATGCGTCGAGTAGGCTTCCCCAAGGTCAGCCTGCTTCAGCTTCTCTTTGATAAGCCCGAGCAGGGCTGGCGCATGGTTAAAATCCACCGGCACGTCATAGCGCATTTGTCGGACTTGAGCTTTCTCACGTTCGATTGCCAAGTGCTCCTGGCGCCGTTCGGCTAGGCCTTCCAGCATGGCGTTGACCGCCAGTGCCTCAACACTCAGCGTATCACCAGCGGCCAGGTCGATCCTCGGGTCGCCCTTACCATACCGACCTTCGGCGTCAAAGCCCCTGACATCGAGTTCAATACTGCCATGTTCGTGCACCGCGAAGGCACAATCCAGAGCCTCACCCAGGGTCTTGAAATCCCCGATGTTCTCCAGATCAACCTCAACACCCCACGGGACGTATTCCGCCGCCTGAACCCGATACGGTAAATCAGGGCTCCCATACAGCTTGGCGACATTCAACCAGGTGCCATAGGCGGCCCCGCAATTGTTGCCACGCATGGGGGTTTGGAACAGCTTTACGCCCGCCCCCTCCTCATCCCATTTGCCCGCATAGTACTCAAACTGCTGATTGGGATGTTCAAGCGCTCGCTGCAGAAACGCTTCTGATGAGTCGATTTCCAGCAGCGCCTGAAAACCCGGATTCTGGATCAGCAACTGCAGTTCGGATTTGTTTTCAAGGGTGGTCATGCCTGCTTATCCTATGTGTTCGTTTTCCTCATTATGGTGCCGCCGAAGCCACGCTATCAATTATTATTAGCGGCCCGTTGTCTGCAGGCATGAAACACCAACAGGCAGCTTCTCCCACAGTTTTTTTGCACACAAAAGCTTCTGGTCGCTGCCGTGTGGGGCATCCTGAAAATCCAGGGGGGGGATTCACTGACAAAATCCGCTTGACCCACAATCAATATATGTTTAAATGCACGTCGATACTTACCCAGCCAAGGATCTTGTCCATGTCCATCAGTCAGTCCATTCAAAAACCGCAGGTGACCATTTTGCCCGGTGCTGTTGCCATCCTGATCATCCTTGCCAACCTCGCGATGGCATGCTGGCTCCCACATGTCATCACTCAACCGGCCAGCTATGGCAATTCGACAAGAATCCTCAACGGCGACATCTTCGACTGGATGATCATTCCATTGATTTTCTTCAACGTCTTCATGACCATGGGTTTTGCGATTATTGAACCTAAAGAAGCCAGGGTACTGCTCTTTTTCGGCAAATTCTCGGGAGTCATGATGGACAATGGCTTCTTCTGGATCAACCCGCTAGCCAGTACCCGCAAGGTTAGCTTGAAGATCGAAAACTTTGAGTCTGAGCAGATCAAAGTCAATGACAAGACAGGCTCTCCCATCATGGCGGCAGCCGTGGTCAGCACCCAGGTTGTTGACCCTGAGGCTTACACGTTCAACGCGGATGACACCGAAGCTCTGGTCATGAACGCAATCGACCGTGTACTGCGCAAAACTGTCTCCCTGTATGCCTACGACATCAGTGGCAGTCATGACGCGAATGAAAAGGGTGACGTCTGCTTGCGGGATGATTCGGAAGAGATCTCTGCTCGCTTCAAAGAAGAAATCCAGCTGATCGTCAGCAAGATCGGGATGGAAGTGCTCGACGCCAACTTCACCAATCTGTCCTATGCACCGGAAATTGCAGGCGTGATGCTGCAGCGCCAGCAGGCCAGCGCCCTGATGGATTCGCGCAAGATCTTGGTGGCATCCACTGTCACCGTGGTTAAAGATGCCATCAAGTCCATGGAATCCACCACAAACGGTCAAGAATCGATCAAAATGGATGAAAAAACCAAGGCTGATCTGGCGGCCAACCTGCTCACTGTAATGGTCAGCGAGCGTGGCGCCCAGGTGACCTTGCCTCTCAGCTAATTGCGTGAAATCCACTAGGCCCTGGTAGACTTGAACTTCCGGGGCTTTTTGTTTTGCACTACTATTCCAAAAAGCCAATGTTACTAGTACCAAGGGAGTGCCTGTGATGATTCGATCAAGCGAGCTTGAGCGGGACGTGGCCAATGCTCGGTGCTCATTCCAACAAGCGCTCAAGAGAAATGATCTTGAGATGGCTCAGAGAGCCCGGAGCCAGTTCTCTAAGGCAACCTGTCACGCTGCAAAGACAGGTCGCTTCATGTTGGCCTCATCCCTGACATCGACGATGTGGCATGCGTTCAAGATCGAGCAGGTAATTCAGGACTTTCGACTAGCACGGATTTCCGAGCCACTTTTCCGTCTATGTCTCAACTTGTTTCCACCCACAACTTCTGTGATCCGAAGCCTGGACAAAACCATCACACGGCTTGAAATTGACTTGATGCTGATTGAAGCACTGGTCGAGCACGACGATCCCCAATGTAACGCGTTGCTTCACATTATCTCGGATCTGAGTTATCGCGCCAGCCATAAGGCTCTCGCTGTAATCCTGACAAGATTTTTCTCAACCGTCACACCGGAGTTCATCGCGAAGGGGAGTGCCACACCCCTGGTACAATATATCAACGAGTTTGGTAGAGATTACCCATCTGGGAAAAAGATCCCAACGTCACTTCTAAAGATCCTTGCTGACAATCAAGCGTTGCTTATCCAAGTGAGTGAGCGTTCTAAAAGTGCCTATTCAGAACAAAAATCGCTGAACCTGAATATCCTGAAGCAACTGCATCAGGCGGGAGCACACGATGTCGTAAATGCGATGGCGCCAGCATGGATGTTCAATTCCGCTCAGCCATGGAGCCTGATTGATCTTGAGGCAATGGGCTTCCGCCCCATGCTTTCAACCCTCAAGATAAAGCTTCAATACACCACGGAAACCAATGTCTGTGCTGCGGTTTATGCCCTGTGCAGCAACCACATAGATATGGCGCAATTTACTGACTTCCTGAAATATCTAGCTGGCATCTTCAAGCCTTGGATGGAAGCATTAGCTCAGACCTGCAAGGCGATCGCAATTGCACAGCGCAACGAACTGCAAAACGAGAAGATTCGCGCCTTGATTCTTTCCGTCTGCGCCATGAGCCGAATCCCTCCTGGTTATCCGCAAGCACTGTTAAGCATAGATGGGCTGGAGCGGGACAGCATCTTGGACATTCCCATGTTGCATGAAACAATGCTCTGCGTCGATCTTGGCCTCTAAAAGAGAACAGCACCATCCTTATGCATGAGCGAGCCATGAATAGGAATATGACACTGGTCGTACCACTTCTTCATTTATAGCAATATATCAGTTGTGTGCCACTGCCTTTCCATATCCATTGTGATCCGTCGTAGTATACCTGTTTTGAGTTACCACTCGTGTAGTTTAGAGTGCAGAGCTTCCAGTTTCCGAGGTAGGTGCCAGAAACTTGATATGGCCCATCTAAAACTCCCTCAAGACGCCTCCAGGTTCCTGATTCGCAAGAGAGGGGTTTGCCATCCGGAGTTCTTCCCAGCAATCCATTCGGTGAGCAACCTTTACCAGGAGTAGCAACCCCTCCAAGCTCCAAGTACTCATCTGTTCGTAAGCGTCCTTTTGAGCTAATGTAATTTGCCGCCAATGAATTGAGATTTGATACCTTGTCAGGGTCAAGGTAATAACTGCTGTTGTTGGCGTCATAAAAAATCTGTGCCGATGACGCTTGCCCAGCAACGACATTCTGCTGCGCAACCACGTTGGCCGTGGCAGAAACAGATCCAGTTACCGAAGCTCCATTGTCAACCTTTAGTGCCTTTCTAATTCTGAGGTTGCCGATGATCTCGCTATCTGTATCGACGATTAGACCTGCGCCCGAAGCCGCTGCAACCCCCGAAGGTGACCCAAGGTGAAGGATCTGCGCGCTCAGGTTCTGAATTCGGCTCACGCCAATAATTTCCCGGTTTCCATCGATAGCGCTATCGAAACGCAAAGGAGCGTGCATCTGATTCCCCCCGTCAGTCCGCAGCCAGATGTCGTTATCCGCACTGTTGCTGGCCACCATAGTGATCTGGGCCGTTATAGGATTCGAGCTGTAACTTGCATCACTAGTAACGGCGGTGGCTGCAGCACTCTGATCGTAATTAATGCCACTACCAGCGGCAGCAGTCATTGCTGCAATACCCGACAAATCCGACCTGACCTGCAAGTCACGATTCTTGAGTATTTTGAAAGGTGTGGTGGTGGTGGTGGCAGACACCCTACGATTCGGGGATGTACCCGTAGCCTGGATCACTGTAGTCAAACTCAATTGACCAAATTTAATGGGACTTGCGGTGGAGGCGTCGGGGAAACTACATGGTAGATATTCAGCATTGGTGGCGAATGGGCCGCCACAACTTGTGTTCTTTAACCATGTAGACCCAATTTTTATTCCAGATGGGGTATCTGAATGCTTGGCCAGATAGTTCCGCACAGCGTTGTTATACTGCGACAAAATCAATCCGACCTGACGACTTCGCTGTTGTTCGAGGTCAGCCTGCTTATTCCAAAGCGACATCAGTGTGCCAATGGCAATGATACCTGCGACAAGCATCAACTCAAGGAGCGTAACTCCTTTTATCTTCTTCATTAATTAATTCCATATTTATTAATGCACATTTTGAACAGGGTTCTTAGATTCCACCACCTTGAAGAAGCGAAACCCACCCTCCAATTGCCAAGTAAGGCCCCAATGCGACTCCTCCGCGTGCATCGAAGTCTTTTGGACTAATGGTACTCAAATACAGGAGCATTACTGCAAAGAGAAGCAGGCTTGCATAAAATATAGTCAGTGGTAAAATCTGCCACCCACCCCAACTACCCATCAACGCCAAAAGTTTGAAGTCTCCATGACCCATCCCTTCCACCCCCGTAATTTTGAGATGCGCCTTGTAGAGAATCCATAATGAAAGGTAACCCGCTATCGCACCCCATAGGGCGGATTCTATATCAGTGATCACCTCAAAATAACCAAGCATCAGGCCAACCCAAATCAGCGGGAGTGTAATTTCATCGGGAATCAAACCATGCTTGTGGTCAATTTTAGAAACCAGCACGGCCACCCAACCAAATATAATGCAGGCCACGCTCCAGAGACTAAGTCCCTGCGACAGACATATGCCAAAAGCTATACTGGCGCAGATCGCAATCGTAAAGGGGTTTCCCCGAAACACCCGCCAGATGGAAATACAGGGTTCGCGGTTCACATCATCTTGGTTCGCCGATAGGTGCAGCACCTCCTTGGCTTCAGTGAGCGCACTTTCCTTGATACGCCGGGGAAGGATACAAGCCAATACATTCAAAACACCACCAGCCAATGCCCCTGCCAAAAGCATGCATGCGGCATCCAGTAACGACGACATACGCTATCCAAAAAACTAGAAAACAGAATGTCATTCTATCTATAAACCAATTGTAATACAATATTCATATCCCTCTTTCATGGTCGGCTGGGTGCTGGGCAATGTGGGTATTGCTGTGCCTATAATGCACCTATGCCTGGACACACTGAATGAGACGCCCACTGATGAACCTCAATGACTGCCATCATTACAGCGGCACCGTAATCACCGCAATCAAATCGGCAATAGAGAACAACAACCCAGCCGAGGTGCGAGACGCGTTTTTTATGTACAGGGATTGCATGATCCAGGCGTTAGAGCATGGCCACCTCAACGTGTCCACGAAGCTCTCAGAGGACATGTATCGCGCCATTCAGTTCGATCAACTCATTGCGCGCAGGCTTTCTGGCGTTATTGCGCCAGAGGTTTTCAGTGAAATCATCGAACACATGACCCCTGCACAATCCGAAATGTATTCGAAAAAAAGCACCGATGAAATCCACTCGGAACTGCTCACTCAGCATCTAAAGAAAAATTTCATGGTGCCGTCCCGTTTTGTAGTGCTCGCCGACCACTTCTGCGCTCACGGCTTCCCAAAAGCCTTTACCATTGCGCTTAAAGCGTTGCTATCGCACGGGGATCGCCATGAGATAGTTAACATGTGTGAAAAGCGCTCGATCATCTGGCTTCTGAGGGAATACATGAAGCCAGAAAACATCTATGTAGATGGCGAATACCATAGGCCGCCCAAGGCATTCAGTCGTGAATTGCCTCGACAGGTACTGGATCTGTTGCGTGAGCACCACGAACTACTGGCAGCCATTCACAGAAAACTCACCAGTTATAACAAAGAGCATTCCCTACCCCTGGAAACCATTGAGGCGTTTGCGGAAGGGCTCCCGGAGCAGAGTGTGCGGACACTTGTGCAGCACCATGCCAATGAACATGATGACCCACGGTTCTTCGTTCGTGTCCGGGCCCTTGGACTCGCCAACTACCCTGCCAAAGATGAGGATTTGATCGAACACCTCCGCACCAAAGCCACCAGCGAGAAGCGCAATACGTACGCCGGTCGGGCATGGGGTAGAGCGCTATGCGCGGTGATGGAAAGCCCTGTGGTGTCCGCAGATCAAATTATCAGTGCCCTGAATGTCGATGACACCGCCAGTTGGCGGACAAACGAAATTATTCATGCCGTAGAGGGGTCTCTCAAGCACACAAAATCTGACCCACAAGGCATCCATGCGTGCACTTTAAATAAAATCACTGCTGTCTGTCAGCATCTCCTGGAGCGTGAAGGCCACAAAGCCTGGGTGCGCTCAGATCTCTTAAAAACACCTTACTTGCCAAAATGTGTCGCGCACCATCCAAAATTGATAGCAGAATGCCTTGAGATCGACCTGGGGCTCTAGTGATGGCATTGACAAATTACCATAATGGTAATTATAGTCTGACTCATGCTTTGCCATGGTTAGGCTAATGCTCACCTTGACTCAAGGAGTTTTTATGTCAGGCGTAAATGCGGTACGGAAGCTGGCTAAACGGGCCATGCGCGTGGAACTGGAAGAAGATCAGGCGCAAATTCTCTGGCTGGAATGTCGGGCCAATCTCACCCAACGCAAACTGCGCAACACCATCAAGCACATCGAGTCGTGCGCATCTGGGGCCATCGACACCCTAGAACGGGAAGACTTGCTGACCAGCTTTGCCCAGGTGCTGACCGACGACTCGACCGCCCAGTGGCCCGCCAACGGTGACAGTGACGAGCAAGCCACCGCGTTTTATGACAAACTGCGCCAGGGCATTCGAGAACGCGGCTACTTTCAGGAATAGAAGGCATGAAACAGGTACAGTCAATCAGGGACTACTTCAAGCTCAAGAAGCCTTGTGCCAATTGTCCGTTTCTCCTCAAAGGCGCTATCGAACTGCGCGAAGGTCGTCTACAGGGCATCATTGACGACCTATTGAGCAACGATCACCACCCCTTCCCTTGCCACAAGACGGCAACTGGCGAAGAGCTGGAGACTGAAGACGGTGATTACACTTACGCCCCTTCTGGGGAGGAGCGCATGTGCGCAGGCGCGTCGGCGCTCCTGATGAAGCGCGGCGCCCCCACGGTGGGGATGCGTATGGCGTTTCACTTTGGCGATGCCTCCCCGGATGATTGGGATGACATCAAGCCGCTCATCATCGACTGAGCCACCTGCCGCCCCTTAGGGTGTGCCTGGATTCTTTGCCAGTAATGACTCCAGGCGGATACTGGCAAGATGTAATCGTAGGCCGATTTTTCTTTTGTGCTGGGTTTACTCCAGGTTCTCTACCTTGACGTTATCGACGCCGAATTGCTCGATCCACAGCTTGGCTTTACCAGCTGGGTTTTTCGCCTCGTAAACTTCACCAGTCTCTGGGTTCGTCCAGCGGCGCATCACGCGATGGATCTGCTTTCTTTCGCGTACCTCAGGCTCAACTGGGGCCGCACCCATCACAGCCAGCAAGTCGGCCTTGGTAACGCCGTACTCTTCGACCAACGCCTCAGCCATTTTTTTGAATTCGACCAAGCGCTGAACCTGCGGATCTTCCTTGTATTTTTCGAGGTGAGCCGCTGCTTCTTTCATGGCAGCTTCTGCTTTCTGGAACTCAAGATATTTTGACATTGTGGCAAACCTGTCTTCTCTGGTTTTAAATAATATTTTTTTCTGAAATCTCAGGGATCTGCTTGGGCTCTTCAATCGCCCACTTGTTATGCCCCTTATTCGCAGCAATGACCTCAAGCGCCTGGGGCACGTTACGCATAGCATCAGCCAGCCGATAGATGAGCTCTCGGTGCTGCTCAAACCAATTCATGGGCCTGGCCGAAACCGCATCTCAAGCAGTATTCGTGCGAAACCACGCAGGCCATCGGGTGCCAACTTTGCCGCCTCTTAATGGCTGTCCATCTATTCACTCCTTCCGGCATGTAGTTCGATTGCACAGCTGCGCTTGGATCTGTAGTTATCATAGGCGCGCAGAAAACCACCAGCAGCACTCCCATACCTGGCTTCAAAGCGCTCATAACACGCGCTCAGCGAGTCGCGAACAGCCGGCGCAATGGTCGGAAGGGCCGCTGCCTTCACGACGCCCAGGGTCTTCAAAAAGGCCTTCTTTGCAGACGGCTCCATCAGCGCGAGCGGATCAGGCTCGTGGAACCACTTTTGGTGCTTTGCCAGCAAATCATACAGCTGTGGATCGGGGGCGCGCTCAACAGCTTCCCAAAACAAGGTCATGCGCTGGGTCATACGACCTTCGGCCAACGCCTTATTCATCAGCGTCTGGGTGGCCGCCGTGTCACCGGCCAGGTGCCTGGCCATCAGGGCATCCAGTGTAGGATCCCCCGCTTTCTTGCCATACAGGTGAGTAAATGCAGCTGCATCGTTCCAGCGCTGCTTGGCCTCATGAATCATGTAGCTGATTGCAAGCCTTGCACCAATAATGAACAGGATCAACACTATCGCAGATGCGATCAAAATCTTGAATGCTGACCCAATCGCTGATTTTAGAAAGCTCATCAATGTCACCCCATAAAGAATCAGTAACGCCAACGCGGCATCAATTTTTTCTAAAATCATTTTCCAGAAACTGATGGAACGCCTTTGTTACCGCCTACGCTTAAGCTGCCTGGAAACACGCAGGGCTTTGGTGTGATCAAGCGCGATCCCCAGGCCTGAATGAGCCTCTGACTCCTGGCTGCACAAGGGATTACCTCCCTGCTGCACGTTGTTGATGATGGGAGCCTGTTGATCTTCAGGGCTCGCAGGGAAAGCGTTGCGCAGCGCAGTATTGGCCATATTTCTCTCGACATCTTGGCGGCATCAGCACACATCCGCCCGAGTGGGTTGATAGACCCTTATGGTAACCCTTTAGTCCTATATTGTGAAAGCCAACCACAAAAAAGCCCGCTGAAGTCAGCAGGCTTTCATGAACACACGCGTTACTGCTTAACCGACATGTCCAACTGAAGATCCTTCGCTGCCTTGGTGGCCAGGATGTTCAGGTAGTCGTTGAACTCCCCTTGGCGAGCACCAGCATTCCCAGAAGCGCCACCGCCCATCATGATGCCCGGCACCTGAGCCCGCGATGCTGCATCAGCCCAGCTCTTGTTAACCTGCACGAAGGCTTCCAGCTTCTGCGCCAGCGCACCGTCCGCCAGAATGGCTGCCTTCTTTTCATAGGCGTGGGCGTCTGCCAGCTCCTTGATGGTTTTGGCTTCGACCTGGGCTTTGGCGTAAGTCACCTCGGCAGTCTGCTTTTCAATCTCAGCGCGCTCTTTCTCACGCTGCGCATTGATGATGGTCAGCTGGCGAGCGGTCTCTGCCTCGGTGGTCTGCTGCACCTGCGCCTTGAGTGAGTTCTGACGGTTCTCTTCCACCTCACGCTCACCGCGTGCAGTTACCAGGGTCTTTTGCTCTTCTTCTTTGGCACGATCCTGGCGCGCCAGCATGCGGTCAGCCTGGGACTGCTGGAGACGCTTCATGCGCTCCATGAAGTTGGCATTCGGCGTCAGGTTCAGGATGTTGGCTTCGGCCACCTGGACACCCAGCTTGCGGAACTGCTGCTCCAGGCGAACTGGCAGGCCATTCTTGCCCAGCACCTTCTCAGTCACAAAGCGCGTGGTGGTGTTGTCGCCAAACTCACCCTGATCGGTACCCAGCTGCAGGATTGCAGTCTTTTTCGGGGTGTTGTTCGGGGTGTGCACCTCGGTGCGCTTGACCAGGTAGATGCCATCGGAAATCTGGTCGCGGAAATTCGCAGCGAATTCCGAGCGGGCACCCGAGTAGTAGTCATCAGCCGTCATCATCTGCGCGGTCGACTGTAAGGTATTTTTCAGCGCTGGAGTCAATGCCTGACTAATGAAGTTTTCTGGGTTGCGATAATCGCGGGCGATCTGCAGGAACTGATCACCCGTGGGCAGAATGATGCGCACGTTGGAGTCAACCGAAGCGGTCACACCGCCAAGGAACGTCACCGGGAAAGAGGTGATCATCGAGGCGCCAAAACCGTCCATGTCGCCACCCGATTTCAAGAGGTTTGGATCGGATACGGATTGGGCCGTCATCTGGCGTGGCCAGGCCGTTACATTGCCAAACCACTTGGTGGTGTATCCGAGGGTGTCAGCAACCTTCTCAGTGCCGAACTTGGTGCGGATGTGGGCTTGGTAGCCTGCTTCGTTGTAATAGAGGACTTCGTGAAAAGTGACCCAATATGACGATAAAGCGATAAATGCGGCAAGACCCAGTTTTGCAGGCACACCAAATTTACCACGCACTTTCTCAATCATGTGTCCTCCTGGGACTTTTTATTATTTTGACCCGTTTGTCTAACGCAGATTTCGCGCCTGTCAAACCAGTTGAGAAACGATAAATCAATATATTGATTAATGCAACGAAAAATAATTGACAATTTGGCAATTGCGGTCTACCAACGAAAAATCCGCCACGAGGGCGGATTTGATGTGCTTCAGAACTCAGTTTCGACAGGAGCGCGTCTGCCAGATGTAATCCCAGGTGAAACGAGTTTTATCGAGCGTCTCATACCCAGTGTCGTAACGGCTTGATAACAACTTCGAGCACATCAGCATTGCCGCCTGCACATCCTCAGGCAGGGTCGTGGTGGCGCGCTTCAACAACCGGTCAGCCTCAGGGCCGGGCGGTAGCTTCGCAGCTTGAATCAGCAGTTCTGCACGCTTCTGTGGGTCGAATGACTCACGATGCGCAACCAGAAGTTCCGCAAGCTCGATGTTGGAAAAAAGACTGACAGCCTCGGATAGCAGGCGATCTCGCTCCTGGAAGTCACTCTTCCGCTCAGCCCGCTTGATCAGCAGGGCTGTGGCATACCCATAGCCCTTGTTGTGATACGCCTCGATCGCCTTCGGGTCGTGGATCTGAGGGTCTTTCTGATAAATGCTAAGCACCTCCATGGCCTCACGCTTCACAATCCGATCCCTGTCCCTCACGTTGGCGATCGCCAGCATGAAAAACGTGAGAAAAATGGTGAGCACAACCAGGAAAATAATCGATTTGACGGAATTTGCTTTAGTCTTCGGCATCGTGCATGAGCCCCTATTGACTGTCTTTTGATTGAACGATCAGCACTGATCCAGCCGATGCATGATCATCGTTGAATGCTCGGTTTTGCATTCCTAGGGTTTGCTCAGAGCCCTTAAGCTGCGAATACACTCTTTGATCACTCGACTGGCTTGAATCGATTTTATGGGGCGCATTCTCTTGCGGATTCTGCCAGGCATCGATTTGCCAGGCGGCAAAAGAGGCTGCACAGAAGGCAAACAGCACGAGTGCTGCATCCGTGAGAATGAGGGAGATAAGCGATGGTTTGTCCGTGTTTGGGCTGCGGGGGGAGTCCATGCGACACCTAATACTCAATAAATACGTAAATCGTACCAAAAGTCTATGATGATCGAAGGTGCTTGGCAAGCCAAGCCACTCATCAATCCACAGAAACCACCGGTAGCCAGCACCCGCCCGCTAGAGCCCCAAATCCACCTCAAGCACCATCGCAATGTCAGCTTCATGGGTCAACAGCGAAAGGGGGATCATTCCCTTGGCAATCAGTTCCTGACGCGTCTTGTCTGGGATTTGTGCCACGTACGCCTGCCCAAAATCCACCTGCTCCAACTGCCTGAAGTTCGACTTGTGCATGTAGTTAGGGTCAACCACCCCCACAACCTGGGCAAGGCTCGTGTGCGGGTTGGTGATAACTTTGCCAAAATAGGCCTCGTCCTGGTCTCTCGGGTACTTGGTTGTCGCATAGGCGATATGCGAAGGGGTGGCAAGCAACCGGGCCTTGAGCGCCAGGCTTAGCATCTCCTCGCAGTAGCAGACTGGCGTGATCGTTGAGATGGCGCTAGGAATCGTCAGGCCAAGGCGGCCATATGATCCAGCAAGGGCAATTTCGTTGGCATAGTAGCGCCGAACAGGCTCAGAGGGCTCGGTGCCAAAATCCGGAATCTCATCCAGAAGTGCGCTGAAATCCATCCCTGCTGATGCTGCCACCAGGTCGAAGAACACCTTGGCAGATTTCATGGGGCCGGGGGCTGCGTTCTCCGCATCCTGGCCGCGACTACGCCTGGCAATAGTGGTCTGAAACCTCATGTACCCCGACATGAGTGCCACCACGGTGGCGCTGCGCAGGGATTCGTCCTGGAGCGATGCTCGCCAAGCATCGGAAAGCAGGTTGCTGCCTTCTGCCAGGCATGCGCAAGGATCCAACGCCAGGTAGGTGTTGAGCAAAGACGGCTTGTCTGCGGCGGTCACTTGCGGATTGGGAATGATTTCCCCAGGACTCAACGTCAGCTCATTGATGTCATAGCTTTTCGAGAATCGCGCAGGCTTGGCATGAATCTGCTCGCCCCAGATGCCAAGGCATTGCCGATGTGCACCGAATTTCCCATCCTTGAGCAGCGCGCCGAAAAACTCCTCAATGCGCCCGTAGCCTTTCTCATGCTGTGACCAGATGGGGGCTACACGCAAGAACTCCTTGACGATTTTGGATTCATCGAGCCACAGGAGATTTTTCAGGTGCTCCGTGCGCGGGCGAAGGTTCTGCATGCAGGCCTCAAACGAAACCTCAAGGGCTTGTCCGAATTGCGCATCCTGGCTGACCTTCCAGGCCTTTTTCAAGTGCTGCTCGACCTTGCCAGCCTTTCGATCGAGCGCAAGGCTGTCATGCTTGCGCAAAGCCATCCTGACATGGCGTGCATCCAGGGCTTCGACCTCGAACCCGTGAACGCCATCAAAACTGACCACCAGATCCTGAACCTCATACCCCCGGTGATGCATGTCGGCGGCGTAGGCAATCAGTTCCTGGCGACAGCCCTCTATGAGGCTGTCAGGCTTGTCCATTGCCTTGTCGAGCATCTCTCGACTGGCAAACATGACCTCCGTCCAAAAGGTTTGATCCTTCAGGATTTGATCGTCACCTGCCCGGCTGAAATGCTGATAGAAGCGAAGCACATACGGCTTCTTAGCCCTGAGTCGGTGATCGTTTGAAATGATCGCTGCTTGCCTAGTTGCCATGATGAGGCCCTCCATTGCCCTATTATGGGCAGAGCCGCCCTATCTGGGCAATCAACCTCTCGGCACCACACAGGCCTGCGGGTTCATGCAGTGCGGGAACCTGCTCGCGTGCACGCTATTGCGAGGCTGCCCCGGTCAACTCATGCAGGCGGTTCTCACGCTTGAGCAGGCGGACATGGCTCTTCGACACCCCGTGTCTTTTGGCCAGCTCATCCACCGTGCCCTCTGGCGCTGGCGCATTCATGGCGCGAAATTTGACGGCGGCCTGATCAAAGCGCCGCTGGTCAGCCGTATGTTGCTGCCTCGCCTCCTGGTGCTGCACCAGGTTCAGGGCATGCAGACAAGCAGCGCGGTACTGGTCTTTCACCCGCGCAAGCTCCACCGTCACCTCGGCATCCATGAGGTCGCGGACAGACTCGGGCAATCGCTCGCCCTTCAGGACAAAGTAGAGCGCGCAGCGCAGGTGGTAGTCCCTGGTGCCGATCAAGGCCTGGGTGATGTCATCGACATTGCCACGCGCCATCGACGAGAGCAGTGTGAGGCCCACCATAGCGCCGACATGAGAATTTTCAGCCGGGGCATCTAGATCAGACAAATTCATGTTCAATAACCAACATAAGCGTAATCCTGATGCCAATATAAGCTATTGCATATGGGGCATCAAACCGTCGCCTTAAGCAGCATGCCGCTCCTCAACACAGCCTGATCCGCCGCATGCGCAACAATCTGGGTCAATCACCAGCGGACGCAGGCCTTTGTTGACCACCTCGCGAGCGAAAGCCTCATATACACTGATATGTGCGGTTCTGAGGCGCAGTTCGTCCTCAGGTGTCAGCTGGAGCTGTACGCACTCACAAAGGTTTTGATAGCGATCCATAAACCACCTCCAGTATTGAACAGCAGGGTCATCCAAAGCCTGGCCGATCCGCGCCAAGCTTGACACCCAGCAAGGTCATCTGAGAAATCACTACTTGAATGTAGCATGAATCTTGACCATGCATAGCCATTCTGTCAATATAGCAATTAATCGATGCAGCCCTGTACACCCAGCCCCCTATCCTAGAAAATAGATCAACTCGTCTTTTCGGATAGATCATGTCTGCACATTCTCTTACCCCAAGCTCCCTGGCGCACCGCGCCGAGCTGCACGCGAGTCTTTTCGCAAAAATGTTTTTGAAACCACGATTCGCTGATCATTCAGCGCAGGTTCTGTCGCTCTACCAGAACTACGAAATGCACCCGGACTACCGGCAGGCATTTGACCAAACCCTGCACAGGGTCGACAAGCAACATGGCGTTACCAGCTATGGGGAGTTCCGTGCCCGTTATCAGGAGCGCCTGACAGATCAGCTTCACGCGCTGATCAGCTCGGATCCACTCCATTTCGAATGCCAGACGATTGAACAAGTCGCTGAAGGCGATGCGGCCTTATACGTGGCCAACAGCCCCTGTGAAAGCACCCGGAACACGCAGCAGATGTGGTCGCGGATTATCCTGGGGCTGGGTCATCCGCCCTACAAAACTGCGTTCATTCAGGCCCTGATGCAACGTGAGGTCAGCCCCCACAGCTTCCATCAAGACCTCAAGCGTTTTCGCAGCATCCACCTGGGAGCGCCCGAAATCGCCCCAACTGATCAGCCCCCTGGCACCGTCCTCAATCACCTGGCGGAGCGTCATGCCGCCTTGTACATGAATCCCCAGCAAAGGGATCAGGCAGGCTATGACAAGACCCGGTTGATCGGCGACATCTTTGCCCTGAAGGGTGATCCCGAGTACTGGTCGGTGTTTGAGCACACCTTGCTCGAATCGGATCCGGAGTTCGGCTCGGTGTACCTCTACTGCTTCCGTCAAGATCTGGCGCTGTTTGAAGCGCACCGCAAAGAACTGGACGAGAACACCCCCGACCTGCTGGCTTTCGGGACGATCAGCAGCGACCTGATGTCGCTGGACACCGATGAGGTTCTCCAGGGTGGGATGGCCGGGATTCTGCGCACGGCCCATGGTCATTCCGAGAAAGGTGTTTACACAGGGGCGAACCTACCCCAGCGTCCCTTTGCCAGCGCAGTCCGCTCGCTAGAGCAAGCCGAATGCGATCGCTAACCCGCAACGCAGGGTTCGCAAATGGTGCCGGGCAAATGAAAGTCATTGGCGAGTTAAAACGCACCTGGCGGCACCTTAACCGGGTTAATGTGCAACAGGAGACACCTTATATCCCGCAACCTTTCCAATAAGTACAATAAAAACAGTGGGTTAATGATGGTTTCCAGTAAAATTGGCAATGGTATCGACACAGCGGAGCAACCGCAGCCTCATTCTGGCGAATTTTCGCTGATGATTGGCCCCTGCACGCCGCCGAGTGACGACAACCTGCCCAGCCACCTCTTCCCCGGCGCCGGCTCTGACACCGCCTGGTTCGAAATTCAGGGAAGTATTCGCCCCTCCTGGGCTGAACTCAGTCAATTGCTGGTACGCCACGACTCCGATTTCATGCTGATGGAGTACAATGCCGACGACGGAAAAGGCTATTTCGTCGCGGTAGACTCCTATGCGCCGAAACCTGGTTTACTTGTTCTGTTCCCCCATCAATCCGACCAATAGGCTGCCAAATGTCCGAGATCGACCGCGCCACGTATGAGCGTGACTTGCGTGAGCGCCAGCGCAAGCACCTGGAATCGCTTGAGGCAAACAACCCTCCATTCAGGCCCTGCCTGCATGATCAATGTCCGCGCTGCCATGGCACCGGGCGAAGCGCCCACGGCCCCTGCATTCACGGGATTGCTTGCAATTGCCCAAAATGCGGGATTACCTGCTAACGCCCTATCGGGCGTTAGCGACAAATTGACGGTGTCCAGCCTGTATCTCTATACTCACGGCCTAATCGCTGGCGCTATAGGCCTATGACCTGTCGCAACCAGCGCAGCACCTGGTCGTATCGGCCAGCGCCACGTTTCGCCGATGCCTGACGCAATTGAGCCACAGGAGTCTCCCATGTCAGTCACCCGTAAGAACCCCAAACCTGCGGCACCTACCACACCTTGCCCTGAAGGCATGTGCCTGGCTGGCCACATTGGCAGCAAGGAGGTTATGGTTCGCGACTGGGCGGTGGAGGCACTGAAGTTCGAGGGGATGATCGAGTTGTGGAACGAGGCGACAAAACGCCACGCCCTTCCCCACATCGGGTTCAAAACCCTTTACAAATTCTGCCCAGCTTGCGGCTCACCCATTGATACAGGGTTTGTTCCAGGCGGCGTACCCGAGCTGCCCCTGACAGCCGACCTCAAAAAGATCCTGGCCCTGAACGATACCGATATTGCCGAGCAGGGCGCCAAGCTGCTCAGCGTTGGCGTGGGTCTGCCTGACCAGGGTGTGGAACAGCGTGTCGCCGTTCAGCATTGGCTGATGAAGCAGTACTTCAGGTATGGGCGTGAGTGGCGCACGAAAACCGGCCACCTGATTTCAACCCTGTCCGCCTCTGGGGAAGGGGTGTGACCATGGAAGTCCTAATCGACGGTGTCGCCTATGTGCCCAGGGCTGAGATCCCGGCATTGACCGACGAACGCTTGCAGGAAGCGCTGCGGTACTTGACGGAAATTCAGTATTTCAATATCGAGCACAAGAACCGCGCTGTCGCCTGGAATGCACTTAAGGCCCTCTCCCCTGAGCTGGCCCAGCTGGCAAGCGACAATCCCAAAGCCGCTTATGACAGGGTGCGCGCCAACGACCCGGATGACGACTAAGAAGGCATCGCTCATGACGTCCAACGACATGTACGACAGGTTGTCCGGGATGAGGCCTGAGGAAATGGCTGAACACCTCGCCGCGCTCCAGAATCATATCGCCCACCTGGCCAACCTCATGGCACTGGTGAAGCGCGACATTCAGCTGTTGCGAGAGCCTGATCCCGCCCAGCACACCCCCCTGGAGGTTATGCTGCTGTCGGCCAAGTTGGGCGAGTTGTTTGAGCAACTTGAGTGGTGGTCATTGCCTCCCACCTATCGCGCCCCTGACGTCTTGCGCATGCTTGATACTGACCTTGGCTTGACGCTCAAGATCAGCGCTGCCGAAGCGCAACTCAAAAGCTTGCAGGACGACAGGCAGACACTGCGACGCATCCTTGGCAAGGCGCCTGACATTGACGATGCGCATTTCAGCGCCGAGAAACTCAAGGACTTGATCGACACGGTCGTTGAAGCCGTCCTGACCCTTGAGTACGGCGACGCTGCCCGAGAGGAGCTATTCCCTCGCATGACCCAGGCCCAGATGACGGCGAAGTTCAAGCGAATGTTTACCGGCTAAGGCTTGTTGTCCGACACTGGCCGAAGGTTTGAGCGAGAGCGGTTGGCGGCTTCGCTTGAGCCGCTTCAGGACACGCCCATCCCCTACAACCCCCAAACACGACCGTCCGTTTTTCCCCCAGCGCTTTTGCTCTGCCCTGGTGCCCTGCTCCTGACGCCCTGTTCTGCCGGCACCTGCGCGCTGTAGAAGACCATGCCCGCCAGCCTGAGCTTCCCCGTATCACCGTAGCAGTACGCACCGCGTACCCAGGCTCAGCCCCATGCGCCATGGCATCGGCCTTTCACCGACAGCGAAACCGCACAGCACAAGTTCACCCTCAACGGCAGAGCCAGTGCAAAAGCTTGGAAAAAGACAAACAGCATTCCTAAAAACAAAAGCGCGGGGGCATTTGACGGCAAAAAAACAGCTTCTGATCTGCGCCAAGAAGCGAATTGACCCGAAAATCGTCACGGTGGTACCTTCAGTGGAGTGGCCAGGAGCCTCAGCATTCAGATATGGAAACAATCAATGACCAGCATGACAGAACGCGAATTCAAGAACCTCAGTCGGTTTCTTGCCCTGATCCTTCGGCACGAGCCTCAGCTGATACAGCTGGATGTCGATAAACAGGGCTGGGGCAGCATCGACTACATCGTGGCGCACGCTCCCGCCAACCTGGGTGACGTGTCCCGCGAGAAGATCAATCAGGTGGTGGCGCAGAACGACAAGGGCCGCTACGCCATTTCCCCAGACGGTCAGCACATCCGGGCGCTGCAGGGGCATTCCATTGACGTGGATCTGCAGCTCAAGGCTGCCACCCCGCCCGCAAGGCTCTTTCACGGCACCATCGAGGGCTTCATCCCCGCGATCATGACGCAGGGACTTTATCCCCGCTCCCGCCAGCACGTGCACTTGTCGGCGGATGTCGAAACCGCCCAGCGTGTTGCCCAGCGCCGCAAAGGCAAGACAGTGCTGCTCAGTGTAGACTGCAAGGCCATGCTCGCCGAGGGTCACGCATTCTACCTGAGCGAGAACAACGTCTGGTTGACCGATGTGGTGCCGCCCCGCTACTTGCAAACCGTCAGCCTGCGAAACGAGCCTGAAGGCCTGGATGGCCCAGCATGAGCCAATCAGTCATCGACCACCAGATTGCCATCTTGCGCCACCAGCTAGGGGATCGGGTTGGCGATCGTCTGCAGCGGTTGAGCGCGGCTGAGGCTGGCTGGGATGGCCGCGACGCCCTGCCCATGAACCCCCAGTCACTGGAAAGCCTGGCGACACTGAGCCAGACCTTGCCTCTGCCGGGGCAGGATCTTGCAGTCTTCCTTGAACACAACGGCAACTTGGTGATTTCATGGTCGGCAGCCAACGGCACAGTGGTAGATGCCTCCCTGGGCCCACGGCTGCTTGAAATCAGCACCGATGCATTCACCCTGGAGCTGGAGATTGACGATCCGCTCCTCGCGCAACGAATTGCTGAAATACGGTTTTGAAGAATATTGCTGGGCAATTGTCAGTCCAGCACAATATGCTTATAATTCGCGCCACACACTCATTGAGGGACAGAGACATGTTTCAGTCTTACATCAACGCCTACAAGAACCTGCTGGACTTCACGGGCAAGACCGATCGCAAAGCATTTTGGGAGTTCTACGCCATCCATGCCGTGATCGCAATCGTGTTCTTCGTCCTCAACAAGCGCCTGGAAGCCATCTACCTGGCCTTGGCACTGCTGCCAGTGCTGTCGATCTCGGCGCGCCGCCTGCGTGATGCTGGCTTCCATGCGCTGCTGACCCTGCTGTACTTCGTGCCTGTGGTCGGCTGGATTCCACTGTGGATCATGTGGGCGCAGATCAGCAAGCCCGCCGCCAATCACGCGCTCTGATTGCTTGCGGGGACAGCCCTACCAGTCGTTGAGCGCTGAGATCAGCCGGGATACCCCGGCTTTTTCATGCCTGTCACACCGGAAATTCGGGTTATCCATGTATTGCAACATCAAAAAACCTTGGTATACTTTTCACACAATAACTAGAAAGCAAATCGCCTGCCGCCCTCGCCGTTGAGGGTATTTTTTTGCCCATCATTAACGCATTTTCACTGCGATTGTGCACGCAAAGTATAGCAATAGAAGGGCGCGGTTTTTTCATCACGCCCCCTGCAAGCGACACGGCCCCATCGAACTAGCACCGTCCAGTCCAGACACGTGATGCGCTCTGTTACCGTGGCATTCGGCCCCTCGATGTCATACAGCGTTCTGGGCACACAGAAATCCTCGGCTACGCGACCTGTGATGCTCATGCCAAGCCACCAAAGGCAATAGCCCCCGTCGCTATTGATCATCACGTCACCCAGTACCGACAAACTAGCAAATTCCTTGGCGTTGAACGTTGATGGGATTGTCAAATCCATCCCGGACAACTTGAGGTCACGCACCTCCCTCACGCCAGGGTGGTCTACCCCTTCAAGATTGGCTTTGCTGGTCTTGGCCAGCTCCGCCATGACGCGAAGCCATCCAACGATGCATTGAATGCTCGATGGTTTGCTGAGGTTGCCGAGGGCCATCTCCACTTGTCGGGCCACAGAGGGAGACTGATCAGCAAACAGTTTACCGATGAGCCTGGGCTTCAAGGGCCACTCTCCCACCTGCTGGACATCACCCATGGCTCGCTCTGTCTTGGCAACCAGCGCCAGGATGTCGGGGCCAATATTTTCGATCATCTGAGGCGGCTGGTTCGTCCGCTTCAGGCTTCTCACACTTCCAGCTACCCCGGTTTGGCCCTGATTGCCTGATACTCCACCAGGATCAACAGGCTCGATGGTGTCACGCACTTTGAGCTCCTTTCTACCTGGACAATAAAGTGGACGGCATGCTGCCACCACCCAGGAATGTGACACACTCCAGCCCCTGTGTAAAATCGCCCGAAACGCTGAGTGACTAGCCGGTAACCGGTTGCTCGACCTCTTACTGAGGGCTACGAAGCGGATACCCCCCCCGGCCTCTAGGAGCAGAATGTTTTGATTTGTCATGGGCTTCTGGCCGGAATTTCGAAAAGCCGGTTATCAGCGCGAATGCTGGCCAGCTTCTTCTTATGGGTGCGCTACAGGGCCACGCCTGATGTCGACACTGCCTTCTAGGTATTACCCCAGGGACTTACAATCCCTCCATCAACCTTCGCACGAGATGACAAAGCTGCAGTAGCCGCCCGCAATGACCGCCCCTTTGTCCTTGAACCCGCACGTCACGATTCTGTCCGCGCCCACGATTGAGTAGTTGCCTCCAGCGTAGTCTGGGCGTGAGCCTGGGTGGGCGTTGGTTGCACTCGCCGATGACCAGGTGCACGACGAGGGGTCGGCGCCTTCAGGGATTGGGATCTGCTGGCCATTAGTCACAAACCCTGTCAGCACCTTGGAGCCACCACCACCGGCTTTCCACACACCGTCTTGGCACGACAAGGTCTTGCCATTGGCATCGCTCGCGATCAGGCCACGCTTAGGGCAGAGCTGGCCAACATAGGCGATGCCATTGAGATCCACGTATTCGTTGGCGGTAATGCGGCCTAACGACGTCATCGCCCCCGTGTTGTAGAGTGACTGGGTTTGCAGATTAGCCAGATTGCTATACTTGTCGGGGTCAAGGTAGAACGCAGTGTTGTTGGAATCGTAGAACAACTGCCCCATCACAGCAGCTCCCGCAGTGACGTTGGAGCTGGCGCCCACACTGCCACCCGCTATCACGTTGGCTGCAGCTGTGACGTTACCGCTTGCGGCAACATTGCCGCCGACCGTCGCAGAACCCGACACCGATGCATTGGACAGCACATTCAACGTCCGCCTCATCAATACATCACCAATGATCTCGGTATTGGCATCGACCACCACACCGCTATTCCAGACAGCGGCGATACCAGACGCGGCGCCTAGGTACAGCATTTGGCCAGCAAGGTTCTGAATCCTGGACGCACCGACTATCTGTCGTCCCAGCGGATCGGCATTATCGAATTGCAAGTTGGCATGCATCTTGTTGCTACCATCGGTGCGCAGCCACACATCATTGTCTGGCTTGTTGTTGGCCACCATGGTAATGCGTCCATCAGCCGGGTTTGAGTTGTAACTGGAGCCCGCTGAATAGCCATTCTCGGTCGCAGAGGCGGCAGTAATCGCAGCCAAACCCGACAGATCGGAGCGCACTTTCTTGCGATTAGATTCCATGACAGTAAATGGGGCGCTCAGTGTCGTAACTGTAATGCGCTTGTCGCTGCCGGTACCGGCAACATCAATGGTCGAATTGATGCTGAGCTGGCCATACTTGATAGGATCTGCCACCGTGGCGGCGGGAAAATCACAAGGAAGAAATTCACTACCTTTGGTGAAAGGCCCACCACATTCCGTGCTCTTCAGCCAGGCGCTACCCATTTTTTGCCCTGCTGCCAAGCTTGGTGTCTTGGAAATCAGGCTGCGCACAGCATTGTTGTATTGACTGAGCTTAAGTCCCACGGCCCGCGCTTGGGCTTGCTCAAGTTCGGCCTGGTGACTCTCTAACCCCATCAGAGTGGCGATCGCCAGCAGCGCCATGACAAGAATCATCTCAAGAAGAGTGACTCCACGCTGGGGCGGAGGCGGATAGATACCATTTTTCATCTCAGGCCCTAAATATTTTTATTGCTGAGATTATGATACAGAAATCGACCGACAATGGCATTCTTTTGTGCCAACCAACCATCGCATCTTCCTCAAGGTCTTCACCCGAATGACGGAGGCTGAGGCTGTGCCAATCAGCCCTGTTCGTATCGACCCCAAGCCTCGCCCAAGGAAAGGGATCTGGTGTGAAGCCTGCAACCGGAAAACCAGACTGACACCAGGAAAAGCATGAAAAAACTATCAGTACTCCTTTTTGCGAGTATTGACGATTTGGCAATATACCAATAATCTGAGGCCCTCATTGACGTCCGGGGGTTCCCATGTTGAAAAAAGCACTGTCGCTGCTGGTTCTCGCAACTGCCCTGCAAGGCTGCACCACCTCGCTGATCGAAGGCCAGAAACAAGAGCTGGCGACCTACGAGGCCAAGGGTCTGAAGGTGAACGAACGCAACGAAGCCCTGGCCGCAGGGCTGGGCATACTCCCAATGGTCGGCTATTTCTATTCGGGGAACTATGTTTTAGCCTTTACGACCCTGCCCCTCTACCCCTTCCTGGGGCCTCTGTGGATGCCCTTTGACACCCACAATGCTGCCCAGGCCCGCAACTACTACGCAACCCGCACCCATGCCCAATTCCTGAAAGACCAGAAACTGGTCGAAAACGACAAGAAGTACGAAGACAAGACCCTGACCGAGTTCCAGTACATCCGCGCCCAGCGCGAGATCGAGCGCCAATACGCGCCCTACTGATTTCCAGGCCCTCAAAGAGCCCCGGCAGAGCCGGGGTTTTTTGTACCCAAAAACGATTTTCGCAATAATTGGCTGATCACATCCTTTTTGGAGAATTCCATGCAACCCAATCTGCAGCCGTGCAAAAGCTGTGGCAATACGGATCAGGAGCAGGTGCGCTTCCAGGTCTACATCGACCAGGGCCTGCAAATGAACATTGGGCCGTTTTGCCAGTGCCTGGCGTGCGGCTCGTACTTCAAGGCCAAATCAGAGGCATATGATGACTTGCTGGAGGCGTGGAACGGGCGTGCGGACGCTCCCGCCCTGGCGCAACCTACCCCCAGCGCCTGGCGGGCCCTGGTCAGCCGTCAGGGCAAGACGTTTCATGAATACACAGAGTCAGATCAGTTCCACCCTGAGCCTGGCCATTACACCCGTGTGGGCCCCCTGGAGCCGTTGTTTGATGGGCCTACGGTCAATCGCCTGCTGGCGCGTCTGGCCGAGCTAGAGGATGCAGACAAGATCGCCTGGAACAACTGGCATGCCTTGGAGCCGGTGCAGAACTTCCTGATCGAGCACAACCTGCTCCTGACGCCCTTTGATGGGGATGGCGAGGCGGCGGGCAAGAACATCGTGCACAGCCTCCAGACACTGCTGGGGCGCTGTGTCCTCCAGGACATCCGACAAGCTGTGGGCGCTGACGACACGCCGCGCTGAGGCACCTGCAGCACTCGCCTGGGTTCGACGGGTGCGCCCGCCCAATCCAGGTCGAGCAGCCTACCGCAGGGCTGGCCTTTGCCCCTGGTTATTTGGAGATAAACTCAGCCTTCAGCCACTGGCTTTGCCGGTAACTGACTGCCGGCATCAATAGCGAAAACTCCAGGGTATCGAGTCGCTGTGCATCATCGACGAACCGGCTACCGGTATTCATACGCCCGTGAGCAAGCCTGAGCAACAGGGATTGGTCATGGGCCTTGGCCAAGGCTTGCGGCGCGTCATAGGCCCAGGCCTTGGTGGCTACCATGGCCGCTCGACCCCGTTCGATCGATCGCAAAGCCGCCGCACGCACCTCCTCATCAGCCGGTTGGTGCCTAATCCACGCCGAGGCGGTGGTGCCATACATGATCGCTCCCATCACGCCCGTGGTCTGATCCATCGCCTGGATCAAACAGGCCTTTTCTTCTGCGCTGTACTGCAGGCCGAACCCGCCGATGCCCGTACATCCCGTGAACCGGGTAGCCTCCAGTGAAGCTTCGTCATAGCCTTTCTGAATTTCAGCCAGCGGCATGGCCTGGGGGACTTCGGCCATGGCCTTTCGGTAGGGCGCGGTATCCATCCACGTGAAACCCAGCATTCCGGCAGTGACAGCGAAACACAGCCCTGCAACCAGTTTTTTAGGCATGGTCATGGCCCCTGGATGCACAGGTTTTGCGTGGTTCCGATTGCTCGCTGCCCACCGCTGTTTTTCCCGAGCAGCGACCGCAACAGCCATCATTCGGATGGGGTGTGGCCGCTGCATCCTGGATGCCAGCACTTACTCCACGGCCCATTTCCACCTGAAAAACATCAATTTTCTGATTATCCGACATTTTCAATACCACCCAATTGAGTGAGGGCGAAAAATATCACCCTCTACTTAAAATACTGGCCAGGACGTCACACCCACCACCCTGGCCTACCTGCACACCTAGAATTATCGCTGGGAGAAGGTCACGCCATCGCAGGCGCCATTACCATCGCAATAATGTACATCGTAGATCTGTCCTCTCACCACCGGCTTCGGGTCACCCTTGATCTTGTACTTCGGTACATCGATCAGGAAGGTGAATTTTCCGGGCTTGAGCTCGTAGCGCCCACTCCCGTTCATCAGAAGGCCCGTTTCCCAGTCGCCGAGAAAGGAGACGTTGATGCCAACCCCCGAGTTCTTCAGGAAACGCGTGGTTTCCTTCTTCACCGCGCAGAACTCGCCAACGCAGTCGTCGAAGTTGGTGTAGATCATGCCGTACGGCTCCACCCCGACCTCCTTGTCGGTGTTGGTCGTGAAGTACTGGCTGAGGGTGCTTCTCACCTGCCTGGCGCGTTCAAAATCCACGGCATAGGTGACCACCACCCGCACCCGTACAGTTCGATCAAACACCTCCGCGACATCCGTGTTCACAGACGTGATCTGGATGGCGTCACGGTAGGCTTTCAGCACATGGGTGTTGAGGTCAGCCAGTGCTTCCTTGCGCCGCTGCTCGACGGTCTTGACCGAGCGCTCAAGGCTTTTGGCCTGCTCCTCCAGCGTGGCGGCGCCCGCGAAGGTCGGTGTGAAAAGCAGCATGGCAGCCAGTAGCGCTGGCGCCGTGGTGATACGAAAGTCCATGTCTTGGGAGCCCTGATTTCGTTCGAGAATGTTGAATGGCGGGGCGCATGTCTGACTACGCCCGGAAATGTTTGCGTTAGATGCCCTTGTCTTCTGGCGATGCAGCGAAATTCACCGACAAGGCGCAGTCGCCGTAGGTCTGCCCTTCAACGGTCAGCACCGCGCCACTGGCGAAGGTCAGTGTCAGCCCATACTCCGTTGCCTGGACGCTGGCAATGGTCTGCCCCACCAGCGACTTCGCATCCCCCTCGGAGAGATCCGACATGTCTGAAACACTGTTTTCGCTCATGATCATCTCCACAAGGCAGTTGGAAAGCCTCAGACCCAAGGTTGGCCAGGGTGAGGTGCTGGTCTGCAGCCGAGGGCGGCAATACTCCCGCAAAATACCAGTCAGCGCCCGCTCATTCAAGAAACCCCGCCCCGTCAGGCACGGCAACGTGCAAAGTTGCTTGGAATCATGCCCTCGCACTCCCTATGATGAGGGAAAGCACAGAGAAGCCATCGCCATGAACATACCCGCCACATTGCCCAGTTACGCCTTGATCAAGGAGGTTTCCGCGCTTGATCCTGATCGGTTGCGCGACGGCAGCTATCAGCGGGAGGCGATGGATTTTTTTGCTCAGGTCGTGCGTGAGCATGGCGACACCAATCACAGTGAGATCTACAACGCCATTTTTGAAGCCCATGTCGGCAAGGATTCACTGTCCCAATCCGATCGCTTCTGCTCACCGTTCTTGTGCATGACCGTCGCGCTGGTAGCTGTCGAAGACATCGGCCACCTCAAGCAGTGCACGCTGAACGACAATCTCCCGCTGGGCCAGATATCTCGATTGGTCGGCCAGCTGGCACATCGTGTGGAGATTGACTATGTGCAGCAATTTGAAAACTGCGGCGAGCTCAGTCTCGACCTGTTTCTCATGCTCTACTGTGTGGGGAAGCACCATTTCGCTGAAAAAGTAGTCTTGGATGACAATTCAATCGCGTACGCGAAATTGAAAGAGCATGACCCACGCACTGCGCTGTCCGCCCTGGCCAGGGTGCCTTATGACCCCCTGTCGTACATACGGTCATCCTTACCCGAAGGTGTGCTGATTAGCGATGCGGAAATGGTCAGGCGGTACAAGAACCAGGTGTCGGCCCTGTACTCAAAAGAGCATGTCCCTCTCCTCGACCCTCGCTTCCCTTGCGCCCTGCTGCCAGGCAACAGGTTTGAGTGCGCCACAATCGCCTCCGTGAATCATCAGGTGAGTGTGCTCCCAGGGTATTTTGAGATGCTGGCCAAAGAAGACAATGGCATGCTCCAGGACTTTGGCTTCTTGTGCCGCATGGAGGCTGCGATCAATGCAGACCAACACGCACTCATGGTTAATCTGATGTTGGATTTCGAAAAGGCGGGCATTTCACGAGCCGACATCCTCAACATTGCGACGCTCAACTATGAAGATTTGGCAGACCGCTTCGACGCATCCAGTATCAGACTGGCGGACGGAGCCCCACCTAATCTTCTGCAAATCAAGCAGGCCGCAATACTGGATTATAGGGCCATGACACCCGAGCAGCGCCACACCCTGTACCTGGAACAACTGATGACCAAGGCCGTTGAATACGGCGAGGATCCCACCGCCTGGCATGCCCAAGCCAAACTGCGCCAGGTCAATCACCTGATTCGCCAGGAGCCGCGTGAAACCCTGGAGGCCCAATGCACCCAGGATGCCCACTGGAACGCGCTGTACCGCGCCACAGGCGACAGGAAGTACCTTCACAAGCTGGAGTCCCAGCTGGATCGCGCCCTTGCCCAAGACCTGGGTCTTTAAGCGCCGGGGCGCTGCGCAAGACAACCCCGAAGAAGCTTTTCCCGCTGGCGCAACAGGCTGGCGCCAGGCTCGGTCACTGAGGATTGGTAAACACAATCCGGAAGGAGCCTTCGGTGGTGCGTCCACCCATGGCCTCAAACTGTGCCTTGGTCAGCGGCCAGAAGGGTTGGAGGTCATTTTCAGCCCTGGTCTTGAAAGAAGCCTTGCTTGATTCCAGGGTAATGCCCAGCGCCGGCACGTAGACATCACCGAACGTATTCTTGATGTACGCTGCCGCCTCGGCATTGCTCGCGAACCCAGGGTTGTCGAACAGCTGCAGGATCAGCATGTAGTTGCCCTTGACCCCGGCCTTTGTGTAGTCGGAGTAGCGGACGCTGCCCATCCGTGCCCCATTGGAGAAGTTCTCCCTGCCGAAATACAGATCGGCGAAGCCCCAATATTCGTTGTTGGTAGCGTAAATCCGGTACTTTCGCGGAATGTCCATGAAGTCGCCCTGCAGCGTCCCTTTGGCCGTCTGGGTTTGCGCCGCCACCTCGATGCGCTGGCTCTCGGTATAGGGCTCGCCGACCACTCTGACCTCGTAAGTCAGGTCATTGTATTCCGTTGGCTGGACGCTGCGGCTCTGCACCTGCGAGCAGGCCTCGCCAGTCTGGGTGAACTCGACCCGATTGACCTGGGTCTCTACTGCTGGCGACCAGCTGGCACACCCCGCCGCTCCGCTATCGACCCATTCGCCAAGCAGTGGGTCATTGGGCAGCCAACGTCCGCTGTCCACGGGGGGCGTCACACTGCCACCGGATCCCCCGCTTCCTTTGATGATCGGGGCTGCCAGACGGATCTCGTTTGCGGCGTAGGCGCCACCCGATGCGCAGGCCAGCGCCAACGCTGCCACCCATGTCCTGTATCTGTGCATGTCATTTCTCCGGCCCCTGCACTACAGACGCCTGTCCTCAATGTACTTTCAAGTTTTGCATAGCTTCGAACCGAGGGTCAATTTAGCCTCATTTGACATCCAGCCAATATACGGTATATTCGGTATACCTAAGCCGGAGTTTTCCCATGACCAATCACGAACGCCTAGTCCAAGCGCTGAATCTCTGGGTGTCCCTCACCGAGTTCGATGATCGCCGCAGCCAGGGTCGCGTGCGTGACTGGGACATCAATCGCATGAGCAACGCGATTCGCGAAGGCCTTGAGCTCGACAACCAGAACATCACCGGTTTTCTGCTGCTGGGGTACTTTGCCGACAGCTTCTTCAAGAGCACGCACTTCACCGTGAGTGAAATGCTGGCCGACCCGGACAAGGTCAACGACTTCTTGGCCAGGTCTGGCCAGTTGCGGGCCATCGTCACAGACCCTGAAATGCTCGAAGACCTTCGACACTTCCAGCTGACCACCCGCCAGGCAGTGCGTCACTATCAGGCTGATACCCCCGAGGTCATGAGCCTGATCGAAAATGACTACGAAATGGGCTTCCTGCGCCGCGATGCCCTGCGCTCGATGAAGAACCTGCGGGTCGACCATTTCCTCGCCGGAGAGCCCGAGCCTGAGGGTTTGCGGCCCCGCTACAACCGCGAGGTCTTTCAGTTCTGGAACATCAACTCGCTGCTGCAGTGTGTCTGCAGTTCGCCCTCGGGGGTTTCGATCAACCTGATCAGAACCCCTGACAACTTCCAGTCGTACTTCGTCTTCTCCATTCGAAACGGTGGCCACGTCATCACCCTCTCCGACGTGCCGGAGAACGCCCACCCCCTGCAACAGTACATGTCGCGGCGCCCTGACAAGCAGTTTGGCGAACGCGTGTTCCAGAACTGGTTCCCCTACCACCTGACCGACATGAAGTACGATGAAGAGCAGGGGCGGATCTATTTTGAACACAAACACGGTGCAAGCGGCATCGTGCCGATCAACCAGCAAGCCTTTCCCTTGAGCGCCCTGAAGGATCTGAATCCCCACGAAGTGATCTGGATCACCCTGATGTTCGAGCTGATTGTGGAGCGTTTCTGGCGCCAGCCAGTGCAGCCCAAGCAGCTGTCCTACACAGGTGACATGATCCGGGTTGAATCCACCCTGCTGGAGCGCGCCTCGTCGGCGGGGCTGCCAGTGGTTCAGTATGAGGGTTTGAGCCTGCCCTCGCTGGCCGTGGAGGATGTCGCCACGCTGGAAGGTGACTTGGTGTCCGCCCTGGGCAAGGACGGCGGGGATCACAACCAATGGTTGATCGACCGCTACAAGCACCGGGTTCATGAAGTCTCCATGAACATGCTGAGCACCGGCACCACCACCACCTACATCACCTCTGCCAACGAGGATGCACCAACTGCATTGGCGGTCGCTGATCGTCGTGGCCTGGGCAACAGCATCATGGACAAGGAACATCGCTATCCGATCCGCCACCTGGATAGCTCCTCCTTCGGCACCCGTGAGAAGCTGGCCGCCGACCGGATCTTCATCGCCCGCCACAACCTGGCCATGGAGATTCAGCGCCTGGCGGACAGGGAATTCGAGGCGCGCAAAGAAGAGATCCTGACCTGGTACCGCGCCCGCATCGAAGCCAACATCGAACGCGTGTACGCCATGGCGCATACGGAAGGGGCCTGGGGCGAATATCAGCTGCCACGGGGCAACAAGCGCTTCAGTGCAACCTGCACCTACAAAACAGAGGAAGGGCACCTGCGTTACCAGCTGACCGAGATGCTTACCCACGAGGAATGGAAGCGCAAGCATCGCCATTTTGAAGCGAAAACCGCCCTGAACCAGGGCTGGAACAGCAAGGCCAAGGTGCCCTACTGCCATCTGAATGGCTCGACTTCCAGCTACATCCTGGGCATCAGCCCGCAGTGCAAAGAAGACCTGGCCTTCCTGACCAACACCCCGGTGGATGAACTGCCTGATGTGTTGCAGCACTGGCATGTCGAGACGGAAAACACAGGCAATCACTTGCAATCCCGTATCGACCCGATCGCCTGGGCCTTGCAGAACCCATGGGAAGAGCACTACCTGTTCAACATCCGCGTGGCCCTGTCCACCCGCGCCGTCAACCACATCAGGAAGTCGGCTCCAAGGCCTGAAGCGTTCGGCTACTTCTCGGAAAGCGGCTATGTGTACCCCTTCCGTAATCATGTTCCTGGTCTCGACCCAGAGCCAGAAGAATCCACGAAAGCTGGCGAAGACAACTAGCCTTTCACCACCACGAGTGTGCCTGGCGTGACCAGGCCTGACTTCAAAACAACTCCAGCGGGAGCCCCTATTATGAGCACGTACACGGAAAAACTTGAGAGCACGCTGGCAGGCATGGCAAGCAACCTGGAAAAGGCTGCCAGCGACTTAAGGCGACTTGCCGCTCAGGTCGGACAGGACGAGGACTTTCAGCAAGTCTCCGAGGCTGTCATGATCATTCAGAACATGAACGCTGGCCTGCGGATTGACCGACTGATCAACTTGCCGATTGAAGGCCTGACTTCGCGACTTCTCAGCCTCCAGAGCACAACTCCGAAGTAACCCCGTTCAGACGTAAAAAGGGCGCCGCAGCGCCCCCTACTTGGTTTGAAGCTGTAAACTAAATCAGCACAGCCACCGAAATGATCCCACACAGGATGAGGCAGTCCTGCCAGTTGTAGAGCTTCTTGCGCTCCAGCACCTGGGCATACAAGTAACCCGCCAGCACAAGGCCACTGTTGCGGATGATGGTATAATTCTCGGCAGGGATCTGGGTAACGATCATCAGCACCAGCACCAGTGTGACGCAATGGCAGATGACCAACTGAGACACCACTGATGGCGTGAACTGCTTGGGGTCGAACCGCCGATACTCCTTGCGGCTGAGGGAGAAGTAGCCGAACACCACCAGCATGATCAGGGAGCTTGCTGCTTGAAAGCTTGCCGGGTCGTATTGCTGGATCATCTTGCCCTGCATCATCAGCACCACCGCGCCTAGGACACAGTTCCCCAGCAGCAGGCCTGGGCGATTGCACTCGCGAGATTTGATCTTGCTGCGGTAGAACAGGATCAGCAGCGACACGATGATCGCACTCATCAAGCCCCGATCGAACCAGGTTCGGTCATGCGCCTCGATTGTCCCCTGCATGCCGAAGAACCACACCACCAGGACAGAGGTAAAAGGCACCAGGGCATCGATCAGGAAATTGGCAAAGTTGAAGACAGTGAGGTTTTTCTCATTGAGCTTGCGCGCCTTGATCTGGGTCTTTACGAAGACCAGCAGCCCGACCTGAGTTACCCAGAAACGATAGTCACTGAGAAAATCGAGGGTGACCGGCGCTTGCCGTACGCACAGATACCCAGCCATGAGTAAAAAACCAGTGAGGCTCAGGGTGGCTGAGGTCAGGTATCGGGTCGCGTACTGGTTGACCTGCAACTTTTGAAGATGGATGGTCAGGAGCAGCAATACAGGGAAAAACAGATAGATCATCATGACTGCTATATAGGTTCCGGCTGCTTCCTAGTACGTGTCTACTCCACAGAGGCCAGAAGATAATGACTGAAGGCCTGAGTATACAGACATTTACACTAATATTGGAGAGCTGCCGGCCAGATGTCCATCACATTTTTGTCATGATCACAGCACAAAGAGCTTGCTCAAGCGCAAGATATTTGGACACAAAAAACCCGGCTTTCGCCGGGCTTTGTGTTTAACCGCTGAGGTCAGCCAGGATGAGGTGCTCGCCCCATTTACTGGTTGGTGCCCTCTGCCCTGGTGTGGTGATCCAGAGCGTCTGGTGCCGAGGCAGATGCTTGGGTGGCATTTCCGGTACCGTGATCGCGCCGTCAGTGAAGACGATGATCGGGGCACCGTAGAGGGCATCCTTTTCCTTCATCTCCTTCCAGATGTACTCGAAACCTTCGGAGAAGTCGGAACCACCGCCGCCGTTGACCTCGAACTTACCTTGCTCGATCTGGGCCAGGGCTTCCTTGGTGGTCATCACCCGCTGCAAGCCGGCGTCACACTGCACCACCACTACTTCCATGCCTTTGGAGGAGGCCAGGCGCTTGACCAGGCCCATCGCCATCCGCAGGTTGTCCTTGTCCGTCTCGTTGAACATCGAGCCAGAGGTGTCCATCAGGATGTAAATCCTGGAGGAGTTCTTCTTCTTGCCCGGCAGCAGCGGCGTGTACTCACGGAAGCTGTTGCGCTTGTTGGGGCGCTTGAAGGTCGCGCTGTCAGGACGACCATAGTTGCCGATCACCTTCTTGATTTTCTGACCCAGGCGCAGCGGCGGATTCAGAATGCCGTTGATTTCGTCCTTGGCCCAGTTCGGCAGGCTGCCCCAACCGTTACCGCCATGGATCTTGTCCTGGCGAGCCGCTTGGCTGAGCATCTGACGCTTACGCTCAGAAGTCTTCTCAGGGGTCTCACCTTTGAAGGGGTTGCCGGCGATGTCATCACAGTTGATGTTGATGTCGCCCTGCATGCCACCCGCACCCAGCTCTTTGGCCATTTCCTTCAGCGCTTTCTGCCAGGCACCCTGTTCCATCATGTTCTGGCCCGACGCCATGCCCTTGTCGAGGCCGGTCGAGTTGTCCTTGCCGCGCAGGGCATTTTGAATCTCTTTTTCGAGATTGCCCAGTGCATCAGCCACGTCAGATTTAGCCTGCCCCTCGGACATCGGGCCATTGCCGGTGGCCCCGGAACCCTGCCCAGGAGCCTGGCCAGCTTGCTGACCCGCTTGGGTGCCTTGTTGGCCATTGGCAGCATCCTGACCCTGGCCACCGCCCGGCTGCTGGCTTCCTTGAGCGTCCTGTGAAGGCTGCCCATTCGACCCCTGACCCGGCTGACCCTGACCCGGCTGACCCTGACCTGGCTGCCCCTGACCCGGCTGCCCCTGACCCGGCTGACCCTGACCTGGCTGCCCCTGACCCGGCTGACCCTGACCTGGCTGACCCTGACCTGGCTGACCCTGACCCGGCTGCCCCTGACCTGGCTGACCCTGACCCGGCTGACCCTGACCTGGCTGACCCTGACCCGGCTGACCCTGACCTGGCTGACCCTGACCCGGCTGACCCTGACCCTGTCCCGGTTCACCGCCATCCTGTCCAGGCTGGTTGCCTTGTTCGGCACCACCCTGTTGATTGGGGTCGGTAGCATCATTGCCGAGCTTGTCCTGGCTTTCATTCCCAGGCTGGTTGCCATTATTGGGGCTGTTGTCCTGGCCCGGCTGAGGCTGGTCGTTGGCACCCTCCATGCTTGGCTGAGGATCCTTGGTGACTTCGTCGACATATTCGTCGGCGGTCTTGCCCATGGCCTCGTCCAACTCACGTAGGTTGTTTTCCTTGGTGGTCGGCTCAGGCTCGCCGTCAACTTTGCAGGTGATGCGCTCGACTTCCTTGCCCATGTACTCCTTGAAGTCCTCCATGAGCTGCTGGTTCAGCTTCTCATTGGCTTCCGAGAATGGGTTGTGGGTGTGCGAGCTAGGCTGCTGCGGCGCCTTGTGATCGAAACTACCGGCCTTCTTGTTGGCATTGGCCACACCGTTCTGCTCGAACGGGTTGTTGTCGGGGCGATCGACTTCACCCAGGTTATCCCGCATGGAGAAGCCGTCATTGTCCTTGATCAGCGACCTGAACTCCTGGCGCTCGGCATGCAAATCCCGGTAAATGCCCAGCTCTTTTTGAAGGCGCTCGCGCTTCTGACCGACCACACGCATGCCGTCGATAACCGACTGACGAGTTTCAGCCTTGATCGCTTCCTCGCGCTGCTGGTCAGCGCTGGGCTGGCCACCGGCCATGGCATTTTGGAGCTGCTCACGGATTTGCTTGGTGCGCTCTTTAACACCCTCGTAGAGTTTGTGGTAGATCTCTTCGCCGGAGTTGTTGTCGTATTTGCTGTCATACAGGCCGCCTTCAGGCAGCTTTACAGAAATCGTATACGAGTCGCCCTTGACCTTCTTGATCTGGATCGTCGCCATACCCTTGATGATGATCGAGTTGATGGCGAAATCGTGCGCCCAGTTGGCGATCTCCGGGTCATGGCCCTCGAAGCGTTTCCAGTAGTCCAGAGCCACGTGCAGCGCTTCGTGCACGAGCACGGCGATCATCTCCCCCACAGGGAGCTTTTTCATGAACTCTTCGTTGTAGACCACCACGCCCTTCGGAGAAACCCCGATGGTTTCGATGCTGTTAGTGGGGCCGGCGATCCACATCTCGGTGGCCAACACCCCGAAGAACGGGTTGTGGTTGCGAAGCTCCATCAAGACCACACGCATGTAGTCGAGGAAATCCTTATCGTACTGACCCTTCTCGGTCATCGCGGGCTTGATGGTTGTGGCCTGGTCACTCATGATGCGAACCTTGTTGTAATGTCATAATTCAGTCTGACATGTGCACTTCGCTTCATTCTACTCCTTTTTAACGTAAATTGCTTGGCCGGGCTGAATGTTGTCCGACATTGACCGGCGATTCAAAGGGGAAGGCAAAATACCCTTCGCATGACTGCAGTCCACACATGTTGTCCGACACCGACCGGAGGTTTGACGGCGATGGAAGGGGCTTCGCTTCGGCCTTGCCGCTTTTTCGCTTCACTCGCCCCTCCATCCCGTCGCTTCCCCCGCACCCCCCAAACACGCCCTTGATCCTGCCTCCCCCAACGCCTTTCTATAACAAAATTATACAATCTCAATTCCTTAATAACGAAAAAGCCCTCCAGAGGAGGGCTTACAATGCAGTTGTTGCTCAGTTGCCGAGCGATGCGCTCATGCGCTTGATGTCGTCGATCACCTTGTCGAACTGGGCTTCTTGCAGCACTGGGTCATTCAAACCTTTCAGGTTGTAGACCCACTTCGCGATGATGGAGCCGAACGGGTCGCGGGTGGTGTCTTTTTCGCTTTTGCCCAGATTGGTCGCCATTTGATTGGCCATCACATCACGTACCACGAACGCGCCCATTTCGCGGTTGCCCGACATCAGGGCCGCAGTGGCGTAGCACATCTTCTTGGTCAGTTCTTCCTTGGCCGCACGTGCCTGGTCGCTCTGCAGGTTGGCGTGCTTCTCGTTGATCTTGTCGTTCAAGCGGATCACGGTGGCACGCAGCGAGGTGGCGATGGTAAAAACACAGCCCATCTGGTTGCGTTTTTCTTCTGGCAGCTCGCGCCACACTTTTGGATTTTCCAGGATCTCTTCCGAGGTCGGGTACTCCATCAGCATGGTGGCGAAGATGTTGAACGCATCGCCGGCAGGCTTGCCGCACATGGAGCGAACGAAGCTCGAAGCGGTTGGCCAGAAGGCACGTGGGGTGTAGTTGCGCACGCCACCGCACTTGGCGAACTCCAGGCCCAGCGACGTCCAGTCGCGTGGCGACGGAGTCTTGCCATTCTCGTCCGAGTACTTGTCGTCATCCGCGCCGGGGGCGAAGTAGCCCGAATACTCTTTCAGGAAGCCGACAACGGACGGATCGAGGGTTTCGTTGCAGGGGTACTTCAGCCAGGCGTCGAAGTCCGGCTCGTATTCAACGAACATCGAACGACCCAGGAGCGCTTTGTTCCACTCGACTGCAGAGCAACCGTCGCCGACGCCGTTACCGGTCATGGCAATCAGGACGTTCTCGCCCAGCTCGAAGTCGCCGATGCGACCGAACTGCACCAGCTCCAGAAGACCGGACTGCAGACGCGGGTCAGCCAGCGTCACGTCGTCAAGCAGCAGAACGCCGTAGCCACCTTTGATGTTTTCTTTGAGCAGCGGGATGATTTGCGATTCGATCAGCGGCTGAGCCATTGTCCAGAACGACACATCCTCGCCGTCGGCGTCTTTCAGGCGTTTGCCTTCGGCGTCATGCTTGAACTTCTTGTCAGGCACCGGGTACACACCGAAGTCTTCGGCGCTGCGCGAGGCCATCGGGATACGGACAAACTCTTCTCCGTCACTGACCAGGGCCATCAGGGCGCTGGTCTTGCCGATGCCAGCACGGCCACTGAGGATGAGTCCACGCATCCTGTTGTTTTCTTGACGGGGAATTACGTTGAGCTTGGTAGTCATTGCTGTGCTAGCCTCAAAAAATTGACCTTTCCTTCAGGACTCCCCCGATCCTAGCACAAATCCCCGCAGGGGCGGCAGTAGCTGGGCATTCCCGATCTGATAATTCCACATTAGCAACGGAGTCTAACCGATTGCACCATTTTTTTCTCAATTTACGTGAAAAAAATAAGTGTGGTTTCGTTAATGATTGCCACTTTGGCAATAACTAACTTGACGCTCCACGTGTTCTTCCATATATTGACTGCACACCGAGGGACACTCTATGACCGGAATCAATACTCTCGACCTGTACCTGGTTGACAAAGGCGTCGCATTCGAGATGATGCCCAAAGGGCTCCCGCGCCCGCCTTACGATCATCCCGTCAGCCCCTATGCGATCAAGCTCAACGGGCGGCCAGCGCAAATCCTGCTTGCGCAAACGTCGTTCCTGGCCCCCGAAGACCTGCCGGCAGGATTCGAGGGCTTTGAATCCTACCCTGAGTCTGTCATCAGTGCCCTGCTCGAACGGGGTCGGCTTGAAGCCATGACGCTTCTGAACAACAACATCCAGATGTTTGTTGATACAAAGCTGCTTGAGCGTGAGCACCTGGTGTTGCCCACCGGCAAGCGCGGTCAATACCTTTGCCTGAAAACCGAGGCATTTGTCGAGCACTACCAGGATCTGGTTGTTCCCACCGAGTTCAAAAACGTTCAGGCCTTGCATGAGCAGGCATTTGATGTCGGGGTCTACAACCGAAAGCGCATTGAGCAGCTCGGCCTTGAGGACAACACGATCCCACCCTTCCCTGAAACGGCGCGGCGGATCATTGAGCTGTTCCAGCAAGGCGGGGAATTCCCGATGCAAGACCTGGTCGAGATCCTGGAGCAGGATGCTCCGATCAGCGCCCAAGTGATTTCCTGGGCCAATGCTGCGGCGACCACCAATCGCCCTGCAGGGTCGATTTACTCGGTACAGGGGGCTATCAGCCGCCTTGGCATCAACAAAACGCTGCAATACGCCATGCAGTCGGCAATGTCCAACTCTTTCCGGGTGCGCAAAGACCTGGCCCCCATGGTGGAGTCAGCCTGCTTCAACTCGTTGATGTCTGCCTTCGGAGCCAGCCACATTCACCGCCTTGAGGGTGGAGCCTCTCCCCAGTCGGCTTACCTGGTGGGGCTCATGCACAACCTGGGCGAAATGCTGCTGATGCACTTCCTCTCCGACCATGCGGTGCGGTTCATGCGCCTTCATGAGCTGAACCCTCACCTGTCCCGCGAGTCGCTGTCCCGTGAAGTGTTCCGGATCAGCTTTGCGTCTGCCACCCACTTGCTGATGAAGTCCTGGAGCATGCCGCAGAACATGGTCGACTCCTGTACGGCCTTGTCGACCTACAATGACAGTGGTGCTGACAGTCTGGCCAACAACGTGCGCAGCTGGCAGATCGCCGTAGGTGACAGTGGTCTTGTCCCGCTGTCGTTTGTGCCGTTCGGCTGGCGCGAAATCCCCAGCTTCCCGGTCGCGGAATCGGTTATCAATGCCAACTTGAAACAAATTTCTGATTACCGAACCCAGGCCAACATGATTTCCCGTCGATCGACCTGAGCAAAGGCCTAAACTTGCAAACCAGAGCCCTTAAAAGCTCTGGTTTTTTTTGGTCTCAAAGAAGATCAACAGCTTTGCGCACAAACCGGAGCCGCCCTAACGGGCTGAATCCTCGCCTGGTCGTGCTTTGCCTGGCGAGGAGACTTGGTGATGCTGCTGACGCTCTGCCTTACACCATCCGACTTTCACGCACCCGACGAATCTCGCGCATTTTGCGCAGGTAAGTGAATTCATCGGTGGCTCCGATGATGATGTCGGTAAAAGTGCGGGTGGCGCGGTGGGCAAACAGCCAGGGGTCAACCCAGCTGACCTCAAATTCCATGAAAAAAGCAGGCGCCCTGCCGGGCACGCATTCGGTAATGATGCCCTCAGGACGATAGATGGTGTGCTCACCCTTGCGATTGATCAGTTCCAGAGGCTGCTTGTCCTGGTAAATCAGGTGAATCTTTTCCAGCGGCAGTCCCAGCTGCTCTGCAGCGCGGGCTTTGCAGCGCTCGATGCGCCACAGCTGGTGGGTTTGCCAGTCGCAGGAGTGGCTATCAGCTTCGAAGAGTTCTTGTCGCGTGACCCGGTGCTGTAGCATCTTGACTTACTCACTTGACCCATCCATGGAGGCGGAGTCTGTATCCAATTCGAACTCTTGTCAAATTTTGAGCTTGCGAGGAATCGGTCGCAGCAGTATTTTAGCGTATATTGACAAGGACAATAAGAATGCACACTACCCTACTGCTCAAAGAGCGCACCGCTGCTGAGGCGGAACATGCGTTTGACGAACATCTGCGTTTCAAGCTGCATGAATTCCTGAAAAATGAATGTATCCTCACCCAGGCGGGCATTGAGCGCGTCATGCCCGTGCTGCTTGAGATTTACATCAATGGCATTCATGGCATGCAGGTGCAATTCGACATTCAAATTCCGCCGAATTCAGCCTATGCGCCGTTTGAGGGTGTGATCACCCAGTACGCCAAGGAAATTTCGCCAGGCTTCATGAACACCTTGAGCAATGCGACGGCGCTGGCCTCATTCCATATGCTGCAAGCGACAGCCAGGCACCTGGCAGCCCTGGATGACAAGGCGCATAAGCGTCAACCACATTAACGGCAGACCAGCAAGCTGGAAGATACGACCCCGCCCCTGCCCAGCTCCACCAGGGCACCTTCATTTTAAAATGGGGCAGGCGCCCTGCGGATAGAAAAAAGGGCCCCGGAGGGCCCCTTACAAAACAGGTGATCGTCAGGCGACCTGCTGCGCACCCAGATTTTCGTCGTTGTCCGCACCCGCCATGTCCAGGCTGGTTTGGCCAGCGGCTTCGGCCTCGGCATCACGCGCCGCTTGCAGGATCTTGGCGTCGTCTTCGGCGAACTTGGTCTGCATGGCCTTGATTTCGCGCAGCATGTCGTCGAGCTTGGCGCGGGTGCCTTCGGACAGAGCCTGGTAGCCTTCGTCGGCCTGGATCTCCTCGGCCATTTCGAAGAGCGGGCGGGATTCCTTGACCAATGCTTTTGCGAACTTCACGCCAGGCATGTGTTTTTTCATGATCTTTTTCGCGCCCGCTGCCTTGGAGACCAGGGCCGCCTGCTTGAGAACTTCCACAGCCTTGTCGCCGTGAGCCATCATCAGGTCGTAGGACTCGGTCACCGACATGGAGCCCGACTCGACCGCTTCAACGATCTCCAGGGGCGCCGATGCCAGCAGCAGCAGTTTTGGCAGGTGCGAGGCCGAGACCAGGCCTTGCATCCCTTCGACAATCTGTTTTTCGGTCTGGTCGAAGACCACGTGCAGGCGCTTGCACAGAATCGCCAGCTCGTACGGACGGAACGGTTCGGTGTTGTTGCCCTGGGCCAGGCCGTACTGCAGATCCAGCTCGCTGGTACCCATTTTCTTGGTGACCATCGGTGCAAGCCATTTGTCCGCGAAATGCTCGTCGGTCTTGGACATTTTTTCAATGTACATCAGACCGGCATCACGACGACGACCACCCTCGACAACGACGATCACGTCCTTGCCATCCTTCTTGATGGCATAGCCGGCCAGTGGCTTGTCAGGGTACCAGCCATGCTTTTCCATCGACGCTGCCAGGGCGCGGATGCCCTCCCAGTACTTCTCGTCTTTGATACGCGGGTTGAAGCCGTCAATGACGATGGTTTCGGTCAGCTTGACGCTGTACATGTCTTTCTTGGTGCCGATGTCTTCCATCGCCACCTTGACGCGACCGGCAATGGGGTTGAAGCGCAGCGTCGGGTTCAGGCCGAACTGGCTCGCAACGTGATCGCACAGGGCATCTTTCTGAATTTCGCTCATGACAAATCCTCGCGTTGTAGGTGATATGCGTCTATGCGCAGACCGATTGTTCCGGCCATGGATTAAAGTATACTCGGTATACACTATCCGTCAACCATCAGGCCGGTCAGTTTACACCTAAATTGTTTTTGAATGAGATCAGTAGATCGTCGTGCAGCGGATACGCCCGGTGTCGGTGATCTGCCAGGCACGTTCGCCAAAAGCAGTGATCTCGATAGCGAACCCGAGCTTGACTAGCGCAGCAAGAGCCCTGGTGTTGGCGCGCACGTTCGAGCGAGTGAGTGTCCTGGCGGAGCACAGCTCGACGAGCTGGGACTCCCTGGCGGAGCTCAGCTTGACCCTGGCAATGCCTTCATAGTCAGGCTCGGGCACGGTTTCGGTCATGGAATGGCTCCACCAGAAAGATTTCTAAAAGCCCGCAGGACTCACCGAAGCAAATCCAGCGCACCAGGGGCGTACTGGAAGGTGAATTCACCCATACTGGGCCGTGGCTTGGCAATATGCACGGTAAGCGGCTGACCTGCCCGTTTTGCACTTTCAGACCTTGAGGGAGCCACCATCAGTATGCAGTCGTCCACGGCAACCAGTCTGGTGCTGAGCACAACGGCGATCTTGCGGGGCATGGCGGTCTTGTGTTGTTCAAGCCAGGCGCTGAGGCTGGCATCGCAATGGGCAGTCGTCATGGAGGCTACTCAAAGGGAAAATGGCGCACCAGGCAGGACTCGAACCTGCGACCATCCGCTTAGAAGGCGGATGCTCTATCCAGCTGAGCTACTGGCGCGGGAGTGGCCACCCTTCCCACCAGGTGGCCGTTGCTTCCACAACCTGCGCATTCGCTTCAGGTCATGTGCGGGTGACACTCACCGTCCGGCATCCTGGCCACCTGCGCAGATGGGTCAATGGCTGTTAACTGACCGAGGCATCAGCACTCAATGAGCGGAGACAAACGTCGGCAGCTATCCAGCCTGCCGGGGGTGAAGCGTCGAAGCGGGTTCAATATTATGGTTAAGCAAACGAGCTGTCAAACACTTTCAGGTTGGCTGCGGGCCGCGCTGCACCTGGTGGAAAGCATGCTCTTTGGTGCGGGCGCGACGGACGCTTAGGTGCGCCCCGGATCCTACGTCATGGTGCCCTGCCAAGCTGACCCAGACAGCACCCAACAGTGAAGCAATGCGAAACAGTGAAGCCACGATGACCCTCCTTGTGGATCGAGGCACCCGCCATCAGGTGCCTAAGGTGCAAGCCAGGTCGGCTTGCGTGAGTAGTGATGGGCGCTGACTCAGCCCCCGAAAAACGAAAAGCGCCCCACGGAGGGGCGCCTTGGCAACTCAAGACGCCCTACTGCTGGGCCTTTTGCGCATCCATGTACTCAACGGATGCGTGCAGCAGATCTCGATACTGCGCCAAGGTGATCTCGGACGTTGTCCAGAACACGTTCTGGCCGATCTCCACCCATCCGCAGGTGGTTGACCTGGGTGGCGGCTCAACGGCCTTCCTGCGCCCTTTGGTGGGGGCTGGTGGCCTGGTGTCCGCTGCTGGGAAGTTTGCGCCGCGCTTGGTGTGCAGCTTGCCCTGGGCCAGCAGCGTCAGCTGCCTTTCAATGTGCGCCCAGCTCTGCGCCTGAGGATCGTAAAAACAGGTGACCGCGCAATTCACCCGGTCATCACCGTAGGCAATGACTGCCTTGGCCTCGACCAGGTGATCGCGACAATCGTTGGCAGTGCGCAGGAACCGCGCAAAGGCGCCAAACTCGTACTCGGCAGCGCCCATGTCCTCCAGGCTGAAGGCCTCGCCAAAGCGCAAGCCAGGGCGCAGGTCGGCGTCAGCCAGCCTCAGCCGTTGCACGTAGCTAAAATCATCCAGCGCTTCCGGAGGCGCTGGCGGTACTTCGGCCTTACAGGTAGACAGACCCATGGCTATTCTCCCGATTGTACGTTGTGCCAGTGAGCATGCCCACCTGCAATGCCGATCGCCTGAGCATCCACCTCGGCCTTTACCAGTGAGCTGGCGGCTACCAGTCCTACAATGAAGGCCATGGACAGCCACTCGCCTTTCACCTGGCGACCTGCAGTTGGTAGCTTGGCACCGTGTGGCGCTGATGGTCTTTTGACCATGGGGCGAACGAGACCAGCACGAACAGCACTACCAGTGCCGCCGCCTTTACCGCCTTGACCCGCCGCGCTTGCAGCGATTCCGCTTGCTTGATCATCATTCATCCCTCCAGCGCCTTAAGCCAGCCCTTCGCGGCTCGCTCCAGATGTGCCCTGGCCATTTCAATCGAATCGAACAGCCCCTGATCAGGCTTGATACCCTTGAGCAGGAACGTTGCCTGGAATTTCCTGGGCGTGTTCTTCGCCACTACCGCATTGCTGATGGTGGCGAACTTGATTGCCCCGACCTTCAGCGATTGGACGGCCTGAGGATCGTCGCTCCACACCAGCTGAAAAGATGGTGTCTGGGCCGCTGGCGCTGGCGCTGACAAGCCAGCTTTTGCACCCAAATTGAGCTGCGAGTCTTGCCTGAGTAAGCTGGCACTCAGATCGCGGAAGCGCAGCACCGTACGCGACTGTTCAGTGGTCAGCGCCCTGAAGGACAGTTTAGCATTCTGGGCATCGCGGGCGCTGATGCTGACATCACCGGTTTCGATGTAGTTGGCCCACATGCCAACAGCCATTGCCTGAATTTGAAGATCCGTTCGATCGTGCATATTCCCCCCTTACGCCACAAGATCAGCGTCGGCAACGGACACCAGGAACTTACCCGGCTCCACGCACACCACGCGGAAGGGGGCGCCGCAGCTGCAGCAGCTGTCGGCACACGCCGAGGCCGCACCTACGCGACCAGGGATAACGAAGTCTTCGACCTGCTCGCCCTGATCAGCATTGCAGTGGGGGCAAGCCAGATCCTGACCAGCCGCCAGAGGGGTATCAAGTGTATGCATGGCTGTCTCTCGCGTTGTGGTGTGACCGAGCCTGATGGCTTCTGTGACCCTCAGTGGGGTATACTGATGATATACCCGTATATTGTTACGGGCAACCCAATATTTGCCAAAATGGTCATTCAAAATGCACAAAGCCCGAACGTGTCGGGCTTTGATCACCAGCGGGTCGCGAACCCGGTCACTGGCAGGCTTCGCATTCCGGATTGTCGATCGAGCAGGCCTTGGGTACATCAGCGGCCAAGTCGCTTTCCAGGACAAATCCTTCATCGTTATCGGCGGTGTCTTCATCCCAGCTGATCGCTGGCTTGGGGGTGGCTACAGCTTGTGCTTGGCTCATGTGCGGTACTCCTGAGAGGGATTGCAGAGTCGCTGGGCGGCGGCTCAGCGGTGGTTGATAATTTCATTGTAGCCATGAAATTCAATGTAAAGCCAGCATATCAAGACCAATTTCATAACCACCCATCACCCCTACAAACCCATGTGGTCATGCTTGGTCGAGATCAGGTTTTTAAGCCATAGCAACACGGAAACCAATGCGTAGAGAACGCGCATGCAGCCGCGCTTGCACCGGGCCAGCACACTAGCCATGGCTGAACGCCAGGCGGACGGCGTGCACAGCAGCCAATACGCAGCTGATAAGCGCGCAGAGGGCAATGGCCAGGCAGATCACCAGGAGCTCAATGGCCACCACGGGATAGCCTGGCAGCGCAAGGAAGCTATGGGTGTGGGAGGCACCAATAGAGGCCCCCAGGCTTACCATCAGAAAGATCAGGGCCCTGCACACCTGAGCAAGCGCTTCAGGCGCGGGGGATGCTGTAGGGAAGGTGCGCACGATAGGCACGAAGCGGGAGGAGTGAGCTTGGGCGCTAGGCATGGCGGTCTCCTGGGCGGGCAAAGTCAGGCTCTGCCACACCCGGCTATCTGTTGGTGTGTGGCGGCTTGTCCGAAATGCCCGAGCGGGCGCCTTTCGGTAAACCCGCAACAAAGAAGAGTACGATGCTGACGCCCAGAAGGGTGGTTACCAGCGCCTTCGGCTCGGTGTCTACCTGGCCCGAGGACAAGCCAAAGTAGATGAGCAGTGCACCTACGAAGGCGCCGGCAATACACAGTGCCCATCCCACCAGCGAGCCCAGGTCTCGGCTCCTGGGTTTATGATGCACGCGGATCATGGTCGATACTCCAATGGATACTGAGCGTGAGTATACTTGGTATACCTTACATGTCAAATTCAGAATGCAGAAAAGAAAAAGGCCATCACAGGGATGGCCAGGCGCTCTAGTGATCAGATCAACAACTGACAACGAACAACATGAGTGGTGCGCCGGTTCCTCACAACAAAAGTTTGCCCATTTGAGGGACGAGGGGTTTTCGAGGAACCAAGGCTGCTATCTGCCCTTTCGGGCGCCAGTTAGGAGAGCGCCTGCGGGATTTTCCATGACCAACAGGACGGAGCCTGAGGCCTGCCTACTCCCGCTCTTGGCAAGCCTTCAAGGGTCAATTACAGGCTGAGCAGTTCGGCGACGCCGTCATCCAGCTCAACTTCGATCTTGTGGTAGCTGTTCAGCTCGCTGATCTCGCGACCCAAACGATCTGCTTGTTTGGTCAGATCCCGCACATCCTGGTTCAGCTGATCCAACTCCTCCTGCTCAATCACCTGAACGTTGATCGCTGGCAGCCGCTCCGAGTTGATCAGACGATCGAAGGCATTTCCAACCAAGGCGGCTTCGATCGCGCTGTCATGGTAGCTCACGCTATCGATCAGATCTTTGAGGAAATCGCGCTTGGCTTCTAGCGCCTTGCGCTTGCTCAGCAGGGCCTGCAGGCCGATCTCGCCATTTTTCACGCCAATGGCTTCACGAATGATGCCAACCGAATCATACAGCAGGTGTGACACCCTGAGCTGCTGCAGGAAAGCGTCCTTGGCCAGGCCGACCTTCGTGCTGACATTATCGGCGGTGTGCACGGTCATCGGGCACATGGCGCGAGTCACCAGGGTATTCTGGTTAGACAGCTCACGCATCAAATGCGACGTGAGGATGTGGGCTGCTGCGAGCGACACCTTTACCTTGGCCATGTAACTTACCTATGTCTCGTTGAATGGGCAAATTATAACCACCCCTCGAAATCTGTCAATATACCATTAAACAAAAACCCCGCTGAGGCGGGGTTTCTTTGAAAAGGCTGTTATTCCAGCCAGCCTTCTACAACATCGGCGCCGTACTGGGCCTTCCACTCTTTCAACACCCTGTGGTTGCCACCTTTGGTTTCGACGGTTTCACCGCTGTGCGGATTCTTGTACTTTTTCACCACCCGTGCTTTACGCGGGGTGCGGGTAACGCCGGCGATGGCGGCGGTCTTGCCAGATGCCTTGCCCAGGTGAGGGGCAATGGCCAGGGCGATGCTTTCCAGATCCAGGCCTTTTTCTTTGGCTTCGGAAAGGATCAGATCAACCAGTACTTCAGTGGCTTCGTACTTCGGGCGAAGTTCTTCCAGGCGGGCCGCTTGAAGCTGAATTTGAGCTTCAAGTTCACGATATTCGGCGATTTTGCTCATGTGATTGACTCCATACAGGGCGCAGGTGAATTAAATGGCTCATGGCCTGACAAGAATATTAGTAATAAAACTAATTCATGTCAACGACCTATACATCAAATTCAAAATTGCAGACGAAAAAAAGGGCTCCGAAGAGCCCTAAGATTAGCACAACGCGAGTGCACTAATCTGCGCACCAGGAAGCCCCCGGTGCAGAGAAAAAATTGACCTAAGCGGCTGATCGGACAGCATTTTTGGTCTGTATTGGGAGTATAAGGATACTATACCGTGACGTCAATATCTTATTTAACTCGCCGTCAAATAAGTGTCGACCATATCCTGAACTTCGTGAATAACACTCACTCCTCCGGAACAGGCGCAAAGCGCCCTGATAAGTGGGAGCTTGCCCCGCGATCACCCGTTCTCACTGACCCAGGGTGCCTGTACGACAGCCCGGCAAGCCGGAAGTAGCGATCCCCTCCAGGCAATGCCCCCGATGCCGACCAATTTTCATCTATCCCGAATGACAGGCATAAAAAAAGGCCAGCTAAGCTGACCTTCTTTGCTCCCAAACGATCAAGCCGTCTGTTGCAGAGCCTCGGGCGCTGGCGCCGGAACCTTCTTGCCGATCGCGGTGACCAGCAGATTGAGGTTGGTGCCGCCACGCATCTCGTGCTGGATGCGCGTACGGGTGGATTCGTTGCCGGCCAACCACTCAGCTGCCAAGGTTTCTACTTTTTTCGGACTCATACCGCTCATAAGGGCGTGCACCTCGAATACTTGAATTGAAAAAGGTGGCCCGAAGGCCACCCCTTGATCACTGGCCGTTAGGCGCTGGCTGCAGCGTTGGCTGCGCGCTCGGCGGCTTCCTGGGCGTGTGGCTTGCGACCCAGCTCGATTTCGTCGACACGGACTTGCACGTCATGGTAAGTCTTGCCGTTGCTGGCCAGGTTGCCCTCAGGGCGCTGCAGGCTGCCTTCGATGGTGATGGTGCGACCCTTGGTCAGGTGCGGGGCAACGCCGGTCTTGCCGGTTTCCACGAAGTAGGCGAAGGGGTAGGCCATGGACTGCTCGACGCGCTGACCATCTTTGGTGTAGGAGTTGTCCACCATCAGGGTGCCGTTGATGACCTGGGTTTTTTCGTTGACGGTGCCAACACGTACGTCAGCAGCCAGGTTGCCGGAAAGAATGATTTTGTTCATGGTGAATCCTCGCGTTGTGGTTTATTTGGATCAGGGTGTTTTCCCTAATTCACGCTCTCAGTATATGAATGCTATACCCAGTCGTCAATATATATTTAAAGCGATTTACGCAATTTCTCGAATATTTTTCAGGTCGTATTGGCGGGCGCGCTGCAACAGCACCTGCAGACGCTCGCGGCCCACCAGGAGCTGTTTGAGCGTACCCAGGGAATCCGCCAGGATCCCCACTTCTTCGGGGCCAAACGCAACCATCGGCGGCTTCAGGCCCTGCTCCTGGGCCAGCAGCGCGGCCTCGGCGTAATGCTCCCCTGCCAGGTAGTGAGCCACCGAGATATCCACCTCGACCACGGCCACCTCCCTGTCCCCCAGGTCGTTTTGACCGAACACCAGAAATGGCAGATTGACGTTCATGCTACCTCCGTACCCCTCAACCCAATTTATGGCTATCCCGTCATAAATTCGACTGAAACGCTACCTAGACTTTTTTGTAAAGAAAAACAGAAAAGCCCTGAGTTAACAGGGCTTTACTGGATTCTCAGCGCATCTAAACCGCAAAATCTAGATGCGAATGATACTCAATTAGAACGGGATATCATCATCCTGCCCGTCGAAATCAGCTGCCGGGGCGTTGCCTGCCGGTTGTGGCGAAGCCTGCTGCTGAACCGACTGGGCGAGTTCGGCGGCCTGCTGCTCGGCGGCGAGTTGCTCAGGCGATTTCTGCTCCTGTGCCGAACCGGAGACCGGGGCGGCGGCGATGTCCTGGCCGGTGAAGCGCAGATCGCCCAGGCGGGTCAGACGGATGCCTGGGTTGCGGTAGACATGGCCGTCCTTCTCACGCTCGCTCAGGAACGGGGTACCCACCACGGTGACGCCCTTGCCTTTAGTCAGGTATTCCTTGACGTTGTCCAGGAAGCCCGACTTGCCGGTGGCGACGATCGAGTGGTAGCTGGTGACCTGGGTGCCGTCAGCTTTCTTGAACTCGTTGACCGCAACGGTCATGGCGGCGGTGTCACGGCCATTTTGGCTGGAGATGGAAACTGCGGAAACCAGGTTGCCGACGACAATATGCTTTTTCATGGGTTTTGCCTCTCGCGTTGTGATTTGAGTGTCTGACTAGTTGTTGCCAGTTCACGATTCAAAGTATAGGGATCCTATACCCGGTCGTCAATATATATTTAAAGCGATTTCGAAAATATTTTACAAAAAAGGCCTGCAAGGCAGGCCCATTGGGGTTTGCAGGGGTTTCCCTGGGTATTAACCCGGCTCCGATTCCGAGGTAACGCCTGGCTTGACGCGCTCACGGATGGAGAAACCCATGTCGCGCAGGATCGGATGGCCTTTGTTGATGAAGAAATCAGCAAAGGATCCGGTGCTGCGACGGAAGTCCTTCAGCTCCTGCTGCAAGGCTGGGTAATCGGCATGCTCTGCGCCCAGGGCGCTCATGCGGAACGCGATGCGCTCAGCAGCCAACGCATCCTCGTCGCTCCACAGCTTGGCAGTGATGAGGGTCATGGCGGTTGGGGTTTTGTCCACCTTGAAGTTCTTGATGTTCAAGGTGCCGATCTGGCCGTAGACCAGCTTGGTAGGGTCGTTGCGCTGAGTCAGCAGCACAAACTGGCGCTCGGCCTGGTCTTCGCTCTCGACTTCCTTGCCCTGGGCATCGAGGAACTTGCCATCCTTCTGGCGGCCACGGGTCTTGAAGCTGCCGTCCTCATTCTTTTCACGCATTGGTGCTTTGACGACAAAAAACGCGTTCTCGCCGTCACCGATCTTGTCGACGTAGGCCATGCGCACGGGAAGCTCGACGCCGTCCGCTGTGGTTTCGCGCAGGAAGGCGTGGATTTTTCCATCGTCCTTAAGGCGCAGCTCCATTTTCATAAGCTTGTCGTTTTTGGCCAGTTCGATGTTGCTATTGGTAGTGGTCATGCCGTTTCCCCTGGGGATGTATTTTAGTTCTCAATTTATTTATAAACCGTGCGAGGCTTCGCTGCCAAGCTTTTCCGACCACTGAAGCCAATTTCTGAAAAAATCGATATTTTTCAATGACCCAGGCTCACCCACCATCAAAAAAAGTTGACCTACTGGTCATCACAACGATTTTGATTTATTTGTCGCAAAAACGACCAGATATTCTTGACACGCACGCTCTAGGTCACTATTTTGCACGTGTACGTAACTCTGGGGAGCGCCCGACGTGACAGACAACCATAATCCCGACGTGCTACAAAACTTTTTCAACGAAATGATGACTCGGGGCCTGGTTGCGAACACTGATTCGCTTGCCGAAATCAATGATCGGATGAATGAAGCCAAGGCCGAAGACCTGTCTGAAGTCGACCCTGAGAACGCTTGCCTCCACGAAATGAAGGCAATTGAGAGCGCCTTCGGGCCACTGTTTGGCAGCTACCGCCGTGAGGATGATCGCATCTTCATGGACATGTCGACCAAGGACATGGGTTTTGTTACCAACTTCATTCGCACTGCCTTGATGATCATGGAGGCTTTTGGTGCAGGCATGGCCCGGCAGCGCGAGATCGCAACCGACGTTGAAGCCCTGGTTAACAACCTGGTGGTCAAGCCGCACTGCGAAGAAACCGCGCACGAGACTTTCTCTTTCATGGTCGATCAGGGCTTCGAGAGCAGATTGGTCGACATGATGGCCACCGCCATGGCCGAAGCCACCGAGACCAACATCTTTCACCATGTCGCCCAGTACCTGCTGGAGCTTGCCTTGGTGCCCCGTGACTCGCATGGTGCGCAACGCATGCTGTCACAGCTGGTGAGCGGCTCCATGGTTGAGCGATTTGCCATGGAGCAGATCCGCCAGAAGCCCGCCAAGCCGGCTATCAGAGCTGTTCAGGGAACACCTGCTACAACCCCTGGGACACCTGGCAACACCACGCCCAAGGCCACAGAAAACGGCAAGAAAGCATCGTTTCTGTCCGTCGTCAAAAGAGACTGACGCAAAGGGCAGGGATGCCCCCTCAAATCTCCCGAATTGACTCGCGAATCAGCTTTTCCCTACCCGCCTTGATCTGCTGCATGCTGGCCAGCACCGTACTGGCATAGCGATGCCCAGTCTTCCTCGCCGCCCTACTCCGCTCATACTTCCCAGGCCCAACATTGTAGTAAGCCAGCGCCTTTCCCCAGCTCCCGGACAGCTCGTAATAGTGGGCCAGGATCTTGGCTCCGCAGTCGATATTGCCAGCATCGGTCTTGAGGTTGCACTGCTTTCCCCACACCCTGGGCAAGACCTGGGTTAGCCCTACGGCACCGGCAGGCGATCGCCGGCCACTGCGAAACTCCGACTCGGCATTGACTACAGCGGCGATGAGTGAAGAAGGGACTTGATGGGTTTCGGCGCTTTTTTCGATCAGCGGGGCGATATTGATAGCAACCTTGGCGGAGATCTCAAGCTTGGCTTGCAAGGTGCCTGCCAGGGCCTTGGCTTTGAGGTTGCTATCGATATTGAGAGGCTGGGTTGCTGCAGGTTTTTTGACTGGCTGTCGAATCTCTGGCGTTCGAAACCAGTCCCAGTAGCTGGTATTGCCTTCAAGGTAGGCACTGGTGGCTTGATTGATCAGCACCTGGTTTGCCCTGAACACCGGATTGTCCACAGGTGCACTGCGCTGCAGCGATGTGATCGGCGCGCAACCGATCAACAACGTCATGCAGACGCTGGCGCTTAACAATTTAGGAGAAAAAACGTACGATCGCACATGACTGTCCTCACTCGGGTGGATGAACGCCAAAAACGTCCACTTTCCTTTTTAAAGTAAATGACAGCACGGAATCAAGTTTTTATTGCATATATTGATATGTGGCGGTGACGATTGAGCCACTTTACGACGTCTAAGAAAAAGGCCGCAAATGCGGCCCTTTCCACCCTAGGAACTCAATAACCCGTATGTTCGCGGATACGCTGGCGCTCTTTCTCGCTGACCTCGCCGAGCCATTCCAAGGCCCTCAAGTGCAGTGCTGAACCCAGCTTAGCTTGGGCCACCACCCATTCCCAGGCCTCCTCGTCAGTCAGTGCTGGCGTGGTGTCGTCTTCAGGCTCCGAGCCCATGAGCTGGATTACCAGGCCATCAGCGTCGCTTTCAAAAAAGTCGAAGAACCAGCCTTCGGTGGCATAGATGCGCTCGAAGTCGTTTTGATTGCAAAAACCAAAGCCGCCCATGCATTTGATGCCGTCGAACAGAGCCAATTCTTTAGATGCCCATGTCTCCACGGATTCATAGCCGGCACGATCGCACATCCACCGCCACCCATCCTCCTCGACCGAACGCCGGAGGTGCAAACTCAGCCTCGATTCATTTTCCAGGAGGTTGTCGATATCGTGCTGGAGCAATCGACGCTGTTCTGCCTGTCGACCACGGAACCCTCCAATCTGGCCGTCCTTGACATGATTTGCAGCATCCTGCTCATCAAGACTCAGCACCCCCTCAACAGCCTGACAATCAGCTAACAGCCAACCGCTTCGGTACGCTGCTGAACACTGGCGGGGCGGCTCCACACTCCAGGAGCGCTCATCTGAATAGGCATGGAGGCCCATCAGCCCATGGCAAGGGTGCAGGTGCTTACCCAGGTGATTGGAGACCTGGTGAATCAGGGTGCTGCCATTATCGACGGTGATCTTGCGCGGTAGGCGCAGGAAAATATTGTCAAAGAAGCTCATATCCAGTGCCGGAGCACTTCCTTCGGTAAGGGCGGCATGGGCTACTTTAGCAAAAAAGTCCTCGATACTTTCATCCGACTTCAATAGGCGCTTGACTTCAAGAGGATATGCCCCGTGCTGCTTGCAGTACTCCCTTAACCTCCAGATCAGGTTAAGTGCTTGGGTCAACGGCTCCATCGACTGCACAGAAGTGCTTACCTTACGATCCACCAGGCCCAGGGCGGTATTGAAGTCAGCGGCGCCCAGCAGACGCGCCGCGAGCTCGTCGAGCCGACGTCCCTTGATGCGGGTGGAGAGTACTTCGCTCAGGACAGTGCCGACCCTGTCACGAAATGACAAAAGCTGCTCTTTGGATTCAAACAGATCGATCGTGCTCATGAGGCTTCTCCTGTGCATGCCAAGCAATGATCCGCCCATTTCACTTCGCATGCTCATCAAGAGCCATCATGGAAGAGAGGTGTAGTGCAGGTGACACGCGTTTGAACCTTGACCAGGTGGTCGGGCGGGGCCGCTTCGCCAAGCGATCAGACCTCTCGCTGCGCAGGATCCGCAGGAACTGACTGACGCCCTGAGTATAGGAATTCGATACCCAGGACGTCAACCAGCGTCGGGATTAACCGTTTATTGGCTCGACGTACTGAAATACCTTGATCGTGTCCTGCCGGCGAGTCGGGTATGCAAGCTGCGCGGTCAGCTCGGGCTGCTCCTGCACCGCCTCGAAGAAACGATCGCTGGCGCACCCACCCAGGAAGGGAAAGGGCTGCCGGTTGTAATCGGTCACCTCGCCGATAAACACGATCGGGCAGCCGGTAGGCAGCGCTGGCAGCACCTGGCACAGGGATTCATCGGAAATTGGCCAGGCTACCAGCAGCACCTCCATCCAGTCCCGATACTTGTTCACCGCTTCCAACACACTCAAAATCTCGACCTCGGTGACATAGCCGAGCTCGGCGGTCTGATCATGGCCCATTTGCAGGCTGGTGGGCTTGATGTCGATCCCCTGTTGTTGAAGCAAGGCACTGAGGTGACCACGACCGGCATAGCACTCCAGCACGCGCTTGCCTTCGAAGAACCGCGCTAGGCTGTCGATCAGGGTTTTACTGAGCGTGATGAACAGGGCTTCGCTACGCTGCGCATCCACCGCTGTGGTATCCAGGGCATTCACCGGCAATTGATCGTAGGTCAGGTGCATGGGAACTCTCACTTCAGGGTGTCGGGATGATACGGGAAATCGGTGCATCAGCCAAAAAAAATGGCCCGCATCGCTGCGGGCCTTGGCCAGATCAGGGCTGGTTACGCACCTTTCACGCACAAAACCTGCTTGAGCGTATGCACGACTTCGACCAGGTCGGTCTGGTTACCCATGACCACGTCAATGTCCTTGTAGGATGCTGGAATCTCATCCAGTACCGCTTCGTCCTTACGGCACTCCACACCCTGGGTTTGCTGCTTGAGGTCTTCCAGGGTGAAGGTACGCACAGCCTGGGCGCGACTCATCCGACGACCCGCTCCATGCGAACAGGAGCAGTACGATTGCGGATTGCCCTTGCCTCGTACGATATAGCTGCGTTGCCCCATGCTACCCGGAATGATGCCCAGGTCGCCTTCACGAGCACGGATCGCCCCCTTACGGGTCACCCACAGGTTCTGGCCGAAATGGTTTTCCCGCTCGACATAGTTGTGGTGGCAGTTGATCGCCTCCTGGGTGATCTCGAACTCGCGGCCCACTTGCAGGCGCAGCGCCTTGAGGACGGCTTCCATCATCACCGCACGGTTTTCGAAAGCGTAGGCCTGAGCCCATCCAACAGCGGCCATGTATTCCTTGAACAGCTCCGACTCTTCCGGAATGTAGGCCAGGTCACGGTCTGGCAGGTCGATGAACCAGCGATCCATGGCCTTTTGCGCCTGCTTGATGAAGTAGTCGCCGATCATGTTGCCAATGCCGCGACTACCCGAGTGCAACATGATCCAGACATCCTGGTTCTCGTCCAGGCACAGCTCGATGAAGTGGTTGCCACTGCCCAAGGTGCCCAGCTGCGCCATCGACTTCTTGACCGCCGCCTCCCAGCCACCCACATCACCGCCGAACACGCCTTCTTCAATGGCGCGCCGAGCGAGGCCATCGGCCACTGGCAGCTTGCCGTAGTTGCTTTGCAGCACGTCATCCTTCTGGTGACGACCACCAGCACCCAGCGGTACATCCCGCTCGATCTGGGCGCGGATCTTGGCCAGGCTCTCAGGCAAGTCGGAAGCTTTGAGCGACAAGCGAACTGCGTTCATGCCGCAACCGATATCCACCCCAACAGCCGCAGGAATGATCGCCTTGTCGGTCGCGATCACGCTGCCCACGGTCGAGCCCTTGCCATGATGGACGTCAGGCATAGCGGCGATGCCGTTGCGCGCAATGAACGGCAGGCGTGCCAGGTTCTTCAACTGGGTCAGCGCTGCATCTTCAATGTCGTTCGTCCAGATCTTGATTGGGGACGATCCTGGCTCTTGAATTACTTTTTTCATGATTTCCTCAACCTCAATTCTAGGTGCTGCGAAGAAAAAGGCGGCAGCAGCGCTGAAGGCTTCGACCGCAAGCATACAGGATGAACAAAAAAAATGGGCAAGCTTCTGGGGAGAAAGACTTGCCCTAAAAACACCAGTCGGGGGAGACGGTGGTTGATTCGTTAAACTCAGGTTATGTGTATATTGCCAAACTGTCAACGCTCGATTTCAATTTATTTTCACCTGCTTGGTCGCTCGGTATCCACTCTGTCGGTACGCGAGCAAATCAACAGGGCAAGGCACATAAACAGGCCGCCATACATCAGACCGCTGACAAACACATCTACGGCCTGATCTTCTGTCAGATCTAGCAAGACCGACCATCCTCCATACTGGGCGAGCCCCTGCTCAACGCCCGCAATCATCAACAGGGGCGGGACGGCGAGCAGCAGACGATCAACACGGGCCTTGCAGGCGGAATGGATAACCATGACGACCAACATTGTCTTCAGTGCGTATGCGGCAACTTCCACAGGCATGCTTACCTCCAAGCCAAGGATGGATCCCTCAGCATGCACCTGCAGCCGTGGGTTTGAATGATACCGAGGATCAAGTTGACCAGGATGGCTGAACCAGTGCTGACTCGGTTGGAAAAGGATATCCAGGCGCAGCATAAAGCCCACCTGTGAGAGCAATGCTGATCACGGGCTCAGCTGGTTCTCCCTCAGGAGCGCGGTGATCTCATTCACCAGGGCACGGCACAGCTGCGCCCCCTGCTCCGTCACCGGGTGTTCACTCAGATAGGTTGAGAACACCACCACATCTGAGCGCGGCTGAGTGACTGTGATACCGGAGCCATCACGACTGACCAGGACGGAGCCGGCAAAGCCATCAAAGCGCAACGTACTGGTTGCGGCCTGGATTCTCGCCCCTTTCACGGTGCTGCAGAGCCTGTGCGCCCTGCGCTGCAGGATGTGCACCAACTGTTCAAAATCCTGGCCTTCACACATAGAATCATCCGAATACCTGGGCGATGAACGCATCCCGGTCATCTGCACAGATGAAGTGATCATCGCCCTGTAGGCTGACCTGAAACAATTCACCATCGAGGGAAATTTCAAAATTGTCAGGCAGCGCATGACCCAGCGGAATGTCTGCAAACAGCAGCTGGCCATTCGCGGAGAACGTGGCTACGCACCCGCCTATGACAGGATGCTTCTCAAGGATTATGCAGGGCTGGGTCGTGTCTTTCATGTGGAAATACTCAAAAATTGCACTGGGTTGAGCTGGTTCGGTAGACGCGCACATCACCGTCGTAGCGACTCTGGATCTGAACACAATCACCCGGAATCATGTCGTTCTGGGCATGCGAGACCTGAATGACCTGCCCCAGACGATTTTGAATGACCAGGTGAGTTTGGGTATTGCCAGTGGTCAGTGCCTTGTTGATCGCAGCACCGGCTAGCGCCCCGATACCGCCCCGAATGACTTTTGACTCGGTCGAATGCCCACCTCCACTCAGCACCCCTGCAACGCCGCCGATTGCCGCACCTGGCATCCAGCTGCCATTGGTGCGCACTTGCTGGACATCGATCACACGCCCAACTTCCAGGCGCGTTGGCTGCTGGTACCCGCCCTGGTAGGCACATCCTGCCAGCAGTGCAGCCATTACCATTGATCCGCCCAACCAAGAGAACCTGCGCATTGACGCCCCCAAAACTTGAGAAATTGCTAGTTTAAGTATAAATTGACTGGCAATTCTGTCAAGTCAGAGACGACCATGAAAAAGTTTATATCGATGTTTTTGCTCGCTTTTTCCCCACTCGTGCTTGCTGACCAGGGTTTTGACAAAGCACTGGAGAACCATGCGCAATCGACCGCCAGGGAATTCATGAGTTCCATGATTGATCAGCGCGCCGAGGGCTACAGTTGGAAAGTCATCCTGGAATCGAAAATTCCGGAGAAGATCAGTGACAGCTGTGGCTACCGAGAGCGCATCTCACTGCCGGAGCGCAACTTTACCGCCATGAAGCAACAAGTTGTGCCTGTGGTCGGTGCGCGCCTGGCCAAGACCTATGAGAAAGTTATTGGTAAACCGAATGCGCATTTGGCCCTGGTGACCCTGAAGTCTCTCCAGCGCAATTCTGGCAACTACGCGCTGGTGGTGCTCAAGACGGTGCCTGGCACCCCGAAAGACCCCTTCTTCTCGCTCATCTATCAGCTCAATGGCAATGGACAGATGGATTTGTGTGACATCAGTACCACCGACCAGATATCCGGTGGCATCCTGGAAGGCCTGGGTCGCGAGCTAGGACTTTGAGTTTGGCATATATTGACGATCAGTCATTGACTCGATCCAACTCCAACGTATACTGGAAAATAAAGAACGGGTCAGTACTCGTTTCGTACAACACGGGGCCATAAGGCCCTTTTGTCTATCTGGAGAGTCCCCATGGCCAAGAAGAAATCCAAAGGTGTCAAGAATGGCGCCGCGCATGCCAAATCCATGGTCATGCAGCCACTGTACCGCCCGCAGGTAGTGCGTTCGCAAAAAACCGACTACAAGCGCACCAATAAACAGGCCCTGCTGCGCCTGGCCGACTCATCTTCGGCACAAGCAGCCTAAATCCTCGGGCCAATGCCATCCAACACCCATCACCTCAAATAAATCATCATTTTTGATAATTTTTCGTTGACCTGCATCCATGATGCGCCGTAGGCTACTTCCACCATCTCCGGAAGGCCTTCGTCATGAAACGCACCCTCTTCCTTCAGGTTTGTCGCACCCTCGCCGATGCCGGCATCTGGTGCATTCCTGAATCGACCCTGGCGGCTGCTGCAGGTCACCCTGACCTTCATACCCTGAGGGTCGCCCTGAACCGTCACGTCAAGGCAGGCCTGGTCGAAAAAATGGGCCCGAAGCTCTATGCCAACCCCTTTCTCAAACCGCCGCTGTTCGCCTTGCACCGCCTGGCCAACTTCCTGCGTCCGAATGACCAGTTCTACCTGAGCACTGAGTCGGTGTTGAGCGAGCACGGCTGGATCAGCCAGATGCCGTTTTGCCTGACCTTCGTCACCACCGGTCGCTCCTACCGCTACAGCACGCTCCTCGGCGACATTGAGTTCGTTCACACCGAGGAAAACCCAGACACCTGGGCCAACAACCTGCACTACAGCGAGGTTCGCCAGGTGTGGGAAGCCACTCCCGAAAAAGCCCTGGCCGACCTAACACGCTACGGAAAAAACCTCGACCTGGTCATTCCGGCAGAGGAAAGGGAATGACGCCGAGGCTCCTGCGCCCTTAAAATAGGCTGATAACAAGAGGAAAATTCCCGTGAAACTCGCCTTTACCCAACTGCTGGAACAAGCACAGAACCAATCCAAAGATGGCGCCCCCCTGGACGTGGTCGCCAAGGAACTCCTGCACTACGACATTCTACGAGCGATCAGCGACAGCGACCTGGCCAGGGACGTCACCTTCCAGGGGGGTTCGGCACTGCGCCTGTTTTATGACGGTCAGCGCTACAGCGAAGACCTCGACTTCGTCATCGGTGCCGGCGACAACCAGGGCTTCGTGGTCGATGGCATGATGAAGCTGCTCAAGCAGCAGATGGTTGATCGCTATGGCCTGGAAGTGGAAATCAAGGAGCCGTCGAACAATGAGTTCAATGGCGTCGACGTGCGCACCTGGCAGTGCAAGATCGCCATCCCAGGCTTTGCTCGCAAACAGATGATCAAGGTCGAGTTCTGCAATGTGCCGGCACACGACGTCAAAGCCAAGCTCATCAAGCCGCGCTACTCGTTCCTCAATGATACCCACTCGGCGATCATGCTCAGGGTCGAGTCCGAGCGTGAGATCATGGCCGACAAGCTGGTGGCCATTGCCAACCGCAGGTACCTCAAGGGCCGCGACCTCTGGGATCTCAAGTTTCTAGCCGATCGAAACACGCCGGCAGACCTAGCCCTGGTCAGCCAGAAGCTCAAGGACTATGACGCGCAGCATTTCGCCGAGAAGCTGGCCACCTCCATCGATCGCCTGCGCTCACCGGACGCCTGCAAGACGTTCATGGCCGAAATGGAGAAGTTCCTCTCGCCCAATGCGATCCGGGCATTGAAGATGATGACCCCGCCAGGCGCTGACTACGTTCAGTTCGCCCTGGATCACATGCTCTCCCTGCAGAAGGCGCTCGTCCCCGAGCACAGGCCCGATCCAGAGCCGAACCCCTAACACCAAGGGCCCCAGCGTGGCCCTTTTTCATGGTAGCCGGCTACGAGCTGCCCCCAACGGCTTTAGTCGACCGGATTCAGATCTAGGACAAGATCCACCCGGAACACATCACTGTCTCCTGCGCTCGTTTGCTGGGCGAACTTGCGCACCCCTTGCAGGGTGGAAGCATCTGCTACATCACTGCAGAACCTCGGCGCATCATCCCCATCTTCCGAGAAAATGCGAAAGAGCAGCACATCTTCATCCCCGGCCTGCTCCAGGAGTGCCTTGAGGTGTTTGGCCCGAACGGCGACGGTCTCTGCCATGGAAATCCCCTTAAGCAAATATTGGTCAAAATGAAGCTTAGGATCACCAGGCATTGACAATTTGTCAATAAGCCGTTAATTAAACTCTATCGCATTCTCCCAGGACACGCCGCATGAGTACAGCAGACTGCAAAGCCCTGTTGGTCGCCCGCTACCCTGCCACCCAAGCAAAGGAGTGGAAGCGCGAGGCCAAGTTCAACAACGTGATGGAGTGCGAAATTCGCCGGTTTGCGCACCCCACCGTGGGTACCGTCTGGGTCAACGAAGATTATGAGGAGGTCATCACCAACGAACGTGACTTCTATGTCAGGCAGCCAAAAACCTTTGCGGCATCCGATTTCTATTTTTCGGTTCAGCCCTACGACGACGAGGGCATGGCTGCTGCCAGCGCCATGGTTAACATGGTGTACAAGGACTACTTCGATGAACATGGTTACATGGATTCCGTGCACCTTGAGCACACGGTCAAGGCCTTCTACCCCAAAGGGTTACGCTGCCGTGAAGACATGGAGGCTGTTTTTGCCATCGAGGAAGACCTGACCCTGGACGCCATTCGAGAGAGCTTCCTTCAAGCAGGGTTTCTCACCTCGCCAGCTTTTGAAGCCTTGATTCAGGAATCGATGGCATAAGAAAGGGCCCCGTAGGGCCCTTCTCTATTCCTGCTGCTGGGCATCAATCCCAGCTCAGCGCGCCACCGGTTTGGTACTCGATCACGCGGGTCTCGAAGAAGTTCTTCTCCTTCTTCAAGTCCATGATCTCGCTCATCCACGGGAACGGGTTGGTCGCACCAGGCCATTCTTCCGGCAGGCCGATCTGGGCCAGGCGGCGGTTGCCGATGAACTTGAGGTACTCCTCCATGATCTCGGCATTCATGCCCAGGACGCCACGTGGCATCGTGTCGCGAGCGTATTCGGTCTCCAACATCACGCCCTGGATGATCATGAGCGTCGCCTTGCGCTGCATTTCAGGCGTCCACAGGTGCGGGTTCTCCAGCTTGATCTGGTTGATCACGTCAATGCCGAAGTTCAGGTGCATCGACTCGTCGCGCAGGATGTACTGGAATTGCTCGGACACGCCCACCATCTTGTTGCGACGGCCCATCGAGAGGATCTGGGTGAAACCGCAGTAGAAGAAGATCCCTTCGGTCACGCAGTAGTAGGCGATGAGGTTTTCCAGGAGGATGGCATCCGTCTCCGGGGTACCCGTGGTGAAGGTCGGGTCGATGATCGCATCGGTGTGCTTGATGCTCCAGGCGGCCTTCTTGGCCACCGATTCAACCTCGCGGTACATATTGAACACTTCGCCGCCATCCAGGCCCAGGGACTCGACGCAGTACTGGTAGGCATGGGTGTGGATGGCTTCCTCGAACGCCTGACGCAGGATGTACTGCCTGCACTCGGGGTTGGTGATCAGGCGGTACACGGCCAGCACCAGGTTGTTCGCCACCAGGCTGTCTGCCGTCGAGAAATAGCCCAGGTTGCGCATGACGATATGCCGCTCGTCGATCGACAGGCCTTGCGGGCTCTTCCACAGGGCGATATCAGCGGTCATGTTCACTTCCTGGGGCATCCAGTGGTTGGCACAACCATCCAAGTACTTCTGCCAGGCCCAGTCGTATTTGAACGGTACCAGTTGGTTGACGTCAGCGCGGGCATTGATCATGGCCTTCTGGCTCACCTGCACGCGGCTGGCCGCCGATTGTTCGAGTTCGGCCTTGCCGACACCGATGTCCAGTGCCGCCAGCTCAGCGCGTGCTGCGTGGGACAGACCACCCTGGGCGGCTGCAGCAGGCTGCGAGCCGGCAGTAGGTTCTTCGGTTTCGTTCCAGTCAAGCATAGTAGTTTCCTCTTGAAGACGACTGTGGCGGCCAGGGATAGCCGCCACGGAATGTTGTTCATAGGTCTATTCTAGGCTCGCCGAACCAATATATCCAATACCCGTTATCGGATTGGCAGAATGGTGCCGCCGCATGTTAGTCGATCCTGCAAGTTGCTCAAGTTAGCCGGCACCAGCACGCTGACCGAGCAAATGGCATGCACGGCGATATCCGAGGTCTCAGGCGGGTTCCAATCCACGCCGTTTTCACGCGGGATGGACTTCAGGTGAGGGTACCATTCAGAAAAACACTCCGCCTTGATGTTCTCGATGATCTGGTCGAAATAGGCTTGGCTCTCGGGACGCTCGATCGCAACCACCTGGTCAATCGTCACCTGCCCCTTCTTGAACAGTGGTTGGGTGGTTTTTTTCCACCAGGGTCGTCGGTCAAAACGTTCATCCATCTTCAAGGTGTAGTACATGGCTTTGACGTGCAGTGCTTCTCCCTCGCCAGCCTTTTTCAAGAACCGTGCGATCGGCGCGCAATCAGATTCAATCCGCTCAGGCCCGACTTTCGCCAGGAATTCCCAGAGCAGCTGTTCGTCCATCGCATCCAGGCCCATGGCCGACGACAATGAATGGATACGCAGGGCAAAACGATGAAGCAAATCGAGGTTGGCCGGGGCGGTGAGTTCACTGGCCTGCAACTTGGGCACGACTCTTCTCCTGGAGATGGACACAGGACGATCCTACATCAAGATCACGGGCGAGATCCACGATGTACCCAGGATTGGTCTGGTAGAACAGCACCTTCCAGGTCATCGTGTCTGCCTGGTATTCACGCAGGGACATGAGGCCATTGGGCAGCAGCGCAATGTCGAACTGGCTCAGCTTGCCCCCCAGGGGTATGCAGAATACCTCGTCCATCGCACGCGGAGCGGCCTGGAGGTCAGGAATTTTAGCGTTGTCTGCCGAGATCACCCACGACAATTTCGGCGTCTCATGCGCCAAGCCTGATGATTTTAACGAGGTCAAGCTCTGCGCGAGCTTTTTGTCTCGATAAGCGACTTCCATACACCTTCCCAAAACGGGAGAGCCAGTAAATCTGCGGGTTCCAGCCTGGGTCTCATCTCCTCAATAATCTAAAACAGCGTTGCCAAAATGTCAATAAAAACGACCGTTCGTCCGCATTTAAATTTTTTTTCGATTTCCACTCTGTCATTTTTTTTTGCGAGACGGAGCTTATATATTTGAGACCTAAGAAAAAGCAGCGGTGTCCCAGCCACCTCATTTTTCCTGAAAAAATACGGTCTCAAGGAAATACGCTTTTGCTGTGTTTTGGCCTAGATCTTGAGGAAACAACCGGGTTGTGCCCCTAGCCGGAGGCTGGAGGGCAAGGAGGGAATCGCTTTTATTCGGGAGCGCCAGCGACCGCTGCTTTTGATTTTGGCTTCAAATACCTATCGCTTTATTCAAAAAAAATGAAAAAACCACAAGATGTGGTGTTTTTCTTTCGAAGTCACCACACCATGATGGGGTCGCCTTCTTCGGCGCAGCCGGCTGTCGTGCTTTTTTAAAGCGCCCAGGCTCGGTCTTCGACCTGCCTCTTGCCCTGGCTATTTCCCCTGGTCGTTCCGACCGTGCTTTTGTCCACCCTTCCCTCAACAGCAGCCGCGCTTGCGCGCCGAACAGCACTCGCTGCCGCTCGCAACGGCAGCCGCGCTTGCGCGCCGAAAGGCACTCGCTTCCGCTCGTAACAGCAGCCGCGCTTGCGCGCCGAACAGGGGCGCCCGGCAACTTGCCATGACCGTAATTTGGCGTTATCTTTTAGCCATATATTGGTTTGAGGCTTACCATGACCATCCGCAAAATGTGGCAGTGCATTGCGATCACCTTTGCCCTGCAGTTGTTGGTAGTCGGCTACCTGGCATACGAGCGCCCTTCTGTTTCAGCGCGAGCCTCCGTCGAGCGGCCCACCAGTGATGCTGTGCTGTTCTTCTGGTATGGCTGCGGGCATTGCCGAGAGGTGGAACGGATTTTTCGCGCAGAGTCCGCTGAACAGAAAATTACAGCCCTGCTCAAGGATGGCGAGCATTTCCTGAAGATCCCTGCGCCTCTCAACCCGACCTGGGAGATGCATGCACGGCTGTATTACGCCCTGGATCACCTGAAGGTTTCCAGTGACACCCATTGGTACGTGATGAACCTCATCCAGGAGAAGCGCCTCCATAACACCAGCAGGCTGTCGGGATCGCTCGGCGAGATCGCCGGCTACGTTAACGCCCACAACCCAGGCGTGATGACCACGGGGGACAAGCTGGCTGCTGACATGCACAACCCGAAAACCGATGCGGAAATTCGTGCGGCCAAGCAGCTCGTCCAGGCGGTTGGCCTCAGGGGTGTTCCGGCCATGCTGGTCAATAAACAAAGCCTGATCGAGCTTGGCAACGGGGTTGGCTACCACGAGATGCTGCCTGCGGTACTCAAGCTCCTTTCCGGTTCGAAAGAAGCGCCCACCTCCCACTCCCTGACTGCGGCCACTAGACCATGACAGACGCGCCTTTGATTGCCACCGCTCCCCTCGCTTCTGCAAACCGAGGGTCATCCATCCTTGATGCACTCAACCAGGCATCGCTGAAATACATTCGTTACTGTGAAGGGTCTGTACGGGTCAAGATCGAGCGCAAGGGTTTCCCCTATGTCTGCCGTCATTTCAAGATTCGTGCTTATGAATCCACGGAGAAAGCGCTCAATGCCGCCATCGCCTGGAGAAACGCTGAGCACATGAGGATCTTTGGCTACCCAGTGTCGGAAAAGATCTACCAGCTGGGGAGTCGACGGGTCAGTCAGGTCAAGTTTGATCCGGTGTCTGGTGAAGAGCTTGCCCAGTTGCCGGCAGGGTTGTCGTATTCCTTTCATCGTGGGGCATTGCTGTACATTGTGGTCAGTTTTCAGGTCGATGGAAGGCCATCGAAGCGCCGTTTTTCGATAAAAAGCCTGGGGATGGCCACTGCGATCGAGGAAGCCAAGAAATTCCGACTTGGCATTTTCTCAGAGTGCGGTAGGTTATAATGCTTATAGTAATTATAGAAATTATATAAATTATAATTAAAATAAGGTCGCGAGCCCCGAAACACGTGGGCTTTAGATTTTTCATGATTTTCACAGAAATGTCGGGTGCCATTTCTGGCATTTCTCGGGTAAATTTTGACACCGTCGATGCCAAATATGGCTTTCATCGGGCCTAAAATGCCCCACTCATCGCAAATAGGCATTGTGCAGTTTCGTGAACTGGCTACAGAAGCGTGTGCAGCAGATGATCGCCAGCTCTTGTAGAGTGCTTTACGTGAGAGCGACCATCTTGGGAGATTTTCCAGCCCTTGCGGCGCTGATTTCGGTCGCAATGACCCACTGTGACCGGTTTTTTTTGCCGATAGATGTCACAGTCTGGATGTGTGATCTGGATTTTCGACAACCCTTGGTCACAGCCCCGGTCAGTGCACCCGGATAACCTGCGCACTTCGGTTATGTGGTTAATTGATAAGCCCAGGAGTCAATGGTATATTCGGGCTAAAATACAAAGCTGGCCATAATAATGAAAAAAAAAGACAGCCTGGGTCTTCGCGACCTTGAACCTGCCGAGCGCAAAGCAAAGGTCGAAGAATACCTGAGCCAGATGGCTGAAGCCGCTGATCAGTACGGCGAGCCCGAAGTTCCCTCCACCTCACGCCGTGCACGTTTCAATCTTTCTCTCAACATCATTGTCTTCTGCGCCGTCCTGGGCTCCAGCCTGGTTTTGGCGTCGAGCATCTATTTCAACATGATCCCTGCGCCCTACTCCTATGTCACCACGCAGGATGGGCGGATCATTGAAGTCACCCCCCTAAAAAAATAAGAAGAGCGATCATGCCCAATCCCAACACCAAAGCATCCAAGCCTGCTGTTCGGCAGCACCCTGGCGCTAACATTCCTGTCGGCGAAGGCCTCCAGGCGGTTCAGCATCGCAATGACTTCTACAAGGAGGGTGACAAGAAGCTGTTTTTCGTCGCCGGATTTGTGTCCGTGGTGCTGGTCATCCAGATTTTCATTGCGTTTTTGGGGTTCAATGCTCGCAATGAGCGCGTGTATTTTGCCACTGACCCTAACGGCTCACTGATCAAGATGCAGATGCTCAATCAGCCGAACCAAAAGGATCCAGTGGTGGCCCAGTGGGTTTCCAATGCACTGGTTGATACGTTCACAGCCAACTGGCGAAACCTTGACACTCACCAGAACGAAGCCACTATGCGCTGGTTTACCGACGATGGCGCCAAAGAACTGCTCAAGGCACTGAAAGACTCCGGCAACTTCGATGTGATCACTGAAAAGCGGATGCTGCTGAACACCAGCCTCGATTCGACTCCGATCCTGGTTGGCAAGTCGCCAGCGAATACCCAGGGTGTCTTTCAATGGGTTTTCCAGGTGGATGGCCTGATGACCTTCTATACCCAGACCCAGCAATTTACGAACAAGGTGCGGTTCATGGTGACCGTTGAGCGTCGAAGCATGTTGGAAGACGTATCAGGCCTGGGCATTTCCAAGGTGGTGATGACCAAAAGATAGCCTATACGCAATGTCGATTTTAATGTAAATTGGCTCCCTATAAAAAGAAAAGCTTTGGAGGTCACCTCAAATGCGCAAGACGCCACTGGCGATAGCCCTGCTGCTGATCCTGCAGGGCTCCCATGCCCTTGCAGCCGGGTCATTCGACAATCAGTTGAATGAAACAGCAGCCCAGTACAAGATCGATCCAGCCGATGTCACCAACATGGATCGGCAGCAAGCGGCTGCCAAAAAGGGGGCGCTTGCTGGTTACCTCAATGAGAAAGAAGAGCTCAAAGAGATTCGGCAATATTTCAATGATGTTGAGACCAGTGATCGGAAAAAAAAGGTTTTGCAGAACAAGACTCCGATGGAGCCTAGTGAGATCCGCGACCTCCGAAAGCGTCTCGATGCAATCGATAAGGCTTCGAACGAAAGCGTCTATGGGGATGCTTCGATCCGGATTCGCAACGTCACTTACAACCCTGATTCCAATCAGCCACTGGTGATCTCGATTGCACCTGGCTATGCGGCGCAGGTTGAATTCTACGATGCGAGTGGTCAACCTTGGTCGATCAAGAAAGATGGCGTGCTTGGGGATGGCCAGTCATTCTCGAAGAAGATCATGGGGGAGAAACACCATATTTCCTCCTTCACGCTCAATAAAAGCTACAAGGCTTCCAACGCAGCCATCGTTCTGGATGGCTTGAACACCACAATTCCGGTGGTGCTCAAAGGCACCGCGTCAACGGTGGACAGCCGCGTTTCGGTGACGATTCCGAAGCTGAGCCCCAACGCAACCATTCAGCCGGTATTTCAGCATGAGATGGACAATGTCTCAGATGAACTGGTTCGACTCCAGGGTGGTGATGCCCCAGCCGGCTCCAAAACACTTTCTGTGGCGGGATTGCCGAACTCTGAAGCCTGGTTTGATGGCAAATTCCTCTACCTGTCGCTGCCTGGTCGCTTGCTGCTTCCCCCGCCAATTAACAGCTCCATCTCCCCTACCGGTCGCTTCCTCTACAAGGTCAACCCGACAACCTACATTTCCATGTCCCTGAACGGCGAACGTCGCAGCGGGACGATTCAGGATCTGTATTCGGTAGACATTCAGCGCGCCAAAACTGTTTTTGATGCTGGGGTAAAATAATAATGGGTACATTAGCTAATATCAGCGCCAACATCACCACCAAAGCCCGACTGATGATTGGTATCAGTATTGTCCTCGTGTTCGTGATCGTGCTTTCTGCTTACCTGCGGATCTCCAGTAAAGATGAGAAACCAACCGAAGCGGTGGCCAGCCTGGAATCGGCGCCGACCGACAAGGAAATTCACAAGGACAAAGCATCGGACAAGCTCATTTTCGATGAAAATACCGAGGTTGCAAAAAACTATCAGCAGGACAATCAAAAACGTGCTGAAGAAGCCGCCAAGGGCAAGGATAGCCATGTGGAAACCCTGCGGGTTAACGTAGGCGATGTTGGGGCTGCGCCAAAGATCGAGCCAAAATCTGAGCCTGCCGCCCCCATGAATCTGCAGCAATTGGTGAATGAGCGAAACGCTCAGGCTGAAATTGCATCTGCTAAAGTGCAAACACAGCGGGCCCAGCGGGCGGCCAACATCCAGGAAAACCCGTGGAAAGCGTTCCTGGATGAGGAGAAAAAGAGCGTCACCGAGTTTGAGGTGAGCTTTGCTGCCAAAGTGGACGAGATCCAAACCGACGCCATGACCCTGGCGGCAAAACCTCAGTACGATTCATCACAGCAGGTTCCAGTCAAGAGCACCACCGCCAACACTGGCACCAGTACTGCGGATTCCGGCTACAGCAGGTATCTGAACCCCGGCAAATTCAATACCTCCAATTCGGTGGATGGTGCTGTAGCCCAGCAACAGCCGGCCAACATGGATGATGAGTCTACTGAGGACGAGTATGGCGATGCCCAGGTGCGTGGCAGTGATTACCCGAGCGAGCGAATCGCAAAGGCTTCGATCACCAAGCAGGTTCCAGTGGGTTCGATCAGCGTCGGCCAGACCTTCTACTCGGTTCTGCAGATCGGTGTCGATACCGATGAAATCAGCCCCGTGCGTGCCGTAACCGTGCAAAAAGGCCTGCTCGAAGGTGCAGTTCTGACTGGTGAACCTGTACGCACTGGCCAAAAAGCTAAGATCCAGTTTTCGAACATGAGCTGGAAAGGCAAGAACTACAGCATCAACGCCATTGCTCTCGATCCGGAAACCTACCGCTCTGGCCTGGCCGATAGCGTGGACAATCACACGTTCGAGCGTTACAGCAAGCTGGCCATCGCGTCATTTGTCGATGGCTATGCCGATGCTTTGCAGGATACTCAGACGGTGACTAACACGGATGGCAGTTCCTCGACCCAAACAAATGCCCTTCCTGATGCTGCCGACCAAATAAAAATGGGCATCGGCAAGATGGGAGAAAAATTCTCGCCAATCTTCGAGCGAGAGTTCGACCGACCACCAACCGTCACGGTTGAAGCGAATAAGAGCATTATTGTGATGTTCATGGCAACGGTCGATCTGGCCAAGGCCAAATAAAGGCAGTGGGCAGCGATTGGATGACTCCGGTCGCTTGTCATGCCTCCCTCCTTCAACTATTATTGCGTATATTGATACCCCATTGCCGGAGACCGCGATGAGCAACGACCGTAGAGACCCGTTCAGCGAAGAAGATGACTTCGACAACCTCGGAACGGGTGGCGAACATGGCTTCGGCCAGGAAGACCAATTTGGCGGTATCATCGGAGGGGATGACGATTTCGACACGCCCGATGACACTGCTGTGCCACCTTCTGCCGAGAAGCCCAGCAAGCCTGAGAAAACCCCGAAAGCCCCGAAAGTTGCCTCGACCAATGCGGCGCCAAAACCCTTCATGAAGACCCCGATCGGCATGTGTGCGATTGCCTTCGCGGTGACCATGGTGGGCTTCATTGGCTACAAGGCAGTGACAAGTGCGTTTCCTGGTGAACCGGAGCCTGAAGTGGCCGTGGCGCCAGTGTTGGTGGCACCTGCCTCTGAACCTCAGATCGGCAATGCCTCAGGTTTGCTGAAGCCCCAGGCATCACCAGAAGTGGTGCAGGCTGCCCAGGCGACTCAACCTCAGAACTTGCCGGTGGCGCCAGCCGCCCCTGTCGCGGTTCCGCTTCCAGCGACTGAAATCGTGCAACCTGTGTCGGCGAAAGAGCTTGAAGAACTGAAAGCCTCGATTGCCAATCTTCAGGAGCAGAGCTCGGACATCAAGGAGCTGCTGCGCGGTGTCAACCGCACGCTGGAGCGCCAGGAAGCTGCGCAAAGGGCCCTGATCGACAGTGTTAATAGCATCAAAGCGGATCTGGTGAAAAAGGCTGAAGAGCCAGCGCCGGTGGTCTTGGCCCCTACTACCCCCGCCGTGACCGTGAACGCCGGACAGGCCGCTCCCGTGCGCCAGGCAGAGGCGAGCCCACGCCAGCGCATGGCAGGCCTGCAGGTGATCGAGACCTCCCAGGGCGGCGCGATGTCGATCATCAAGAAGTCGTCCAATGGTCGGGTTTTTACCCTGTTCAAGGGTGAGACCATCAACTGGGCGGGCGTGAAGAGCCAGGTGACGTCGATCGAAAATGACGGCGAGCTGGTACTCGTCGGTGACAAATACTTCATCGACAAGGTGCTGGAAGCGCCAAAAGTTCCGGCCAAAGCTCCGGTGAAAGCAGCGGCACCAGCAACAGCGCCAGAGCGCAAACTAGCGCCGGCTCGGCAAGCCAAGCCCATTGCCAGTCGTACCGCTGAAGGCTACACGCTCAACGCGGTGTACAACGACAAGCGCTCGTTCGGCATCGTCAACAACAAGGGTGAGTTCAAGTCCTACAAGATTGGCGACACCATTGACAATCTGGGTGTGGTCAAGGGGCTGGATGAGGTCGGTGACCTGAAGGTGGGTAATACCGTGATTAAAACGGTGTATTGATTCATCGCAACACCTAAGGGAGGCCACCGGCCTCCCTTTTCATTTCTGATAATATTTTTTCACATATATTGGTTTGCTCCTGTTGCATTTAAGCCTAAATTGGCATATTTTAACTATAGGAATTCACCTTCCCGGACAATAATAATAACGAGGGTAAAAACTCATGAAGTTGAAACGTCTTTTCGGCAAGGGTGCGTTGAGCGTCGTTGGGGCAGGTGCGTTGATGGCGTTGTTTGCCGTTGATGCGAGTGCCGCTACTGGGCTCGATGGTATGGGTAGCCAGTGGAAAACCCAATTCGCGGCTGGTATCGGTATTGCCAAGATGGCATTCGCCATGATTGGCTTCTTCCTGTTCGCAGGTGGTCTCTTCTACTTCTACAAGGACAGCAAACAGCCTGGCCAGGGTGAAGTCAAGAAAGGCATCGTGGCGTGTCTGGTGGGTACCGGTCTGATGATCATCCCATGGCTGCTCGGCGTGTTCACCGAAACCGTTGCGACCGGTGAAGGTGACAACGCAGAAAACGCCACCAAAGGCACCACGTTCTAAGCGCGCCTGGCTTTGGACACAAAAAAAGGGTGGCGTTTGCCACCCTTTTTCTATCGAAAATTCGGTGACCCTTCATGACCTACCTCCCTATCGCGCTCTCCGTCAAACGAGGCGCCTTTCGTGCCGACCACCCACACCCTCCTAGCTCGGACGCCCTATATCGGCAAGCCCGTGTAAAAGCGCTCAAGCGCGATGATTTCACTTGTCGCTTTTGCGGCTTCAAGCACGAGAAGAATGAAGTCCATCACGCCAACGACAACCATGAAGATCACTCCGATGACAACCTGGTGACTTCCTGCGTGCTTTGTCACATGTGCCACCACATTGGTTTTGCCGCCACGCAAAACCGGGGCAAGCTGATCTACCTGCCCGGCTCACAGATCGACCAGGCTGGGCTGAACCAGTTGGTGCGAATGCTCTGGATTGCGGAACACATGAGCACCGGGGATTTGAAGAACACCGCATCGAGCCTGCTCTCGCGCCTTGACCGTGCGGATATTCCTGCTGCGACCCTGCTGGGTACCAGCAGCCCCTCAATCATGGCTGACTACATGGCCAGCTTGCCGGACGATGAGTATCAAAAGCGCGGCCTGGTGCTCCAGGACATTTACTTGTTGCCCAACAAGCAGGCCTACCTGCCCTACCTGAAGCTTTGGATTGAGGGCTCGAAGAGCTACAAGCCGGCTGACTGGGTGGAGACTGCCCGGCAGAAATTCGCTGACTGGCGCGACAGCGTGTGACACGATGAGCAGGGCGATCGCATGCCCTGTTTTTCCTATGTCTTCGAACAGGTCGCTCTCTTTCAGCGGACTTTTCTTGCCTATTGTGTCCTGGGCGGGGCGATGAGCCTGCGTGGCCTGGCATTTATTCATCAGCATGAAAAAAACTCAGTAAGGCTCATTGCATCAAAGGGAGCGTACTGATCTTGATAGGCTGCCTATTGATCACCCTGCCTTTCATCAATACGGTGGAAGTACATGGATACCATTGAGCGGTGATCATGCCGCAACCCCCTGTGATTGCGACGCTTCCTGTTTTCGCGTTTACGATAAATTGATTGCAGTGCGGGTTAAAACCGTATAGATTTCATCAATATTCTAATAAAAAGAGCCTCAGTTAATGAGCCAGACTTCCATCGGTGTCTGCATTTTTGACGACACCAAATCCGCCCGCGACGGCTGGGCGTCAGTCAATGGCGAAGCCAGCTATCGCGTCACCGGGTTCCATGAGCTTGCCTCGGACAAGCTCTGGGTGACCAACCTGGACTTCCCAGATTTCAAGTCCCTGAATCTGCTCAGGCTCAAGCACCTGGCCCAGTCCCAGTATTTTCGCACCAAACTCTCGCTGCTCCAGAACGAGTTCGGTATCGATGAGCCCAAGGAATTCGCACGCTTCGTGTCCCAGCTGTTCAGCCGGGTAGCACGGTTGGGTGACATTCACCTGGGAATTGATCCGATGAAGTTCAATTACCGCTACACCCAGGCGGTCTCCTCAAAACTCGATGTACCCTCGCTTCACTCGCTTCCACGGGGCCTGAACCCGAATGAAGTGCAGCTGATCATCGATCACTGCACCCAGGAAAATCAGGCCATGACCGGGGTGAAGAAACCTGAGCGCTCCAGCGCCGTGGCGTTTTGCTACCCGCGTTTTACCTACGCCCGCTGGTTACTGTCGCAATCCTATCCGATGGATCTGACCTGGAAAAAGGACAATCTGCACAAAGAGTGGAAAGTCGGTGTCCGTGAAGGCAAAACCACCAAGCAGACCGATGATTTCATCAAGATGATGGAAAACTACATCTTGAAAAGCAACAAAAGCATCTTCCTGCGCATCTCGATCCTTAGCCAAGAGCCGACCCACCGCGCTTTTGCCACCTTTGCTGCCGGATCGCAAAGTCCTCGGGTGTGGGCAACCTATCCGGAAGTACTGGAATTGATGCGCTACAGCGAACTGATGGTCTACGAATCGGCGAGCGTGGGTGCCGGGGTGCTCCAGGATGTGCCGTGCATTGACAATCCGCTTTACAGCAACTGCATGAGCGCGGGACTTTTCCTTGAGAACTACTACTGTGCCCTCATGGCCCCGATAGACAAGCGCAATACGGCTCTGGGCGCCTACATGCGGGCCTACGATCGAATGGCCTGTGGCCGCGCTGCAGAGGCGTTCCACAATGCAGGCTTTGTGGTTGGTTCGTACAGCTCGGGCAGGATCATTGTGCTGATTCGTGAAGGCGAGCGTGAACGAGCGGAGAAGCTGGCCCTGAAAATTGGAATGATTCCGCCCTTTCCTGGAGAAGCCTCATGAGTTCCTTTGCCAAGAGCTACCTGCAGCTCGCAAATGACATTCAGCAAGACATGATCATGATCCCTATCCAGCAGCTGCAGCCCTCAGCGCGTGCCCTGAAGGTGCTCGAAGAGATGGATTCGCTGATCGACCATGACTACGAACGCCACACCAATAACGAGTTCGTCAAAAAGCTCGTTACTGATGCCATGCTCAAGATGTGAGGAAAGACCATGAGCCTTAGCTTTACTGTTGCTTCCTGGATGAACAAGCTGCTCAAGAGCAGCGTCAATCATTATTGCCAGTTCGAAACGGCTAATGACCCTTTCACCATGGTCACCCGTGAGGGTGGCCTGATGACTGCCTACGAAATCAAGGGCACATTCGGCATCATGGGGCCTGACGCCACCCGTGCACACATCGACTCACTGGTCGATTCACTCTCGTCTGCGCTGAAACGCCCAGGACATCGCCTCCAGTTCGTCTTTCGCCGGGATCCGCTGAATTCCAAGCAAGCCCTGCGCAAATCGATCCAGGGCGCTATTCGCACACTGGCCACGTTGAACATGGACTTGGAGCAGATGGTGCAGGAGCGTTCGGACAAGCTGGAGAAAAAAACCGTCCTGGAAACCTGCTTCCTGGTGATCACCACCTCCGAGCGTGCCCTCCACCCGGATATCCTGGCAGGATCCAAAAAGGAGCGTGCCGAGAAGGCTAAGAGGAACGGCAACCTCAAGCCAGGTGAATTCGGCCAGTCGTTGAATGTCGAGGTGCCCGGCATTGACATGGTGCACACCGGTTTCGTGAACCAGATTATCTCGCGGCTGGAGGAGAAGCTTTCGCTGCGCAAGATGAAAACCCACGAATTCTTGCACCAGATCCGCCGTCAGATCACCCAGTATGACACCAGTGACAGCTGGAGACCGTATCTGCCGGGTGATCGCATGGCCGCTCGCTTAGAGCAAGACACCCCGGTCGAGACTGACATGTCGCATATCATGTTCCCCGATGTGGGTCAGCAGCTGTTCTCCAGGGAGCCGAAGATTGCGGCGGAGGACAACACCCTGGTCGATCTCGGCGACTGGAAGATTGCTCCGATCATGGTTGACCAACGACCACAGGACGCCAAGCCGTTTGCCGAGCTATTCAGTTCCATCGACCGCAATGTGCCGTACCAGATGTCGCTGGTGATTGACTCCGGGCATGACAGGGTCTGCCAGCTGCTCTCCCGGCGTAAAACCTTTGCCTCGTTCATTGCGTTCATCTCCAGTGAAAACAAGCTGATCCGTGAGTCAGCCGAAGAGCTGCTGGAGACCGCGATCGAGAGCACGATGGTTTCGGCTCAGATCACTTTCTCTACGTGGGGGCGTGACATCGAGGAGGTGCGTCGCAACCGCTCCAAGCTGAAAACGGCGGTCGAATCCTGGGGGCAAACCCAGGTTGTCGAGGAACGCGGAGATGCGATCGAGGCGTGGTTCAACACGTTGCCCGGATTCTCGGCAGAACACCTGGCGACCCGCATCCCCCTGGAGGTGCTGGAAGCGCTGGTGATGAGCCCCATTACCCGCCCTGTTTCGCCGTGGTCGGACGGCACCATGCTGTATCGCACCATCGATGAGAAGCTCTTTCCCTTCTTGCCGGGCTCTGACCTGCAGACCGCCAACATGGAAGTTGTGTTTGCCCCGCCTGGCTTTGGCAAGTCGTTCTACCTGGCCGCGTCAAACATGGGCCTTATCACCCGCCCAGGCAACGAAGTGCTGCCACGTATCGGGATTCTCGACATCGGCTTTTCCTCGGCAATGTTCGTGGAGCTGGTGAAGGACTCCTTGCCACCGCACCTCAAGCATCTGGCCCAGGCATTCCGCCTGGAAATGACCCGTGATTACGCGGTGAACTTCTTTGACACACCACTGGGCTGCCAAAAACCCTTGAGTGTCGATCGTGAATACGTGGTCAACATGATGACGCTGCTGACCACACCGGCAGGCCGCAAGGAGCCGGTGGATCGGATGCCGGAGCTGATCTCCAGCCTGGTTGACGCGATGTACGACTATTTCTCCGAAGACAAGTACCCGCAGCCCTACGAAGTGGGCATGGATGAGTTGATCGACGAGGCCCTCCGAAACAACAATATCCGCTTGATGGGCGGTGAATCCTGGTGGAAAGTCAGCCGGCTGCTTTTTGACGAAGGTCTGTTTAACGATGCGAGCCAGGCGCAGCGCTATGCGGTACCGACCCTCAACGATGCCACCACAGTGTTGTCGCAAGAGACCACCATCCGCGATGTGTTCGGGTCTTCCATGGTTGGCGATGAAACGCTGATCAATTACCTCAAAGTGATGATCATTTCGGCGGTCAATGACTACCCTATCCTCTCCCAGCCAACTGTGTTCAGTATTGGTGAGGCACGAATCATCTCCATTGACCTGATGAGTGTGGCCAAGGATGGTTCCGCCCAAGCAGAAAAGCGTACGGCTGTGATGTACCTGCTGGGTCGCCAGATCATCTGCAAAGATTATTACCGCAAGGCGGAATTTACTCTCCCGGAAATCCCTCATCATTTCCGCGATTATCACAGACGGGTCATCGAGAAGGACGAGTCTGTGCCGAAAAAACTCTGCATGGACGAATTCCACCGTACTACCGCTGTACCGATGATCCGCAAGCAGGCCATTGTCGACATTCGTGAAGGGCGAAAATATGACGTACACGTCACGCTCCTCTCTCAGCTGCTCAGTGACTTCCCTGAAGACCTGATTCAGCTGATCAACAACACGATTATCTTGTCTAAGGGTATTGCCGAAACCACCCTGGATGAAATCAAGGCGCGTTTCAGGCCGTCCAATGATGCGATCAAACACATGAACCGCTGGCTCACAGGCCCAGGCGTGGAAGGCTCCAGTATGCTCTACCTGGGAGCCCTGAAAAGTGAAACGGCGCCTCGCATTGAGCAAGTATTGAGACTGACCCTAGGCGGGAGTGAAATCTGGGCCTATACCACCGTGCCACAAGACGTGTCCCTGCGTCGCCGCCTGACGTTTAAAATTGGCCTGAACAACGCGCTGAAGGTGTTGACTGCCGCTTACCCGAACGGTTCAGCGAAGGCCGATATCCAGCAAATTATGTCGGAGAACTCGCTTGATGTAGTGGATTTTGAAGAGGATCAAACGATATTCGACGTATTGGTTGTGCGACTGATGAAGGATTATCGCGAGCTGATTGATGCGGCCAAGATGCCGGTTGTCAAGTAACCCTTACTAACCTAATATAGCGTATATTGATTGAGGGCAAGCATATGTCCACGACACAGGTGATTTCATGAACCGTAAATTTTCCCTTGCTCTGAGCGTACTGGCGTTGAGCGTGACCCTTGGGGGCTGCGCCAGCAACCAGACGGCGCGTTCCACCAATGTTCTGGTGACGCCCCCTGTGAATCCACTTGATGAACTCAGGGCTGTCGCCATTGAAACCCGTGATGAGCTGCGCCTGCTGGCCAAGGTCAATGACGCCGTGAGTGCGCCTTCCTTGACCAAGGAGCAGCATGCCCAGATGTACTTTCAGTCCACCCATGTTCCTAAGGGCTTCGAGCGCATAGCGAGTTTCTCTTACACCGGCACGGTCACCAAGACCGCCGAAGCCCTGGCCAAGATGGCCGGCTACAAGTTCCGCAAGCCTAGCGTCAACATGCCCAACGAACCGTGGGCCACCATCAACATTGTCAACCAGCCGCTCAACGATGCCTTGCGTGAGCTTGGTGTTCAGTCTGGCTCATCCATTCGCGTGGAAGTGCTTGAGCAGGCGAACGTGATCAACCTGGTTTACAAAAATTAAGAGGCTCGCATGATGTTCAAGCCCCTGCTGCTGGCCCTGGCGATCGGCGTAGCGGTTCCTGCCGCCAATGCCGATGAGTTAACACCTGGCGTTCAGTACGACAACTCCAGTCTCCAAGAGCTGCAATCGCTTCACTACTACAAAGACATGCCGCTTGCCGGCGAGGATGATCTTGCTAACAAACGCCATGAAGCGATGCGTGAGGCAGCAATGGCAGTGGGCGCCCAGAACGGTTACGTTGCGGAGATGAACAAGCTGCGTAAGCAGCTCAGCTCAGAGTCCAAGACTTGGGACATGCAGTTTCCATTCAAGGACTTGATGCGCCTGGCGGCACCAGGCGAGAAGTCCCTGTATTTCCTGCCACCGGTCATTCATGAATCCAACGATGTCACAGCACATTCCGACGACAACAACCGCATCAAGGTGTCCGGCAAGTACTATGACATTGTCAAAAAGGAGCGGTTGGTGACAGCCCCACCGGATTGGCGCGAGTATCTGCTGATTGATTTGCCGGTGGATGTGTCGAAACCCGTGGGGGCTTTGCTCCCAAAAACACCGCAGGAGCAGCAGCTGTGGTCGGACTGGATTTCGGAAGGTTGGGAATCTGGCGTGCTTCAGGCGAATGCTGAAATGACTTCTCGCATTCGAAACCTCGGCTCAGATATCAACGGCATGATTCGTTATCTCAGGCTGGTCAAAGAGCGCAAGATCGAGCCCTCCTACGTCGCCTCGCAGTACACGGGTCGTGTCAATTCGGGTGATCGCATGCACCTGAACCAGCGAACTTTTGCGATTACCGCACCAGCCTCGTTCAACGGAAATGAAAAGCAATGGGTGCCGCTGGATCTGGATCCACGTGGCGGCTACCGCACCCCTGATGAGGTTCGCGCCATCAACCAGGGCAAGTGAGGCCGCAGTACCAAACGCCTTTAAACCCCAACAAAAATAATAAAAGGGGATGTACATGGAGGACTTCATAGTCCCAGTTCCGCCGCGCATGAACTCGGCGGAACATGTCAACGAGCTGTTGTATCAGATGGTGCAGATGGGAGGGTCAGACCTCTTCATCATCGGTTCGGGTGAAATCTGGGTTTCTCGCTACGGTCGGAAAGTGAAGTTGACCAACCGTCGACTGACCGACAACGAAGCCCGCGACCTGATCATTGCGCTGTACAACACCAATGCCCCTTCCATGCTCGGGGCTGCACAGCCGATCAACGATGCGCATGAGTTTTACCGCGAGGAGAGTGGCGAGCGCAATCGCTACCGCTTCCGTCTCAACGCAGTTGGCTGCCTGCGCAATGGTCGTAAGAGCATGACCATAACCCTGCGCACCATCCCCACCACCCCGCCCCACTGGGAAGTCTACGGGGTTGAGAAAGAAATCATCGAAGTGACGCGGGCGCTCGATCAGGGTCTGGTGCTGGTGGTGGGCGCCACAGGCAACGGCAAATCAACCTTGCTGGCGTCCATTCTTCGCGACCGCATCGAAGGGCCAAACAGCCATACCAACCTGGTGACTATCGAGCATCCGATTGAGTTCGTGTACGACGCAATCGAAAAAACCAACTCACTGGTGACCCAGCTGCAAGTCGGCAACGACGTGTCAGGTTTTCATGATGGCGTCGTCAACTCGCTTCGTATGGCGCCCAATGTGATTCTGGTGGGTGAGTCCCGTGACCTTGAGACCGTGCAAGCCTCCCTGGAAGCGGCGATGACTGGGCACGGGGTTTTTTCCACGGTTCACGCCAACAATGTGCCTGAGACCTTCCAGCGCCTGGTCTACGTGTACCCCAAGGAGATGCAACAGCAAGCGCGTCTTGATGTTCTCCAGCCCATGAAAATGATTGTGGCTCAGCGTTTGATTCCAACCATTGATGGCAAGCGTACGGCCATTCGCGAGGTCATGATTCTTGATCAGGACGACAAGGACAGGATGATGGAGTCCGACAACATCGCCTCGGCGGCGTTCAAACTGCTCGATTCCAGGGGGCGTCCGATGATTGAAGATGCCGAGTCCAAGTACCGCGATGGCATCATTTCCGAGGAAGTCATCAAGCGCATGCGGATGAACTACAAAGCAATTAAGAAAAACCTGGGTTGACCGAGTGCGGGTCACTAAGGGCCCGCTGTATTTTAGGATTACGCCATGCCTGCCCATTACATCACCCGAAGACCCAAGCTGGGCCCCATCGACGCGCAAGCGGTTTACCCTATTCTCCTGTGGATGATTCACCCACGGGTGTGGACGGCGTACATCCTTCTCGTTGCAATCCTGTTCCTTTGGATGCTGGCTCGTCGTGGCATCACCATCTCGATGATGATGCGCATTTTCCGTCGATGGATCGTCGGCAAACGGCGGCAGATTCGCTCGCCCTGGCGGCGACCAATGGCTTTATGAGGATATTGGTTTTCTTACCAATATATGGCATAAACAGCTATGCAATTTTCAATATTGATAATAAACTACAGCAATTAAAGATAAGAGGACATTCACAATGCCCCGCAAGCTGAAACTTCTGACGGCTGCGCTCATCGGTGCAGCATGCTCAAACGCAGTGCACGCTGAGCTTTACATCTCCCCCGTCGTGCGGGACAGCGTAACCTACCAAAAGCCTGCCGACGTGCCGGCTCCAGCGCCCTCTTTCACCGATTTGACCAAGGCGCCCGCGCCGTACAACCCTGCGTCAGCCGTACCGGTACCCGCGCCTGCCACCCAGAAAGTGGTGGGCACCTCAACCGTGCATGGCAAATTCGAGATGGAGTCGACCAAGCGCACCGGGGAAATGTCGTTCGGCAAGAATGTGCCGTTGTTCGCCGCTCTTGAAAATCTGGTGCCGAACAGCACGTCGTGGTCGATTGTTTTCGAACCAGGCACTGAAAACACCCCTGTTTCCTGGCGTGACGCAGCCAACTGGCGCGATGCGCTTGACCAGATTTCGAAAAACAACCGCCTGGTCATTGCGGTCAATGAGCAAGCCAAGCGCATTTCGGTATCTCGCACTGCCGACATGGCACAAAAACTCGCCCAGCCAGGTTCCCAGGTGTGGACGCTGAAGGCCGGCAAGTCGTTGCGCGAAAATCTCAACGACTGGGCCGCCAAGGCAAACTGGCAGATCGACTGGTCGAAAACCGAAATCAACTACCCCATCGACCATACCGCCACCCTGGTTGGCCCGTTTGCAGGCAAAGGCGGCGTGCTTGACCGCGTGTTAAGTGCGACAGCCGATCGCCAGACGCCGCTGACAGGCCGTTTCTATCGTGGCAACAACGTGGTGGTCATCACTGAAGCCGGATACAGCCCAGAGCATCAGCCGGGCACTCCGATGACTGATACCGAAGCCTATTAATTGAGGGATGTATCCATGATGCTCAAGAAGATTTTCAGCTTATCAGCACTGGCTGCCGCGACGTTGTCAGCAGGTTGTACGGTTGTGGATAAATCCTATGACCAAGGCCGTCAGGACATGCGCGACCTGAAGTCTTCTGTCACTGATGCGCGAAAGATGAAAGCGAGCTCCGTTGATGAAACGGATGGCATCTGGCTGGGCGGTGACCCGTTCCATGTCTCCCAGGAAGAAAATGCGCCGGCAGTGCTCAAGCGTGTAGTGTCGGTCAAGCAACTCGACCCGATCTCAGCTTCAGACATCATCAGCATGATCAGCAATGACCTGGGCGTGAAGATCATCATGACCCAGGACGCCATCGACTACACCAATGGCGTGGTGGCGGCGAAGAAGGAAGACCGCTCTGCCGATGCAGCCGCTTCAGGCCTGGGTGTGCCACCGCCGTCCATGAACGAAGAAAGCATCTTCAAGGCCATGAATGCCGGCACCGAGGCGGGATCCAAGATCACCTTTACCCTCAACTACAAAGGTACTGCAGCCGGGCTTCTGGACTTGGTGGCGACCAAGGCCGGGCTGTTCTGGAAGCATGAAAACGGCGAGATCGTGCTGCGTCGCTACGAAACCAAAACCTTCATCCTGGATGTCGCGCCAGGCGGGGTGGAGTTCGAATCGGAAATCAAATCCGACCTGTCGACTAACGGCTCCAGCTCTGAAAGCTCCTCGACGTCGGACTCGGTACATACGGTCAAGTCGACCATTAAGACCGACTCCGCGTTCAAGGCGGTACAAAGTGGCGTGCAGTCCATGCTCAGCTCGGGTGGTTCGATCGCCATTGCCGAGTCGACTGGCAATATGACGGTTACTGACACTCCCCAGGTATTGAGGCGCGTTGAGAACTACATCAAGACTCAAAACGCCATCGCCAGCAAACAGGTCGCGATCAAGACCGAGATCTACGAGATTTCGTCGGACGAAAATGGCGAGTTTGACCCGCAGCTGTCCGCGCTGTACGACTGGGGCGATCTGAAGCTGGGCATTTCCGATGACACCCTGACCTTCTCCCGTGGTGGTCATGACAGCGCTTCGGACAACAAATTCTCGGGCGACTCCAAAGCCGCGATGAAGCTGCTGCGCACCAACAAGAACGTGACCCAGGTCACCAGCTCGACGATTTATGCCCAAAACGGTGAGCCCACCCCCTTCCAGCAGTTGGATGAAATTGGCTACCTCGCCGAGGTGCAGATCGAGACGGCTGGCGCGAGCTCGGACACTGCCTCTGACTCGAACCTGGCTACGCTTAAACCCGGTAAAACCAGCCAGGGCTTCTCGATGACCATCATCCCCCGGATCAACTCCGAGGGGCGGGTGCAGATGAAACTGGCGATGGATTCTTCGCGCCTGAACTCGATCGACGCCTACGGCTTGGACGGCGGGGCTCAGATTCAAACGCCAAACCGCTCCACCAACAAGTACAACCAGCTGGTCACCGTAAGAAGCGGTCAACCGCTGATGATTGCCGGGTTGGAGCAAACGTCCAACAAGTCCACCATCGAATCGATGTTTGGGCGCAGAACCTGGATGCTCGGTGGCTCCCAGGCAGGGGGCAAGAAAAAGGTTATGACCATGATCGTACTCACCCCCTACATCTTGCAAAAATAAGGGGCACCCATGGAGCGCATCTTTGATGTAGGGGGTAAGCGTTTCATTACCGGTCTTGAGTGGGTTCCACTGACCGGTAAGGACGTGAACCTGGCCGCGAAGGTAAAGGCTAAGAGTGCCGGGGTGCGCTTCGGCGTGCTTCGCACCATTGAAATTGAAGACGTCAGCACGGTGAATCAGGTGGGCCTGTCCCACCAGAAGCTCAAGGGGGTCTTCTACTCGGCGGCGGGGCACCTGGCCACCCATCATCAGTCGTTTATCTCGATCGAGAAACTCGGCGATGACAGCTACTGGCTGTGCGTAGCCCAGGACGGTCGGGTCTTGCCGGGCTTTGATACCATCGCCTCCAGCACGGAAATCAAGTCGCTGTTTCAGGAGTTATCCCAGGAGATATCCCTGGAATACATGAAGTTACTGATGCAATCGTCAGTGGCCATGGAGCTCGATGTTGACACCTTTGGCCTGTCCAACCTCACTAACCAGAGCCCGTTGGACGCTTTGGCGGAAGAAAGCCCAGGTGAGAGTGCCAAGATCCGGAACCTGATTGGCATTCCGAGTGCTGTGTACCTGGGGGCGGCGCTGGTTGCGGTTGTGGCCTTGATGGGGGGGTTTTGGAAGTATCAGGAAATCCAGAAGCAGCGTGAACTCGATGCCTTGATTGCCCAGGATCAAGCTGACCTGGGAAAAATCGAGTCACAGGTGACGGTGGAGAAGGTTATTGCGAAAGGCCCGACAGATGAAGAGTTGTTGCGCCGTGCACGCCAAGAGGAAATCACCTGGTTGCGCGATAGCTTCAACCACCTGAACACCCTGCCAGCGCTCAAGCAGTTTTATTTCCTGAACAAGGAGCTGCCGCGTTTCATCAACGGCTGGCAGCTGGCAACTGTACGTTTCGACGCCGAAAGCAGCAACCAGATGTCCGCGCTTTGGGTGCGCCAGTCCTATGGGACACCCCAGCTGCTGCGCGAAGCCTTCGGCAGCGAAGTGTCAATGTCATTCACTCCGGAAATGGGTAAGTCACGTACCGGGCACAAGATTTCGCTCGGGTCGCGTGGGGTTGATGATATTCTTGGCTATCTCAGGAGCAAGGGTATTGGCCACCAGGCTTTTGCGACTGATTTGTTCAACAACAAGCTGGATTTTGTCTCGACGGTTACTCAGCAGAAAGACCGCAAGCAACCGATTGAGGGGTTGAAAAACCCCGCCATGACGAACATGGCCCAGTTGGTGATGAAGACCCGCCAATTCGAGATTACTGGCGACAGCCTGGATCGATTTACTGTCCTGATGGGTGTGATGCAGCGAGCTGAAAACTTCCTGCCTCAGTCCATCGAACTGAACCGTTCGCAAACATCTGTGAAATGGAAACTCACCGGCACTTTGTACGAAGAATGAGGAAATGATGAACACTATCTTTAAGAAGAACCTGATTGCGGGCGCCATCTTCGCCCTCGCGTCAGCCCATTGCTTCGCTGATGTTTCCGGTGCAGACACTTCCCTGCCGCCTCCACCACCACCGCCTCCGCCTCAAGTGCAGGCCGTCAGCACAGACAATCCTGCGGCGGTACCGACCCTGGCCAAACCTGCCCCTGTGGTCGTCAGCGGCGGTGCTGCACTGGAATCACTGAAGGCTGAAGAGCTGGCGCCAGCCACGCTCTACAGCAAGACGACTCCCGAGCAACAGCAGGAGCTGCAAACCTCGGAAAAAAACTCGAAAAAACTCGATGAGCTCAACCGCCAACGCGAGCAAGCCCAGGCCGAGCTTGAAATTTTGAAAATCAACCAGGAAAAAGCCCGCACGCAGAGCGAAATCCGCAAGCTCAATGGCGAAAAGCTGCCAAGCGAAATCCAGGCGGCTGCCGAGCAGGCGACGCAGAACGCCGCACCTGCGGCCCAGAAGCCTAAATCGCCCTTGGAAATGGTTTATGTCACCCAGATCTACGGCTTTAGCGGCGAAGAGGTGGTGACGGTCTACTACAACAACAGCATCGTCAAAGTTAAGCGGGGTCAAATTGTGACGGATGGCGTGAGGATGGATCGCGTTCTCGACAATGGCGCGGTGTTCTCCTACAAGGGCAAGTCGCGTACCGTCTTGTTGACCACCGAAAAACAGGCGGAAGCCCGTTCGTTCACCGAGGTGGATAAGAATGCTGGTAAAAGTCCCGTGCAATACAACGGCATTAACGGTATGAGCCCAGGTTTCCCGCCCACGTCTGTGAGTTACCCCCAATAAGCAGTTAATCCGAGCGCGGATCTCCAGAGGCCAGCCCGAGCACATTCGGCTGGCCTTTTTCATTTTTGCGGTTTTAGTGCTTTAGATCGAAACTCTTTTGCTGTATATTGACCAAAACCGGGAACATACCTGGCCAGTAGAAAAATAATAAGAGAGCTGGCGATGAATTTTTTTCGCAGGAATAAGCCTAAGAGCATTGCTCCGGCTGCACAAGTCACTGCAGCACCTCAGAAGGCCTCTGAGCGTGGCCCCACCGAAATTCAGAATCGCGGTGGAGAGCCTCCCTACAAGGTCATCTCCAAGAAAGAAGACATTCCACCCTACTCTGCGGTTCTTTCCATCAGTGGCGGCCCCGTTTCGCTAAGCCCTGAACTGCAAAAAAATTATGCTGTGCTGCTGGTCAGTCAGGAAAGTAAACAGGTCGAGGTCATTTGTACGCTGGATGTGATCAAGCGGGCGGGCGTTGACGACGAGTATATGGCGATCGTTGATCGCCTCAAGCGCCTTGGTTATGTGCGGGCTCGTAGCAAGCACATTGCACGTCCAGAAATTCTGCAGATTATCTACGAGCTGACTGAGCAGCGCCGTTCCCTGGAAGAGCAGCAAAAAGCAGCGACAGAAATACAGAAAAGCTTCGATGAGCTGTTGCTGCGCGCCGTAAAAATAGGGGCGAGCGATATCCATATGGAGGTTCGCCGCGATCAGGCCCAGATTCGTATGCGGGTCAATGGCGACCTTGGCGACCCTGAGCAATGGGCCGTGCGCAATGCAAACGTCATGGCCGGCGTAATTTACATGGTAATTGCTGACGAGAAGGACACCGCGTTCGATTCCTCTCGCCCCCAGGATGCGATCATCGATCGAGACTTAGGCGATGGTGTACGCATTCGCGTGCGTCTTGCCACATTGCCAGCCTATCCCTCGGGCTTCGACATGATCATGCGTCTGCTCAAGATGGGACAGACGGGTGAAAACATTCACCTGGATAAACTCGGGTACAACAAAGAGCAACTTACCAAGACGCGACGTGCAGTGGCCAAACCCACTGGCGCGATTATCATGGCAGGAACCACCGGTTCTGGTAAATCGACCTCCCTCAACGCGATGCTGGCTGAGAAAATTGCTGCTCACGATGGTCGCATTAAAGTCATCACAGTTGAGGATCCGCCTGAATACCTTTTGAACGGTGCGACTCAGGTGCCGGTTGTGCGTTCACGCTCAGCGGCCAAATCCGGCGATAGTAAAGAAAACCCGTTTGCTGCAGCTGTACGCGCCACCATGCGAAGCGACCCGGACATCATCATGGTTGGTGAGGTTCGCGACCATGCATCGGCAGAACTGCTGATCCACGCGGTACAATCGGGTCACCAAGTCTATACCACCACACACGCGGGCAGTGGCATCGATATCATTGCTCGCTTGCGCTCCCAGGGCATTCCCGACGATGTGCTGGGCAGCCAAAACTTTGTCACGGCATTGATGTATCAGGCACTGTTGCCAGTGGTCTGCTCTCATTGCTCGACCACCATTGACGCATTTAAAGAGACGGTCAGATCTGAGGCGGAGGAAGAGTTGGTGGTGCGGCTGTATCGCCACCTGGGTAACAACCAGGTGCAGAACATCCGCTTCCGCAATTACGACGGTTGCCCAAAGTGCAAAAAAGGGGTAATTGGCCGTACCGTTGCGTCGGAAGTCATTCTGCCCGATGCGTTCATGCTTAAGGCCTTCCGAGATCGCCAGGATATCGACGCAGCCATGTACCACGCCTACACAGGTGGAAAAGTGGCCTTGCATCATGGCATTGACAAGCTGATCCAGGGCTTGGTGGATGTGCGTGATGTCGAGACCAAGCTTGATCGCATCTCTGCCTTGCAAGAAATGCAGGCTTCGGTGCGCCATTTTGTCAATATCAGCGGGATTGAAAAAACACTGACCGATGCTTCGTCGGTGACTGAGTCGTCGAATGGCGAGAGTGGCATTTACGTGCCAAGCAAGGAACTCATCCTGCCCGACTCGGTGACCCGCCCAGCGGAAGCGCCCGCCCTGATTCTGCCTGCGCACATGGCGGGCCAGCCCGCTGAAACCGCCATCTCGCTGGAGAAATCCCCATCCGTGGAACCCGATGCACCTACCAGTGCGATCGCTGACGTAATTGCCACCCCGCTGCCACCGGCAGAGGCCTTAATGCCCATGGTGCCTGAGACTCCTGTGGTGGCGCCTGAAGCCGAGCGAGCTGGAGAGAGCCTCGTTGCAGATACCCAGGAGCAAGCACACCCGAGCCCAGCAGAGGAGCCCCAGGTGGCTTCTGTGACCCTTGTTCTTACAGAGGTGGCTGAGACTGAATCACCACCATTCACCTCAGCGCAGGTGAACGATCCGGAAGTGCCTGACCTGAGTGACAGTGAAGAAGATGTTGAAGCGGCTGGTGCTGCAGATGCTGGGGCACAGCTGGATTCTGACACCTCGGAATCGATGGTGTCCGCATCTGAACCTGGGGTGATTGAGGTTGTTGATGAGGTGGCCATCGCTGAAGTTATCCCGGTCACACCTGAGTTGGCTGCACGGGAACCCGTGGTTGACGTGTCTGAGGTTGTTCAACCGGAGCCCTCGGTTAAGTTCGATTGTGAGGCGGCATTCCTCGAAGCCCTTCAGACAGTCCTGGAAACCGAAGTGGCTCGAAATGGCTTCAACCTCAGTGCGCGGTTCATGAAAGGCCGGTTGTCGGCACCAGCCATTGAGGCACTGCTTTCCAGTGACCTGGTACCGGAACAACAGGCTGCAAACCTGCAGGACGCTTTTGGCGCGCTGAACCCAGCGGAGCAAGTCCGGGTGTTTGGACTGACGATTGAAGAAGTTCAGGCCTTCCTGGATGCCAGGTTGCCGACTGATCAGCCAGCAGTGGTGGCCGATCAGGTAGAACCAACACCTTTGGCTGATAAGCCTGCTGCGCCTGCAAAATCCAGAAAACCCTCCACCGTGGTTCCCTTGAAATCAGGCGCTGCTGGTAAGGCTCGTAGTCGCAAGCCTGCAGCCACCGAAGCCCCGGAGGAGACCCCAGTTGGCGCTGATGCAAGTACAGCACCGTCCGTGGAGACGACCAAGGAGGCTCAGGCTAAACCGGCGAGGGCCTATAAATCGAAGTTGCTTGCTGGCGCAGGGCCAACCCCTGAACAAGCATCCAAGGACAATGTGAAAAGCCTGGATGTGGCTCGTGCCCAGAAAACCAAGGGTCAGGTGGCAGCGAAAGCGCCAGGAAAGGCCGCTGGGAAAGCGACCCCCAAAACTGGGGTCAAGCCAGCAGGCAAGACAGCAACCAAGAAGCCAGCAAAAGCTGATTCGAAAGACCAGTCCGAAGATTGAACCTTCGGGCTATGGATGAAGTTTGGAGCCTACTATGACATTCACTTTGGCGGCAAAAGAGTGGTGGACAAAGTTTCAGTTTGGCGCTGATGCGCGTAAAAATATGTACCAATCCTTCCTGGACTACCTCCAGCAAGGGGTGGCCATAAACGATATCGTGACCGATCTGGCGACTTCAATCAAGAAAGCGAAGGCAAGAAGGTTCATGTATCAAGTGACCATTCTCGAAGACATTTCTTTGCAAATGTCCTCGGGGATTGATTTCTCGGAGGCGCTTTCGAGGTGGGTGCCTGCCAACGAGGCAATGTCCGTGCGCGCAGGTATGGAAAGTGGTGACCCAGTCAGTGGCATGCAGAACACCATTGATGCTGTGGGCGCAGCCACAGAGATGAAGTCGGTGATTGTTAACAAGCTCTCTTACCCTGTGGTGCTCGTGTTCGCTCTGATTGGGCTTATTTACTTCTTCTCGCTGAAAATCATTCCGCGTATCGCCGAGGTGATTGACCCAAGCCTTTGGCCGGAAAACTCTAAAAGCATGTACTCCACAGCCATGTTCGTGCAGAACAAGGGGATTTTTGTCGGCCTGGCGCTCGTAGCATTGGCTGTGCTGGTTGGGTGGAGTTTGCCTAGAACAACCGGCACGGTGCGCAAGTATCTGGACAAGTTCCCACCCTACAGCTTTTACAAGGCCTTTCACAGCGCCAACCTGCTGATATCCCTCGCCGCATTGATGCGCTCAGGGGTTCCGTTCGTGGATGCAATGGGGAAATTGAGCAAATATTCAGATGCTTATCTTCAAGACCACCTTGATCGGATGATCGTCAACATTGCGGACGGGTTGTCGCTATCAGAATCCATGGACACTGGGTTGCTCTCGCAAGAGATGATGGTTAGCGTGCACATGATGAGCAATAACGCTAATTTCCAGCAGGCGATCAATGAAATCGGTCGCCAATCGGTCAAGCGCGGGATCGAAAGGATTTCGGTCATCTCAAGCCTTATCAACGCGGGTGCCATGTTCGGCATTACGGCTTATGTCGGGTGGATTTATATGTGCTTCAACGCAGTTGCCAACGCCATGGGCCAGGCTGCGAACATCTGATGCCATTGTCAAAACGCCAATAGTGACGGACAGCAAAAAACTACGCTTTAACCATATATTGGCTTGAAGGATTCGAATTAAGGTGATATTGTTTGAACCGTTACCCAACCACAATAAAAACAAGAAAAGGTGTAATGCTATGAAGCTAAATTTCCGTCGCCAAGCCGGTGCGACCTTGATCGAAACCATGATGGTTGTTGCACTGATGGCGGTGATTACCATCGGCGCCCTCGTCTACTTCAACTCGGCTAACGAATCGTCCAAGGTTCAGGAAGCCACCGCCAGCCTCACAGCCCTGACCTCCGTGATCCGCAACCAGTTTGCCACCCAGGGTGACTACACCGGCCTGACCGCTGATGTGGCGATGCGCTTCGGCAACGTCCCAGAAAACATGCTGGTTCGTTCTGGCACTGGTGGCGCTTCGGGTACTGCCTCGCGCTTCCGCCACCCTTGGAACCAGAACACTGGCGCTGTGACCATCGTGCCGGATACCACCAACGTGGCAAATGACAGCTTCACTGTGACCTTCACCAAGGTTCCAGCCGCCACCTGCGTCGATCTGATGACCCGCACCTTCCGTCACTTCGACAAAGCGGTTGCCGGCACCACCACTGTCACCACCGTGGCCCAAGCAACCAGCGGCTGCGGCTCTTCGGGCGAAGTCTCGATGTCCTGGACTGCACGCTAACAAAAAATCAGGGCAGCTGAGGCTGCCCTTTTTTTTCGCATACAGAAAAGGCCTGAAGATGCACGCTATCAATTCACCCTTTGAGACGGTTACAGACCTTTACCTGCCCATTGAAAACCCCAAGGCTGGGTACAGCTATCCAGGGAAACGACCTCTAACACCCGAGATGCATGCAGGTGCTCTTTTTTTGGTAGAACAGGCCAAGAAAAAGCGCCTTGAAGACTGCACCTTGTCTGACGGCAGAGTGGCTTTCCGCTGCACCTATTTCCCAAGCGCCAATGGTGAATGGTACATCCTGCGCAAAATGCCCTCGGAGATCCTTTCCATGAAGGATCTTGGCATGCCCCCACCGATTGCCCACCATTTGACTTCAGAGCGGATGAACAAGGGCGGCCTGATCATCGTATCGGGCAACCCAGGGCACGGTAAGTCAACCACCCTGGCTTCGGTCATTGTTGAGCGTTTGAAGCGGTACTCAGGCATTTGCATCACCATTGAAGATCCGATCGAGATGCCTTTGCAGGGCGATCATGGCGGGGGCATTTGCTTCCAAAGGCCTGTATCCGGTGAGGAAGAGTTTGCCCAGGCTATTCGCGGAGCATTACGCGCTTATCCCGCCAAGACCAATGCGATGATGATGATCGGGGAAGTCAGGGACACGGAAACGGCGGCCCTGGCCCTGCGTTCAGCGGTTGACGGTCGACTGGTGCTGCTGACCATGCATGCCGGCAACATCATTCAATCCATTCAGCGACTGTGCTCAATGGCGGCTCGTACCATCACCGCCGAAGAAGTCAGGGAACTGCTGTCTTCGAGCTTTCGCATGGCCCTCCATCAGCAGCTGATGACCCAGCCTGGGGCTGCCAAGGCCAGGCTGGTGGTTGACGCCCTGTTGGATACCCAGGCCGTTGCCGGCACCATCCGTGCCAGGAATTTGCCGCTAGACACCCTGAAGAACGATCTGCTGCAGCAGCGCAAAGCGTTTCAGCTCAACCTGCCCATCGAGCTTCGCAAGCTGGATTGATCATTTGTCCTGACAAGGCCTGCAATTGAGCAGGCTTTTTCAGGGGTATTACGCTGGGCGTATGATCATCTCGTACTCATACAGTGTCAGGTCTTCCACCAGCTTGCGCAGCATGTCCAGCACGCGGTTTTCGGTCTTTTTTTCCTGCCATTGGCCATGCTTTGATTCACTTAGCGCCCTGCGCTCCTCTACCAGGTGAGGGCACAGTTCGGCGAGCGTGGTGTCATACATTTCCTTGGCCAGGATCCCGGCTGCGATGAAGATCTGCGGCACGGAAATGCGATCGTTGAAGCTGTAAGCCATCTCTTCCAGACTCTTGCCGCTAATCATCCACTGACTGAGGTTGCTAATGTCCGTTTCGGACAGCTTGTGCTTTTCTTTGAGGGGTATGATTTTCATTGTTATTGATCCAAAGAGGTTTTCTCCCATGTTATTCTAAACCTATCTGCCCAGAATGATAGTTTGCAAGCATTTCATTTAGGGCTATATTGTCAATTTCCAGAGCGAATGCCACCTTGAAACCTATTGAATTTGCGCTGTATGACGTTGAGGCCACAGGGCTCTCGCACCATCATGACCAGATCTTGCAGTTTGCCGGCCTGAAGGTCGACCAGGACTTGAATATCATCCCTGGCAGCGAACTGGTGATCGACGTCAAGCCCCGAGCGGATGTTGTGCCAGGGCCCAAGGCATTCGCCATTCACGGTATTTCCATCGAGTCCCTGCTCAAGAATGGAGTAACCGAGTGGGAAGCGGCAGGCCGTATTCGCGAGTGGTTCATGGGGTCGAGCGTTCCTTCGATGATGATGGGCTTCAACTCGCAGGGTTACGACGATGAAATGGTGCGCAATGCCTTCTACCGCACCATGATCGATCCTTACGAGCATGAATGGCGAAACGGCAACACCCGTGGTGATGCCATGCGCCTGATCATGCTGGCCTTTGCATTGCGCCCGGAAACCTTGCGTTGGCCGATCAACCCGGCTACCGGTCGCTACACTCTCAAGCTCGGCGATCTGTGCGCGGAGAACGGCATCAAGCTTGAGTATGCGCACGACGCCCGGTTCGACGTGATGGCGACACTTGACCTGCTTCGCCTGGTCAAGAAGAACAGTCCGAAGCTGTTCGACTACTTCCTGAGCTTGTCGGACAAAACTGTTGCCAGTGACCTGGTGCTGCAGCGCAAGCCGTTGGCTGTCATCAATTCGTTTTTCCCGCGTGAGCAAGGGCACCTGTCGATCATGCTGCCGGTGATCATGGACAGCGTGCAGAACAAGACCAAGATGTGGAGCATTGACCTGCGCGAGGATCCCACCGAGCTGCTGAGTCTGTCGCCTAGCGAGATCAACCGCCGCATGTTCACCAGCATCAATGACCTGGGCGACGGCGAGGGCATCACCTCGATTCGCGCCATTGCCCTCAACAAGCAGCCACTGGTGTGTGCGCTCAACATCTTCAATCAGCGCCAGGACGTGCTCCAGCGCGCTGGTTTGGATATCGAACGCTGCCTGAAGCACGCTGCCATGATCGAGGCTGATCCAGGCTTCAGGGAGCGACTCCAGGAAGGCATGAAGAGTGTCTTCCCGCCCTGTGAGGACGTGTACGAAGGGATTTACAGCCTGGGCATGTTCGGGCGTGACGAACAGAACTTGCGCTCATCCCTGCGCCGCCCAGTGCAAACCGAGGGGCTTGATGGCTTGCAGCCCAAAATCATCAGCACCGATCCCCACCAGCTCGCCACCCTCAATGCAAGGGATCGCCTGCGCGCTTTTGACCTCTCGCTGCGCGCCAAGTGGGCCAACCATGCCGAGCAGGTCATTGCCCTCGACAAATACACCCCCGAAGAGCTCAGCGAGTGGGTCAAGCACCTTGAAAATGCCTGGTTCAAGGAGAACCCTCCGAAGAATGCTCGCAACTACGCGATGTACCAGGCCGAGTTGCTCGAAGTGCGCGCCAGTACCGCGCTGACCCCTGACCAGGAGCGTGCGGTCAAGGAAATGGAGGCATTCGTCGAGCAGAACCTCGCCATGATCGAGTCGCTTAAGGAGCTGAGTGCCGAGTTGCAGAACAAAGCGGCCTCCCCGGAGGCTGGTCGCACCGAGATCGGCATGATCGAATCCGATCGGAAAAACCGTGAATCCCGACACAACGTGACGGGACTCGACTATCAGCCCTGATTGCCAGGGTTAGCCATCACGTCCACCTGGCCCCACCAGGTGGACATTTTTTTCAGCCTGGGGATTTTCGCGATGAAACAATACCACGATCTACTCACTCACATTTTGGACGAAGGCACCCTGGTGGAAAACCGAACCGGGGTTAAAACCCTCAGTGTTCCAGGTGCAACCATGCGCTTTGACATGAAGGTGGGTTTTCCGGCTATCACCACCCGTCGCCTGCCCTTCAAGACAGCAATGGGCGAACTTGTAGGCTTTCTACGTGCTACCTCCAGTGCAGCAGGATTTAGGGCCCTGGGCTGCAAGGTTTGGGATCAAAATGCCAACGAGAACCAGGCATGGCTGAACAACCCCTACCGCGAAGGGCATGATGACCTGGGGCCGATCTACGGGGTGCAGTGGCGCAAATGGCCGGCTTACAAGCGACTGAAAAAAACCGAGTTGGAGAAAATAAAGGATGCCCTGGGGCGGGGTTACGAGATTCTCGCTGAATTCAAGAACCCGGACAATGAAGACTGCGTGGTGCTGTATAAGGAAATTGACCAGGTGCGCGAATGCCTGGACAAGATCATGCATAACCCGCAGGACAGGCGCATCATTTTCCACGGCTGGAACCCGGCAGATTTGGAAAGTGTGGCTCTGCCGAGTTGTCATGCCTGGTACCAATTCCTACCGAACCCGGTGAAGAAAGAGCTTTCCATCTCCCTCTACCTTCGCTCGAATGACACCTTCCTCGGGCTTGGCATGAATCTTGCCGAGGCTGCCGCATTGTTGTCGCTGTTTGCCCGCCTGACCGGCTATACGCCACGCTGGATCAACTACATCATCGGTGGCGATGCACACATCTATGAAAACCACCTTGATGTTGTGCGTGAGCAATTGACCCGTGAACCGCTGCCACTTCCTACCCTGGAGATCAGTGAGCGCGTGCCTGATTTTGCGGTGACCGGTGTATACCAGCCGGAATGGCTCGACCTGATCGAACCTGGTGATTTTGCCCTCAAAGACTACCAACATCACGGTGTGCTGACCGCACCCATGGCGGTTTGAAGGGGGTCAAGGTGGCAAAATGATGGGTCGCTGCCACCGCTGCATGAAAAAGGGGAGCTTAGGCTCCCCTTTTTTCTTCTTGCTGACCTGCTCAGGAGAGCCCGTAATCGTTTTGACCCTTGATCTGTTTTTCCGGCTCTGGCGCAGAAACTTCCGCTGAGACGGTACGGTCGATTTCAGCCACCAGCCCCGCAGCCGTGCGTGAAACGGCTTTGAGCAATTGTGATATCTGGTCTTCAACCTCGGTGGCATTGAGGGAGATGCGCTTGCTGAGCGCAGCCACAGGGCCTGAGAGGGTGTGGGCTTCAGCCTGGGCAGTCAGGGACAGGTATTCAATGGTCATGTGGCGGGGAATGTCCAGCCTGCCAATGCGCACACCACCGTCGAGTTTTCCAGGTGGGATTGCCGAGAGGCCTTTGGCGTCCTGTGCAAATTCACGCAGGGCGCTGGCCTTGGCCAAGGCCCGAATGACTTCCTGGCTCTGCTCGAACTGGAAGGCCCCGGCAGGCTCCACTGAGGACTTGGCATGCAGCAGTGCGTGCTCGACAGAGACCAGGGCGACGTTGGGATTTCTGGCCGATTGCCCAATCGCAACGATCCCGAAGGTCGGGCGGGTCGCGTCCTGACAGATCAGGGCCGGCAGGCCATCAGCGGTGGTGGTGAAACCGCGCATTTTATCTGCGACGACATGGCCAATTTTTTCAGCTTCCAGTAAGGTTGCTGCATAGATGGCCAGGCGATCTCTGGCGTTTTCATGCGCACCTGGCTGCACCGAGACAATGTAGGCCGGGATGATCTCCGAGCCATCCTTGATCAGCACGTCAGTCTTGACCATGCCTTGATAGGTGTCTTGCGACCTGACATAGAAACTGGCCAAGTCCGGGAGGCTGGTGGCATTGGGTTCAACGAACTGCTTCTCGTCAATTTTCACGAAACGGGAACCCTTTTCCTCGCCTGCGACCAAGCGACCACTCTGCGCAGGATGGCCTTGCAGGGCAGCTTCCAGCATGTCATACCCGGTCGGAGATTCACCTGTGGTTTTGGCCATTGAGCGCTCGAAGGCGGTATCGCCACCTGGCAACCCCAAGGCCTTGGCGATCAGCGATGTGGGAGCTTCGTGCAGGTTGACGACATAAGCACCATCAGCAGCTTCCGGAAGGCCCAGTGTGGCATAGTATGCCGCCCCTGCGTCGGTAGCGCTCACGTGCAGGATGCCGTGCTCATCGAGCTCCAACGAGGCCATGACGGTTTCACGACCGAGCGCTTGAGACCAGCTTTTGACCTGGTACTGATCAATGGGTGTATTGGCCCCAAGGCCTGAAAACAATTGCATGGGAATGCTCCTCAAGGTTCTTAACACCATTATGGCACGGGGAGATTGTCAGGTTGCAATATACGCATAAATAAATGGTCAAACCCAAAAACCCGACCAATGCACAATACTCAGGAACGACCATCAAAAAACCCTTGACAATTTGGCCATAAAACATAAACTGACGACAGCCAACAAATTATTGCCTCGGCGGGGAGATGGACATGAAAGCCATTGCAGTTATCTGGTATGTATTCAAATTCTTCGTTCTGCCTGCCGGTGTGTGCATGGGCATCCTCTACGATGCCGCATCGCTTTCGGAGCTGAGCACCTATCTCACTGGCGGCCTGCTGAGCACCTTCGACCTGCTGGCCAGCGATAATGTCGACCTCTACGCCACCCTCTTCCAGATCCTGACGGCCCCCGTGGCACTGCTGGCCTGGATGATGCCAGAGGGTTCTTCGGTGTTTATCGCGAGCGCGGCGATCTTTGGCCAGCTGGGATTCTATGTGGTTGTGACCCTGCTGTGCTGGGCCATCAAGCCGCCACGCTTCCTGATCGATCGCGCTCAGGGTGAAACTCAAACTGCATAATCGCTCTGCCTGCAATGAACAAACCGCCCTGGCTTCCGCTTCGGCGGTTTTTCTTTGGCCAAACGAAAGAGTGGCCCTCATGGGCCACCCTGGCGGGTTGCGACTGAAGGATTACTCCTTCTTGTCATCCTCACCCATCATGCTGTCATAGAACTTCCTTTGCTTTTCCCACCGGGCTTTGGCCACGCTGCGGTCATGCTCACCCTTGACGGCTTTGAACGAGCTTTCATTGAGGTTGGAGCCTTTGCCCAGGGCGCCTTTCATTTCTCCAATCGATTCCTGCTCACCGAACGGGCGGGAGACTCCGCCGCCCATCCAATCCAGGATTTGATCCGGGATCTTGTACATGACCGAAATCATGTATTCACACATTTTCATCGTCATGCTGATGTAGATGGTGATCAGGCCGATAATTTCATACAGGCCCAGCGAGGTGTTCATACCCGCCACTTTCCAGAACAGCGTGTTCATCAAGCTGAACCCTACGTACGACAGGGTCATCGCGGCGAACAGGCCGACAATGCTCAAGGTTGGCCGCAGGATGATGGCATTGATCATCTGCAGGGCTTTTTGCATGTTCTGCCCGGAGATACCATCCCCTTCCGGGGTCGCCATCATGATCACCGCCAGTGGCGCTGCTGCCACTGCTTCGATGACGGTCAGCAGATAGCCACAGCACATCATGATCCAGGTAATCACAGGCATGAATGGAATGGCCATGGCCATCACAAAGGACATGCCAAGCAAGGCACCCATCAGCGGCACCAGCGTGGCGATCAAGTAACGAAGCACGCCCGCTACACCGCCACCTGCCGCGCCAAGCAACGGCAGTGCACCTGCGGCATTGTCAGCACCACCCGCCATGCCTGCTGCGACCAAACCGATCGCCCAGATGGTTTCGTTGATGCTTTGCAGGCCACGCCCCATGGACGAAATGGCGGTGAACGGCGAGAGCATGCCGGAGGTGTTGGTGGTCATGCCGCTAACCAGGCCAATACTGGAGCCAACTGCCTGGGTGCTGCCAAAGTTCATCAGACCATTCATAAACATTGTGGCGATGGCGCTGCTCACACTGCTGAAGAAACCAGCGTCCAGCGTGCCCGAAGCGCCCGCCGAGAGTTCGATGACCTGGGTGCTGCTCGAACCTGTAGAAGAGGTGCTGGCGACTTTCTGAAGGGCCTCGATCCGCTGCAGCTGCGACTCCTGATCCTTGGCTGCTGAATCACAACTGGTGAAGTGGAAGAAGCCGCAACCCGTCACGTAATTGGTCGCTTTACCCTCATACGTGGCGCTGGAGGTGAGGCTGGTCAGGTAGTTGTACACCACCGACTGCAACCTGGAGGCCTCGAAGAACCAAGCGCCTGCAGCCATCCATCCACCCTCTTTCATGGTGGTTTTCCATTGACTGGCGATATCCGGGGTCACAATCTTGTTTTTGGCTTCGGCGATGTAGGTGCGATACGCACTGCCAATCTCGTTCAGCGTCGCAGCGTTGGTAGCTACCTTGTCGTAGACAGCCTTGTCAGCCGGATTGGACGAATAGTTGGTCAGTGCCGCCTCAATCTCGCCACGGGTTGGGCCATCAGAGAGCGTGACAACCTTGCCCAGCACGTTGTTCAGGAATGCCAGGTAAGCAGTCGGAATATTGCTTTCGTAATTCGTCCGAATGGTGTCTTCCCAGCTCTGGGTGTTCAGGATGCGGCTGAGCGTGGTTTTTTCAGCAGTGGTGCCGGATGTCGCGCTGTTGTAGACACCCATCACGTTGGTGTTGTTCGGGAACGCGATGGTGCCACAATCAGTGAAGCTGATCGAGTTCAGGGTTTTCAGTTCAGCAAAATTCAGGGTGTAGCCACTGGAATAGGAGAATTTCTTGACCGTGGCGTTGCTGCCCAAGCTGTATTTCAGGTTGCCGGTCTGGGCCCCGGAAACCCCCTTGGAGACCAGGTATTTGTGGCGAACAACCGAGCAATGCAACACCTCGACAACATTGCGGTAAGCGTTGAAATCATAGACCGCCGTGGTCGGAATGGCAGGGCTGCCTACCGTCAACACTTCAGCCCCCTTTTCCCACACCCAGGTGCCAGCGTTCGAGCCCACGATGACCATCCAGACCACCAGCGACTGGGCCACAGAGAAGACTCCCTGGCCATCAGAAACCGGTGTGATCAAGCCAAAGGCAGTGGCCGTGCGCATGGGGAGCCAGACGCTTGACCACCCCTGGCCGAGCAATTGGCCATCGGCGGCAGTTTTAACCGCGCCGCCGAGGATGGTGTAGGACAGAATCACGACCCCGAGAATCATGGCCACGATGTTGGAGTAGCCCAGTACCTGGGACAGCACGGTGGTTACTTCGCCCGTGCCGGGATAGCCACCGAAGGGCTTAAAGATGAAGGTGCCGAACAGCATGACCAGGCTTTGGTCGGCCAGGTCGGTAGATGATGGTGTCGCACCCAGGATATCGTGCATGAAGCTCGTGGCTTGAGCTGATTCAGCGGCTGTTGCGGCGTATGCACCAATAGATGCAAAAACCGATGAAACAAACAGCAGCAAATTAGCCAGGTGTTTTCTTATTGTCATTATTGTTTCACCTTAGGGGCGATAGGCAATGGCAGAAGCTGACGTGGATCTGCACACACTGCCGCAAAATAGTCGCCAATGCGCAGGAATTTGACTTCCCTTGTCTCCAAGATCTGTCGAGATGCCCACAGCAAAAAACTCAATTTCACGTAAAACAATTTTAGCACCAGCATCGAGAGCAGTGCGAGGAGAAATTCCTGCATGGTGTTGGCGAAAGCGATCATGATGAATGACACCAGCGCGCAAAATGCCGCGCTCAGCGCGGCGATCTTCACATTGCGGTAGCGCAAGCGGAATTCATCGGCTTCCATCCATTCCTGATCTTCGGCCAGATCCTCTTCTTGTCGTACGCGGGCCTTCACATCTTCGGCCAGAGACTTGAACTTCAGATTCGATTTGATCTGAGTCTGGCTCATGGTTCTTAGTTCGTTGAACAAGCCCATTGTCACTCTCCAAAGCACATGGCTTCAATGCCTAGAATTCCGCCAATTAGGCAGCTGAACCAGGTGATGTTCATACACACGAGCCCACCGAAAATTCGGTAAATGCAGGCGCGTTTCATGTCCGGACTACCGCCATCGGCACCAATGTTTCTCAGCAGATAGATGCCATGGACAAAGGCCATAAGCCCAACCAGGAAGACGAAGGCGAAGACCGCCTGCAACGTCTGTGCTGGCATGAACTTGCCAAAGCCGGTGGCAGCTGCCGCATTGCCCGCCGAGATGGCTGCTGAGTCCAACGCCAGGGTGCCCCGTCCTTCATAGCTGACGCCGGTTGCATTGGCGCTTACAAATGAGGCTCTCATCAGGCCGTAGACCCAGCCTACCGATAGCATGAAGGTGCCGACGAACATGTGGATGAGCGCTTGCCCAATGGTTTTGTTGCTGCGTCCGGTTTGTGACTGATACACGGCCATCAGGCCATTGGCGAAAAGCAGCACGCCAAGGAAGGAAGCGAGGCCGAGCACCACTGAAAACAGGGAGCTCAATTGGCCAACCGTGTCCACATCAGCAGCATTGGCAAAACCGGGGAAGAGTGCCATTGCGGCCAGCCAAGGGGTATTTTTTGTTGTTTTCATGGCATTAGTTTCACTTCGATGAGCGTGCGGATGCGGTGTCTGCGTTGTTTTTGACGGGATCCAGGTTCATCAACACCAGGTTTGCCATCAACTGTTCCTGACGCAGGGACTGCTTGTATTGCTGTACGGAGAGATGGAGCATGAACGCATCCATTTCTGCGGCACGTTTCTGGAGCTCATCCGGTGACACATAACCGCTGTTCGCTGATTTGTTGGCACAGGAGTTGGTTATCTGGCAAAGCCAGTCGGCACTGCCGAAGCGGTCGTCAGCGAATTTCTGCATGGCAAACAATTCACCCGGTTTGCGGGTCTGCCCATCGGCTTCCAGGGTACCATCGCGAATGATGGTCACCTCATCCAGCGAAGCCAGCGCCAATTTGCGCACGTTCTCTCGACGATCATCCTGCAGTTTGGCCTGCTTGTAGGTACCGGTTTCCACCCCAAACCCTGCAGACAGGGCCACAACAGGGGTGATGGCGTTGGCGGCCAGCTCGTTCTGAATCATCACCGCCTTGTATTCATTGGCGTCCAGTTGACCACCAGGCGGGCTGATTGCCAACGAGGGTTTTTCACACAGGGAGTTGCCCTTGGCATCCACCAGGCCTTTGCAGACCTCAAGCGTCTGAATCGACTGCTTCACCTGTATTTCTTGAACATCTTCGACAGTCGGCCCCTTGCCGGTATTCCCCACTGGTTTACCCCGGCTCATGTCCGAAATGGCCTTGCGGGTCGCTTCCATGATTTCTACCTGACTGTCGGAGGCGCACAAGGCATCGTTCAGGATGTTGGAAACCGTGACAGTTTGACAGGCGTCCTGGGCGGGTACCGATTTCTCCAGCTGCTCGGTATTCTGGATATCCTGCTGGGTTTTGCCGAAGCGGGCAATCATGTTGGCGAACCCGTTGTTCAGCGAGTCTATTTCTAATGCCGAAAGAGCGCCCATTAAATCCATTTGCGCAAGCTGCATGGCCTCGTCTTTTGCCCACTCGAAAGCACGCTGAATGTTCGCCGAAATGGCCTGCGCCAGGAGCGCCGGGTCGGTTGTAGGCAGCAGTGCATTCGCCATCTGGGTAGACAGCATGCCCGTTACAGCCATGGCCGCCACTAGCCCACGCATCTTGTATTTTTTCGGGGTTTTCATGAGGATTCCTATCACTGGGCCAGTTCGATGCCAAGGTTCAGGTTTCTGCTCAGATCGGCAACCTGACGCTCACGGCAAAAGGACTCGAAATACTTGTTCAAGCCAACGAGAGATTCTTTGATGGTTTCGAGATTGTGCGATCTGCCGCTATAGCTCGCGTCGGGCGAGGCGACTTCTTCGAGGGTATAGGGAAAGGCTGGGAAGCTTGCAAGGACGAGGCTAGACATGGGCCCACCGCTACTTATTTATTCTTATATTGATGATCATACGGGGTGGCTATTTACCCGTCAATCAGTCAATATATGAAAAAAAGAATGGCCAAGAGGTCGTCATGGACTCAATTTCCGCCGCACCAACCTTGTTCTCCCCGGAGGCTGTCGCCGAATTTTGGGGATCCATGCAGCCTGACGCTCGGGCCTGCATCCTGATGTTCGAGAAGAAAGAGACGTTCACCTACAATTTCAAGGAGCTTCCCGAGCTTTTCATCCGCATGGCCCACGCACTGCCCCGCGTTGCCCAATTGCCCATTGATGAAAAGAGCCAGGATGTCCTGGTGAAATTGATCCCTCTGCTGGTGAGTATGCCCTTCGGCACCTGCGTGTTCGCCATTCACTGGCTGAATCATCAGGCGGGGGACAGTCCGATCGGCTGGGGCACCTTGTGCTACCTCGAAGCAACCAATATTACCAACAATGTCATTGACCATCCTCACTACGATTTGGCCAAGCAGCTGGTCGAGCGTATTGCCACGATGATGAGGGTGAGAAAGGTCATCGGCATGCACTCTCAATGGCCTTTGAAGTCCAACTGATTAGGGATTTACTGACATGAAACAGATCTCACTGAAACTCACCGCCCTGATCTCGCTTTGCGGCGCATTGACGCTCTTCAATGCAGAGCCTGCGTCAGCCGGGGCATGCCAGACCTACATCGACAAAGCCAACGCTGTATTCGGCAACCTGATCAAGGATTCCTGTGTTGGCATCAACACCGACGCCAGCCTGGCCAACAACCCGTTTGTTTATGTGAATGCGGATGGCGGATGCGACCTCGGTTTGCAGCTACCTGGCCTGCCTGATTTCGGTTCGATCACTGGTGGTGGAATCAACGCCTGTTCCATCGTCAAGGCTGTCACTGGCTCCATGGTAGACACTGTCAACTCGTCGATCCGTGGCGCAATGAACGACACCGTTAACGGTATCAACAACAAGTCGCAGCAAGTTGGCGGCATCGACGTCATCAACAGTGGCAATACCAACATTGGTGACATGGTGACCGAACAAATCAGGAATGCGGCTGCAAATGCGGGCCAATAATGATGAGAAAAAACCGGATCTGGGTCATCGAGGCACCCGGCAAGGTTGATTCATTACGTGCCGCACTGAAGGATGCAGGGTTCCTACACGACAGGATCCTTGCCACTTATGGCCGGCTCTATGACTTGCCCGAAGATCGGCTGGCGCTCGACCCAAACAACCCTCACATTGTTGCCTGGCAAGCCAAGCGACCCGATCAGATTCGCAAGCTCAAAGGGCTCATTGAATCGGCGGATGAAGTCCTGATTGCCACGGATAGCGATATCGAGGGGGAGCTCATCGCCAGCCAGGTGGCCCACCTGTGCCTGAAGGATCAAATTGTCGACCGAGTGCACCTGGTGGGGTTTTCTGCCGAGCATGTTGAGCAAGCAGAGCTCAATCGGATGCGAATTGATGCCGACCGGGTATGTGCGGCCAAAGCCCGGCGCTTATTCGATCGTCACTTGGGTTTCATGCTGACAGCTGAGGATGACAAGTGGCGCATGAGTATGGGGCGCATCACAACGCCCATAGTCAGAAGTTTGCAGGATGACCCTGCTGAAGCAGTGGTGATTGACAAGGCATTGCCAGATGGCTGGCATGCGATCATGCGCCTCCCGACTACGCAATCGGTGCACGCCGAGACGGTGCTTGGTCTCCTGCATGCGCTGCCCACCCCGGTGATTGAAGTTTTCCGCCAGGAGCAGCAGGTCTTTGAGTGCAAACCCCTCACCGGCCCAGAGGCATTGTCGCTTTGCTGCAGATCGTTGAAAGAACCCCTCAATTCGGTATTGGAGTCACTTCAGCGCAATTATGAAAAGGGGAAGCTCAGCTACCCCCGCTCTGACAGCCGAAAACTCGGGGAAGTCAGTATGCGCTGGGCCGAAAGGATGGCGCAGGTCTACAGCAGACCATTCGACCGAGAGGTGGCTGCTTTTCGGCAAGGGGAGAAGCTGGCCCGCTCCTACGAAGCCCACGAAGCAGTCATGCCCATGGTCGAAGATGTTCCCGACTCCAGCATTCCAACCAGCAGCCTTTCTACCGACGAAGCGGTCTTGCGCGTCATTGCCATGCACAGCATGCGCTTGGGGGAGCCGGGAGAGGTGTTTACCCGTGAAACGGGCAAGCTTCAGCTCAATGACGACGGGCGGCGATGGGAGCATGTCTTACGATCCTGGAAGGGCAGCCTGGAATTTGTGCGTGATACTGATCCCCTTGGCGACCTCAAGCACCCCCTGAGAAATGAGTTGGCGCGACCTGCAGACACTCACCAGGCTGGCGTTTCACTCTGGCGTCACGAGGTGGGGCATGTGGTGATGGAAAGGTTGGTCAGGGAGGAGCTCGGCAGACCCTCGACCATCAAGATTCATGCGCAAAAAACTGCCCATAACTACCTGGATCGCTATGGCGTGGTTAACGGGCGCGGGCAATTGATGCTCAAGCTTGTGGCCGAGCGCTCCCCTGAATTGGTCAAGCCCCTGGTGGCTGTCAAAATCGAAGAGGTGTTGACGCAAAAGGCCCCTGGACTTTCAATCGATGCCCGCTTGCAATCGGCCTGGAAGGTCTTGAAGCAGGCGCCGCTCGGCAGCACTGGCAAAAGCAAAGGACACTCCCCTGCTCCGGCAACTCCGCCCCAACACTCGGTCGAAGTGGTCGCCGAACCGGCGCCTGGCCACACCGATCTGGACAATTCGCCATCACCGATTTAAATGCTTATTGACGAAAAACTGGGTTGACTACATACTTCACAAACCCTAATAAAAACAGAAAGGTAGATAAGAAAATGGGTGTTATGAGTGCGGCCAGAGCCCTGGCCAATGGCGGTATGGCCAACATCAGACTGAGCAGCCAGATCCTCAAAGAAGTAAATACCCTGATCAAGGCCAGAAGCAAAGAAGAGGTTTCCCAGGCATTGCTGGATGATGCTTCGATGACCGCATTCGGCGAAAGCATCTACGAAAAACTGAGCTTGCCGCTGAAGAACCAGGTGCCCTTGGCGGGGTTCATCGACCTGGTGCTGAAAAACCGCCAGACCCTGATGAAAAAACCGCGCAATGTGAAAAAAGCGCAAAAGAAATAGGGTTTTTTTGACACTTATTTACCGTTTGAGTCTCCGAGTACTTGATAATTTGCGTTTCCGGCGCCATTCTATGCTCCATCAAACATAGCGTGCCTCGGCAACACACCAAATCGAGTACGACGGAGTCTCATCATGAATATCACTGCTACCCACCAAGACATTCTGGGTGCCCTGTCCAAATCGAAAACCCCCTTGACCGCTGAGGAAATCGCCAAGTCGCTGGGCACTTTGCGCAACAAGGTCAACATTCCGCTTAACCAAATGCTCAAGGAAGGTCTGATTGCGACCAACAGCGCTGAGCCCGGCCCACCCAAGTTTGAAATGGCTGAAGGCGCTGCAAAATTCCAGCTGAGCGCCGCGCCGGCCCCGAAAGCTGCCGCAAAAGCCGCCCCAAAAGCTGCCTCGAAAAACGCTGCCAAAGCCGCGTCGAAAGCCGCGCCTGCGGGCAAAGCGGGCAAAGGCCAAAAGGTGGTGGATATCAAGCAAGGCTCGCGCCAGAAACAGGCGGCTTCTTCGGCTAATACTGCCCAGGCTGGCGCGCCAGTCGGATCACCCTCCCCCCTGGAGCCGCGCCTTCAAATACTGCAATTGCTCAATACCAAAACGCGCCGCGAAGAAGAATTGATGGCAATTGATGGTCATGAGGCCATTTTGGGCGACCTCATTGCCAATGAACTGGTCATCCAGGACAAAATCATGGATGAGATGACCTTCAAACTCACCGAAAAAGGCCGTACTGAGTTCCCAAAATCGTTCTTCGAGGCACTGCCCAAGCCGGAATCTGTCAAAGCCGTCGCCGCTGCAGCAGCTCCTGCTTCAAGTGAAGGGGTCACCGCCACCCCAACCAAGCGCAGACCCGGTCGCCCTTCCAACAAGGAGCTGGCCGAGCGCCGGGCCGCAGAAGCAGCCTCGGCTGGTACCGCCACAAATACACAGGTCGATGCCGGACAACAGGCTGCTCCTGTCTTGGAGCTCACCGAACCCGTAGCAACAAGACGCAGACCCGGTCGCCCATCGAAGGCGGAGCTTGAACGCCGCGCAGCAGAAGCTGGGCAAAGTGGTGCACAACCAGCAGCCATGCCGGCCCCGGCGCCAGCACCACAAAAACGGGCTCAGAAACTGGCTGAGAAACCGTCCCAGTCGGCGGACTCCATGAGCCTGAGTGGTGAGGATATGCTGGAATTCAACCGCTTGATTTCGCGGATGTTCGATGAAAAAACGCAGAATCTTCGCCTGCAAAACGAGTCGTATCGCAAGGATGCTGTGGAGTTGGCCAAGTCGATGTCCGCGCTGGCAGCCAACATCGCCGCCGTTAGTGAGCGCATTCTGAAAATCTTCGGCTGATTCAGTGATCGAGGGCCCTTTCCTCAGCGATAGGGCCCGGCTTTCGACCCATTTTCAACTCATCCCTGCCCCAATCCTCCCAGAATACCTCGATCGACATGGCCGTCTGCTCGTAGTTTTCCAACGAGGAAAGCGCCTGATCGGACATAATGGTCATCATTTCAGATCGCATGGCGTCATCCTCCAGGCCAGCAATTCTGCCCAGGTTATTGGCGGCCCAGGCGTTACCGCTGGCATCAATGGTGGTGGAAAGGTGCAGCAAGCTCTCGCGTATCCATTGCGATGAGATACCCATCTGACCTCGCATGCCGATCAGGTCAATTTCAGCCTGAACACGCTTCATCATGAATTGAACTACCAGCTGCTGATTATCTGCAGTCGAGGTGACCCCAACGGCGGTGATTGCCGTGCGCAGCGAATTCTCAAAGGCTTGCGCGCTGTGCAGATCCCCTCGATGGGAATAGGTGATCATCAACGCTGCCGCATCCTGCAAAGGCTTGTGCCGCGTACTCATGGCACTATGAGCAAACTCACGGTAGATATTCTCTGCAGCCATCACCAGATCACGATCACTTAGCGCCTGGAATGATTTCGGATCAACCCCGGACTTTGGAAGGCTTTGCATCACATCAAAGGTATTGTGGGTCACACTGCCAGAAGCCCTGAACGGCAGGATGCACAATGGCAGGAAGTCCCAGGAGCCAGTGATCTTGGCCATAAGGCATGCGGAGTAGATGTCGGCAAAAAGCTCTTCGCGAAACGTCAGGTTGTCACGATTGCCATCGCTAACAAACTGATCATACGATTCGCCGTGAAGCACGCTTGAGGTCAGGCAATGGCCCAGCTCATGTCCGAACAGATAGGTTTTGGCGATATCCTGGGGGTACCAGGTGTGGGCAAAAGCCTCTACAGATTTTGGCGAAAATTTCAGTGCGGCGAAGCGCAAGCCATCCTCGCCTTCAAATCGAAATGAATGGGCACACTCGTCCTGCTGCTCATGCCGCAGAAAGGCCATCCTGGCGAAGGAATTGTAGTTCTTGCCCTGTCCAATCTCGTGGTGGAGCTCGGCTTGAGCGCGCTTGTAGAGGTGATGATCCTTGGCGTACTGCGACAGGCTTTCCAGGTAGCCGACCAACGGAATGTGGCCAGTGAGCACTTCGTCAAACCGGTCAAGATGAGGGTTTTTAAAGCGAACGTCCTTGATCAGCTTGGGCGGAAGCACCGCAACAATGTCTGCCAGTGCGGGGTCGTCCGCGTCCATCAGCAGTGTGCCTGGGACGGCGAATCGCATGTTCAGGACTTTATTAAAGGTGGACATTTTCAAAATGGCGTTGCCAAGCAGCTTCTTTCGCACCATTTCGTCCGTGCTGGCCTGGCGCATTAGGCCAACAACTGGGTCTCGCTCATTGTCCACCAAAGCCATGACATAGGCAGCCAGGGTCGACAATCCCTTGAACTCAATGTCTCGCACAAGGCTGGTTAGGCGATCGGAGAGGCCTTTTTGGCCCTGCGTCTTAAGCACAATCGCGTTGCGAAGCAGATCTTTGGCTTTCATCTTGATCACCTGGACGTCATACTTGATTGTGTACCCTGCGAATCGGAGAAATAAACCCCATGATCACCCTGGACTCTCATCTAACCTTTATCGGTGTCGACGAGGAAACCGGGAAACCTCGCTGCGGTTTTTTCACCGATCTGGTCGATACGCAGGACATGCCTGTGACCGCCGCCATTGAACATGGCGCAATGACCCTCATGCTAGGCACAGGGCGCTCCATTCAATTCCAAATGCCGCACGCACTGCTGGCATACGTTACCCAAGGTGCCGACTTCTGGATTGGCAACATCGGGGGCAGCGGAGAAGCCTGGCTGATCAGCGTGGAGATGATCGAAGCCCCCTAGAAGTCGTCGTTCTCGGAGAACTCCCAGACATAGCGACTAACCTGCATCAATTTCAAATTGAAGCCTTGCAGCAGATCGTTTTCACGGGTGATGCCCTTCTTGTCCATCGGTACTGCCCGGAGCATCTTGATCTCGTCCCCCAGGGCATCGAGTCGCATCAGCCGGACAAAAATCCTGAGGCCAATCGGGTGGGCACTTTCCCCTGAACCGATTTGCATCACCAAAAACAAGCCCGATTGCCCCGTCACCCGCGCAGCATAGAGCCACTTCGCGGATTTGAATTTCTCGTAAAATCGCTTGGGTATGCCCAAATACACCTGTCCGTTCGAGGGCATGAGTCCAAACATGGAAGAGCCATAAGGGCTAAGCACAAAGGTATGCTTCAACGAGTTTTTTGGAAAATCACTCCGAAAATTCAGAATCTCATGCCCAAGGTTGAGCAGCAAGGTCTCTTCAGGGGTTTTCCCCTCAAGCGGGTTGTTATCTCTGGCCATGAGCTATCTATTTTCTTGTTTATTGAATGGGTAGATATTAGAATCAAAGAAAAAACAAAGCAAGGTTGTATCATGTCAAACGACCCCCGAGCTATTGCGATCGAATCGATCGAAGACATACGCGAAGCCTTCAACGCCTCAATGGCGCGCCTGAACATGAGCTCGTACAAGGTCGACGTGGACAACGAAAAACACCCGGTTGAAGTGGTAACCCACCCTGGCGTACTGCTATCTCGACTGGCCATGCGCGCCGAGGAGATTGCGATTCTTGTGTACGGCGTGCGGCTTTTCCCCAATGCGTGCTATTTGGTCAGCAATGAATCACCGTGCGGAATGATCATTAAGCACTTCGAAGACTTGAGTTTTGATCAGCAAACCGACATCAATATCCAGCAAAGCCAGGAGCGCGAGGTGGCGACCCTGGACACCTTGACCCGTGGCTTGATGGGCATGATTCTGGATCGTGCGATCGGTGACACCTTCGAGATTGACCCCAAACAAAAGCTGGTCAAAATCAAGCCACACAACATGGTCATCCACGGTCTGTTCAAGATCACCCAGGAGTATCAGGATGGCCAAGGCCTGCCCCTTCTGGATGCGAACATGGTCGCCTTGTCCGACTTGCAAGGCATGCTGATGGAAGCGGAGCCGCTCCTGGCTTTGAACAAGGCTCGCGAGAAGGCCTTCGAGATGGAGCAATTGCAGCGCCAGCGCTTCGAGCGCCTGGCAGGCCTGGAGGGTGGTGTAGATGGCCTCTAATCGCGGTTCCGGTCGTAGTCACGATGACGACGATGATCCCATCTCTATGGTGGATAACCTGGAGAAAGGATTCAATGACGCCGATGAGAGCAGTGACAGCAGCAATGACCACTTTGTGCGCCGGGTGCGTGAGCGCGAGCGTCTGCGCGCCTTAGAGCGCGAACGCGCGCCCGCCAACTGGCGCGAGCAGCCCAAGCTGGAAACCCCGAAGCCAAAATCTTCCACTGAGTCCAAGCCGCTGGATCAGGGGCAGGGTCGCATCCAGTATTACCGTGCGCTGCAGGGGTTTTTGCAGGCCATGACTGAAGCAGCCCCTCTGTATGTGGGTGAACGTCGACGCAACCCGCACCTCAGTGATGATGATTTGAAGCAGGTGGTCGCCCAGAAGTGCAAGGAGCACCTGAGTTTGGTGGATTTGTGCTTGACGGCCAACAACGCCGACAGCCAGGACATCTTGCTGCGTTACATGCGCAGGGCCCTGGCCAAAAACCTGGCCAGTCTGTACGTGGACACCCCCATCGAGACCTTGAGCGGCCTGGTTCAGGTTGCACAGCAATGGGTGCTGGAGAGCAGTGATTTTGAGAACTCAATGGCTGAAAATGCCACCGGTGACGGCAACCTCGTGATCAAGCTGGCACTGTTTACCGCGACATTGAAAACCCAGTCGCGACTGGATGGCCTGTGGTGTGCGCATGAGCCGAAAGATGTCCTCAGGGAGCTGTCGAAAATTGCCCTGATCCTGGCGAAAGACGTGGCGTACAGCTGGAGCAAGCGCTCCCAGATTTCCGACAAGGAGAATCTCTTCAGCAGCGCCCTGCCCCATTGCCTTGACGCTGCGGAAAAAGCCTATCGTGAATGCGTGATGGAAGAGCTGGAGCCGATCGAGTATCTGCCTAGTGATCCCGGAATGCCGCTACCCTTGTTTGAAAACTCATTTGAGTCGCTGGACATGGGATATGAAGATGAGGACGCTCAGGCCCTGATTGAGCGCGTTCGCACCCTCGCAAAAGGTTACCTCGACAACACCAAGATTCCGGACTTACTCCCGGATGAGGCTGCTCGGTGGAAATCCAATTATCTTGCGCACATCGACAGCCAAATGTCGGAGGCATGGGAAGATGCGGGAGCTGACCTGATCGATAAAATCAGCGCCATGTCCGATGAAGACAAAGAAACCTATCTGGCACAGCATGAGCATATGGATTTTTCTCGGTTTGAGGAAAAATTGAAGGATCGGCTGAATGAGGGTAACTTACCGCTTCAGGACATCACCCTTTCATTCGATCGTGTCAGAGACAAGGCCAAACATCACCTGGCCTGGATCTGGGCGATTTCCGATTCATTGATCATGTCGCGCAGCGAACAGCTTCCGGAGGATTAACATGAATTTCAAGCGCAAGATGCGTAACACGCTGGGTCTTGGCTGCTTGGTGCTGTCACTGGGAGCCAACGCCTTCTTGATCCCAGTGAACGATTACGCAAAGCTGGCCCAGCAGATTTATGAAGACATTCAAACGCAGATGCATGCGGCGATCGAATATGCACACCTCGATTCGATCATGCAAATGTACCACACGGGTAAAGACAGCTCGATCATGGCGATGAACAATGGTGTGGCCAACACCGTAGCGCGCATGAATCAGGTGCTTACCGACATTCATAACAAGCGCCAGCTGGAGCGATCACTGCCGACCCGCGACGCCTGCACGACAACCATCAATGGCACTGCTATTTCCGACCTGGCATGTGGCGACAGCTCGGTGCTGGACACCTATCAAGACGTGATCGACACCGTGTCAGGAAACGTGGTTGGGCTGTACGCCAAGGCCAAAAGCGTAGGCCAGGGGATTACCGGGCTGGTCACCAGTGCGTCAACGTCCGGTGCATCAGCGACGCTCACTGAATCACAGAAGAACTATGCGGCTTATCTGGCCACACAGATCGCCACTTTTGACAAAATCAAGGCCTGGGGGGATGCGGGCAAAGGCGAATTGGCGAGCGACCCTCGGCTTCTCATGCCCATGGGCAACTACAACCCGCAATTCAGCCCCGAAGACCTGGAAATGGCCCAGACGTATGCGTATGTCACCTACCCTCCGTACGTGCGTTTCAATCCGACCGACCCCACCGAACCTCAGGAAATCCTGACAGAGCTGCGGATGAAGAACGCAGTGAATGATGTGGGGGCTATCATCAACCGGCACATTCAGATGCGTACCCCGCCAGAACCTGGACAACCCTCCAAGTTGACGGCACTTGAAGCGCAAACAGCCCTGCGTTTCACCGACCAAGGCGCTCTGGCAACTGACGGGAAAAGCTGGGTGACCAGGGTTACTCAGGACAACACCTACACGACCAGTGCCATCAACCGCGAAGGTGCGATCATGAAGTCGATTCAGTTGCGCCAAATGATTGATCGGTACGAATCCAGCCTGATCAAAGAACAGCTGCTGGCCAAATACGTGCTGGGCGTCATCGACAACCCTGCCAATAAAATGTGAGCGGGCTTGATGGCACTGTTGCTCATCGCTCACGATAGAGAAAATAAGAGAGATTGCTTCCATGAGTGAGCCCCAATCCCTACCCAAGTGGGAAGTGCCTAAATCCTATGATATTGGCGTAGCGTACTACTTCCGCAACCTGTTGAAAGGCAATCCCTACCAGGAGCGCTTTTTCAAGCAGTGGATTGCCCGTATTGATGAATCAAACATCAAGAACTACTACGACTACGAGACCGACAAGCCTCTGCGTTCGACGCGTGGGGAGCAGCCTCTCGAAATCGCCGTGGATCAGATCGAGCGCATGGTGCAAAGCGCCAACTTGCCGCGCAAGATCGAAACGCAGCTGTTTGATCAGATTGACTACCTGTCCGACAACAAGGGGAAGATCGACTTTAAGCGCGTGAAGGAGCTGTTTGCCTATGCGGGCATTGAGGGCGTCTACGACCTGGAAAACAAGCGGCATTTCCAGGTGGAATATGATCCACCCTTCACCGTCGACAACCTGTTCATTGATCGTTGGAGCGATCAGGATCGTGTCGACATGGCCAGGATGATGGCTGAGAAAGGGGAAATCCCTGATCATCGCCAGAAAATCGCTGGCCTACAGACTGTTATTGCCGAACTGAACATGCAGGCGCTCAGTGATTCGGGCATCCATGCCAAGCTTCAGGAAGCATCAGCGCAGTTCATGGCGCCCGCACCTGGCTCAAGCATTGAGGAGTTGGAGCGCAGCTCGCGGGAGGCGGCTAATGCTGGTAACAGCATAGAGGCGCTCAGCGCCCAGGCAGCAGAGGAAAATGCGCGCTTTGAGCAACGCGAAGACATTCTTCAAATGCGTGCCCAGATCGAAGCGCTGCAGCAGGATGAAGCCATCAAGCTGGCCAAGGCGGTGGAAAAAGTACCAGCAAGCCTTGCTGAATTTCCTGTGCTTGACCCGAAATTCGACATGGAGTGGGACGAGTCTTTTGAGCGATCGATTGATGATGTCGATCGGTGGGCCAAGGCCTATTTTGACGGCAAAGGCCCTGCAGATTTTCCCAATCACGAGCCTGACGCCGAGGAAGCTGCCACGCTGGATAGAAATTGCATGGAGGCCAAACGTTATGACCTGGCCCGTTACAACAAGGCATTCAAGGAGTTTGAGGCAGGCCCGTTGCGCCAAATCAGGATCCGCAATGCAGGCTTCAAGGACTGGGCGCTCAAGGATTTCGTGCTGAGCTCGGTGAACCGTGGCGAAATTGCCAAAAACCGGATTCTCGACGTGCCCCGCGACTTCGCGAACGCCGTCAAGGCGGAGCTGGCTGACGGCCTGATGGCGAAAATCAAGGCGCCGACTCGTATTGAGAAAATTCACGATGATTCGGGGCGCTACACACTGGTTCTTAACAACCTGGATGTTGGAAGCTTTCATCCAGATGAGGTATTGAGTATGAGCACGGACATCAACGAAGCACCCCAGGATCCGAAGGCGATCGAAGAAGCCAAAAGGCGCGCTGAGGAAAAGAACAACGATCCTGCCCTGCAGGACGCCGACAGTGACGCCTACATTCCAGGTGAGCCAGATCCGCAAACCCGCCGCACAGCGGCAGCAGGGGCAGCGGCAGCAGCAGATCGTTTGATTGATCCGGGCCAACACATTCCGGCCCCGAAAGGGGCGGCTGCTTCTCGGCCTCAAGATCCGACCAAACCCAAGGACGCCTTCCCAGGCATGGGCATGAGCGGCATGGGTGGTATGGGTGGTATGCCACGCGGTATGGGCGGCATGGGCATGCCGCCACCACCCCCGCCGATGTTCAATATTAGTTTCGGCCTGCCCAAGACGCCGAGCTTCAAAGGCCTGTCGTCTCGGCCTGGTGTGTTCTCGCGCAATGCCTTTGATCCGGGTGTTACCGCCAACAGCATTAATGCCAAGATGAACCACATCAACGGCCTGACCTCGATGCTGGAGACCGGTACGCACGCTGACGGCAAGCCGCTGAGCGCCGATCAGACTCTGCGTGGCTGGAGCGAGTTGACCAACAGCATGAAATCCCTGCAGGAGGACGTGACCAAGGCCCACAAGTACGGCGAGAAGAAAGGCTCGCCGGCACTGGCCGAATCTGTCGGGGCGGCTGACCAGTCATTGCGCAAGGTGCGCTCGGTAGTTGATGAAAAGGCCAAGGAGCCCGGTGCCGTAGGCGAATGCGCCAAGCAGGCCAAGGAGCACATGGATAAAGTCATCGCCATGATCCAGAGCATCGTCAAGATGATGATGGCCATGTTCTCGAAGGGCCGCAGCAACGAGCGCAGCAGGGAGCGTGAAGAGTCCCCTGAGCCGACTTGAGTGGCTACCCATGATCTTTCACAGAGTTAGGCTGAAAAACGCCCTGGTGCCCATCAGGGGCCTGCTCTGTGAAGACTGGGACTGGTTCAAGCGGAATTATCCCGATCACCTGCGAGACCCCCTCTCGCAAAACATGTGCTTGCTGACGACCGCCTACCTCTTGCACCTGTTCACCCAGGCGGGTGTGACGGGCTGGACGCCCCGCGAGGGCGTGCCTTTTGTCGATGAATTCAGGGTGGATGATCATTATCCGTCAGGGGGCATGCTTGCCAGGAATCAGCAGTGGTCAGCCCATGCCTGGCTGGAACACGAGCAGGGCTGGATTCTCGATCTTACGGCAGACCAGTTTGGCTATGCTGAGATCATCCTCACCCGAAACACCGACCCCCGCTACAAGTGCAATATCCCGCAGCCAGAGGTGGTTAAGCGCATCGGTGAATGTGCGCTTTCCCTTGAATGGTACGAATACCATCTGGCAGAGCCTCGGGCGCGCCTTGTGATCGAGCAGTTCAGGCAGATGATGAGCAACCCGCCCCAGCTTGATATTCACCTCCCCCTCAGTCGGAGGGGCTCAGAGGAGGCTGCCCTGTAGCGGGGCTTCATGCGCCGGGGCCACCTGAACTTTGGGGCGACCCTGGACAATGTCCAGCAGATCGTCGTACGTGATTTCACCGAGAAATACGCGATAGGCATCCCCGTGACAGGCTTTCGGTGCGCAGAAGCAGCCCAGCGTCTGGCCGCGCAATGTTTCCAGGTTCTCAAGGATCCAGCGTCGCCGGTCTTGCTCGATCTTCTCGTACCCAGGCTTTCCTGCCAGCCAGTCATGGAAGGCCAGGATGCAACCCGCACGGTCGAACACCTGATTTTCATCCAGGGGGTTTTTACCGCCGATCGGAAAGGGGTTCCCGAAATGATAGGGGTCGCGGCTGCGCCCAATGAAAATGGTGTGATTGCTGTTTGCGCGAATATTGGAGACTTTGGTAATCATGGCTTGTCCGCAAGGGTGCTCAAGGAAGACAATATTAGTATAAGTCGAGGAGAACAATAAAATGAAAGAGACTTGGTTCGTTGCCTATGACCCCACCACCACCCTGTGGGACGCGAAGGCCATTGCTCCAGATTTTCCCGATGACGCCTGGTTGTACAAGGTGATTGCCCGCAATGCCCACGAAGCCATTGTCTTTGGCCTGGAGCAGCACAAGGCCCTGATGGCTGACCTTTCTCCCACCGAGCTGAGGGTTGCGCAGAGCATCGTGAGGCAGGTTAATCGCGTGGAGCGCAAACCTGATGAAATTCTCATGATTGACGTCCCGCAAAAATTACTGGCTGGGGCCCAGACACTTTCAGAGCGCGGCTTTTTCAACCGGGCGCACCATGAAGAGGTGTTGATCCGGATCTCATCTGCAGGCTGGAAAGCCCTGCAGGATCACGTCGAAAAACAGCGTAAATTCGAGGACGAATACGACTACGCTCAGTTGGCCTGAACGTCTGGAGAGCCAAGGATGGCTGCCCCATGCCCCGCGCCCAGCCCAGGTGATGGCGAAGGCGGGGCCGTCTTAGTCGCCCCCGTCACCACCAGCATCTGTGTCGGCGAAATACCCGCCAGCATCGCCTCCGGATTGGGCGTTCCCACCGTGTCCGGACTTCGTGGGAGCACTCAACCACAGGAAGAACGCACTCATGCAAAACCAGAAAACAAAGGCGACAATCAACACTGGTGTCGGCAAGCCGCGAAACACCCCCCACGCGTCGTTGGCCCAGATACACAGGACAAACAATATGGCAGCAATGGCTAGCACAGGCATTTGAAACTCGAACGGATTGGCAGGATCAGTGGCGATACCGGGCCTGGTATCGCCTGGGAAAAGGGCGAAATGTCATTACTCGGATGCTAACGGCTTTAGTCGCCGCCACCACCATCACCGCCGCAACCGCCTCCGTCACCCCAGCCACCAGCATCTGTGCCGCCACCAGAGCCGCTCTGATTGCTACGACGACCACCGCTTGATTCGGTGCGCTCACCCATTTGACTACAGACTGCTGCACTCGTCCAAACAAAGACGATCAGCCCGCATATGGCGATAGCCCAGAGCATACTGTCATCAAGCTTGTTTAGCTCGGCAGCTGATGCAGTGAGTGGCATGAACAATCCGAGCATCATCCAACGCATTTTTAGCATGAGCAATTCTCGATATACGCCTAAATTGGCGCAGCCACATGTTCGCACAGCCACCGAATAAATCAAGAGCCTTTGACCAGGCCACCCTGAAGCTCAGGTCGGGGTCACCGGGGGATCGCTGCCCCCTCCTCAGCGACATCGTCCTTTTCATCGCCGAAAACCCTAGTCACCTGGGCTTCTTCGGCCAATGCCTGAGCCCCACTCGACGAAGCATCAGGGCGCATCCAGACTTTCAGCAGGCCAATTATCGTTCCAAAAAAACCTGTCAGCATTATCCCAAGTACCGGACTGAACCCAGCAGCGTGACCCATTTCCAGATAGCGGGAAACCAGCATGTACAAGATCCCAGAAACCCACATGCCTGGGAAGATCCAGAGAATTCGAATCATGACCTATCTCTACATGCGCCGAAATTGACGCTTTGTCATGCTCTCATATTTTGGACGCAAAATAACCCCGAAAAAACAAAAAGCGAGCCGTTCGCAAGCGAACGAAGCGACGACGCCCCTAAACTTCGGGGCAGCTTCGGACAACGAGAAAAATGAGCAGAAACAATGGGTTGGTAAACTCTTGCTACACGCCATTGGGTGACGCATAGCACTACAGCCAGGTCATCACAGAGCGATGCCCAGTACCCAGGACAGCGGGGCTGAAACTTCGTCCAGTACGGGTTTTTGCTGAAACTCAAATGCCTGGAGCCAAATCAGCGCCCCCAGCGACCAAATGCCAATCATTGCGACATGGGCGATTCGTCGCCCCCATCGGGTTTTGCTGGAAGACTGCCGGGCCTGGTGTTGTTGCAGCCATTTGAATTCCGCTGCAGTCAGCATGACCAATTTTGCACTCATGCCGACCCCTTGCTGGTATTCGTGCCTACAAAGGGCACCCTTTGTGGGTCAACGGATTGGCATTAGGGCCATCAATGCTGTTACTACGGTACGCCCCATGATGCGCCCCCAGTCAACCCTGGGAGGTTGGTCAAACCGCTGCAGCCGCGTCTTTGGAAAGCTCATAGAGCTTGGTGCGAACATAGTCATCGGCACCGATTTCCGTGCAAATGGCATCGATCTGCTCGATCATGCCTTCCTTCCCCTCCTCCTCAAGGCTTTCGGCGGTCGAGGCGCGCAGGCGCTCGACGAACTGACTATCCCTGACCAACCCCTGCTGGAACTGATCAGCATTCATTGAGGCATCGGTGAAGACGATCGGCACAGTTTTAAGTGCGATGCGCTCAACACCGTCCTGGGTGACGGCGAACACATTGACCTCAAGCGACTCTTCCAGTGCAGTTAGGCGGATCAGACGGCCTGCCTTGATGAGCGTATGACCCTGCTCGGCCTCCATGGTTGGAATCGAGGAATCGGGCTCTGCAACAATCCCCAGGGCGGGAATCACCACGCGGGCACGGCTGCCCTGATCCAGTCGATTGTGCCCACCCCAGGAGGTGTGACACTCCATCTCCAGCTTATGCCATTGGCCATTGTCATTGACTTGGATTTGATAACGCTTGGCGCTGTATCCGGCGACATGTGCCAAACCCGAAGCCTGGAGAATCGCGGCGATATGCCCTTTGCTACGGTCAAGCCAGCGGCCATCCCTGGGCACCAGAACAGCCTGGCGCCCCTTCACCGCATTGATGATCTCCAGCACTTTGCCCATATCACGGTTTTCGTGCAGCAGGTCACCCAGGACAACAGGCAGCAGCTGCCGCTCAGCAGCGATCTCGAAGGCGTTCACCAGCTTGCCCATGGACGTGTCCCAGGTGTTGTCCACGCGCCCTACACGGCGCTCTGAGCCCAACCATGGGTCACCGATCAGAAGAAAGCCCTTCATGCCGGTAATCACGGAGGTTTCAATGCTTTGCGGGTTCAATTCAAGCATGGGAATGCGCTCCAATGGTCTGTTGGCAGGTAGGGCAGATGCCACCGAGTTGCGCAATCAAGGCGTCCTTGCGCTCCTTGATGGCGACTGCTTCGTGCTGGCAGGCTGTGATCTTGCCCTTCCAGGCGTCGACAGCAGCGGACGTTTTGTCCAGGCGATTGATCAAGTCAGCCTGCGCCGACAAGTCCTTGAGGGTTGGTGCTGCTACGGGGAGGAGCGCGTGCACCGCCTGCAGGATTTCAATCGCCTTGATGCTCTTGCCCCAGCGAACCCCGAGATGCTTGAGCTTGTTCGAGTCATGCAGCACTGGCACTGCCGGCGCTCCAGGCACGCTACGCAGCTGTCTGAGGATGTTGACCACCTGGCTGTTGCGCTCAATGCCCTGAATCAATGACTGCAGTTTCTGGGTTTCCATCAGCTGGACAGGCACCAAGAAGTAGCGACTGACCTCTTCAATTCCGGATTTCAAAATGCCGATCGCTTGTTCGGCATGGTTCAACTTGGCATCCAGCTTCGCCAGACGCGCCATTTTTTGACACTGCTGAATCAGTTGCTCGTGACCGAACAGCAAATCGTCATCTGGTGCCTCGTCGAGCAAGGGCGACAAGATCTTGAGCTGGTTCTTGATCCGGTTCAGCTCAATCTCCAGCGCAGCCTTGCGCTGGCGGGCATCCATGATCTGCTGGGTGAACTGCTGGAGCATGCGCTGAACGTCTCGCGACTCACGCCCCAGTGGCAGCATCTTGGCCCGATCCATCGGTGTGTATCGACTCGACAGGAGGTACTTGGGCTCATCCTGCGGATGCACATGAATATCCTGGCCATGGATTCGCCCCATTGCCAGGTAGGTGTGCAGCCATTCGGGCACCTTGCCCTTGCCGGCGTTCGAGCTTTCGATGCACATCCCGTTTTTGTCTTTGAGCTCAAGGCTGGTGCGGTTACTGCCTTTGCGGGCGTATTTCCAGATCAGGCTCATGCCCTCTTCAAGCCCGATCTCCACCTCGAAGTGAGGGCGATGGTGGCGAATCCGGGTCTCGGTGCCGTCGTTGTCCAGCAACTCCGACACGGCGGTGATGAACTTGCTCTTGCCAAGGTCGTTGTCACCAATGATCACATTCACCCCTGGGCCCAATTCCACCAGGATGTTCTCGTGCGGCCCGAAGTCCTTCAGGCGGATGTATCGCAGGGCGTTATCAGGATACTCGACGCTGTCATCGACCACCTCATCGCTGATGGTGCGCGAGTGGGTTTTGCCATTTTCGCTGTAAATCTCGATGATCCGCGAGTAGCCGGAGAAGTACGCAGCGGGTTTGTGACTGATGTAGATCACCTGAATGCCCAGGCGGTGCGCCAGCTGCTGCATGACAGCCGCAAAGGCCGGAATGTACATTTCAGCCAGATGGCAGTCCGCTTCGTCCAAAAACAGCACGCGTCGGTTGGGGTGGCGCGCCAACACGACGAAGCGCAGGCCCATGGCCACGATGTTGGCAATGCTGCCGCCCCGGTCACGACTGACGTTCTCCAGATCGCCGTTGGAAAGGATGTCCACATCCAGCGCCGCCAGGTTGTTGCGCATCGAGCTGGTGAAAACGATCTTTTCACTGGTCTTGTTAGGCATGATTTCATGAATCAGGGAGGTCAGCAGGTCTTCGAAAACCCCCTTGTTCTTGGCCTGCACTTTCATCTGCAGCGCCAGCAGGGCATGCTGAATGTCGTCTTTACGCATCAGCAGGGCATCACACGCGCCGATTTCAACCGATACCCGCGCCATGTCGTTCATGGCCTGCCGAGCCACGCCTTTCAGCTCGCTTTCGTCACGGGAAAGCTGCTGGACGGTCGCGGTCAACAGGTTCAGCTCGTCAAGGGGGTTCACTGTAGGCTGCAGAGTCATCGCTTACCCCCGAGCGCTAGGCGCGTTATTCAGGCGGTTGAGCTGGTCTCGAATTTCGCTGATTTTGGTGCGGCGGGCACTGACTGTGTTTTTGAATTCCGCGACCGCCCGCAGGTTTTCGGCATTGCCGGTGGTGAACAGCGCACGCAGCTCGTCAAGGGTGTTGCACCCTTCTGCCTTGGCCTGAGCCGCCAGCTCGGCAGCCTGAGCCTCGTGATGCTGAAGTTCGGTACCCAGACGGATCAGATCCGCCTGATTTTGACCCTCCAGTTCAATAGCCTGCTTGAGGTCTGCAGCAGCGTCAGTAGTCGACATGGTGAATCCTCCAGTGTGATGTAGAAAGTATAAGGTAAATTGCCATTTTGTCAATTTACATGTTATTCGATTTAATCAATTTTATGAGGGTTCGTATTTCCGGGGAAGTCGCTATTTTCGCGCATGCGGCTGCACCACAGAAATGCAAATTGGCTCCGAGGAGCCAATTTTCAGGCAAACCAATCGGTGATCAGCGACTCGGGCCATCCTGCTGCGGTGCTTTGTAGTTAAAGGGGGTTTTGCCAAGCCCCGAGCACACTTCCTTGAGGTACGGCGAAATCTCGGTGACGATAAGCTGACCGAATTTACGCTTGGTTTTGGCGTAGGACATCACCAGCTTGTGCTTCGCTCGGGTCATGCCGACATACAGCACCCGGCGCTTTTCCTCCAGGACGTCATTGTCTTGCTCCTTTTCACCGGGGGTGGTGTCCTTGTCCAGCGCCGGCAGGTACACATGCCCCATTTCCATCCCTTTGGAGGCGTGAATGGTCATGATGCGGATGGTCTGCAACTGATCCGCTTCGGTTTGCCGGCTCATGTCGCCGAGCATGCTCAGCTCTTCAAGGATATCCTCGGGCTTGCGCCCCTCCTCCAGCTCGCGGAAGAAGCGGTCGAGCAGGAAGGCGACGTTCTGCAGGGAGTTGGCAATGGCATCGTCCAGCGGCACGTTGTCTTTCTGTGCCGCAGCGCGGCGGACGCCTGGGCCTAGGTAGGTTTCCCACAGGCGCTCAACGCCCGTGCGTACGTAGTCCACGTGTTCGCCATAGGCCACCAGCTTGCGGATGGCGAGCATCGAGTCCAGCAGCGGGGCCAGTTTCAGTGACACTGCCGAGGGCTCTTTCTTGGCATTGGTTTTCGCGGCCATCTCCACTAGATAGGCGTGCGCGGTCTTGCCTTGGGCCATGGCTTTCTTCGCACTCTTGTCCGACACGCCAAAGCTGGTGCACTTGAGCAGCCGGCAGGCGGCCATGGAATCCCATGGGCGGAACGTGAAGCGCAGCAGGGCGATGGCGTTCTTAACCTCGGCGCGTTGATAGAACCCGATGTCACCCACCACCTGGTAGTTGATCGCATTCTGCACGAGCGCCTGCTCAATCGCCGGCTTGGCCTGGCGCGAGTGATAAAGGATCGCAATTTCCTTGCCTGGGATACCGTTAGCCAGATCACGCTTGATCCCCCTGGCGATGACATCGGCCTCCTGCTTGTCCGATTCGAAGGCCACGATCGAAACCGGTGCGCCTTGCGGATACTGGTCATGATCCTTGTACACGGCGCCATCGGAGAGCTTCTGGTTCATCCGGGCCGCCACCACGTTGGCAGCTTCGAGGATGGCCGGGGTTGACCGGTAGTTGATGTTCATGTCGATCTTGACCGCTTTGCGGTAGCGCTGCATGAAGGTCAAGATGACCTGGATGTCCGCGCCCCGGAAGCCATAGATCGATTGTTTTTCGTCACCCACCACCAGGATGTTTTCATGGTGCCTGGCGATCTGATCCATGATCCGCATTTGCACCGGGTTGGTGTCCTGGTATTCATCCAGCATCATGTAGCGGTACCGCTCCGCCAACTCCTGGCCAAGGCGTGGGTCACGCATCATCAGCTGATTGGCCACGACCAGGATATCGTCAAAGTCGATGCCATTGGCCGAACGGCACAACAGGGTGTACTGATCCCAGGCATCCTTGGTGACGCGATACAGCACGTCAGAAGGATCGCCAAAACCGATCATCTCCCGCGCATAGGTTTCGGCGGTATGCCCCTTGGCCCTGGCCGCAGCCATTTGCTCCTCGATCTTCTTGGCCCAGCGCTTCTCGTCGATCATTTCCTGGGTATCCTTGTCGAGCTGCTTGATAGCTTCCTCGAACAAGGTTGAAGACTCGCTTTCATCGAAAATGGTGCACTCGTTGAAATCGATGCCGATCGATTCCAGGTACGGGTGGTTGGCATTGGCCTTAAGAATCACCTTGTAGATGATCGAGTGGAACGTGCCTGCGGTGATGTACTGGGCGACCTCGCCCACCATGGTCTCCAGGCGCTCCTTGATCTCGTCGGAGCCCTTGTTGGTGAAGGTCACCAGCATGATCGAAGTAGCCGGCACATCCTTGATCAGCAGGTGCGCGGTACGCACGATCAAGGTTTTGGTTTTGCCTGCGCCTGGGCCTGCAATCGCCGCAACTGCACCATTGAGGGTCATGGCGCATTCGCGCTGCCGCTCATTGAGCCCCTGCATCAATAGCTCGATGCGCTCTTCTTCGCTATCCAGTGCCACGATGTCTTTGAGTGTAATCGCCTGTGCCATGCCGGCTCCCGCTGGTGCATTCATGCTTCTATTCTCGCCCAGGTCTGGGTCATAATTCAATTATAGCGTATATTGACAAGAATCAGTTCGGCTGGCAGATTGTCCGGGTCGACAGCTCAAACGTCAATATAGTCATTACTCGAAGGCTGCATCAGCCATCGACTTCCTACTAACAATATGATTTACAACGGATTTTTGAAATGGCTGATGAAGCAGATGTAGCAGGCGAGTTCCAGGAAGCATTTTTGGCGAGCAGCCTTGAAGCCCAGCGGAAAAAGGTTTCTGACTCACCCAAAGCTACCGGCAAGTGCCTTTTTTGTGACGAACCCCTTCATTCATCCCCTGCGGCGGGAGAAGACCCAACCAAGGTCAAGCGTCCGCGCTGGTGCGACAAAGACTGCATGGACGACTGGCAACGTGAAGAAGATGCCAAGCGTCGTAAATCTGGCCGCAATCCAGTGGTGATGCCACTGTCGAACGAAGAAGAAGGCGAGTAAGCATGTCCCGCCTGGCCAGCCCCTCCTCCGATATTCCGGCGAACAATCGCATGAGCGCCGCGCAATTTCGTGAGTTGAACAGCCAGGCAGCGAAAGGTAAAAAGGGGCGCAATGGCAAATTCAATGCCATTGTCATCACCACCAGTGAGGGCCGCTTCGACTCCAAAATGGAGTATCAGCGGTATCTGAACTTGAAACTGATGCTGCGTGCGGGTGAGATCACTGACCTGCAGCGCCAGGTGCCCTACGAATTGACAGCCGGTGGTATACACATATGCACCTATGTGGCTGATTTTGTTTACAAAAAACAGGATGTGACAGTCGTTGAGGACGTCAAGGGGTTCAGAACCCAGGAGTACCGTCTGAAGCGTCGACTGATGAGGGACATTCTTGGCATCGAAATCCTGGAAACAGGTAGAGTCAGAAAACCGAAAAAAGCATCCCCATAATAATAAACGGTAGCCACCATGATTCGAAGACTGATCCTTAGCACTGCCATGCTGCTTGGCAGCCCGCTGCTAGCCCACGCAGGTGTTTTCAAAGAAGAGCCCGTGTCCATGGCGGTGCTCGATCAATGTGTCAATCAGTCCAGTCAAAGCTACCAGCTAAAGCCCGTGATGCTAAAGACCATTATTGCGGTCGAGGGCGGTCGGGTTGGCACCATCAGTCCCAATTCAAATGGCTCCTACGACCTGGGTGTCATGCAGGTCAACACCCTACACCTGCCCAGCATCAAAGCCGAACTGGGCTACAGCTGGAAGGATCTGGTGTTCGACCCTTGCAAGAACATTCAAGCCGGCTCCTGGATCTTGTCCAAACGCCTGAGTGAGGTGCCCGGCAAGCCATGGCTGGCCGTGGGCAACTATCATTCAAAGACCCCGAAATTTCGCACCCGCTACCTGAAGAAGATAGCCGCCGCCTACTCCAATCTGGCCTCCGTCATCGGCACTCCCAAAGAAGCGTCCGCCATGCCCAGAACGACTGGATGGGGCAGCCCTGCCGCCAGCCCCCCTGCACCTGTAGCCCCCGGCGTGATGGTGTTTACCGACAAGGGCGTCCCCTCGCTTGCAGCGCTTGAGCAGTCCATCCGGGGCGGCAACCAACCCCAATTCTCCACCCCTATGGCTCGCACGACGCCCAGGGCAGTCACCCCGAAAGTCGAGGTTGTGGCGATAAACAATAAACGTCGTATGTTAAGGTTCATTGAATGACAACCATCACGGTAATTACCGAAAAGAACTCTGTTTCCATAAAGCTGGCTGCAGCGATGGGCTGGAGCAAGAGCGCCCTGGGCTTCTCGGGGCAGTGGATGGGCAACACCGTTCACATGGTGCCAGCGCGGGGACACCTGCTGACCCTTCCTGCACCGGATGAAATCCAGCCAGGCCTTGGCTGGAACAACCCCAGGGCGATGGAGAACATCCCCCGCACCAAAAAACTGCGCCCCATCGTCGACGCGCCCGACTACAAGGGTCGACGTGTCGAAGATCACCTCAAAATCATCCAGCAAGCCCTCAATCAGTCTGACGAAGTGATCCTGGCGACGGACGCTGACCGCGAAGGTGAATACATCGGCTGGTCGATCCTGGAACACCTGAACTGGAACAAGGGCGTGCGCCGCTGCTGGCTTGCTTCCGGTGAAGACCCGGCCAGTATGCAAAAGTCCATGGCCAACCTGCTGCCAGGCTTTGAAAAGAAGTCGCTAGCCCGCGCTGCCGAAGCTCGCGCCCATTGCGATCATGCCTACATGTACATCACCCGCGTGTTCAGCCACTACGGCCAATACGGGTTGCTGGGCAATCACCTGGGGCGCGGCGGATCGCCACGCGAGCGCGTGATCTCCCTGGGCCGCGTGCAGTCTGCCGCCCTGTACATGATCTACAAGCGCGAGGAGGCGATCCGCAACTTCGTGCAGAAAACCTTCTTCAACATCTCCGGCGACTTCAACACCTCGGGCATTTCGCTGAACGCCGAATACACCCCCAAGGTAACCCGCGAGATGACCGAGAACGTCATTGATGGGGTCACCTGGGAGCCACAGGGCAATGATGGTGACAACAAGTTGGACAAGCCGTTGTTTACCGGCGAGCAACAGGTGCAACAGTTCGTCAAACGCCTTGAGCAACACGCCGCCCAGTCCAAGGTGCTGGAGTACTCCGAGGGCACAAGCGAGCAGCACCCGCCCATTACCTTCGACCTGGTTGCCGCGAAATCGGCGTTGATCAAAGCCACCAAGATCACAGGTGAAATCGCCCAGACGGTGATTGAGGACTTGGCCTCGCAAGGCTTCATCTCCTACCCGCGCACGGCGCATGGCGAGCTCCCGGCCAACCTGTACCCGGCCAACGAGCGCAACCCACTGATCAAGTCGGTGATGAATGTGCCTGGGCTCGCTGCTGCCGCCCAACAGGCCATGGATATTCACGACGGCAATGACCCCAAGTACAAGCCCTTCAAGCCCAAATGCTTCACCACCAAGAAACTGGAGCACCATGGCTTAATCCCCACCCTGCGCGCCGTGAATGCCCAGGTACTGGCCAACATGTCGCCACAGAAGAAAACCGGCGAGAGCATCCGCCACAATGGTGAGCACATGCGGGTGGCCTACACCTTGATTGCCCAGCAGTTCATCCAGGCCCTGCTACCCCCAGTCAAATTGGCCACCCAGAAGATCACCTTCGCCGTGCCAGTCATCGACATGCTCGGCAACGATCAGTCGCTGTTTGTGGCCAAGGCAGCGCGCACCGTCGATTTCGGCTGGCGTGGCATCATGAACGTCGGCGCGGAGAAAAACGCCGAACTGCCCAAGCTCAAGAATGGCGACCCAGCCCTGCTGGAGCAGGTACTGCTCAAGGAAGGCAAGACCAAGCCGCCTGTGCGCTACACCGAACAGAACTTTGAAGAGGCCCTGAAGAACGCGGCCCGCGAAGTGGACGATCCCGTGCTACGCAAGTATGTGGCCAGCGGTGATGACAAACCCATGGGCATCGGCACACCGGCCACCCGCGACACGATCATTCCGATCCTCAAGGCCAGGGTCTACATCACGGTCGAGAAAAGTGCCCTGTTCCTGGCCCCCAAAGGCAAGGAGCTGATCGACTATCAGCGCACCAGCGGCCACGACTGGATGCACCGGATCGAAACCACGGCGCAGTGGGAAGGCAAGCTGGGGGAGCTGGCATTGCTGGAAGACGATCGACAGGCCATTGCCATGCGCGACCAGTTCATCGAAGACAACCTGGTGGGCCTGGAGGAGTACGTCACCTGGATGAACGACAAGTACGCCACCGTGGAAAAGAAACCCCTTGAGCGTGCGCCCTCGGCGGTCACCGACAATATGAAACAGGCGATCAAGAGAATCGCCGAGCGCAAGAACATCAAACCGCCAAGCGGGGCCCTGAGCGACCCGGCTAAAGCCAAGGCCTTCCTGGACGAGCACATGCCCAAGCGTGAAGGCGGCGAAGCGGGCAACGGTGGCGTCTACCCGCCAAGCGCCGCTCAACTGGGGTTGGTTGCCAAGATCGAGGCAGCCTGCGGGGTAGCCGTGACAGATGAGATCCGCGCCAGTGGCAAGCTGGCCAGCGAGTACATCGAGAAACACAAACCAGCCTTGGACGCACAGTACAAAAGTGCTCCGCCCACGGAAAACATGATCAAGTTCGCGAAAAGCCTCGCGGCCAAGTTGCCAGCGGATCAGCAGCCGAGCGATGATGTCTTTACGCGTATGGACGCCTGCAAGGCGTTTCTTGACGCCCAGACAAAGGGCAGCACGGGTGGCTCCGGCAGTAAGTCATCTGGCAAGCCCGCCACAAAAGGCAAAACAGGAGGCGGCACACGCCGGTAACACATGAAAGTGCGCTTTGAAGAACGCTTTACCATTAAATTGGTTCAGAGTCGTCCGAACGAGATCTTTGTCTTCGGCGACAACCTGAGACGCAAAGGCAAGAAAATCGGCCAGGCCATCATTCGACCGATGCCCAATGCGTTTGGCGTTCCCACAAAGCGCGAGCCGGCTCGGTATGATGCCGCGTATTTTTCCGACCAGGACGATGAAATCAAGGCGGTGGAACAGGCCCTTCGCGATTTGTATAAATTAGGTCGAAAATACACCCTTGTGTTTCCCCTTGGCGGCCTGGGCACAGGCCTCGCCGAAATGGAAAAGCGCAGCCCCAAGGCCTGGCGGCGCATGAATCAAATCCTTGAGGAGCACTTTGGCGTGATCAATGGCCTGGTGTCGCGGGCGGTAGAGCCGTCATTGCAGCCCTAAGTGCCCGCCCCCTTTAATTTCCATGGCGCCTGATCCACTGGCGCCTTTTTCGTGGGTGATTGCATGCTTCTGCACACGGTTTTTGAATGGGTGGGCGCCGCCACCGGCATCGCTGGCGCGGCCATGGTCGCCAGTCACTCCAAGTACTCCCCTTACGGCTGGATCAGCTTCCTGGTCAGCAGCAGCTGCATGTCGGTGTTTGCCGTCATGACCCAGGCGTGGGGTCTTCTGCTCCTGGAGAGCTGCTTCATCCTGACCAACCTGCTGGGGCTGTGGAGGGGCCTGATACAGCCGTTTGTACGCAATAACAGCAGCCGGCACGGCGAAGAAGCGACTCCCCCCGAGCCGGCGCCTACGACCGAGCTCTAGCTGCATGTCGCTTCAGCCCCATCAGCCACCAGGCGCTGTGACGGCGGCAAACCCACTATCCACCAGGTGTTTTCACGCCCGGATTGGGCTTCTAGATGATGTTTTTCGGACACTTTACAGGTATTTTGCTACCATGGCCGGGCTTGGGTTTCACACTGATATCATCCACCACCCTGGGCTTGATCGCTTGGAAGATGTTTTTCGAAGGAATCCCCCGGTAAGCGGTAAGTCAGAAACCCGCTCCCCATCTCATGGAGGATAGCCCTAAGAAATTTGGTATGACCATCCATAACTATGTGAAAACTACCAAGTTCCAGGGTATTCGCACCAATAGCAACAATGCAAAGACAACCCACAAGTGTCGGATCACTGTGGAATACCAAGGAACAAGCTATGAACTATCGCTGCCTATCTATAGCTATTCGGCAGCCTCGGCCATCACGAATGGCCAGATATGGCGCAACAAGGACGGCAACATGGAGCGCATCCGCCAGGCTATTCTGAATGGCTTGTGCCAATTACCTGCCCTCCCCAAAAGCTAAAGGTGCCTCATGGCACCTTTCTCGGTGAAATCCATCTTGAGGGAGCCAGCTCGACTCAAGGCGGATTGAGCGAGCCAAAGGTGATGACTTTTGCACTGGGTGCAGCGCCCTCGCGGTCTTTTTCGACCGCTGCCCGCAAGGTTTCCTTGTAGCACATCTCGCGGCGCAACTCCTTGCCCGCCTTCGAGAACAACCACCCCTGTCCATGGTCAATGCCCGCATCGCGAAGCCAGGCGTATTGCATGGGGTTGTCAATGTGCTCGGCCACCACTTTCATGCCCCGCGCATGGCAGGCATTTACCGCCGTGGTAATCAGGCGCTGGGCCGAGGCACTGGTCTGGATGGCGGTCGTCAGTTTGGCCGACAGTTTGAGGTAGTCCAGGTTCAAGTCCTGAACCACGCTGAATTTCGCGTATCCGGTACCGAAATCGTCCTGACCGACTTTGCAGCCCTGTGCTTTGACCAGGTCGACGAAGGCCCTGGCCAAGCGCATATCGCGAATGGGCTCAGACTCGGTGATTTCAAATTCGATTTTGACGTCCTTAGGCTTGCGCGACAGGAGCCAGCTGGCTTCTTCATGGAACAGTGGGTCGCACAGGCTTTTGGCCGACAGATTGACCGCGACTTCCGGCCCGTCCGGGATCTGCTTCAGGGTGTTGATCACGGTGTCGAGCACCCAGAGATCGAACTCACTGATCTCGCCGGATTTTTCCATGCGATTCACCAGGGCTTCGGTATCCCCGGTAAAGCTCAGTGGCCTCATGAGGGCCTCGTAGCGCGTGAGCTGCAGAGTTTTCATGTCCACAATGGGCTGAAACTGCATACCAAACCGCTTTGAGAAAATCGCTTTCAGGCTCCCCATGGTGCCCCTCATGTAGCAGGTCTCTAATACAGCCATTGAAACACAGTAATGCTTATATTGACAAAGATAGATTGCGAAGTCGGTCAATCTTTAGCAAAATATTGGATAACAAGGAAAACAATATGCACACCAAGACCCTCATCCTGCAATCGGGCGGGCGGCTGTTTGTCATTGGCGAGCTTTTCGGCCACTTCCCTGCGCTGGGTTTCTGGATGCGTCAGGTTGCCTTTAAGCCACAATTGGATAAGGTCGTTCTACTCGGGAATTTCCTAGGCTATGCCGCGTCGTCGCGTCAGGCTCACTACTACCTTTCTCAACCATGGCTGGAGGCGGTGCTTGGGCCGAATGAAGCCCATGTGCTGGATCGCCTGAACCGGGGCAGCCATTCCGCCGAAGGCACCCTGATCGGGCAATGGCTGGGTGCCATGAGTCGTGACGAAAAGGCAATGCTCCAGCGAGCCCTTGCGGGCGCGCCTGTCGCCCTGGAGTGGTCGACCGAGGAAGGCCTTGTAGTCTTTAGTAACAGACCAATGCGCGAGGATATTCCTTGGGAACATACGCGCAGCGAGCTTTTGAAGACCGCCAATTCCGCCCAGGGCTTGCAGCTGTTTATGAGCCGCATTGACACGCTCAGGTGCCTGGGCATGATTCCTGGGGGTGCGCAGCGACCTGCACCAGGGGTGCACCAGAACATCGCGGCATTTTCGCTGGAAAAACCAGCAGCAACCCATCATGTACGCCATAACAGAATTATCGTAACCGGATCCTCCTGCACGGCCCATGGTGCTCAGTATGAGCATCAAAGCCTGCTGTGCAGTATCGAAATCAATCATTTACAGTCTTCTATTGAACAGGTGAATACATGGGAAATGTCTCTGGACGTGCGGCACGCGCTGTATCCAGCGAGCAGCTTGAATACGAATATGCACTGAAGCGCAGGGCTCTGTGGCGCGTGATTACCGGCTCGGGGCTGATTGTCCTGGCGCTGCTGATCATGGCGTTTGCCGCTTACCCCATCGTTTTGAAGTCCACCCTACCCCTGCTCTGGCTGCAGGAAGCGAACGCAGGTGGCTGGAACAAGGAACTGCAGACCATCGGCATCAACCTGCTGGCCAAAGGCCGCATCGAGGTCTTCCCGCTATGGATCAGCATCGCTGCCGGCGCGCTAAGCTGCCTTTCAGCCTGGCTGGGGGCCACCCTCATCCGACTCAAGGATGCGACATCCCCGTGGGCAGTGATCTTTTCCAAAACCTTCTGGTGCCAGGTCTACCTGTGGAAACAGCCTGACCACAACCTGCGCGTCACCAGTCGTCGCCCACTCCAGACCAAAAGCTGATCAATACGCATAAAAAAGACCTGCCTCTTGCAAGGCAGGCCTGACTCACCCCTTAAGCGCTGCGGCGATTGCCGACGATCTTCTCGGCGATCTGCTGAAGAATGAGCTGCTCAGCGCGATCAAGCTGGCCATTCATCTTCAGTCGAGCAATGCGGCTCTTGGTTTCGCGAGGGTTGACCTTGTGGGTCAAGGTTTCCTTCGCATTCGGATCCAGCTGATGGATCTGCTCGAACACCACCTGCTGGCTGTATTCGTTCTGCAATGTTTCCAGCAGCAAGCTGGCCTGCTCTTTGCCGCTAGTGTTTGCCTCGGCCAGAACCAGATCACGGTGACGAGCACGCAGCTTTTCGAATTGCCGACGAAGCTTATCAACACCGGTCAGTTCGTCTTCGGCTGCCCGAACACGCGCCTCCAGATCGGCAATCTTGCCCTTAATGCGGGTAACACGCATATCATAGGTGTCACCCAACCGGGGCTGTTTTGCCACTTCCTCGGGGCTTGGGAAGTCTTCTGGCTTCAGTGCGGCGAGGTCACGCTTGAGCTTGCCAATGGCACGCTCGTCCTTGCCAATCGGACTGATGGACGGGCGTCCTGCTGCCGACAGTACGACACCCTCCACAGCCTTTTCCAATGTGTTCAGCTCACCACAGGACTGGCGATCCACTTCCGCCAGCAGGGCGTCACGCTCCAAGTGAGCCTGGGTGATCTTGCACTCCAGGGGCAGCGCTGGACGCCCCATTGGGCGCAAGCCGCGACGGGCAAGTGGGCTCAGAGAATTCCACTCGTCATAGGTCATGCCCAGATCCGGGAGCGCCCAGTACAGGGCGAACAGCCCTTGGCGAATCACCTTGATGTCCTCCAGCTTGCTGCTCAGCGGCGCCAGCGAGGCGGGCGTCATCTGCGACGAGAACTCGCGGTAGGCGCTCTGCAGCTTGGACTCCAGTTGCAAGGCACGGAAGTAGTCGTCGGTGGCGACCTTGCGATCATCGGCAACCTGGGTGATGAACGGGGCTTCATCCTCAGAAACAAAGTCCAGACCCAGGGTCTCGACATACAGGGTCTCCAGCTCCACAACTTTGTTGTGAGCCTTCAGGAGGTCACGACGCACAAATTGGATGTCTTTGGCCGCGAGTTCTTTGCCGCTGGCTGGCATGACCGCCAAAAGATCCGCGCAAACGGGCTCCAGGGCGTCCAGCTGGGCGATCAAGGCCTCACGGGATTCCAGGGTATTCGATTTGCTATCAGTGCGAGTGTTCATGATGCCTCCGATTTACAATCCATCGAGCCTTTGTCTTCCAGACCCCTGTCATCAACGGGGTCTCAACAGATGGATGACAGACTCTTAATCGATTGGGGTAAGACCTTTTAAAATGCGTGAGTCACTTCGCGTAACCCTTGCCGTTTTGGCAATTCGCCTTCACTTGGATCAATTTATACCGTTAAGTGAGGGGTTCGTCAAGCACAATTTGATAGAAACCCGAAGGATCTGACAGTCAAGTGAACGACGTCATAGTAATGGCACTATTGGAGTAGGCTAGCCGCTCTACTGCGCCCCTTAGGGGGCGAGAGCGCCCTCTTTCTGCGCCCTCGCTTGACGCAGGTCACGCTCCATCTCCCGCAGGAATTGATCCAATTCGGATGGGGAAAGCTTGAGCTGCGGGAACAGACCGTTCTCGAATCCTTTCTGCGACTTGCCGCCCGAAGCCAGGTTGCCAAAGCCTCTTTGCTCCATGTCGTACAGGGCAATGTCATCGCCAGACGTGTATTTGACCAATAAGTTCAATCGGTTCAACGCCACCGGATCCAAATCATCCAGTGGTGAACTGGCGATCATGAAGAAATCGCCTTCGCCGCCATTACGGGCCACCCGCCCTCTCAGCTGGTGCAGGGTAAATGCCCCTAGGTGATCGGCATCAATAACCCCTAATGCTCTGAGGTCTGCGATATCCACCCCGATCTCAATCAGGGTCGTGGCCAGCAGGACATCTGCTTCCCCGGCGTTCATTAGGTCAATAATGGTGGTTTTTTCATCGCGCTTGGATCGACCGTGAATCACGGCGACACGGTTGGGCTTGAGTTTTTCCCACTTGGCAGCACCCTGAAGGATGGTTTTCTGGTTGCGCAAGGTCAGGTCTTCATCGACTTGCGATCCCAGGTATTCGAGGGAAACTGCCACTTCGCCCAGTTTTTGCATGAAGCGCTTGGTCAGTCGATTGTGGGCATCGTCCTCACCGTGCAGCTCCACCACATAGCCTTCCGAAATTGTCCGGTCGATGCCAGCCAACATTTCCGAGGATTCTGTGTGGACTGTCAGGTTTTTCACCGAGAATCCAGATTTCTTCTTCAACACCGCGCAGATCTTTTCCGCCTCCTTCAGGTCATCGCTTTTCACGTGGTAGAAGAAGGCTTTCTGCTCGGCCACTAGGGGGTAGATCAGGGCCACCCGGTCACCTGCCGCCACGCGCTTGTACAGCAGATCCATGACAATCCGCTTTTCCGGAATCGTGTTGCCGATCAATTGCGTCTGAATTGACTTCTTGACGGGACAATCCTTGATCACGGTAATCTTTTTGTTGCCAAACATCGTTTGCGCCATGGTGCGCGGAATCGGGGTTGCCGTGGCTTCCAGCACGTGCGTGCCCAGACTGCTGATCGACTCACGCTGCACAGTACCCATTTTCTGCTGCTCGTCAGTCACTGCAAAGAACACCTTCCAGTGCGGATTTTTCTTCAACCAGGAGAGGATCGCTGTTGTACCGATCAACATCGACCCCTCGGCAACCTCCGCGTTGAAACCTGCCGTAACCAGGTGAATGTTGAGGGAGGGGTACCATTTGCGGATGTTCTTGGCCACCTGGTCAGCCAACGGCTCTGTCGGCAACATGATCACCACGTTCTTGCCCAGCGAGCACGCGTAGGCAGAGGGAATGCCGTAAGCGAGTGTTTTGCCGTTGCCCACGTCCGCCGAGAGCAGTCGATCCATTGGCGTTTCTTGGGAAAAGTCCTGGATGACGTCCCAGATTGCCCGGCGCTGATCAGGTGTTGGTGTGTAGGGGTGCTGCTCGACCAGCGCCTTGATCAGCGCCCGATCGACAGGTAGGGCTGCATCCGGATTGGGAGCGCGCTTGGTGGCTGCCATCGCCTTGCGAATGCCATAGTAGGCATTGAGTCGCCGCGCAGCCTGCATGGCCTTCTCCAGGTCATCTGGCAGTCGCGGATTGTGCAAGGTCATCAACAGGTGCTTGAGGCTGTTGAAGGGAATGCGGCAATGGGTCAGGACGGTCATCTCATCCACCCCCAGCTCATCGAGCATGTGCTCGACAGCCTCCTGCGGGTAATTCAGGGCGGCAATTTTCGTCAGCTCTGCAACCTTGGAGGGCTGAATGACGCCTGGCTTGCCTCGGTACCGTGCCACGATGCGGTTTCGATCGCCTACCGGGACAAGCTCAAGGTTGCCCAGGGTTTTGCTTTCATCGCGCTTATCCAGCGTTACCTTTCCGGACACATGGATGATCTGGCCGATCGAGCCCGTTTGGGCATACTCCCATTCCTTGAGCTTGCTGAAGGTAAACACCGAAATGGAGCGCATGCCATCGCTCAAATCGATGCGCATGTATTCACGCTTGGGCTCCGGCGCCAGCATTCCCTTCGCGAGTTTTTCAGCGCGGATGGTGTCCGAATGCTTGACGCCCACCAGCTTCAGGGCGGCGTAGAAGGTCGCCCCAAGATCCAGGCGCATTACCGCTGGAATGCTTTTCAGGGGAACGGTGAAGTCATCATAATATTGAGGCAAATTGATCAGCAGCTCCCAAGGCTCCTCGATGTCGAGGGTGTTGAGGCGCCACATCATCTTCTTAAATGCATCAGTCATTATCGTAACCTACCCTTTTCCATCCCCTATTTTAGACACATATTGCTTAAAACTGGTTATGCATTTTTCGTCCGAATCACAGATTCTCTTCGGATTTTGTGTAAATTGGCAAATACCATCTGATCATCACTGGTCAGGCCCGTCAGTGCAGCCTTATTTGACAGCTTTTGCATCGCCTGGGCGGCAAACACACCCGTAATGTGCTGGATCAGATGTTGAGCAGTGCTGCGACTGGTCTCCGGCTCATCACGCATCAGCGCGGCCATCATCGCCGGATTTTGCAGTCCACCCAAGCGTCGACCCAATGAGGCCGCCGCGCCGCGCTGGCGGCACTGCACTTCCAGTTTCGGAGCGTAGTAGGGATTCTCTTCCAATTTCAAATGGTCTTCATGGCTGGGCAACAGATCCAGCTCACCCTTGAGCATTTCCACCTTCCAGTCCACCAGTGTCTGGATCAGCTCGTCGCCTTCGGCTTTCCACAGCTCATCATGGATCATGTCTTCTGCCCACAACGGCTCATCCCAGAGGATTCGTGTCAGTCGAAGGGCATTGTCGTTGAGGGCATTCTCCGGCTTGACGTAGGCGCTGCGGGCCGTTGGCATCGACACCAGACGCTCCCTCAGGGCTTCAACAGGCATCCCACAGATCGAAGCAGCGCGCTCCAGAGCCTGGTGCCGGAGGAGTGGGTCTCGCGTCTCATGGATCAGCTCAATGGCCTTGCTGGCGAATTCGGCGCGGCCTCGGTCGCTGACCAGATCCTTGGCTTCAGGCAAGTTGTGCAGCATGGCATCCAGCCAGTCCAATGGCTGTGCCAGGATACCCTGGTACGCCTCGGGATCCTTGATGACCAGGCTGTGCGGATCCTCCCCCTCGGGCAGCAGGATCACATCGAAGACCACTTCGTGATCGGTGATGTTCTCCAGCAGCAAGGAGCCGACCTGCACCAAGGCTTTGATGCCTGCAGCATCACCATCAAAAATGAAGGTCACATGCTTGGTGTAACGCAAGAGCAAGCGCAGCTGATGGACTGACATCGACGAGCCCATGGCGGCAGCGGCAGCCAGGTTGATCAGGTGATGGGCGATTACATCGAACTGCCCCTCCACGATGAATAGGCGCTCAAGGCGATTCTGATTGCCAAAGGCCTTGAGTGACTCGTACAGCCCGTACAGTACGCTATTGCGGGAGAACAGCGCGCTTTCCTTTGAGTTGCGGTACTTGGGCTTCGCATCCGCCCGCAGGGTGCGCCCGGAGAGTCCGATGGGCTTGCCTTTCATGTCCCGCACCGGCATCACCAGTCGATCGCGGAACAATGAGAACACGCCTCGTTCGCTCTGCTCCAGCACGCCGCCCTCAATCAGCGCCGCCTGGTGCTCGACCAGATTGTCCACGGTGTGTTTGCCATATCCGGCAAACCCAAGGGAAAAGCGCTCGATCATTTCAAGGGGTATGCTCCGTGACGCCAGGTACTCCAGGGCGGTGCGGGCATGGTCACCGGGTCGAGACAGCTCTTGAACGAAATAATCATTGGCAGCCTTCATGGCCGGCAGCATCTGGAAGTCCAGCTGCTCTTTCTTGGCTGAGCGAAGGTACGGCTTGAGGTCAATTCCAACGTCTTCAGCCAAGTCCTGGGCGACCGCGATAAACGATCGACCGGTAAAGGCCATCATGAAATCCAGGGCATTGCCACTGGCGCCACAGCCGAAGCAGTAATAGAACTGGCGACCTGGGGACACCGAAAATGACGGCGAATGCTCCTTATGGAAGGGGCAAAGGGACACGTAGTCCTTGCCCTGCTTCTTCAGGGGAATGTGTCTTCCGATGATTTCGAGCAAGTCGTTCTGATCGACGATGTCATCGAGGACAGTCTGAGGAATGCGATCGAGAGGCCGCTTGGCCCCACCATTGGGAGTCGTCATGGCATGTGAACCTGGATTTTCAAGATCGTTTTTATAATATATTGACACTGCGCTGTCCAGCCTCCTATCATCCGCACAACCAATTTATTGACAAATCGACAAGGCCGGCCCGCTGCCGGCCTGGCCGGCTGTATTCTTCAACCTCATTCAGCCATCCATTGCTGAATTTCTGGCGGGCGTTATGTTCAAAATCGAATTCAATCCGTCGATCGTGCCGACATTGCAACACTGCCTGGACAGGCTCTCTGACCTGCAGTCCGGTCATCCGCAGATCTGGCTGCGCTGCCCTCATGTGGATCAAACAACCGCCATCCAGGCGCTCTGGGGGCAATTGAGTCCAGCACAGGCCCCGGTGAGGCGGCTGTCGGGCCATCTCGTGTCGCTGAGTGGCAAGGAGCTTCGACAGCTGGTGAAAGCCATGGAGATCTTCATTCACGTCAATGATGGGCGATTCTGTTCAGTTTTGAATGTGCTCGATGATGTTATCAGTGGTCACCCCAATCCCTTCGCCGTCCGCCAAGCCTTTGCTCAAGCTGAAGACGCCTTCCAGGCAAGTGGTGCACATGAACAGAAGGAGCCGTTGCTCGAACTTCGCCTGCTGGCGACCGAGCTTAAGCAGATCGTGGAGCTTCGGCTGGAGGGCTCCTTTTACGAGTTCTCCACGACCTGTAAAAATGCGCGTATCGCCTGGGCGCGTGCTGCTCCAGAGAGAATCGACGCTTCCTGCTGAGCCAAAGGCCAGCAGGGCTTGCCCTTGGGGGACTAGATGGCGCCGTTGGCGATGTACTCGCCACGATTTCGGCCTTTGCTGATCAGGGGGGAGTAGTTTAGCGCATTGGAGAAATTGCGCTTTTTGGGGTGGGGAGTCTTGTCTTCGGCTTCGGGTACCAGCATGTTTTCCAACTCCTTCTCCCTGGCCACCTTGCCTGGTCGGCTGATGATGTAGTCGACAATCAGGCGCTCGAAATCCAGAACCTCCTTGCTTGGGTTGAAGTTCGGACTTTTGCGAACGATGCCGGCATCGGAGCAGGTGGCCTGACCCCAGGAGAGCAGGAAGCTCTTGATCACTGCCGGTGGCGCCAACAGCTCGGCAGGCGTCTTTGCACCTTTGCGGTAGTAGCGATTGGCACCTTGGCGTATGCCTTCCAGGGTTACGCTGGAGAAGGTGCTGAGCATACGGTGCAGGCAGGTAATCAGACGATTTCTTGGCGTTTCACTGAACCATACCCAGTTCTTGCCCTCATCCAGCCAGACGGCATCTTCGCGAATGGCGATGACATCGCGGATGTAGTCCAGTGCCTGGCGCTCAGGTATGCCCGGAACATAGGGAAGTAGGTCACGAACAGCGGTCATGCCGACGTTGCTGGTCAGCTTTCTGGCCTTGGCCAGCACCTTGGCTGCGGAGCCCTCCATGTCAGGCAGAATCACAAAGCGCTGGTTGAACTCGGTGGCTACCCGCAAGTGTTTGCCAACCCGATTGAACTGTTTCGCCGCGTTGAGCACACCCTCCAGCGCATCATCGCCCAGGCCATGTGCGCGCAAATGCGCTTCAATGCGTTCGGCTTTAGCCGGCGCCATTTGGTTGATGATGGACAGCATTCCGGGTAACGTGGAAAGGTGCTTATCAGCCTGTTCGGCCATTTGCCTGGAGCATTTTGTGGCGACCTGTCTGACACGCTCACGGGTCAGGAAATATTCTTCACCCACATCCTGCATGCTGCGCCCACCTTTCCCATCCCAGCCGTAATGCTGGAATGTGATGTTGATATTGCGATTATTCAGCTCGTCTGCAGGAATGGCAGCCAGGAAAAGATTGTGCATCTCGGCGCGAAAGGAGGTCATGGCGGGCTCGTTTTTTCTTATTATTATGGATGCCGGCTTTTGCCAGTCATTGCATAAAATCTACAAGCACTGCGCACTTATGTCAATATACGGTATAAATAACGCTGTTAATTCCAAGGGTTATGCTGACTGACCAGGATCGGTTCCATCCAGTCGACATTCAACAACCAGCTGTCCAGGGCATTGCCCTCACGGTTCATGCCCTTGGTTGCCAGGAAGTGATCGCTGTCGGTTTCCTGCCTGCCTAGATAAGCATGGCTTGCCGTGGCATTGGAATTGATGATTTCGTAGATCTCATGGAGCCGGATAAAATACACGCCCCATCGGTACGGGCAGGTGCCAAACCTGTCATGCACGTTATTGACCCAATTGACCCAAAAGAAGATCCCGATATTTTCGTAGATTTCTTGGTACCGGGCGAGATCCTTGGAATTGAAGGTGACGGCTTTTTCGGGCGGGATGCCGGATTTTGATTTCGATCTGAAAAAGGGGGTTTCTTGGGTTTTGAGGTCGCAATAACCATAACCAGGCACCCACAAGTCAGCGGCGTATTTGCCTTTGGGCGTCGCCGTCTTTTCCGGGTTGGCCCACAGGGTCAGGTGGCTTTGCTCGTTCATCATCTTGATAAACCGTTGTTCCCGAAGCTCACCTTCCTTGCAGTAGCGCGCCTTGTCCTGCGGATCGTGCACCCGGTAGTTTCGCAGGGCATCCATCAGGACATTTCCATCGAATCGGTCATTGCCGCCTTCGCGGCACTGAGGCTGCGCTCCAGCTTCTCACGAAGCTCAGAGAGATGGCTGGAGAGATCTTCGATTTCGGTTTCGGCCTCGATGTCGACTGCGTCCTTGCGCGGCATGGCGCGGCCCATGGATTTGCTGTAGGAGATGCTGACTTTATCCCCAAAACGCTTCTGGATCATGGCCAAGGTTTTGGATTTGCGGCTGATCGGCAGTGCTGGCACATCGATCAGGTCACCCTCGGCATTGCGCACGGCTACCTGCAGGTTACCCTCCTCGCCATTGGAGTCGTGCGCAGACATCAGGCCGAGCACGGAGGCGATGCTGGTTTGCTCAACGATGATGGTGCCAGGCTGAGTGTCCACGAACGATTCCAGCGGCTGTACGCGGTCAATGATCAGCGACGCACCGTTGGTTTTCGGGTTGATGCGCACCACACCATGCATGACCACCAGGTTGTCCGGGGTCATGAAGGCCTGGTATTCGTGGTAAGGCTTGTTGAAGATCATGCAGTCCAGCTGGGCCGTACCATCATCGAGTTTGAAGAACGCATAGGTGCCCTTGGAATTGCTGCGCGGGTCTATGTCGCTGATCAAGCCTGCCACGCTCACGTGTTTGTACTTGTTGCGAGCCTGGGGATTTTCAACGGTGTCCTGCTCAGCGCTTTCGGCGATCTCGATGAGTTGTGCCGTGAGCGAGTTCTTGAGGCTCTCGCGGTACCTATCGTAGGGATGTCCGGTGAGGTATAGCCCAAGTACTTTGCGCTCCCCTGCCAAGCGCACTTCGTCATCCACCGGAGTGAACTCCGCCCGTGGCATGACAGGGATTTCCATGTCGAACAACATCCCCTGATTGGTGTTTTTGCGCACCTGCTTGCCGGCAGCCATCGCCAGCGGGGCGATCTGCAACAGTTCCTGACGCACTATGCCGGTGTAGTCAAACATGCCAGCATGGATGCAGGCGTTCACGGCGGCAGAACCCACTTTGTTACGCTGGTTGAAGTCAACGAGGTTGTGGAACGGGCCGTTCTTCTTTCGATCATCCAGGATGATTTTGGCAGCCGAATCACCAAATCCCTTGATCGCCCCCATGCCATAGACGATTTCACCGTCATGGGTGGTGAAGCTCCACTCGGACTTGTTGATGTCCGGGGTGCGGATAGTGAGCCCCATGTTTTTCGCTTCATGGAGAAAGCGCACGACCTTGTCCGTGTTGTCCATGTCTGAAGACAGTACGGCGGCCATGAATTCCGCTGGATAGTGGGTTTTTAAATAGGCGGTCTGGTAAGCGATCAAGGCATAAGCAGCAGAGTGCGATTTGTTGAAGCCGTAGCCTGCGAACTTTTCCACCAGGTCAAAGATGTTGCCAGCCAGGTATTCGCTGATTCCGTTCTTGACGGAGCCTTCAATGAACCCACCGCGTTGCTTGGCCATTTCCTCGGGCTTTTTCTTGCCCATGGCTCGACGCAGCATGTCCGCGCCACCCAGGGTATAGCCAGCCATTACCTGGGCGATCTGCATAACCTGCTCCTGGTACAGGATAATGCCATAGGTGGGTTCGAGCACAGGCTTGAGCCCCTGGTACTGGAAGTTCGGGTGCGGATAGCAGAGTTCGGCACGCCCGTGCTTGCGGTCAATGAAGTCATCGACCATGCCCGATTGCAGCGGGCCAGGGCGGAACAGCGCCACCAGGGCGATTAGGTCTTCAAAGCAGTCGGGCTGAATGCGCTTGATCAGGTTCTTCATGCCACTGGATTCCAGCTGGAAGACCGCCGTGGTTTCGCAGCGCTGGATCATTTCATAGGTGGCTTTGTCGGCAAGGTCGATGGCATTGATGTCAAGTGCATCAATCCCTTCTTGGCGGCGTCGGGCATTGATGCTCTTCATCGCATGGTCAATGATGGTCAGGTTGCGAAGGCCCAGAAAGTCGAACTTCACCATGCCCACCTTCTCGACATCATCCTTGTCATACTGGGAGACCAGGCCTGATCCGTCCGGTTCGCAGAGCACTGGGGTGTAGTCGGACAGCTTCGTCGGGGCAATGACCACGCCGCCTGCGTGCTTGCCGGTTTGCCGAGTAACACCTTCGAGCTTGGTGGCATGGAACCAGACGTTTTGCGACTCCTGGTCGGTCTCCAGCAGCACCTTGAGCGTCATGTCGCGAGCGAGGGCCTTTTCGAGGGTGATGTCAGGTTCCTTTGGAATAAGGTTGGCCAAGGTGTTGCCAACCCGATAGGGGTAGCCGAGGGCCCTGGCAACGTCTCGCACCACCATTTTGGCCGCCATGCTGCCGAAGGTCACGATCTGCGACACCGAATCATGGCCATAGGCGTTGGAAACATATTTGATAACCTGGTCGCGTTTGTCCATGCAGAAGTCGACGTCGAAATCGGGCATCGAAACCCGCTCGGGGTTCAGGAAGCGCTCGAACAGCAGGTCGTAAGGCAAAGGATCAAGGTCGGTGATGCCCAGAGCGTAGGCGACCAGGCTACCAGCACCCGATCCGCGACCTGGGCCCACTGGAATGTCGTTTTCCTTCGCCCAGCGAATGAAGTCGGCCACAATCAGGAAGTAGCCGGGGAAGCCCATGTCGTTGATGACCTTGAGTTCGAAATTCAGGCGATCCTCATAGGTTTGTCGTTTCTCGGCGATCGCCTCGGGGGTCTTGAAGTTGTACCGCAGTCGCACTTCAAGGCCTTCGATGGAGGACTTTCGCAGGTAGTCCGCCTCGGTCATCTTGTTCGGCGCCGGAAACGCCGGCAGGAAGCTCTTGCCCAGGGTCAAGTCCACGTTGCACATCCCGGCAATTTTCAGCGTGTTGGTGATCGCCTCTGGAATGTCGGAAAACAACTCAATCATGTCTTCAGATGACTTGAGGTACTGGTGTGGCGTACAAGGGGCATTCAAGTCATCCCGCAGTGCCCGCACCGTACGACCCTGGGCAATCGCCAGACGCACCTCATGGGTACCGAAATCGGCGGTGTCGAGGAATCGGGTCGGGTTGGTCGCGACCACCGGCAAGGCGTGTTCAATGGCGAGGTTGACGGCCTCACGCACATAGCGATCGTCAGCGACGTGACCGATCCGCTGCAACTCGATGAAGAAGTTGTTCTGGAACAGCAGATGATAGTCCGCCAGGGCCTCTTTCACGGCAGGCATGCGCTGACTCATCAGCAGACGGCCAACTTCGCCTTCTCTGCCTCCAGAGAGGGCAATCAGATGGTCGGTTTTGCCATCGAGCCACTCCAGCGGTATGACTGGATGGTTGTCCTTGTCACGGGGTGCTTCGGTATAGCCACGGGAAATGATTTCACACAGGGCGCGGTATCCTTCGCCGTTGCGGCAGTACAGGCTCAGCGTTGAGGACGGGTAGCGCGGCGTGGAAACCTTGATCTCGGCGGCAACGATGGGTTTGACCCCTTTTTCCATCGAGAGCAAGTAGGCCTTGACGGTGGCAAACAGGTTGCTCGGGTCAGTGACGGCGATGGCAGGCTGCCCAAGCTCTTTGACCCTTGCCATCAATGGTTTGACCCGCACCAGGGAGTCATGCAGGGCATATTCTGAATGAACGGAAAGGTGGACAAAACTCACGTGGCAACTCCTGGCGCTGTCATTTGGGCGGCTTGCTTCGACCCGGCAATAATCGATTTTAGCATTAATTGACTTTCTTGAGGCAACCAATATACTCCGAAACCGATACGACGTATTTGGAGTTCCTCGCCCGTGCAAGCTACCCCTGATTACCAATCCGCACCCGCCATCAATTTCAATGGCAGCGCAGAGCCGCTCGAAAAGGCATTGCTCTCCACCCTGCTGGACAGCCCCGAGCTGTACAAAGGCATTGCCGAGATCATCGAGCCTGAGGACTTCATCAACGATTCGGCGCGGCAAATCTTTGCCTGGATCGTGTATGAGAGCAAGCAGGGCCGGAGCATCGACATTTCGTTGGCCATGAGTCATTTCTCCCAGACGCCACGGCTGTCGAGCTATCTGATAGAGGTGGGAACGGTCTTCCCAAGCCAGGATTCAATCCGGCGTCATGCCGAAGAACTGCGCGACCTCAGCATGCGTTTCAGCATGATCGAGATGTTGCGGGAGTCGAGTCAGAAGCTGCTGCACGGGCAATTGCCGGTGGATCAAGAAATCGCCGTGTTAAGCAAAAGCCTGAATCAGACCAATGTGCGTCTGAATGCGGGCGGCGAATCCAACCAGAGCTACAAGGAAGTGGGTAAGGCATGGCGGGCGCGCTTGGCGGAGCGTGCGGAAAAGGGTGGCATTCCAGGTATTTCTACCGGCTTCCGGGATCTCGACCAGAAAACTACAGGGTACCACAAGGAAAACCTGATCATTGTGGGTGGTCGCCCATCGATGGGCAAAACCACCTTCTCGATGAACTCGATCGAAGACATCGCCGTCAACCAAGGTATTCCCGCGCTGGTGTTTTCCATGGAAATGCCGAAGGAAGACTTGTATGAACGCACCATTGCCAGCATCGGTGGTATTGACTTCGAAAACCTGCGCCTGGGTCGACTCAAGGCTGGCGACACGGAAAAGCTGCGCATCGCCACGGAAAAACTGGACGCCGCCCCACTGTACATCGACGACCAGCCGGCGCTGAGCCTCAACCAGGTAGTGGCTCGCGCCACGAAGGCCAAGCGCGACCACAATATCGGGATTATCCTGATCGACTACCTGCAATTGATGACGGTTTCCAAGCATTTCCTGGCCAACCTCAACGAAGGGATCGGCGAGATCAGCCGTGGCCTGAAACAATTGGCCCGTGATCTCAAAATCCCTATCGTCGTACTGTCCCAGCTGTCGCGTGAGCTGGAGCGACGCCCTGACAAGCGCCCGATGAACTCCGACTTGCGCAGTTCCGGTTCGATCGAGCAGGATGCCGACCTGATCCTCTTTGTGTACCGGGATGAGGTGTACAACCCGGAAACCGAGGACAAGGGTGTCGCGGAAATCATCATTGGCAAGCAGCGCAATGGCCCACTGGGGACAGTTCGCCTGGGCTTTGCCAATGGCCAGTCGCGTTTTGAAACCATCGACCAGGGAGGTGGTCAGCCAACTACCCTGCCGAAGGTGTCACGCACCGAACGGGTGAAGCATGATAAGGAGTCCATCAGCCTGGCCTCCCATCATGGTCAGCAAGCCGCTGAGAGTACTCCAACCGTGGACTCTTCAGGCCAGGAACTGCCGCTTGATCCACAGCAGCCTTATCCGGACATTCCATTCTAAATGATCAGTTTGACCGTATATTGGCATAGATGAGACAATGGAAAAAAACAGAGACCTGCCATGAATCTTGATGAAAATGCCCTTGACATGAATGTGGAAAGGGTGTTAACGTTCGACGCCGAGACAACAGGCCTGCATCCAGATGAGGGCGACAAAATGGTGGAGGCTGGTTTTTATGAGATAATCAACCGCAAGCCCACCGGCAGGTTCCTGCACCTGTATTTTGACCCAAAACGCGACGTGCCCGATGAAGCCAAGGAGGTGCATGGTCACTCCCGCGATGACTTGGTGCGGCTGTCCGGCAAGCGCATCTTTGCGGATCGGGCTCAGGAGATCATCGACTTCATTCGAGGCGCCAAGCTGGTTGCGCACAACGCCAAATTCGATACCCGCTTCTTTGACATGGAATTTAAGGCAGCAGGCCTTAATCCCTTGTCAACCTATTGCGAAGGCATCATCGACAGCCTGGCAATTGCTCAGCGCTTGTACCCCGGTCAGCGCAACACCCTGGATGCCCTGCTCAATCGCCTGGTGGGCAAAGACAACTACGAGCGTGAACTCCACGGCGCATTGCTGGACGCCCAGCTGCTTTCGCAAGTCTACCTGATCATGACTGTCGATCAGAAAGGCCTGGAATTTAACGAGCGTTCGTTGACCAAATCTGGGCCAAAACTGACCCCTGCCCGTCTGCAAATCCCTGCGGGTGAACTGGTAATCGCCCAACCTTCCGACGTTGATCGTGAGGCTCATGCCGCCATGCAGGCGCGGATCAGAAAGAGCTCGGGTGGTAGCTGCATCGAATTTGGCTTTTGATTATAAGGGTCAACAAAAAAACCGCACATTGGTGCGGTTTTTTGATGCCGGTAATTGCTGGTCAGTTGATTTCAACGTCACCCGCGTCGGAATTGTCGCAGCAAGGCGTGTTAGGGTTCATGTCATCCTTGGCGCAGTATGGGATGTACTCGCCCGGATTATCCGCACTTTCCCGTACGTTCGAATCGCCCGCGACAAAGGAAATACCCAGGGACTTGTTGGCTGCCACGCAGACATTATCCCCGACTCCGGTCTTGAACACTTCGTTCTCACGGGTCGACCAGTTCGCACCATCCTGGGGAATCGTGGCCAGGTACTTGGGCACGAGGACTTCGAGGTTGGTCTCGGTGTCCATGTACAGGCCATCATTACGGGCAATCAGGATGGCGCCGCGAATTTGGGCAGCCTCCTGAATGTATTTGGTGGCCTGGGACTTTGCCGCACTATCACCGCTTTCCCCCATATAATGGATGGTGCCGAAGGTGATCAGAACGGTCAGCACAATTGCAATCAGTATGATGATAATCTGGAGCATGGGTTTTACCCTTCTTATTGTTTTTTTATAAATCGATTTTTTCACACACGCTTGGCAATGTCAAAACCCTACAATTTGAGTTTTTTGTTACCAAGCTCTTACAACTTTTAGTTATTAATTAAAAACTTCCGAGATCAGTTTTTCTGCCGATTGGAAGCCAGGCAGGTCTTTGCCATCCTTGGTGAAGACGTTCGGAGTGCCTTGCACATTGAAGACATTGCCCAACTCGTAATGCGTAGCGACCGGTGAGTCCATGCGTTTGAGGTCAGCTGGCAAGGCAGCGCAGTCGGCCACAGGCACCCTGAAGCCTGCATAGGCATCATTCATCGCCGCTTGTTGATCAGGTGAACACCACACGTTATCGAGGTTTTGCTGCGTCACACTTTTGCCACCATTGCCATTGAGCCTTGCCATGTCCCGAGGGTAGAGCAGGTAATGGACGGTGATGCCTGCAGCGTTAAGCTGAGGGATCGCCGCATGCAGTTTTTGGCAGTACGGGCAGGTCGGGTCGGTAAACACGTAGATGGCGGTTTTTTCCTGGGGCGCCTTCCAGTTGACGGTAAAGCTGTCCGGGATTTTCGACAGGGCGTTGGCGATTTGCTCACGCTTCTGGGCTGCTGGCATGGCTGTTCCGTCATTGTTGAAGCCCACTTTGGCCATGTAGCCTGGCGGTGCAAGCCGCCCTGCCATAGGCGCAGCGGGCGCAGCAGGGGCAACTGTCGGCGTGGGCGGCACGGATGTCGGGGCAGATGGGGTTGTTGCAGGAGTCGTGGGCTTACTCGCAGCGAATACGACTTTACCCTGGGCTGCAACCACGGCTTGTCGTTCTTTGATTAATTGCCCGAGGCGTGCCTCGTCGATCTGCCCAGGCGATTGTGGTGCTACCGCCTGCTCGGCTTTGGCTGGGGTCACTGGCAGCGGGGTGGTTTGCAGTTGGGCTCCAGCTGGCGCCACGTTGCTTGCATCCGCGAACATAAATTTGTAGGTGGCCGCCAGGCACAAGACAATGAACGCGCCTTTGGCGAGGTCATTCATCAGCTGGCCGCGAGGTGCTTTTTGTGCGGTATTGTCCGGCTCTTTATCCAGAGATTTCGGTTGCATGAGGCAAAACCCTGCGTAGTGTTGATAACAGTCAATATACAGCTAAAGCGCTATATTTGATACTGGCTTCGCGGCTGTTTAGGCGACGGCGAAGTCATGACCTTTTTCGAGTTGGAAGTGGTGGCGCAGCACGTCGACCAGCGAGAGAAAGCGATTGCGCCCCATGACAAACTCTGGGCGATCCTGGTTCCAAGGCTTGTCGATCAGGTAAACTTCATCGACCAGGCGTGCGGCTTTCATCTTGTCCAGGTTGGGCGGATAATCGTCCACCATGATTTCAAAGCCTTCCGGGTAGCGCCCCACCACGGCCTGCGCCTTGGAAAGCCCTTCAGGCACGATAATGAGGCCATCGGAATACAGGTCGTGCTGATTTAGCCATGTCTCCGTGAGTTTCTGGCCAGATGGGTGATAACCGCGAGACGTGACCAGCACAACATCTCGACCTGAGGTTTTTATGCGCCTGAGCGCCTCTTTCACACCTGGGTAAGGGCGCATTTGCTCCAGGAGCTTCTCTTCGATGATAACCTCAAGGAATTGCTCCACGGTGATGCCATAGAGCCCGGAGATGTTGAAGGTCGACCAGGCCGCGACCGGGATTTGCTTGTTGAATCGCCTGTTCAATACAGGGTTCATGACTTCAGAGAGGTTTCCCAGCACGTCGTCGACATCGATGGCAAAAGGCTTTTTCATCAGAGCTCCTCCAAAAGGAATCAATATATAGCATAATGCTAGTCGAGCTTCAATCTGGGCTTGTCTGGCCATATTGATAATATTGAGTCACCAGCTGCTCAGCGCCTATGATGGTGACATAGCCTCTTTTGAACGTGAATGCCATGCAGCAAGATGTCAGTGAATCCCTCTACCTGGTCGACCTGGGAAGTTCCCGTGACGTTGATGTCGAGATGGGCATCAACGAGCCCTCATGGGAGGAATTCAAGGCCGAAGTGATGCGCCACCGGATCCGGGATCGCAAGGATGGCCCTGGCTACATTCCTGTCATGATGAAGCTCAAGGAAGATTGGGTGCTGCAGGTGTCGCAAAAAGGCACCAAGCACTACCGTGCCGATATCAACACCGAAGCGCTGACGGTGCTGGTGATCGACATTGACGAGCCTGGCGCACTGGAAACCGGTGAACAAATCTTCGAGGGCTACGAGTACATCGTGCACTCCACGCACAACTTCACCCCGGAAACGCCGTGGAAATACCGCATGATCGTGCGCTTGGCGCAGCCAATTGAGGTCGCAAACTGGCCTGCCTGCTTTGAGGCGTTGAAATCCAGGATCGACCTGGATCCTTCGTGCTGCAACCCTTCGCGCTTTTACTACTACCCCAGCCACTCGTCGGCCTCCAATATTGCGCCAAAATCCTTTCACCAGAAGGGCAAGGCCATTACCGAGCAGGACATTCTGGCCCTGGGCAGGGACGTGGCCAAAAAGGTGCGCATCTCCCCGCTCACCTCGCGCACCCTGGGCACGCTGCCCCTGGCTCAGTCCAGGGCCAAACGCCATTTTTCAGGGAACATGGTGGCGCACTACGACGCCCTTCCACAAACCGTCAACCAGCGCATGGACAGCTTCATGGAGCGCCATGCCAAATCCATCGTTGATTTCGAGTTGTCGCCACACTCACGTCACAATTTCGCCTTGTCGATCACCAGCCGGGAGTATTCGGTCATGGGGCCGCGCACTGACATGCGGCGACTGCTTGACCTGATGTTCTATTGTGCTTCGCGACATGGCACCCCACTGGAGTCTGGAAACAACACCCTCCAGGAAATTCCAGGCATGATCGTCACTGCCATGCAGAAATATGCACCGGAAGCGCTGGATAAAGCCCAGGCAGACCATGGCGACAACTTTGCTGTGTGGATGGCTGAAACGATCGATAAATCGCTTAAGAGCTATGAGTTTGTCGGTTTCGAGGAGACCAAAAAGGCCGAGGTCGAGCCGCCTTCAGATATGTATCTGGTGATGCGCGAGCGACACAAGAGCCTGCTGCGCGAATTCCTCGCCGAAGGTTCTTTGCAGCGCCTGGTCGAGCAGGTGTTGCGCCACGAACTGGCCAGCGATTCTCCCGATTATTCAAACATCGCGAGTGCGCTGTACCGCTACCAGCTCGGCTATCTGACAGCAGTGATCAAACAGCCGAAAGACGAGGCTCACGAAAATCTGAGTGGCCACATCAAGGGCGTCTTGCAGAGCATTCAGCCCCGCGAACTGGGCATTGATGACAAGAAATTCGCCTTCGCTCGCAGCGCCCTGCTCGTTGAAATAGCCAAGAACAAACCTGCCGCAAGGCCTAGCCACGATAACAATAACGAACCGGGATTGTGAGATGCCACAGACAAACACCCTGCAGGTTGCAGACAGCGCCTTGGACACTGAAACCCTGCCCTCAAATGAGGTGCAGTCACGCTTGACCGCCGGCCTTTCTGCGCAGGAAGCCTGGGGCCTGGTGTTCAGCAATGTTTTCAACAGCGAAACTGCTTCGGCGTCCTTCGACATTCTGGTGGAATCGCTGACCAAACCAGTGCTTGATGACTCGACCACTCCCCTCGAACGTGCAGTCAAATCCAGCACTGGGGAGCGCATGGCCTTTGTTGCCAAAGTGTTCGAGAAGGCGGTTTCGCAGCGCAGGATGGATGTATTCCCAGACGGCTCGATCGGCAAGATGGCTTTGGTGGCAGGGAACGTTCAAGGGGCGCTGGACGCCGCCAAGGCCAGTCCGGAGTTGCACAAAGGCATGCGTGATAGCCAGCAGGTGACGTTGTTTGTTCAGGCCATGATCCAGGGCGAGGTGGGGCTGATGAACAGCCTTACCTGTCGGGCGAACGATGTACCACTTATTGACCCTTTCTATTTCAACAAGCAAGGCTACAACTACCTCTTCAGCTACCTGAAAAAGGCGCCTGAGCCAAGTCTGGCCGTCATTCAGGCGTTTTCTCAATGCCTGATTGAAAGTAAAAACCTTGGCGACGAATCCGCCAGTTTGTACCAGCGCTACCTCTCGGCCTCGGATCCATATGGCAAAACGGCGCTTCATATCCTTGCCATGAGAATGCGGGAAGAGCGACTGAAAGATGAAACGTTCGTCGACATTTTCTCCTGGTTCAATGACCGAATCGACATCAACACCCCCGACAACACCAATGATGAAACAGCCCTTCACGTGGCGTCGCAGTTCAACCGCGTTGAGGTCAACCAGGCGTTGATCAAGATGGGCGCCTTGCTCGAATGGGTGACCCACAATGGTCGAACCCCGCTGAACATCGCAGCCTACCATGGCCATACCGAACTGGTGAAAGCCTACCTGGAGTACGACATCAAGGCGGCAAACATCGACCCAGGGCTTAAACAAGGTGTTGCCGATGGCCCCAGGTACCGCGTGCCGCTCGTAGCAGCAGGTAAACATCACTGGGGTGCATTGGCTCAGTACCTGGCCTACAGCAGCGAAGGCGTCAATCAGCATGAAGCAACCAGTGACGCCCATACACCGCTGATTCTGGCGGTCAAAGCCGTGGATCACGCGGCGGTCACCGCCTTGATCAAGGCTGGTGCGGACATCAACATCACCAACGGCCATGGGTACAGCGCCGTGCATTATGCCGCGCATCAGTTCACGGGGGTGCTCGGTGATGCGCCTCAACGGATTTTGTTCGACCTGCTGGCTGAGGGTGGGTCGCTGGCCATTCCGGACAATAACGGCAACACCCCACTGGACATCATCATTCAGCGCTCGGACATCGATTCCAGCGAGGAACTGTTCTACTCCATGAACATTAGCCTGCTCAGCGAGTGGGTGTTCAAGGGTGATCGCGAGAAAACTGAGCAGTTCCTGGATCAAAGCGAAGCCCTGTCGCATGCCAGCCAAGGTGTGCTCAGAGAAACGCATCCGTTGGTCAAGAAGGCTGAAAAATGGCTCGCGGCTCAAGAGGAAAACCTGACGGAGGAGAAACAGGGCAAGGCCAAACAGGCTCGTTCGGACTTGATTGGCATCCTGGTGGATACCCTCAGCTACTCCGGTGTTCTGCTGAGCCTGGCTGACGTGGAGGTGAACCCCACGATCAAGAATCTCTTTGAGCTGGTTCCTGAACACTATCAGATTCCTACCTTGGGTGCGGCGGGCTTTGTGCTGGCCTTGGCCAGGGCCACGGAGTTTCGTGGTGACATGCAGAAATTCAAGAACATCGGGTTTGCTGCCGACGCGCTGGCAGGCAAAATTACCCGGAATATCCTCAAGCCGGTGGCCAATGCCATTGTCCGCTGCACGGGTGACCATGGCCCCTTGAGCCATGTCTACCGCTATTTCAAAGGGATGCGCGACAGCTGCAAGAGGGTTTCGATGGCCTGCAAGGCATTTGTGCAAGTGCTCAAGCGCAAGGATCTGAAGGGGGCTAGTCCCGCCGAGATCGTCAACTGCCTTGATCAGGAGGTGCTCAATGCCGTGGGATCTATGACGCACCAGGATTTTCAGAAGTTTCGCGGCCAGGCCAGACTCAATGCCCGCCAGGGTCAGCAGGACTACGATTCACCTGGATCGGGACGTTAATAAAATGGGGCCTGCGGGCCCCAATTTTTTAGATGTGGATGACAGGACTGTCGGGCTCTGGATCCTTGGCCAACTGCGTGGATGCACTCAAGAGCGCCCAGAACTTGGCCCCTGAGGAAGCATTCACGTAGTGCTGTTCGAGCAGGCTTGCCAGGTCTTGAGCAGACCATTGGGTGATGGCGGTACGTTTCACGGGTTGTTCGGTGGGTGGTATCACCCCTGTGGCGCTGATGGACTCAAGGGTGCGAATGGCTTGCTCCAGGCGACCAGGCGCCTGAAGATTGGACAGCACCAAGCCCCAGGTAGTGCGCTCAGGCCAAAGCATTTCCTGCTCCAGCATCACTTTCAGCCGATTGGCATGAGGCAGGTAGTTCACCTCGCCTTTCTTGGCCTTCTCTTCATCGAGCCGACCAAAGAAACGCGACATGATCACCGGCATGTCGGCATCAATGTAGACCGAGAGAAACGGCAGGTTGCGCTTGGCCGCGATCGCCTGCATCGAGATGACCCCTTCTGGCTCCAGAATCGGCAGGACAGACATTCCCTGGCTCAGGATGCGTTCGACTTCGGCGGCAGAGGTGCCATACATCGCGGTATGCGAGGCTTCATACTCCAGCAGCTCATCATTGGCAATCATGGCGTTGAAGGTTTCCGGGGTGACAAAGTGATAGTCGACACCATCCACCTCGCCTTCACGCATGGCTCGTGTTGTTACACTCACCGGCTTTCGAAATTGTGGGTGATCCCCCATGGCCTTGGCAAAGGTGGTTTTGCCACTGGTGCTCATTCCGCTGAGTGTGACGATCATGCTCATTGTGGGTTTCCTCTGCTTGGGCTCAGAATGGAGCGGGGTCTGTTGAAGGGTGGTTTTTGGGGGTGGTGACGGTTTCATCCAGCATGGCCAGAGTGCTTCCAAATTCAGCCCTGAACCGCCCAATGGGACTACTCAGATCCTGTTTGGGGAGGCCTTGGGTGCGAGCGGACTTCATGGCCAGTTGTTTCGCGGCCTCTGCCGCTTGATCCAGGCGTAGCGTCAGATCAGGATCCTGCAGGGCTTTGAATTGAATTTGCAGGGTAAAGCGACCAGCAGGAAACTCGTTGATCGACAGCGCAAAAGTGCCTTCGAAACGATCGCCCACAGGGATCTGGCCATCTTCGATGCAGTTAAAGCAAATGGCCGGGAACTCCACACCGGGATGATCTTCGAACTCAACCAGCATCTTCAGGTGCTTTTCCTGCAGCGGCCAGGGTGATTTACGGCGTTCATCGCGGATCAACCTGAATTTGGCATGGAATTCAGGCTCAGGGAAATGCTGCCCCCAAGGCCCCAGCTCTTCGATTTGCCGACAAAAATCCATGGTCATGTGTTGGGGACTGACGTCTTTGATATCGACATGCAGGCTGCCGATGATCTGCTCCTGGGTAAGCTCCTTGGCTACTTCGGCATCAAAGATTTGTGTGAACTGGGCCAGGTGCTTCAGTGGCACCGATACGCCGGCAGCCATTGCATGGCCCCCAAACTTACCAAGGATCTCCGGGTGCATCTTGTTGATCTTGTCGAGGATGTGCTTAAGGTGCACGCCAGGAACCGAACGGCAGCTCCCCTTGGCGTCCTTGCTCATCAGGATTTCTTCCTGAGCTGCGATTGTTTCAGCAGGGGCATTTGCGAGAATGAGCTGATTCAGTGCTTCCCGCTCCTCTGCCGCCGCCGCACTGTCGGTCATGCAGATGATGGGGCGGTTGATTTTCTCTTTGATGCGGGAGGCTACGATGCCCACCACGCCGGCATGCCAGGTCGGATTGTGCAAGACCACCCCCATGCGATCGAGGAGCTTGTGCTCATCAATCAGTACACCGGCATCGAAAACATGGTGCTGTTCGATGTCGCGTCGCTGAAGGTTCAGGTCATTCAGGCGAGAGGCGATTTCATGAGCCTTGGCTTCGTCCTTTTCCAGCAGGCACTGAATGCCCACGGTCATGTCATCCAGGCGACCTGCGGCATTAATCCGTGGGCCTACGGCAAACCCCATGTCAGAAGCTACAATCTTGGACGCATCGCGCTTACCGATCTGCAGCAGTGCCTTGATGCCCGGTCGCGCCAGGCCCTCCCTGATTCGGCGCAAGCCTGCGCTGATCAGTATGCGGTTGTTGCGATCCAGCGCCACGACATCCGCGACGGTGCCCAGCGCCACCAGGTCAAGCAGGGGGGCGATGTTTGGCACCTCTTTGCCCTGTTCGGCGAAAAACCCCTTGTCCCGCAGGTGTGCGCGCAGGGCCATGATGACGTAGAACATCACCCCGCAGCCGGCAATGCTTGGACTTGGGAAGTTGCAGAGTGGCTGGCTTGGGTTGATGATCACGTTGGCGTGTTCAGGCAGGCCCTTGTCGCTGGGCAGGTGATGGTCGGTGATCAGCAGGTCGCAAGGATGTCCTGGGATGACGGTACCATCCGGGCATACGGTATCTTCGCCCAGACGGCGTACCGCTTCGGCACCCTCGTGGCTGGCAATGCCGTTGTCGACCGTGACTATCAAATCCGGCGCCAGCTCGCCTGCCAGCTTGGCCACGGGTGGGGAAAGCCCATAACCATGCACCATTCGATCTGGAATGATGTACTTCACATCCTTGGCGCCCAGCAGCTGCAGGCCTTCTACGGCAATCGAGGTGCTAGTTGCGCCATCACAATCGAAGTCGCCCACAACCACGATGCGACTGCCACGGCGAATATGCTCTTCCAGCAGCTCCACCGCCTGCTGCATGTTGTGCATTTCGCTTGGATTGATGAGTCCTTTTAGCGGGTATTTCATTTCATCCATGCTCTGAATGCCCCGGTTCTGCAATATCCGGTTAATTAGAGGGTTCGGATGGATTTGAGCATCCGTTTGCGGCGGACGCTCCAAAATCGGCTTGATACCAAGGCTCATGGACGATAATTTCCTGTTCTCAATATAATCATTATTCAATATAAAGACGCCCCACCACAAGGGCGGGGCGACATTTGCCTCAGGCCTCGATCATGCCGACACGGCGTTCAGCGCACCGGTCGTGATGGTGGACTTCTCCGTGCTGGTGGCGGCCAGGGCGCGGAGGTAGTAGGTGGTCTTCAAGCCTTTGAGCCACGCCATCCGGTAGGTGAGGTTCAGTTTCTTGCCGGAAGCGCCGGCAATGTAGAGGTTGAGCGACTGCGCCTGATCAATCCACTTCTGACGGCGGCTTGCCGAGTCGACCAGCCAACGCGGTTCGACTTCAAAGGCGGTGCGGTAAAGCTCTTTCAGATCGTCCGGAACACGGTCGATGTTTTGCAGCGACCCGTCGTAGAACTTCAGATCGTGGATCATGGCATCGTCCCACAGCCCCCGCGCCTTGAGGTCGTTCACCAGGTAGGCGTTGATGAGGGTGAATTCGCCGGAGAGGTTGGATTTCACATAGAGGTTCTGGTACGTCGGTTCGATGGACTGCGATACGCCGGTGATGTTGGCGATGGTCGCGGTCGGTGCGATGGCCATGATATTGGAGTTGCGAATGCCCTTCTTGACCATCTCGCGCACGGGCGCCCAGTCGAGGGTGAAGCTTTCATCCTGGTCGAGGTACCGGGCCCCGCGCTCCTCACGGAGCATGGCAATCGAGTCGATCGGGAGAATGCCTTGCGACCACAGCGAGCCTTCGAATGTTGGGTAGGAGCCGCGTTCCAGTGCCAGGTTGTGAGAGGCGATGATGGCAAAGTAGCTGATGGCCTCCATCGACTCATCAGCAAATTGCACGGCAGCCTCAGAGGCATAAGGACGCTTGAGCTTGTACAGGGCATCCTGGAAGCCCATGATGCCCAGGCCGACAGGGCGGTGCTTGAGGTTAGAGTTACTTGCTTGCGGCACCGAGTAGTAGTTGATGTCGATCACGTTGTCGAGCATGCGCACGGCGGTATTGATGGTGCGTTGCAGCTTGGCGGTGTCCAGCTTGCCATCAACGATGTGGTTCGGCAGGTTGATCGAGCCCAGGTTGCAGACCGCGATTTCGTCCTTGTTGGTGTTCAGAGTGATCTCGGTGCACAGGTTCGAACTGTGTACCACGCCCACGTGTTGCTGCGGCGATCGGATGTTGCACGGATCCTTGAAGGTCAGCCACGGGTGACCAGTTTCAAACAGCATCGACAGCATTTTGCGCCACAGATCATTGGCTTTGATCGTGCGGTAGTGTGTGATCGTGCCGTGCTCACCGGTCTGCTGCTCATACTCCTGATACCGTGCCTCGAATGCCTTGCCGGTCAGGTCATGCAGATCAGGCACATCCGAAGGACTGAACAATGTCCAGAAACCGTCTTCAATAACCCGTTTCATGAACAGGTCTGGAATCCAGTTCGCACTGTTCATGTCATGGGTGCGACGGCGATCGTCACCCGTGTTTTTGCGCAGCTCCAGAAATTCCTCAATGTCCAGGTGCCAGGTTTCCAGGTAGGCGCAGACAGCACCTTTGCGCTTGCCACCCTGGTTAACCGCCACCGCTGTGTCGTTGACGACCTTGAGGAACGGCACCACCCCTTGCGACTTGCCGTTGGTACCCTTGATGTACGAACCCAGGGATCTGACAGGCGTCCAGTCGTTCCCCAGGCCGCCCGCGAATTTTGAAAGCATGGCGTTGTCGTGGATCGCGTGGTAGATCCCTGACAGGTCATCCGGGACGGTGGTCAGGTAGCAGGAGGACAGCTGAGGGCGCAAGGTGCCGGCATTGAACAGGGTTGGCGTCGAGGCCATGTAGTCGAACGAAGACAGCAGTTCGTAGAACTCAGCGGCACGCACGGTTGGGCTGTCTTCCTCCAGCGCCAGGCCCATGGCCACACGCATGAAGAACACCTGGGCGCGTTCGAAGCGCTGGTTCTCATGGTGCAGGAAGTAGCGGTCGTACAGGGTTTGGAAGCCCAGGTAGGTGAACTGCAGGTCGCCTTCGGGGCGGATCAGGTTACCCAGGAATTCGATGTTGAAACGACCGTCAATCAACCGTGGATCAAGGCGTTCGACTTTGACACCAAACTCCAGCGCGGCGGCGAGATCATCAGCGTAGCTGCTACCCTCCGGGATGCCCATACACTGGCGGCTTTCAACCTCAAGCTCCATCCCCAGCAGGCGCGCCGCGACATAGGAGTACTCGGGCTCACGCTCGATCATGGTGCGGGTCGTCATGACCAGTGCCTTGAGCACATCACCCCACTCGGCATTTTCGAACAGGTTCTTGATGGCTTCCTTGGCCAGGTACTGCGCGGACACACCCGGCAGGTTTTGGCAGGCGCCGGCCAGATAGGCTTCCAGAATATCGGTGGTCAGGGTACCCGGATTGCCCTTGGCATCAACATAATTGATGGTCAGAACCGGCGACAGCTGGCGACGACGACTGCGCTCTTCTCGGTACAGGATATAAGCGCGGCAAGTTTCGTGTTCGCCCAGGGCCATCAACCCCTTCTCAACCAGATCCTGAATTTCTTCAACGCCAATGGTCGGGCGGTTTTCAGCGGCCTTTTGCACACCCTCGACAATACGGGTGGCGATGTCCTGCAGGCGTGAGGATTTTTTGAAGTCAGTGCCCAACGTGGCTTCGAAGGTGGCGGCCACGGCGTTGCGAATGCGCTCGCCATCAAAAGGCATTTTGATACCAGTGCGCTTGATTACAGCTGTCATGATCTTACCTGCTTAGATGCTGAGCCCCGGCTTTGCCGGGGCGGTTTCGAATGTGGTGGGGTTTCTGCTTACCCCATGCTTCACGCTAACACGTGCCTTGGGAGGGTTGTCAATTTACATCAAAACCGAGGTGGCGGGTAGCTTATTTGAGCCCTCTGAACATAACTCGGAAGGGCTTCCAGATGCCGACTCCTTGATCCTGGGCAGCCTTCTGGGCGTCCTTCATCATCTGGTGCTCCAGTTCGGTGATGCCAAGGAAGCTCTCCTCGCGCCTGACCAACCCTTTTTCAATGAGTTCTACAGCCATGGAGTGGCCCTGCAGGTCGATGGCGGAACAAAATGGGATTACGTAATTGGCGTAATTGCCATAGCACCTGAGCTGGTAATTGCCATTGAGCAGGGTTTGACGGATATCAGCCCGCGCACTTTCGTCGAATTCGTCGTGGGACAATGCGATCCCACCCTCCTCGCCCGACTCGATGCCGGCAAGCTTTATGCGCAGGAGCAACGGCCTTCTCACGACGTAGGCGGTTGACATCTCATCGGCTTTCTTGCGCACAAGATCGGTGAACCTAGGGTCTGGCTCAACCCAGAAGGTCAGATCCTTGTCCGCCTCAATCACGGTGCCTTCGAATATGAATTCGTCTGCGAATGGCCGCCATGCTCCTCTGTCACTCGTAGCCATATTAGCGCAAACGATGGTTGGTAGCATTGCCGCCATGAGAAAACTGAGTACTTTCAGCATGATGTCTCCTCAGGCTATTATGGGTATATTGATAATAACAAAAACACAACCTTAACGGTTAAAGTGTTTATTGAAGGTTTTACGCGTATGTCTCAGAAACCGCCAGGTGTATTCACAGCCCCGCTTGATCTTGGCAACCTTGCCCGCTACACGAGCGCGCATTTTGAGCACGTGTTTGTTCCCCAGACGCGGATCGGCGACAGCCAGCTCATGATGATGCCTGGCCCTGTCGACGAGGCATTTCCTTCGACGATCAGGGAAAGCCTGACGCGTGGCATGGTGATGGGGCACTTGAACTTCAAGGGTGAGGTCAATACCCATCAGGCCTATATCTGCCTGTTCCGGGTGACTGATCGATTCGATCCCAGCAATCCCTGGCTGATGATTGACTCGATGATCCCCTCTAGGGATTTTGGGGTGACCCGGATAGTTGAGAAAACCATGCAATCGTGGCGCTTCGGCTTTCTCAAGGAAAAACGCCAGCTGTGGTATGACACCTTCGGCGAATATGCTTTCATGAAGCTCGATCATGACGAAGCGGCGGTGCAATCATTGCTGGCGCTGAGTGACCATGCGTTCATGCGCCTCAAAAACGAATGGGGCAATCTGCGCGACACCTGGCATGAAATCCGGATGCTGCTGCGCCACAACATCGAGATGAAGTACGTTGACCTGCTTGTGGACGCCTATCGCGAAAACAAGGATTCAACCATGGATCGGCATCCGTTTCGGGTGTTGCGAAACATCACGCTGAGCAGCGATGTGGAGACCAATTACTTCCGCGCAACCGGTGTACTTGATCGCGTGCATATCGACATGGAAAACGTGATTGCGGACTACCTGGATGCGATTGTCGGCAAGAACGGTCATACCGCTATCAATTTCCACAAAGCCATCGCGGAGACATCCTCGGCACTCAAGGTCAAGCGGGCACTGGTGGAGACGAAGTTTCTGGAGATGATCAAAGGCGGGCGGGCGGATTTCAAGCACATTGGTGGGGAAGACTCGATCTCGCTGGGGAAGCTGCTGCGCAATGATCAGTCGCTGGCACGCGAGTTATCCATTCGCTCTGGGTTTCACAGTCCTGGTATTGTTCATGAGCACTATAACGGTGGTATTCGTCCAGACGGCAGGCCAATTGAGCTCAGCTGGGAACAGAATACGGCGATCTACAGTGCACTGATCCATAGAACGTCTGTCATCACTGGGGGGCCTGGCACGGGTAAAAGTACCACGGCCAATGCCCTCGTCATGCAGCTGAGGCACATTCATCCGCATGGGCGCATTTTGTTGGGCGCGCCAACTGGCAAAGCCGCTAAAAGGCTCGCGGAGCTTACTCGCCTGCCCTGCCAGACAATGCACCGCTTGCTGGGAATGGCGCCGAACACGGCGTCCATGCTGACCGGTTTTGGCGAACATGACACGCTGATTGTTGATGAGTCCACCATGTGCGACCAAACCCTGTTGGCCAACGCGTGCCGGCACATGAAGAACCGTGGCCGATTGATTCTCATGGGCGACAAGGATCAGCTGGAATCAGTGGATGCCGGCGCCGTGTTTCGCGACATTATCCAGTCGCGTCACTACCCGGTTTCGGAACTGACCGAAGTTCGTCGCCAGGGGCAAGCCAGCCTGATTGTTTCCGGGGCTTATGCTGTTCTGGAGGGGCGGATGCCGGAGTTTCGCGACAAGGGCGGCGATCTGCATCTGGTGAATGCCAACTCCCCGGCAGAAATTGCGCAGAAAGTTCGTGAACTCGTCGAATCCCTGATTCCCAAGGCTTATGGTATTCAGCGGGAAGATATCCAGATTCTGGCTTCCATGCGCAAAGGTCAGGCAGGCATCAATGAGCTGAACAGGCTGCTCAAGCCGGTGTTCAACCCCATGGCTGCTACGCAAAAGGCCAGAGGGCGGCGACTGGGCAACAATTTTTACCATGTGGGCGATCGTGTCATGCAGTTGAGAAACCGCTATGACAAGGACATCCAGAATGGGGAAACCGGCACCATCGTGGATTTCAACGAGCGCAAACAGGAGATTGTGCTGTCATTGGATGATCGCGAGGTGTGCCTGCCGTTTAGCAACTATCTGGACATGACCCACTCATGGGCATCCACTGTGCATAAGAGCCAGGGCTCAGAATACCCTTGCGTGATTTTCGTGCTGCCGGATGACCATTTGAACATGCTGACCAAGCGACTGATCTTCACGGCGATGACCCGTGGCAAGGAGCATGTGTTTTTTGTGGGCAACCCGAAAACCCTGCAGAAAGCACTGGAAAGCACCTGGGAAATGGAACGGCAGACCCATCTCTCGTTCTTCATGGCCGAGCAACACACCCACGGTCTGTCCAGTGAACGCTTCAAAGAACTGGTAACTCAGAAGCCACGCCTCAGGCCTCAAGCATCCAGCCGGGTCAGTGCTGCCGATATTGACGTACCGTTCTAGCGGTTAAGGAATAAATTGATGATTGGCGGTGCGAGTCTCCCCTACTTTATCGGCCTAGCGCCCCTGCTCCTGCTGATTGAGCCGGGTATCGAGTTTTTGTTGGGCAGAAAGCGCGGGCAACGATTGTATAAACGCACTCGCCATCGGGGTATCGAATACCTTGAATCGCTAAGCTGGCAGGATTTCGAGCACGTGTGTGCCGGGTACTTTTCCAGACAGGGCTATCACGTGGAGCTTAAGGGCCTGGGTGGAGCAGATGGTGGGATGGATTTGGTGCTTCGTCGCCAAGGAAAGAAATACCTTGTGCAATGCAAGCACTGGAAAGGCCGCGTGGGCGTGGGCGTGGTCAGGGAGATGTATGGCGTGATGCACGCCGAGCACTTTCATGGCGTGTTCGTAGTGGGCCTCTCGGGTTTTACCAAAGAGGCCTGGAACTGGACTAAGGGCAAGCCCATTAGGCTGATGGATGGTCGATCTTTGGTCAGTTAGCTCTCCAGCTTGCCTTGCGCGGTCGATCCTTTGCACTGGCGCTGGCCGAGACAACAGTTGAAGGTTTCACGGTTTTCCTCAAGGCCTTCATCAGTTCGTCTTTGGTATCAAACAGTTCACGCCTCAGCGCTTGATTGGTGTCGTTGACGTCGAGGTAAAGCCAGGTGCTCCAGACTGCAGCCGCTACCGCGAATAACAGGCAGGGCAGCATGCGCTGCCAATCCAGCACGCCCGCCTGAATCGACCTACCGAGAAATAAACCTAGGAAAATCATCGCGTTGCACATGAGGACTATTGCAAGGCAGTGTGGCATTATTTTTTTATTCATTGCTCCCCCATTAAAAAAGCCGAACTGGGTTCGGCCTTTTTTCAATCAACCCGCTCAGATAACTCCGGTCATCGACAAGGTCAGCGCAATGGCTGCCCCCACCCCGGAGACCAGCACCACACCGAGCGTGAGCTTGGCCTGGCCGAGCTGTTTGACCAACGACTTGTTGGTTTCGGTCGCTTCGGCGTTGATGGAGCGCAGGTGATTGCAGTACTCACGACCTTGCACTTTCAGGTTCTCATGCGCCCCCCTGACTTCACTCAGCTTGCGCTCAAGCACCAGGTTGGCGTCCTGTAGCTGCACATTGCTCTCTTCCAGCGCGGTTCGTTCGTTGCGGCTGATGGTCAGGCGTTCCTGGAGAATCATGAACTCGGTCGAACCGTCCAGACGTTCTTCGACCACGTCACGCAAGCGTTGCTCCAGCGCCCGAATCTGCTCCTTGTCGCCTGCGGTCGACAGCGTCAGTGCTTCCAGCTGGTTGCGCAGGGCCAGGCCTTCCTGCTGCTCCCGGATCAATTGCTCATTCAGGGACAGCAGCTGGTTGTTCAGCTCCACTTCTGCCAGGTTGACCTTCTGCAGGCGGTCTTCCAGACCACGAACCACGCTCGCTTCGACATACATGCCGCTGGCAATCTGCGCTTTGATATCGCTCAGGGCGTTTTCCGCGACGTTACGAAGCTCGGTGATCTGGTGCACCTCGGCACTGATTGCTTCACGCTGCTGCTGCAGAGCAACGTCACGTTCGCGGCCAATGCGCTCCACTTCTTGGGCAACGCGCAGATCAGCCTGCCGCTCGATGCGATCTTGGCTTTCAGCCGTTTCGCGGCGCATTTCGTTGATGCGCTGAACGACTTCCTGGGAAAGTCGCTCATTGTCGCTGCGGACACCGTCGAGCTCTTGTTGGCGTTTGGTCAGGTCGCGCACCAAGCCCTGCTGGCGTTCGGTCAGATCTCGCACCCGTGCATCATGCTCGCGGGACATGGCGCTGATGCGATCGGTCAGCGCTTTTTCTTTGGCGGCATGGAATTCGCCAATGTCGATCGGAGCGCGCCCCAAAATATCGGTGGCATCGCTGACCAGCGCATTGATTTCACGGAAATCGTTTTCGGAAATCTGGTATTTTTTCTTGTAGACCGCAGCGGTCAATTTCTCGCGGAATTCGTCCCAGGACATGCCCAGGCCATCTTCGGCCTCTGCGGTGGTGATCAGCGATTTGAGGTTTTTGTGACCGAGCTGATAGGCTGAGCTGGTCAGGGTGGTCGGAGGCTCATCGACCAGCAGCGCCTCGGAAACATCCAGGCCTGCGACCATCAGGATTTGCTGTACAGCCATGCTCCAGCTGAAGGTAGGCATGGACAACAGGCGGCGGGCACCATCCAGATCAACGTGAGCCTGAGTGGTTTTTCGCTTTTCAGTGAAGCTGTGAACGACTGCCGTATTATTAGAGTTATCCATTACTGTGCTCCGGTGACACTGTGATAAATACTGCAATAGGTATATAATGAATTGGCGAAACTGTCAATATAGGTAATACTCGAATGAGTGGCGATCAACCCCGGCTGCAGGACACCCTTAAGCGCTATTTTGGATTTGATGGCCTGCGCCCAGGCCAGGTGCCGATCGTTGATTCGATCATGCGAGGTGAGGACAGCCTCTCCATCCTGAAGACCTCCGGTGGCAAAAGCTTATGCTTCCAGCTTCCGACCCTGCACCGAGCAGGCACCACGTTGGTTGTCAGTCCGCTGATCTCCCTAATGAAAGATCAGGTTGATGCCCTGGAGCGCCTGGGTATCAGCGCAGCGTTCGTCAACTCTGATCTTTCAGGGGACGAAATTCGCCAGCGTTACAATCGCCTCTCGACAGGCGGATACAAGTTGTTCTATGTGTCCCCTGAGCGCTTCCAGGATGAAAACTTCTTGGCCGCATTGTGCGCAACCAACCTTCAAATGGTCACCGTGGATGAGGCGCACTGTGCGTCTCAATGGGGGCATGCCTTCAGGCCGGATTATTCGCGCCTTGGCCACGCGATCGACGCGGTTGAGCTGAGAATTGGCCGCCCGATCCAGCGGATCGCCGTTACGGCCACGGCAACCGAAAAAGTTCAGACGGACATTGTCAACCTGCTTGGTTTGCGCAATGCCCAGGTGCATTTGCAGGATTTTGACCGGGACAATCTGGTCTATGCCGTGGTGAATGCCAACAAGGATCGCAGCCAGGACATTGAAAATACCCTTCGGGAAAATCCTGGTGTCTGCGTCATCGTTTACTGTGTGACGGTCAAGGAGGTTGAGCGCATCTATCACCACCTGCTGACCGCAGGGTTGAAAGTGGGGCGCTACCACGGGAAGCTGGAGAGCGAGGAAAAGAATCGTGTCCAGGAGGCCTTCCTGGCAGATGATATTCAGGTGATGGTGGCGACCTCTGCGTTTGGTATGGGTGTAGACAAGCCCAATGTGCGCCTGGTTATCCACGCTCAAATGCCTGGATCACTCGAAGCTTTTGTTCAGGAGGCTGGGCGCGCTGGACGTGACGGTCTGCCAGCCAGGGCTATTCTGTTCTACAACGCGAGTGATCGTGGCATCCACCAATTCTTCATTGGCATGGCCTCGCCCGAACCCAAGGCCATTCGGGCAATCAAGGACATCATTTATCGCACGCTGAGCTCTGGCCCTGAGGAGCTTAACGTGGGGTGGCTGGCAACCATTTGCCGCGAAGCAATTACCCCGGCACAAGTCTCAGCTGTGCTGAATCTGCTGGTCGGCCAAGGGGAACTGACGCGGCGTGAAACCGTTTACTCCCTGGGCGAATGGAAGCCGGGTGAGGATTACCTGTGGGTGGATGAAATCCGGCGCAATAACTGGCAAAAGGTTAATGCCATGCAGGCCTGGTGCGAGACCAGCTTGTGCCGGCGCTGGTCAGTGCTTAAATACTTTGGCCGCCGTGAGGCTCATGTCCGGTGTGGAAAATGCGACACCTGTATGGCAGAAGCCTTTTCCAAAGACCAGGTTAAAGGCGCGCATCGCTACATTCGCCCCATCACCCTGATCAACCTGGCCCAGTCCCTTGATCGACTTGCGAAGGCGGGCACAGTGCACTGGAAGCAGGTGCTGCTTGGCATGACGCCTACGGCTGCACTGAGCAATCTTGAGGTGGAGGTTGCAGGGCGATTTACCAACTACGCTGTAGGCGATCTTGAGCGGTGGCGCGATTTACTGATCAAGGAATCGCTCATTGATGCGAGTCATGGCATCACCAGTCGGGGTGAAGCTTGGATCAGTGGCAAAGTGACCCTGTCGCTTCATGACTCTGACCAAACTCCGGAGGCTGTGAAACAGGAAGTGTCAGCCAGTGTGCTGACAGCGCTCAAGCGCTGGCGCAAGCACACGGCCTACCAGGAGGACATTTCTGAATCAGAAATCGCCACCGAGGCCAAGCTTCTGAAGCTCGCACGTTTGACAGATCACAGCACAGCTTCGTTGGTAGAGGCTGGTTTTACGACACTGTGGATCAAGAAATTCGGCAGGGGCGTGGAAGATCTGTTCGTTCAGCTAGCGAAAGCCAAAGAGGTCAGCGAGCCGTCGATTTGAGCGAGGAGGGGTTGCCCCCTCCCCCTAAACCTTCTGCAACAACTGCGCTTGGCCAATCGAGCAAAAGTGATCCACGCCCACAGGGCTCTTCAGCCGAACCGGCATTTGCTCGGACATCGGATCAAGCCCCAGCAACAACCAGGACTCGCCATCAGGATCGATGACATCGTCGCCGGGAAGGATATGGGTGGGCAGGCCAAGCAATTCGACTTTGCTCCTCCACAGCTCATCCCAGTATTGTTTCCCTGAGTCAGCGTACACACTGAGGCGCCAATGTAGGCACTGGCCCTCAATTGTGGCCATCCCCCTGGGGATTTCAACCCCGTGACGCTCAGCAAGCTCGCAGAGCGCCTGCTGAGCCTCTTCGTAGAACAGCCCCAGCCTGTTTTGATTGCGCCGATCCTTGCTCATCAGTAGGATCCTGCCGGCTGATGACGATCGGTGATGTCATGGTAACTGTCCATGAAGTCGGCGTAGCGCGATTTCCAGTACGTTTGCGCCTGGCCACCGTTCAGGCATACATTGAACTTGAGCCCGGTAGCCACTTGAAACCGCAGGCGCTGGGTTTGACTCAGCTCCACGAAGGGCGCTTGGCTGCCCATGCCAATCCTGCACACCTGCACGGGGATGTTATCAGGGCCAATGGGGGCGTAGCCTTGAGCCAGCAGGGTGCGGCTAATGCCAGGGATTCTTGCCTTGCCCTTGAGTGGGTCATACACCTGATAGCCATAGCCCTCATCAACACTGATGGGACTTGTGACGTTAACAGCCATGGCCCTTTCCAGGTCGACCAAGGAATCTTGTTGATAGATGACCTGGCTGGCACCTGGTGCTCGTGTGCCATGCTTCCAGTCAAAACCACGGGCCGGTTCCAGCCAACGAAGCATGTTCATGCCGACTTCGGGCCAGGTGGCATACTGATCCTGCTTTTCATCTTCCGACCACACGCGAAACGCCGTACGTGCTGATTCCGGCGACTCAATCACCCGCTCCTGCACACTCAGGGCCGCCTGCTCGTTACCAGGGTCTGCAGCCAAGGCATGCACGTCAGAACGGACAAAGGGATTGACCAGAAACTGCGGCACTTGCAGCTCAGGCATCTGCAGCGATTCAATATCCGCAAAAGCCGATGAGGAGGCTGCCAGCAATGAAGCCAGGAGGATGGTTTTTTTCATGGGAACTCCAATCATTTTTTTTATATGGCGCCCTTGGCCGCCACCTGAAGAATTGGCTCAACGCCCAGTTTATACAAAATCAGGCCAGACAGGGTGAGAAAACCTGCCGCAAGCAACATCAAAATGGGCGTGGTGGCTTTCACCCGTTGTCCGTAAATAGTCCTGTATTGGTCTGACAGCGCCTTCAAGGATTTCCCTGCCTGTTCGCGGTCTTGCACCGAGGCAAGCGATGCACGGTCGGTGGGGTGCAGGTAGCGCATGGCTTCTGCCCAGTTCCGACCTCGCCTGACTGCCTCAACGGCGCTGTTGAGGTCATCCCTCATCAAACCCTTGGGCGTACCTTCAGCCGAAAGGCTCAGGCTTTGCTCCATTGGCACGCCACTGGACACCAGCAGGCTCAGGCCGTACAGGGTGATGTAGTTATTGCGCGACAGCACCAGGTCTTTGTAAAAGGGAATTTTGACTACAATCTTGTCAGACTCGGAGGGCAGCACCAGCCGCCCAAAGGTTCCGAGAATCAGCAGCAGCACAAAGCCCAGGCCAAAGACCCCCATAAGCACCACTGAAAAATCCATGAGCCTCAAGGCTCCCGAGGTATCTACGGCGTCGCCGGCCATTTTGATCAGCTCGGACTCCAGGATCTTGGGCGCAAAGTAGTATTTGGTGGTAAAGATGACCAGGGCTGCGAAGAGAAAGCCAATAATGGAAAACCACATGGCCCAGACGTTGTTACGCTTGACCTGATCAATTTCCATTTCAAAGGCAGCCGCGTGAAGCAGGGCTTTGCCAGTATTGCCAGCTTTCGACCCGGCTTTCACCAGGGCAATCATTTGCCGGGGGAAATTGGGCTCGCCAATATGCTCCATGGCAGTTGGAATATCATCGCCTTGCTCGACATATTTCAGCATGCGTCCGGCGATTGACTTGATGGCGCCTTTGAAGGTGCGCTCAATCAGGTTCAGCGCCGCCGAGGCCCCCATGCGGCATTCCAACATGGTGCCCAACCGCTGAAGGAGTATCTGCCTTTCATCCTGAGTGAGCCCAACCTTGATTAGCGAAAACGAGCGCTTTTTCTTGACGGATAGCACACGGCCACGCCGTCGAACCTTGTTTTCTGCCTCTTTGGCATTTTCAGCATAGACCTCGGTCTCCACCACCTTGCGTTTTACCGGATCTTCGTACACCACGGCCCAAGCGTTCATTTCCCACCCCGATGCTGATTGATCATGTCCTGCGCCTCGGCACCGAAGACGCGAACAAACTCGGTTTCGTCGGTCATGCCTGCCTTGTACTTGTCGTAGGCATCTTCCAGCATGGTTTTCCATCTCACATCATTGCTGGTCAGCAATTCATTGACGTCTTTCATGCCTGGGAAATAACTGCACTCAGAGACAATGCTGCGGCCCGCGTAGCGGCGTCCACCACAGTGGGCACAGATGCGCGGCTTCAGGTCTTGGCCATGACACACCGGACACAGGGTGCGTACCAGGCGCTGAACCATGATTGCGCGCAAGATGTACTTGAGTTCGTGTGGATCAATGCCCAGGTCTTTCAAACGCTGAATAGAGGCCTGGATGGAGCCTGTGTGCAGCGTGGCAAACACCAGGTGCCCTGTTTCTGCAGCCTTGATCGCAATGCGCGCCGTATCCTCGTCGCGCACCTCCCCGACAATGATGACGTCCGGGTCGGCGCGCATGAAGCTGCGCAGCGCACGGGGGAAGTTCAGTCCGACCGCTTCGTTGATATTGACCTGGGTGGTGTAGGGAGTGTTGTATTCAACCGGATCCTCAACGGTGTAGATAGCTTGCCCGAATCGATCCAAGTGGCGATTGGTTGCGTTGAGCGTGGTGGTTTTTCCCGAACCGGTAGGGCCGCAAATCAGGCATAGTCCATCCGATCGACTGATCCCCTTTTTCCACTGCTCAATCGCTGAAATGCCCAGCGTATCAAGATTGAACTGAACACGCTCCTGGTCAAGAATTCGGATAACGATCTTTTCACCAAAAACCCCTGGCACAGACTCAACCCGCAGATCGATCATTCGACCGTTGTACTCGATGGAGAATCCACCGCCCTGCGGAATTCTTCGTTCGGCCAAGTCCATCTTGGAGCGGTCTTTAATTTTTGCAGCAAGCACCAGGTACTCATCCAGATCACTGACGTGGACAAGTGTTCGCACCCCGAGGTAGCGCATCAGGACGCTGTAGGTATTGCGCTGAGGTTCGATATGGATGTCGGAAGCCCCGTTCAGGATGGCTTCCCTGAGCAGCAGTTCAAGAATCGAAGAATCGCTGTCGTGAATGATGCGCAGCTTTTCAACATAACCACGCACCCGGTCAACCGAGGCGGGGATGAAGACGATTTTTTGGTTGGGAAAATACTTGACCAGCAGGTTTTTAGCTTGCGGCGTGGGGCAAAGGCACGCTACGTAAATGCACTCAATGGTCTCCGCCGCCAGCATGATCTTGTTGTTTATCAGCAGATCTAGGGGGACATGCGGCAAGATCAACTCTTCATCAACCAGGGAATCCGGGTTGATCGACAACAGGGCGCTGGTCAGGTCGCTTTGACGCAAAAACCCATCGTTGACCAGAATGGTGCCAATGGATTCATTGGTGACCGCACTTTGCATCTTGGCGGCAGTGATCTTCTGAACGTTGGCGAGATTTCGCTCAAGAAGAACCTTCTCCAGCAGACGCTCTTTAGGCGTCATCTCGATCGCACGGGCTTTTAGCAAACTCATGGGCTGCAGCTCCAGGAGGCCGTCGTCCTCCCACTCAAGTTCTTATTATCATTGATGGTTACCTGGCCAGCGGTTGAATCCTCAAACAGGTAGCCGTCCCAGCATACCTGGCCGCCAATCTGCGCCACTGAACCTGCAACGCCAAGTCCGCCTTTGTCGGAAACACCGACTGCTGGAGCTGTGCCGCCATTAAACCATTGCTGGCCATTATCCATGATCAGTTCACCGCCGTCACGTAAAACCGCCCCGTAGGTAACGGCCCCTGCTGCACTGGCGGTACCGGACTGGATGTCTGCCCTGCCCTTGACATCCAGGAAGGTTGTGGCCTGGCCCTGCAATACCAAGTTCGAACCAATACTCGTGAAAATCGAGTCGGAGGCCACCCTGATCGCTTGCGAATAACCCGAACCAAAGGTCAGTGCCGATCCCGCTGCAACAAACCGACTGGCCTGGTCGATCCAAATGCCGTACAGCGAATTGCCCGAGGTCAGGCTCAAGGTGCCGGCACTGGTCTTCCACTGGGAAGTGGTCAGTGTAAGCGGGCCTTGGCTTGAAGTGCCATAGTTGAGCGAAAGTGCGCCTGACTGGTACACCTCACTGGCGTCAAGGGAGATCGGCCCGTCCACGGCATTGACATCAACAAACGAAAGACGACTGGAAATCGCTGTGATGCCCGTAATGGTCGATCCAGAGAACGCCGCGCTGGCATTGTCGAGGTGGAGATTGCCATCCAGGGTGACATTTTGCAGCGTGAGGCTGGCGTTTTTCACCGCAAGGGTCTGCGCGCCATTTATGATGACGCCTTCAGCAGGGCCTGCAATAACCAGGTGGCTTTGTACACCCCCGGTTTTTGTCCCCAAAACAATGCTTTGGGTCAACTGATAGCCACCTGTTCGGGCTGGAAGATTGAGGGTCAGCCGCGCAGGGGGATTCGAGAGGTAGGGGGCGAGGGCATCGTTGATGCTGTCATAGGCGCTGGCGTCAATGAACTGATTGCTCGAACGATTGACCGCCTCTGCACTGCTCAATGTACCGCCATTGGCACCAAAAATCGGAATGACTTTGGCTCTGATGCCGGCAACAGTATGCTGTCCAGTGACTTGGTCATAACGAATATCAGCGCAGGAAAGCCGATCGACCGCTTCAAATGGCGAGATGATGAAGGCGGCAATGCTGGTAGATCCTCGCTCCATAGCCGAAATGGCTGAAGATCTGGTCACATAGGCTTGCGTGCCAACCGTAACGGTCTGCACGGTATAGCTCAGACCTGGTTCAAGGGTGATGTCCTGGGTGTCGCCAATTCCGTCAAGATCCGCACGCCCCAGTGCGCAATACAAAGGATTGTAGCCCCGTGCGTTTACCTTGGGCCCGGTTACGGCGCTTGGGAGACCCTGGCCAATCACCACACCATTGACGTCGGTCAGCGCCGCTCCTAGTGGTGCAACAAACTCGCCGTTGGGGCCCGCCTGCACCAGCAGACTCGAAAGACTGGCCTCCCAAAGCATCTCTACTTGGCGCTCCTGGCGAGCCACCTCAAGGTCATTGAGCACGGAATACATCCCGGAAAGCGATTGCGCGGCAACGGCTAGCATCGCAATCAAGATCAAGCCCAGAATAAACATCACGAGCATGGTAATAACCCTTTATCGAGAAAACTTGAAAGTCAGGACAACGGGCACCGGTTCAGGCCCATCAAGGGCTGGGGCCCAGGAAGGAGAAATGCCGCCCTCGTACCCACATTGATCAGAAAGTCCGTACTGCGTGGGAAAGCGAGTACTAATGCTTTTGAGCGCCGCCAACCCACTGCCTGAGACTTCGCCTGCAAAGCACCATCCGCTGAACGCGGAGGTCAGCCGGCTGAGTGTCAAGCCATCAGGCACCACGAGTGGCAGTGCCAGTTCAGATGACAATTGTTCAGGGGTACTGGGGTTTCGGCCATACAGTAGGCGGTACTTGCTCCAGGCGGCGGACAGGGCCATATTTTGCACTGACCAATGCTCAACCTTCTCACGGGCATCATGGACTTCTGGATTGGTGTAGGAAATACCACTCACCAGCATGTAGCTCATGAGCACAATAGCCATGATGACAACGATCAGGTGTACCATCAGAACCCCCTGCGGGCGACGACCTTGGTCAGTACCTTCTGCATGATCTTGGTGAGGTTGCAGACGGACAGTACCAGTGCCAGCACTGCCGTAGCCCCCCAAATGGCAGCCGAGGTGTAACTGCCCTGCACGCCGTAATAAAGGGCAAGGGCCAGGCAGATGACGGGCGCGATGCGGTCAAACCAGACGATCACGGGGTGCTTTGTGAGTTTGATGAGCTGTGCTGGGTGCATGAGCAATGCCTTTCTGTTGTATGCCCAGGTAACGGGCTGGATGCGTCAATATATCATGAAATCGAAATACCTTTATCACCCGTCCATGGAAACCCTAAGCAAAAAACCCGCCGTAGCGGGTTCTTTGCAAAGCCGGGTGAATTACAGACGGTACCAGACGGTGTTGGCGTCGGCGCCGGTCACGCAGCCGAAGGTGCCGGTGCTGTTGGCGGCCTGGTCGGCGATGATGGTGCAGACTTCTTCCGGAATAGCGTCGCTGGTGTCGTAGATCACCTTCGCGGTCACGCCAGTGGCCTCAGGAACAGTGGCCGACAGGTTGTCGGAGATGCGGTAGGCGTTGCCTTTTGGCGGGGTCGGCACGCTGGACAGGTACTTCTGGGTGACCAGCTTGGTCAGCTCGGTGCTGACAGCGGTGGCGCCCGAGGCGGTTTCATCGGCTGCGCTCAGCGAAGCGCCAGCGTTGTCGTTCTTGTACAGCACGTGGGCGCCGTTGATCTGCTGACCCTGGTTGATGAAGGTCGAAGCGATGGCACGCGCCGAGCCGTTGGACAGGCCATCACCGCCGTAGAACAGGGTGGATACGGCGAGGTAGACGGTCAGTGCGATGGCGATGATGGCGATAATCAGTGCAAACATGGGGAGGCCCTTTATTGTTATTGTTATTAGGTCGTTTGCGGCGACAATCGTATAGTAACACGAAGTCGCGTTATGTAAATATTGACATCAAACTTGTTTGCATTGGGTTTTTGGATTTTTATATCGTCAATTCCTATTATTGAGAAATATTCAGGACGAAGAAAAACCCGCCTGAGCGGGTTCCTCTTTGCTTGGTGTTACAGGCGGTACCAGACGGTGTTGGCGTCGGCGCCGGTCACGCAGCCGAAGGTGCCGGTGCTGTTGGCGGCCTGGTCGGCGATGATGGTGCAGACTTCTTCCGGAATGGCGTCGCTGGTGTCGTAGATCACCTTCGCGGTCACGCCAGTGGCCTCAGGAACAGTGGCCGACAGGTTGTCGGAGATGCGGTAGGCGTTGCCTTTTGGCGGGGTCGGCACGCTGGACAGGTACTTCTGGGT